>CAZTSQ010000018.1:0-45453 GCA_964615915.1 uncultured Sangeribacter sp.
GGTATGTCGTTACGATGTCGGCGGCGTAATCGTTTACTATTTTCCGATGCAGAAGCGGGCGAAGATGGAGTGGAGGAGGTCGGGGGTGGTGATGGCGCCGGTGATGGCGCCGAGGTGGTGGAGGGCCTCGCGGATGTCCTGGGCTATGAAGTCGGCCGAGAGGGTGGTCGAGAGGGCGTCTTTGGCGCGCTGAAGTGAGTCGGCGGCGCGTACGAGCGATTCGTAATGGCGGGCGTTGGTAACCGTCAAGTCGGCCTCGGTGTGAGGTGTCGCGGCGTCTATCAAGACTTGGATCAGCTTGTCAATACCAGCTCCTGTCTTAGCTGAAATCGCAATGGGTTCGATCTTTACAGCCGGCGCAATGGATGTGTCAGAGAGACTGACTTCGGTGTCAGTAATAACTTCGAAGCTTGGGTTGGGTTCAACGTTCGCGTCAGTCTTATTGATCACTGTCAACAAAGTTGCTGTGTCGGGCAAGGTATCAACGGTGGGTAGGGCGGGTAATTGGGATTCGAAGGGACGTGTGGCGTCGAGCAGACGGATGACTATGGCGGCGCGTTCTATGTGACGGTGCGTACGTTCGATTCCGAGTCGCTCAACTTCGTCTGACGTGTCGCGCAGACCGGCGGTGTCGATGAATCGGAACAGTATGCCGCCGAGCTCAATGGTGTCTTCTATAACGTCGCGCGTTGTTCCGGGAATGTCCGACACAATCGCTTTGTCGTCTCCGAGCAGGGCGTTGAGCAGAGTAGATTTACCGGCGTTGGGTACACCGGCAATCACGACCGGCACTCCCTCCTTCAACGCTCGTCCGGCCGAGTAGCTGTCGGCAAGGCGCCTGACAGTATTCAAGGTTTCTTCAGCCAGTTCGCGCAGACGTGTACGGTCGGCAAACTCAACGTCTTCTTCCGAGAAGTCGAGTTCAAGCTCGAGGAGCGAGGCGAACTCGATAAGCTTCTCCCTGAGCTCCTCGAGTCGCTTCGAGAAACCACCGCGAGTCTGAGAGATGGCGAGCCTATGGGCCGCACGGCTTGAAGAGGCTATGAGGTCGGCGACACCTTCGGCTTGCGCGAGATCGAGTTTGCCGTTGAGAAAGGCGCGTTGGGTGAATTCGCCATGGTCGGCCATCCTTGCGCCGGCGTCAATCAAGAGTCTGACAACCTCACGCTGAATCCATCGCGAGCCATGTACTGCGAACTCAACCGTGTCTTCACCGGTAAATGAAGCCGGGCCGCGAAAAGGGGTGGCCAGAACCTCATCAACTATTTCGTCGGTCTCCGGATTTACAATCGATCCATACCGGGCGCGATAAGGCTCCGATTCCGAGAGGTTCGCTCCACGCCAAATCTTTGAGCTTATGGCAAAAGCCTGAGGACCCGAGAGACGGATTACTGCTATTCCTCCCACGCCCGGAGCGGTAGCGACAGCTACAATTGTTTCCGATTCGTTGACTGATGCGAAAGGGGAGAGGTTCTTCTGTTCATTCATCTTTTCCGGTTCCATTCCTTAAAGTCGGCTATCGATTCAATTTCGTGTTCGAGTTCGGGCGAGAGATTGGGGAAGAAGTCGAGACCCGTCAGCTCCTCGACCTGGTCGATCGTACAGGAATAGTCTTTCATGTTGCCCGGGCTCTGCATGTTGGGGTAAACGAAGGCTATCCCTCGGGGTTCGGAAATGTTCGGCGCAACTATAACCTTATAGAATGACGAGGGAACCCGCACCCCGGTCTCTCCTATACGCTCGCGGTCGTTGTCGGTATAAATCGGTCCGGCGATGATATAAAGAATTCCGTCGCGTCGCGCCCAGTCCTGTGACTTCAGCTCCAGGGTCTTCCAGGCGCCGTTGTTCAGCTCATGCTGTTGCGGGCAAATATTGGTCATGTAGAAGCAATCGTTCATCGACTGTTCGCTCCACTTCATGTCGTTGGCCGGCACCATGTGTCCTCGGTCATAGCCCGAGTGGGTGTAGTCGGAAGTGCTCGGGCAACCTTTCACCTTATAGTCGGTTTGGAACTTGTTTGAGCGTTTTATCTGGCCGTTCGTCTCATCGGCTGTCAGCTCCCAAGCGCAATAATTGGGTGTGTGGTTATCCTTATTGAAGCTGACCGTGTAGCCCTCATAATCAATTATTTCAGAAGACAGACTTGAAGGCAACGCAACTTCGAGCGCGAGACCTTCCCTACCGGCGACCGCAGGGGCCGTGGTCTGCGCTTTGGCCACAGATGCCTTGTCCGATCGATCGGAACCGGCCAACCATATTATGACGCCCACGATAATAATCAGAGCGAATATAATGACGAGAGCCCTCGGCGAGAGCCCCCTGTTTCTTGAATTTCGAGATCTTTTAGCCATCGGCATGTGTCTTGTTTTTACAAAAATAGTGAAAAATAGTGGGACGCGGGGTGTGATTGTTAAATTTTTTTGTTAAGTTTGTAACGTGATTTGGATTGGGGTCGACCCAGACGAGGTGATCGTCCCTCACCAAATTGCGTCAACTCATTGAATTCTAATACTATAAAAAAGATATGACACTGATCGAAAGATTTCTGAACTATGTCAAGTTCGACACCCAGAGTAACGAAGAAACAGGCGTTACTCCCTCGACTCCGGGCCAGATGGTCTTTGCCCGCTTCCTCAAGGAAGAGGTCGAGAAGATGGGTCTCGAAGACATCGTTCTTGATGAGAATGGCTACCTCTACGCCACTCTCCCCGCCAACACCGACAAGAAACTCCCCGTAGTGGGTTTCATCGCGCATATGGACACCGCTCCCGACATGAGCGGCAAAGGTGTGAACCCCCGCATCGTCGAGAACTATCAGGGTGGTCCGATCGTCCTCAACGAGGCTGAGAACATCGTGATGACTCCCGAAGAGTTTCCAGAGATGATGAATTACCTCGGTCAGGATCTCATCGTAACCGACGGAACGACCCTTCTCGGCTCGGACGACAAATCGGGTATCGCGGAAATCCTCGATGCAGTGCGCTATCTCCAGGAGCATCCCGAAATCAAACACGGCAAGATCCGCGTAGGCTTCAACCCCGACGAAGAGATCGGCCTCGGCGCCCACAAGTTCAATGTTGAACTCTTCGGATGTGACTTCGCCTACACGATGGACGGCGGTGCAGTCGGCGAGCTCGAATACGAAAACTTCAACGCAGCCGGAGCAAAGATTACCATCAAGGGACGCAACGTTCACCCCGGAACTGCCAAAGGCAAGATGGTCAACTCCATTCTCCTCGCAGGCGAATTCCTGACTTACCTTCCCGCTAACGAGACCCCGGCCCACACCGAGGGTTACGAAGGCTTCTTCCACGTTGTCGGGATCAACGGCGGCGTAGAGCAGACCACCCTCCAGTATATCATCCGCGACCATGACCGCGCAAAATTCGAAGAGCGCAAGAAAGTGATGACCGAAGCTGTCGCCAAGCTCAACGAGAAATATAACGGTTGCGCGACGCTCGATATGAATGACCAGTACTACAACATGCGCGAAAAGATCGAGCCGGTGATCCACATCATCGAGACCGCCGAGAAGGCAATGCGCGAAGCCGGTGTCGAGCCCAAGGTTCAGCCGATCCGCGGCGGTACGGATGGTGCGCAGCTCTCGTTCAAGGGCCTGCCGTGTCCCAACATCTTCGCCGGCGGCGAGAACATGCACGGCCGTTACGAGTTCGTTTCGGTCCAGGCTATGGAGAAAGCCCGCGACGTCGTTGTCAACATCTGCCGCCTGATCGCCGAGTAATGAGCGAAGGTCGAATGATCGTCATAACAGGGCCGACTGCCTCCGGGAAGTCGGCCCTCGCCGTCGAAACAGCCCTTCGTCTCGGAACCGAAATCGTCTCGGCCGACAGCAGACAAATCTATCAGGGGATACCCATAGTAACCGCCGTTCCCACTCCCGAAGAACGCTCGGCCGTCAATCATCATCTCGTCGAGTTTCTCCCTCTCGACGCGTATTATAGTGCCGCACGTTTCGAGGAGGACGCGATGAAGATCGTCAGCGACTTGATCGACCGGACCGGAACCGCCGTAGTCTGCGGAGGATCGATGATGTACGTCGACGCCCTCTGTAACGGAATGGACCTTATCCCGACAATCCCCGACGACGTTCGGACCGGTCTCGCTCAAGAATGGCTTGCCAGCGGAGACGAGTGGCTACGTTCAGAGCTCGAACGTCTCGACCCTGAATATCACAAGATCGTCGACCTCAACAACATGAAGCGTGTGTTTCATGCCGTTGAGATTATCAGGTCGGCCGGGTGCACATACACATCCCTTCGCACGGGTCGAAAGACAGAGCGCCCTTTCAGAATAGAGAAATACGCCATTGACTGGCCTCGCGAAGAACTTTTCAACCGCATCAACCGTAGGGTAGAGGTGATGATCGTGGCCGGTTTGGTTGAAGAGGCGCGCAGGGTCTACCCACGACGCGAGCTCAACTCGCTCAACACCGTTGGGCTCAAAGAGATGTTCGCCTACTTCGATGGGAAAATGACGCTCGACGAAGCCATTGCGCGCATTCAGAAGAATACGCGCGTCTATGCCATAAAACAGCTAACCTGGCTCAAAAAAGACCCTTCTATCCGCTGGATCTCACCCAAAATGATGATAGAATAGGGCAGAAACAGTTATTTTTTTTCTAACTGCCGCACTATGGCAGTTGCTAATAGTAACTTTGCACCCGTTGATTCTTCTACATATGGCTCAAACTGAACTGTTCAATCGATATATTTGGTTAATAGACCTGATATATAACAAAGACGGTATAACTCGTGACGAGATAAACCGTCAATGGAGTGTGTCCAGATATAACGAGAATAAGGAGGTTGAGATACCAGAGAGGACTTTTCATCGTCATAAGGAGGCTATAAAGAAGTTGTTCGGAATAGATATATACTGTGATCGGCATGGAGAAAAGACATACCACATAAGGAACAAAGATACGTTTCAACCTGAGGGTATTACAGCCCGGTTGCTTGAGGCTCTTACTCTCAGCAATTCAATTTCGGATTGTGAGGCCTTGAGAAATCGTGTTATTTTGGAGCCTGCATGCATAGGTCAAGAGTTTACCAAACCTCTTATGGAAGCAATGCGTCAAGATAGAGTGGTAAACATATCATATCAGAGTTTTAGGATGGAATGTCCCCAACTTCATGATGTCGAGCCATATTGTCTTAAAATGTATAGGCAAAGGTGGTATCTCCTTGGACGTCGGCCTGAAAGAGATATCTTAAGAATCTTTGCTCTTGACAGAATCAAGGAGGTAAGTATAACTGAAAAACAATTTATGCTTCCAGATTCTTTTGATGCAGAAAAGTATTTTGCGTCTTCAATAGGAATTTTGGTGCTTGATAAATGCCGGCCCCAGATTGTAAAGTTTCAAGTCTTCAATGGTCGTCAGAATTATTTTCGGACAGTTCCCATTCATGCTTCACAACAAGAGTATGACACAGAGGCAAATTCCTCGAAGTTCAGCATTCTTGTACAACCTAACAATGAGCTCATTCAAGAACTACTTCGATATGGAGAAGATGTAATCGTGCTGAGCCCAAAGTGGTTTAAGAAAAAAGTAGAGCATGTTATTAATGAAATGAAAATAAATTATCAAAAGAATTAATTATGGTAGGAAGAGTCACTCCCCAAAAAATAACCTCCCTTTCAAGTTGTGAGGTTTTCGTATTCGGATGCAATAGAGAAGGGAAACATCGTAGTGGAGCTGCCTTGTTCGCCCGTGAACACTTCGGGGCAAAATGGGGTGTGAGTTCAGGTCCAACAGGAAAATGTTATGCCATTCCCACCCGGCATTTGACTTTAAATGAAATCAAACCCTACGTTGATGAGTTCATAACATACGCAAAAGCTCATCCGACAACGCGTTTCCTTGTTACTAAAATTGGGTGTGGGGGTGCTGGTTATACTGATAAAGAAATGGCCCCATTGTTCAAGGAGACTCGCTGTCTCCCTAATGTCTGTCTACCCATTGACTGGTTTTTAATTTTGGACAGTGATGAGTTGCTTGATGCCTATTTCCTAAATGTCATCCCTAAGAAACAAAAGGTAAATATTCCTAAAGCGTTAACCGAAAAGGACCTGATGCGTCTATGTGAGGAGTACAAGTATATAATAGGAAGTAGGATAATAGATACACCCAAACCCGAAATAAGAATCCGGTATGTAATAGATCGTAATCGATTCGGTTATGCAAGTTTTGGCGATTTCTTCTTTTGGGACTCAGGAGATCTCTATGTATGGACGCGAAACAAGGAATTTGCCGAAGATCATAATCAAGATGTTGTAGAGGGATTTTTTGGGGATGAGTGTTATGGAAGGGGTTACTGTCACCGCGTTATTTTCGCAGGGGTAGACACCGGTCTCAAAGACATTAATGGTGAGAGCATATTCACAGGGGATGTTTTGCATATTAAAGGGGACTTTTTCGAGGAGACCTATGCACTTGGAACATTAGGTGAAAATATGGATGGAAGGGAGGCCTATTACGCTTTTGCGCTTGATAACCATTGTATTGTACCTGAAATGTGCCGATCGATGAGAAGAGAGGGAACGGTCTTTTTTCAACTTGACTGGTGCGACGATCCAATGAAAAGTTCGGATTTCTGTCAGCGGTTTCAGCCAATATATGGAGATACTGTAAGTCGAGAAGACCGCGAAGTCATGGCAAGATACACTCCGAACTTCGATAAGGAAGTTTGGAAATACATAGCCAATGATAAATTAGGTATCGAATTCAATTGGAGAAAATAAAAATCAAATCTATCTTGTGATGGAAGATAAAAATAAGTTAACTAAACAAATGAAGTGCGCTATTGGTGAGCAACTGGTAGCGGCACATCTGATTGCTCACGGTTGGCCTACTGTCAACGTGAACAGTACGATAGACAATTTCAAGGGAATAGACTTGTTTTGTCAACACGGAGTTGACCCAAAAGAAGAAGAAAACCTGGAAATTGTTGGTGTACAAGTCAAGACCACCTTCCAGAGTATTAAGGCAAATATCTCTGTTGGAATGACTTGTAAGCAAGCAGCAGATCTGGAAACGTTAAAAAAACGAATTAAGAACCCTTGGGTCTTCGTTCACGTTAAAGGAACAGATCCTTTAGAGGTAGACTTCTATGTGCTCACCGCCAAGCAGCTCATTGATGTTTTGTATGAGCTCCATAAGTGGTATCTCTACGGTTGGGAAAAAAGACCATGCACAGAATCTCTAGAAGGTGCTATGGCATGTATCCGTATAGATCATATCTTGGGCCATGAGGACGTTTCACGTTTCTCGACTACAAAGTTCGATAACCCCCTGAAAGGAGTGAAGACCCTGAACAACTGGAATAATATCTGGGTTAAGGATTGATTCCAGACGAAGTGTAAAAAAGAGAATTTTAAGAGTCATGGCGTCGTCCGGCGCCATGACTCTTACTTCTTCTATATACTCAACTCTGATTAGGATAAGGAGTAGGGATGATCAGAAGTTGTAGCCGAGGGTGAGCGACCATTGGAGATTGGAGCCTCCGAGGTTTTTGTCTTTGTAGACGCGGGTCATTCCGCCGTAGTAGTGGAGGCCGGCATACCAATGGCGGTCGAAGAGGAAGAAAGTGCCTATTTTGAGGCCGAAGTCCTTCTTTTGCTTAGCTAACGTGCCGACCGGATAGTCTATCGTCGGCGGATTGATAGCTACATCTCCGTCCGGAGTCGCGATGTTGTATCCCTCAGGCTTTACGACAGCCGAGGAATGATGAGAGCCGAAGCGCCACGAAAAATAGGGACCCGCCTCTACGCTCCAACGCAGACGTTCGTTGATATTGAAGTTGATCTGGACAGTCACCGGAATCGAAATGTAGGACATCGAATAGTGTCCCATCTGAGCGGTCTGGCTTGTGGAGCTCACTGCATAGTCACCCGAGCGGAGTTGATAGAAGAAGCCCGGCTGGATCGACAGAAAGTCAAAAATCCCGAGGGGAACTTCGACACCCGCGTGAAATCCCGTTCCCCACCCTGACGATGACCAGTTCGGAAACAGATCGCGGTCGATAGTCTGGGTCGAAGTGTTGAGGCCGGCGCGGATACCGACCTGGATAAAGTCTTCGGGTGCCGCAGTCGAAAAGAAGCGGGCATTGGCTACGGCCGGAGTCAACGCGGCGACGAGCAAGAGCGGAATGAACGGGCGCATATAATGGAATCAGTTTGGGACCCTCAAACCATAGGCCGAGGTCCGGGTTTGACAAATCGGAGATTGAACGACAAAATTAGCGAAAAAAATTGGGTGGTGAAAGAGTATTGTATTAATTTTGTACTCTATTTCGCGCAGGCCTCAGTCGGTCGCGGATCCGCGTGGATTCAGAGAGATCGGGAGGTTTGACGAAAAATTTTTCAACTACCTGATATTCATGGGAAAAATTGATCGCACGGTCCTTCTGACCAACGCAAAAGACTATTTCTTCATCATTCTGGGCCTCTTCCTCTATGCCCTTGGCTTCACCGCCTTCATCCTCCCCCACGAGGTCGTTATGGGAGGCCTGGCCGGTGTCGGCACACTGGTTTACTTCGCGACAGCCGGAAAGATCTCGGTCGGTGTGACCGTTTATGTCGGCAACCTCATCCTCCTCTCGATCGCATACAAGATCGTGGGCCGCACGTTTGTCTTGCGCACCATCTTCGGAGCTACAATAGTCTCCGTCATGCTGGCATGGCTTGAGAACGTCTTCATGGGTCTCGAGCATCCGCTGATCGCCGAGACCTCGATGAGTGTCATTCTCGGCGGTATCCTTTGTGGCGTTGGTGTCGGCACCATCTTCATCCACAACGGCTCGTCGGGCGGTACCGATATCATAGCCGCCATGGTCTCGAAAGTGAGCAACGTTTCGATCGGCCGCACGATGATGTTTGTCGACGCCTGTATCGTCATGAGCTCGATCTTCCTCCCCTACGACGGAACGTTCGGCGAGCGTCTCGAGGCCCGCGTGCCCATCATGGTCTATGGTTTCGTCGTCACGTTCGTAATTTCCTACTTCGCCGACCAGGTAATCAATTCCAACCGTCAGGCCACTCAGTTCATCATCTTCTCTGTCAAGTGGGAAGAAATTGCCAACGCAATCAACAATGAAGCCCACCGAGGCGTTACAGTCTTGGAAGGAATGGGGTGGTATACGAAGAAGGAAATGAAGATCCTCATGGTGTGGTGCCGCAAGATAGAATCGGTCAACATCTTCCGAATCGTCAAGTCTATCGACGAAAATGCCTTCATCACCCAGGGCGCCGTCAACGGCGTCTATGGCAAAGGCTTCGACACCATGCGGATCAAGAGAATCAAACCGAAAAAGAATCAATGAGAAAATATTTGAACATACTCTCCGCTTGTCTGATAGCGTTCGTAGCCCTCGGTTCCTTTGTGAACTGTGACCACTCGGCCAAGGCACAGACTCAGACTGTATCCCAGTCGGCCAAACCCGCCGAGGTTAAGCCGGCAGCCAAGCCGATCAAGAAAGTCCTCTTCATTGGTGACTCCATGACCGGATGGATGGCCGAGCGACTGAACGCCTACGGACAGAAGAACGGCTTCGAAGTCGCCACTATCGTGTGGGACGGCAGTACGATCCGCAAGTGGGGAGGCACGTCAAATCTCAAGAGCAAGATAAGCGCCCAAAAGCCCGACGCCATCTTTGTTTCGCTGGGCCTAAACGAGCTGTTCGAAGCGAATCCGGAGTCGCGGCTCGGAGGTTCGTTGAAGAACGTTCTCGACTCGTTTGGGGACACCCCGTATCTCTGGATTGGCCCTCCGTCATGGCCCGGACATAAAGAAGGCGCCACGTTCAACCGCTGGATCGCCGACAAACTCGGGCAAGGTCATTACTTCAGAAGTGACGAGCTTCAGCTCGACCGCCAGTCGAAATCGAATCCCCACCCCTCGCGATCGGGCATCATCAAATGGATGGACGAGGTTGTCCGCTGGATACCGGCCAACACCGATCTCAACTTCGAATCGCTTGACACACCCGGAGGCTCCGAGATGAGCCGTGGAAAAGTCTTTATCTACAAGCGCATGAAAGAGTCTCTTTGAGCACCTGCAGATGAATCTGAAAACTAACCTGAAAACAAGAAGACATATACTGGCATCCCTCGTCGGGATGTCGGCTTTTTTAAGTTATGGAGCCGGGCTCCCGTCGGAGTCAGCCTCCTTCAGTCCTTCGGAGAGTGCAACTGACGCTCCGAGAAGATCTCTCGAACCCGACACCGCATCCTGGGAACTTCCCGGCGTCGCAGTGACGGCCATCAAACAGATAGCGACCGGGTATGCCGACGAGTCGCTGACCACCCTCGGGCGAACGGTCATAGAGAGGCTCGATCTCACAGACGTCAAGCAACTTTCGGGACTCGCCCCCAACTTCTATATGCCCAAATATGGGTCGGCTATGACCTCGACGATCTATGTCCGCGGGCTCGGAACGAGAATCGATCAGCCCGTTGTCGGTCTCAATATCGACAACGTACCCTTGGTCTGCAAGGACAACTTCGACTTCCAACTGTCTGACGTAGCCAAGATCGAGGTCATCCGCGGACCGCAGAACATTCTGTACGGTCGCAACACAATGGGTGGACTCATCAACGTCACGACCCTATCGCCCCTTAATTTCCAGGGTTTCCGAGGCTCCGTATTGTATGGATTGCATAACACCTGGCGCTACGATGCGGGAGCCTACAAGCGCTTTTCCGATCGGGTAGGCCTGTCGTTGACAGTCTACGGCAACGGCTCTGACGGGCGCTATCGAAACGAGTTCAACAACTCCAAAGTGGGCCGAACAACCAACTTCGGCGCACGCCTGAAGACCGTCTGGCAGACCAAGCGCGGACACACTCTTCAGAACTCCGCCACCTTCTCGACTACTTCTCAGAAAGGATATCCCTATGAAGCGGTTGCGACCGGTAAAATCGCCTATAACGACACCTGTTTCTATCGACGCCTGAATTTCACAGACGGACTGACGGCCAAAGGAGATGTCGGCAACGTCAATCTTTCGGCCATCGCCAGTTTCCAGTACCTCAACGATAATCTGACTCTCGATCAGGACTTCCTGCCCAAGGACTACTTCACCTTGACGCAGAAGCGTCATGAATGGAGCGTCACGGCCGACTTTGTCGCCTCTTCACGAAAGGCGGTCGGAGACGTCTACAGCTGGCTCGTCGGGGCTTTCGGCTTCTCGCGCCGCGTCAACATGCACGCTCCGGTTACCTTCTATGATTACGGCCTGACCCAGTTGATCGAGAACAACGCCAACGCTCTGAATCCACAGTATCCCATCGCTTGGGACCAACGACATCTCCTTCTCGACAGCGAATTCGAATTGCCCTCCCGAGGCTTTTCTCTCTATCACGAAAGTGTCGCCAAAACCGGAAACTGGACCTTTACCCTCGGGCTGCGCTGGGATATTGAGCAGACAAAGATCAGGTACCTCAGCCGGACCCATTCGTCCTATACCATCTATGATGCTACCGGAGATGAGTTGAAACCCTATCGGCCGGGAATAAGGATCGACATCGACGACACCGGCCGACTCTCGCGCACCTACAACCAACTGCTTCCGAAACTTTCGGTCTCCTACCGACTTCCGGATACTTGGGGCAACGTCTTCGCTACCGTCACGAAAGGTTATAAATCAGGTGGCTATAACACGCAGATGTTCAGCGATGTGCTTCAGCAGCGACTCATGGGCCAGCTCGGAATCGCCGAGAACTACAGCGTCGACGATATCATCACCTACGCTCCCGAAAAGATATGGAACTATGAGCTCGGGGCGCACCTTTCGGCGCTCGATGGCCGACTTTCGGGAGACGTTTCCCTTTTCTGGATCGAATGTCGCGACCAACAGTTGACGATGTTCCCCGAGGGGAGCATAACGGGACGTGTGATGGCAAACGCCGGAAAAGCGCGCAGCCGTGGTGTCGAGATTTCGGCGACCGGGACCCCGGGAGCAGGTTTCACCCTCAGAGCATCCTATGGATTCACCGATGCCCGCTTTACACGCTTCACCGACGGTCGAAACGACTACACGGGCAAGCATGTTCCTTATGCACCTGTTCATACACTGTGGGCCGGCGCTGTCTGGGAACACGATATGCCCGGGTCGTTCGTGGAGCGCCTCTCAGTGCTTGCCAACGTCCGTGGAGTAGGCGAGATCTGGTGGAACGAAGCCAACACGCTCCGTCAGCCCTTTTATGCTATTCTTGACGCCGGAATTAGCGCCACTCACGGAGCCTTCACCGCCGAATTGAAAGCGACCAACCTCACCTCCACGCGCTACTCGACATTCTACTTCGTTTCGATCGGCAACGCCTTTCTTCAGCGGGGTGACGGTTTCGGGCTCACGTTGGCGCTAAAGGTAAGATTTTAAGCGGAATTTCTGAACCTTTGAGTCGGAATCAGCGTTAAAATAATAAGAAGATTGTGTCCTTATGGATTCAATTTCGAGTCAGAAACAATAACCCACCTATAAATTCACGACAATGAGCAACGACGAACTGCTGAAGACAGTGAAAGAACGCGCCGAGAAGTGGCTCGGCCCCGAATATGATGAAGAAACACGCAAGGAGGTCAAAGCCCTTCTTGACGACACCGACCCCACCAACCTCATCGAGGCTTTCTATAAGGATCTTGAGTTCGGAACAGGCGGCCTCCGCGGAATCATGGGAGCCGGCTCGAATCGAATGAACATCTACACCGTTGGCGCCGCCACTCAGGGACTGGCAAACTATCTGAAGGACTGCTTCAAGGAAGAACCTCAGATCAGCGTGGCCATCGGTCACGACGTGCGCCACAACTCGCGCCGTTTCGCAGAACTGGCTGCCGATATCTTCTCGGCCAACGGCATCAAGGTCTATCTATTTGACGCCTGCCGTCCGACTCCCGAGGTTTCTTACGCAATCCGTAAACTCGGATGTCAGAGCGGCGTGATGGTGACCGCAAGCCACAACCCGAAAGAATACAACGGATACAAGGCATACTGGAGCGACGGCGCACAGATGATCGCCCCCCACGACGTCGAGACAATCGCCTATGTGAACGCCATCAAGGGAGTGGACCAGATCAAGTTCACACCCAACAAAGATCTGATCCAGATCATCGGCAAGGATATTGACGAACAGTATCTCAAGGATATCCACGGTCTGTCGCTCAGCCCCGAAATCGACAAGAAGCATTCCGACATGAAGATCGTCTACACCCCGATTCACGGCACAGGCTCGATGCTTATGTACGACTCGCTGAAGATGTGGGGCTTCGAGAATGTGATCCACGTTCCCGAGCAGGACGTACAGAGCGGTGACTTCCCGACAGTCGTTTCTCCCAACCCCGAGAACCCCGAGGCTATGGCAATGGGTATCGCCAAGGCAAAGGAGACCGGCGCGAGCGTAGTTGTGGCTTCCGACCCGGACGCCGACCGTATCGGTCTTGTTGTCCGCGACAACGAGGGCAACTACCAGCTGATCAACGGTAACCAGATCTGCATGATCTTCCTCTACTACCTGATCACCCGTAACGTAGAGCTCGGCCGCATCAACGGCAACGAATACTGCGTGAAGACCATCGTGACCACCGAGACCATCAAGCGTATCGCCGACCGCAACAACGTGAAGTGCTTCGACTGCTTCACCGGCTTCAAGTGGATCGCTGACGTGATGCGCAATATGGAATCTACCGGTCGTTACCTCGGTGGAGGTGAGGAGAGCTACGGCTTCCTGGCCGAAACCTTCTGTCGCGACAAGGACTCGGTATCAGCCATCTCGCTGATGTGTGAGATTGCAGCCTGGGCTGCCGAGAAGGGCATGACCCTCTACGACCTCGTGGTCGAGATCTACTCTGAGTATGGCTTCAGCCGCGAACGCGGTGTCAGCGTTGTCCGTCCGGGCAAGAGCGGTGCCGAAGAGATCGTCGAAATGATGAAGAACTTCCGCGCCAACCCCCCGAAGGAGCTCGGAGGCAGCAAGGTCACAATGGTCAAGGACTATGCCGACCTCAACTGCAAGAACCTCGTCAGCGGCGACGTCACCAAGATGAACTTCCCGACCACCAGCAACGTGCTTCAGTTCTTTACCGAAGCAGGCGACAAGGTTTCGGTTCGTCCGTCGGGCACTGAACCCAAGATCAAGTTCTATATCGAAGTTCGCGAGGACATGGCCGACAAGAAAGACTACGAAGCTACCGTAGCGAAGGCCGAGAAACACATCGATCAGATTCTCAAAGATCTCGGCGTTGCCTGATATTAAAACCAAGACAAATCCATAGAACCCTTTGCCCGGCGTAAAAGTCGTCGGGCAGAGGGCTTTTTATTTATGAGCAAAATATCCTGGAGACCCGGAACGATGGTATATCCTCTTCCGGCCGTCCTTGTCAGCTGTGGCGACAAGCCCGAGAACTGGTCGATGCTGACAATTGCCTGGACCGGAACAATCTGTTCCGACCCTGCGATGTGCTACATCTCCGTGCGCCCCGAGAGAGCCTGCTATCCTCTGATCGTCGAGTATATGGAGTTCACCATTAATCTGACGACAACAGAGATGGCGCGGGCGACAGACTGGGCCGGTGTCCGGTCTACGCGTGACTATAACAAATGGAAAGAAACGGGGCTGACACCTCTGCCAGGCGAAAAGGTTAAGAGTCCGACAATAGAAGAGAGTCCTCTTTCGATTGAATGCAGGGTCAAGGAGATCGTACGCTTAGGTAGTCACGACATGTTCGTAGCCGAGGTGCTGAACGTGCGCGCCGATTCCAGATACATTGATCCTGAGACGGATCGCTTCATGCTTGAGAAAGCGGGGCTTATGGCATACAGCCACGGCTTCTACTACGAACTCGGGCAGATGATAGGCCGTTTCGGATTCTCAGTCAAAAAAGATAACGATGGAAAACAATGATTTTGATAGACTTGGGGAAATACTGAAGCTTGCGGCCACCTATTGTTCGCTCGTTCAGAATCCCGAGGTCGATGAGCGCCCGGAGTTTATCCGCGAGCTATTGATTACACTCTCAGAGATCTACCATGAATTTCTCAGTTTCAAACCCGAGACTGATGAAGAAGAAGACTATGCGCTCGAACAGGGGCTCGGGGTCTATCTGCAGGAGCATGCGGACGAGTCGAGCTACGACTGGGTGCGGTCGCAGATGGCACAGATAATGGCGCCCGACGACACCTTCCTCGAAACTTTCGAAGAGGATATGAAATACAGCGAGACTCCGATCGCGGCCACCATATCCGAGTCGCTTGCCGACATCTTCCAGCCCCTCTACAACTTCGCTGAAGAATCTCGTCTGAGTGAAGGGGTAAACATCAAGGAGGCCTATCTGCAGTGTCGTGAACAGTTCAACGAATACTGGTCGCAGACTTTGGTGAATGTCCTTCGACCCCTGAATGCACTTCTAAAACAATAATAACATCATATGATTGAGAAACTTATGGAGCGGCTCGATGCCTCTCCGTGTAACTTCCTTGCCGTCCGCACGATCGCCAAAGCGCTTGAGGACGCAGGTTTCAAACGCCTGTTGCCTGAAGAGGCGTGGACAATTGAAAAAGGTGGGAAATACTATATGACAAAGAACGGCTCGGCAATCTTCGCGGTCGTAGCCGGCCAGAAGAATCCCTCTGAGTCGGGCTTCCACATCATCTCGTCACACAGCGACTCACCCGGCTTCAAAATCAAGCCAAATGCCGAGATTTATGGCGACGGGGGCGTTGTCAGCCTCAACGTCGAGAAATATGGGGGTGGAATTCTGTCGACATGGTTCGATCGACCCCTTTCGATTGCCGGCCGTGTGATGACTCGCGGAAAGGATGCCCTTCATCCCGAGACACATCTGGTTGATTTCAATAGACCGGTGTGCACAATACCCAACCTCGCGATCCATTTCAACCGTCAGGTGAACGATGGCTACGCTTTCAGCGTCCAGAAAGACATGAAGCCTGTGATGGGTTATTTCACGGCCGAGCAGATAGCCAAGTTCAGAGCCGAAGGGGGTTTGGTCAAGTCTCTCCTCGCCCGCGAGGTAGGCGTTGCTCCCGTTGATGTGCTCGACTATGAACTGATGCTCTATCCCGTTTTGAAAGCGGTGGTCACCGGTGTGAACGGGGAATATCTTCAGTCGCCGAGAATCGATGACCTCTCGATGGCCTTCACATCGCTCGAGGCTCTGCTCGAAACAGCAGATGAGAAGACCGACGCGTGGAGAGTGATGGCCGTCTTCGACAATGAAGAGACAGGCTCAGGCACCAAACAGGGAGCTCATTCGCCTGTTTTGCGTTCGATGATGGAGCGTCTCGTGGCTTTGGCAGAGGGAGAGGGAAGTGAAAACTTCCATCGAGCTGTGGCCAACAGCTTCATGATCTCGGCTGACGACGCCCACGCCTGGCATCCCAACTACAGCGAGAAATATGACCCGACGAATCATCCGGTGATCGGGGGCGGTCCTGTTGTCAAGATCAACGCAAACTGCAAGTATATGACCGATGCCGACGGTGCGTCTGTCTTCACCGAACTCTGTCGCGAAGCGGGAGTGAACTGTCAGTATTTCGTCAACCACAGTGATGTCCTCGGCGGTTCGACCTTAGGCAACATTCTGACCGGTCAACTCGATCTCCGTGGCGTGGATATGGGTTGTGCGATCTGGGGCATGCACTCTGCCGTAGAGACAGGCGGGGTCAGCGACCATGAAGACACGCTCCGCGTCTTCAGTTGCTTCTACAGACAGTAATCAATCCAGAGTAGCGTAAGAGTAGAGGGAATTTGCCCGCTCGCGCAGGCGCTCGAGCCGCAGGGCATACTGACCGTCCGGAAAATTGTTCTCGCAATATAGCTCGGCCGTGTCGAGGTTCTTCTTCAAAGAAGAGCGGTATGACAGGCGTCTGTAGCGGGTCTCGAGCCAAGCGGTCTCAGTCTCGGCTACATAAATCAGGAAATCAGCGACTTCATCGCGGTCGAAACAGACCGTGATGAAGTCTTTTATTATCTTGTTTAGGTTGGTCATCGAGGGACGGCGCCGCGGATTGTCGCCAGAATAGAATATACGGCGAACGGCAGCCTTGGCCTTCTCGCAGGCCTTTCGGGCGTCGGGGTCCAGCCAGAATTCGAACCATTCCTTGGCCTCTTTTCTGGCATCATATAATTCAAGCGCTGTCTCGATTATCTGGTCCTTGTCGAGAACCGTCAGCGCCTTCTTCAGTTTCGCTTTTGACATAACGTTTTTACTATATAACGTCTGATCGAGGCGAGAAGATTTTGAAACGGGGTCTTAGATTAATCGCGATCTGTCAGTCGGCGCCTTCTTCAGTTCCGCTTTTATCCCATTATATCAGGTGAGTTACGTTGATTTTTTTGTACTTGCTCCCCATCCCGAGGGCAAAAGCCATCTGGTCTTTGATGATGAGTTCTCCTTTTTGGAGTCCGGCAATGGCGGTGCGGATCTCTTGTAGTTCCGTGCCGCTGACTCCGAAAAGGTCCTTGATAACCTTATCATCAATTGTCTGTTGCTTCATTATGAGCGGATATTGAGCATTAGCGTAGAAGTCAAAGCCTTTATTCTTAAAGTCGCTCATGTTTTGAGTGGCAAGAATAATGCTCAGACCCTTATTGCGTCCCACCGCAATAAGATTTCGGAGCGGTCTATTGTCAAAACTCAACATATAATGCGCCTCGTCGATAATGGAGAAGTGCCGGATTTGCACAACATCGTCGTTTACGGCTTGCTTGTCAAGTTGCTCGTATATGTTGTTGAGTTTGGACATCAGGAAATACACGATTGCTTTTGCAATCGGACCGTCTTTTGGGTATCCATCCATCTTGACGATAAAACTTTCGCCTACGAGGTCGGCTTTATCTTCGGTGTCGAAGATGTTGGCGCGGTCAAGTTGCTTCAGGATTGATGAAATAGAATCGTCTTTCTCTGGGTCTTTCATCCGCGACTGATATTCTTTCAGCATCTCCGCGAATGTTATAGGTGCACCGTTGGTGCGTTTATAACATTCAACTATTGCTTCGCTCAATCGGTTGCTCATATTCGAGCTTGGCGAGAGTCGGTCGAGAGAAGCGAGGGCCGAAGCCATTTCGGTAGAATAGAGATTGATCTCGTTTATTGGACGGTTGGTAAAGTCCTTAAACGGCGTAAAGGGCAACGGGCGCTCAATTGGGTCAAGGATGCAAGAACGGTCAACGTCAAAAAGCCCAAGCCAGTGATTGTTTTGAATGTCGCTGAACTCTCCCTTGTAGTCAAATAAAAGGAAGTTGACCGGGTATGCGCTTTCAGAAGATATTGAGCGTATCTGCTGCATCAGCACAGCAAGAAGATTGGTCTTGCCCGAACCTGTAGCACCGGCAATAATTATCTGCGCGTTAGTGATTGCACGGCTATTGATGTCGAGGGTCGCTTCCATTTCCGCATCTCCATAATTTCCGATAAGTAGATTTAGAGCCGGAATATCTTTGGCGAGA
Source organism: uncultured Sangeribacter sp. (assembly GCA_964615915.1). GTDB lineage: Bacteria > Bacteroidota > Bacteroidia > Bacteroidales > Muribaculaceae > Lepagella. The sequence goes on from CAZTSQ010000018.1 coordinate 18,481, forward strand.
GCCACTTTGCCGCCGGAGGCGAAAAGGTAGTTTTCCAGACCATTGTCAGCCAACAGCGTATCTCGCCCGCGATACATTTCTGCACTAACAATACGTGACAGCACATTATTGTTTGAAAGGTCAAGTCCCGAGCCGTGATAGCGTAGTTTTATAAGTGCGGAATAAAGCGGCGCGAGTTCTTGGTGAGTCCAAAAGCTACTCTGAAAACGACTACCTTTCTGCAACTTCATACTTTCGACAAAGCTGATATCTCGCTTGCCGGGAGTCGACAGGCCCACAAGCAAACATATGCGCATCAGTTTGTTATTCGTAATTGAATAGCGACGCTCATTGCCCGCAGACCTCGAAAGATTGACAAAAGATTCGAGTTTGTCCTTAAGCTGTGCAAATTCCGTGTTGAAGTTCTCCGGAAAATATATATCACCAAATACAAGAGGCATAGCGTTACTGATTTAATTCGATTCCGAAATAGCCGTCGCTGACGGTAGTTTTTTGTTCCTCCACATCGCGGTGAAGTGTAAACGTCTTTGAGATGAAGGCTTCGAGTTTCTTATAGTCGCTGTCAGGGCGCACTTCCGAGGTGGTGCAAAGCAGAATGGTTTGCTCCGCAAGATTGGGGAAATATTCCTCAAATAACATTTCGCGGCTCTCATTGTCGAGAACGCCCATCACGGTGTCAATCATTACAGGAGGGTTATAGTCGCCGAGGTTGCGAAGCACCTTTAGCAATACCTGGATAAAGATTTGCTTCGAGGCGGCATTTAGCTGATTGAGTGAGATTTCATTACCTTTAGTATGGAATATCTTGATGTTAAAGTTTTCCATACTGTCGCTCAGTTCAACGCGACCTATGTGGCCTTTGTATGACACAAGCAGGCGATTGAGTTGCTGCTGCATTTCACTCTCAATCTGCGCCTTTTTCTTTTTGAGAAGTGAGTCAGCCACCTTCTCAAAGAACGGTTTGAGCTTAACGAGGGTGTCATATTTCAGGTCAGGCTCTTGCTGTATCTGCACATCGTATCGGTGGATCCGATTTTCGAGCTTCTGAATTTCCTGTCTAAGCTGACCCTCCTGTTTTTTTGCTTTTTCAACCTTAAGTTGGCTATCCTCATAGGTTGATATGAGAAACTCATTTCCACCGGAGCGGGTTTGCTCCAAATTCTTTCGCTCAGTACGCAGTTCGTCAATGGTAGCCAGTAGCACTTCGAGGTCTTGGCGTTGTCGATACAGCCCAATAAACTGATTGTTGGCCCCTCGGCTGACAAGTGATTTAAGCGCGGCTATTTCTGCGGAGTCGAGATAGTCAAACGGATCTTGCTGATTGGTGGAGTTCTGCACAGCTACCATATGTTTAACCACATTGTCCTCGTCAACATCGGGCGAGCACAGCGACAACTCTTTTAGATAGTCGATTATCTTAGCCGTGAGGTCGCGGAGTGTTTCAAGCGGATATGCGCCGGTACTCGATTGCTGAAGTTCCTGCTTTATACGGAGAATGTTGTTGATTTCAACAGAAAGATTGGCAGCCATCTTAGGGAGGAAAACATTGATTTCGATGTTTTCCATAAAGCCTTTAATATCTTCGGCATAAGTGGCTGCTCGGCGTACGATGTCGTCAATTTTGACTCCTATGTCCGAGATGCGCTTATTTAGAGCCGCGCTCTGCTGTGCACCGTCTTTGGCCTTCTGATACTCGGTTTCCATCGAGGTCAGATACTTATAAAGCGTGTCCTGCTCGGCTACACAAGTGTTGAGGTCAGCCACAAGTTTCTCCTTTTGACTTACGAGTTCGTTGTATTCTGCGGCTTCCTGCTCGGCCTGAAGCCTGAGCTGGGCCCATTCCTGTTGCACTTTCTCTGCGGCTCGTTTGAGTTGCAGATACTTCTTGAAGCCAAGCACGTTCTCGAAGTTATCGCGTATGGTCTGAGCGAACACGTTCTTTTTAAGAAGTTCGCTCGACTGCATGGCGTCAAAAAGGAAATATTGACTCAGCTCCTGGGGAAGATTAGCCTTGATGATTTTGTTAACCTCCTGCTCGGCACGTATGCGGTCTTTTGGTGCGGTCATAGACCCATAGACAAAGACGTTGCCGTTCATATTGAGGTTGACACTTTCGAGCGGCTTTCCGGCGGGATTGAGCACATAAGTGCGACGCAGTTTATATATCTGCTCTTGACCAAGCACTTTACCGGCGAACTTGATTTCAAGCACAATTTCGGGCTTTACTTTGCCAATTGCGCCTTGATTCAGCAATTCCATGAAGTGTTCTCGGTTCTCGATTTTCAGTCCGTAGAGCGCACCGCTGATGGCTTCAAACAAGGTTGTCTTACCTCCGCCGTTTGAACCGCCAATAAGGATGATGGGGCGTTCCTCGTCAACTGTCAAATCAAGATCGAGGTCAAGATATGTCTTGTAATTGCTGACTTTAATTCTTTGGATAAGCATAGCAAGGAATTTTTACTGTTTGATTTTTTGGATTGCGGCACGGATGATTTCTTCCGTGGAGGCATCGTCGATCTCAATCACGTCAACCTTGCGGGCGTGATAGGCTTTGAGAATTTCCTCGCTGAGCCAATCAAAGTCAATACCCTCGGCATCGCAGATGTTCTCTATCATGGAGAGATCATCTTTGCGGATGCCGTAATGTACAAATTTTTGGTCTATACCTTTACTCATTGTCAGGCGTTGTTAGGATCGAACATATCCCAATCTCTCAGGTCGTCGGTGTTGCTGATGTCAAGTTTGCAATACACCCAACAGTCGGGAGAGGATTCAATAATTACACCGCCATGTAGGTCTTGACCTTTGGCGTTCTGCTTCTGCATATAGGCACGGAGTGCATTGTGTTTGGCCGGTGCAAAGATGTCGCTGTTCTTGCTCTTGGTATCGAAGATATATATGCGCCCTGACTTCATCCGGATAACGAAGTCGGGGTAGAAAAGCGAGTCTTTGTCTCCTTCGCCCTCGGCCAATGAGATGGCATAGTGCATACGTCCTTTGTCACCGTTCTTATACCACCAGTCTATCTTGTCGCTGTGTTTTTCAAGAAAAGCTACAAATCTCACCTCAGGCTTTGAAGTCTCATTGAGTTCCACAAACGGATCGAGCGCATGGTTTTTTACTTCCGGCTCTATGTGGTGGGTATCACCGTCATAGAGGCGCTCTTCGGGTACTTCCCACTTATACTCAGTCAGTAGGCGTTTGGCTGCAGGTTTGGAAGCGGAGCGCTGTCGCATATAACGGTCAAGCGCAAGGTCGAGAAGCCGGTCGAATTTGGGCTTGTTGTCGTGATAAAGCACCACTTTCTTTGCGTCAGTATCGTAGATGTTAAAGTAATCTTCGAGCACTCCGAGAAGATAACCGGCAATGCGGTTGGTGCGGTCGCCCTGACGCGATTCAAACTGACCACCCTTCGTATTGATATAGGCCAGGAAAACACGGTCAATCTCATTGGCAGTGCGAGCGAATTTCGCCTGTTCCACCTCAAGCACCTGTTCCTCATTTTGGAAATGCACGTCCTTGGGGATTTCCACGTTTACAGTCTTGACATCAAGACGAATGGAGTTTTGCACCCTGCGGCGGTTTTCATCGATCTGCATGTCTCCTGTTTCGGGCAACGGAGCTGGCTCGTCATTGTCGCCACGCATGGCAGCGAGTTCAGAGAGGCTGAAAAGTCCGGCGCCACTCTCCAACTGCCAAAATTTCTCAGCCTCACTATAAAGCACGGCTTTGAAGTCGGGGCCGAGATAATTATGCATAATGTTTGGCCGCGAGGCATACACTGCCGGAAGCTCCACATTTTGAAGATTGGCGCGACGGAAGGCCGAAATGGTGTTGTTGAGAATATAACTCTGGTCGGCGGCTACAATCTTGATCTTATCTTTGGCAATGTCGGTATAGACATATCCGACATTGAGCAGGTCGTTGGGATAATGCTTTTGCTCAGGCATACGGAGGATGCGGCCAACGGTCTGAATGGTGAACTGGTCGCTCGACAGTTTGCGGAAGATGAGTAGAACAGCAGCTCTCGGACAGTCCCATCCGAGGGCGATGGCTTCTTTGAACAGCAGGACCTTGGTCATATTGTCGGGCCGTTCGAGTCCTTCAAGGTTAGATTTCTCACCGGCGAGCCAAACGGCGAGCTTGCCGTTCTCGACGGTGATTTCTTCATGCTGATTGTTCTCGAGGTATGTCTTTACAATTTCCGCCACCTTGTTGTCATCCTCAGTCATCGTCTCCTTGGTGTCGTTGGGGAGCTGCACCAATAGCAGTGGCTTTATGTGGATGCCAAGGCGCTCGTACTCATCGGCTATTTGCTGTCGTTTCTGAAGTGCGACTTTCAGCAGTCGTTCTTCAAGCGACATTGGGTCGGATGCGTCAACATCTATATCGGGATTGAGCACGACCTCTTTCTTAATCATTCCGGCTTTGATTACCTCCCGGCGGTCAACAAGCACTCGCTGTGTCGAGCCGTTGACTGCCGTCTTAGGGGTAGCCGAGATGCGGATTTCTACTGCCGGATTGATACGTTCAAGCACCTGGCCGGATTTATCTGCCGTCTTAGACCAAAACATGTGCTCCTCGTCGATGATGGCCACGATGGGGAGTCCGAGCTGTTCCTGTGTCCGACGGGTGATTTCATAAAGCGAAGCGGAACTTTCGCTGTCGCGCACCATCAGGTTCTTATCTTTGTTGACGCTCTCCCAGTTCACAAAAAGGATTTCACCGGGCTTGATGCCCTCGCTTTGTTCAAGCTCATCGAACATTACGGGCTGAAGTTTTCGGGTCTCCCCGAAAGCATTTTTCAGGCTCGCATAACTCTGAATGTGCAACTTGCGCGGTGCAAACCAAATGAAAGCGCACTCTTGATAGCGGCTATCTCCGCGGTTTTTCAACTCGTCGACAATCGAGGCGAGGGTCTGACAGGCCATGACAGTTTTTCCGGCGCCTGTCGGGGCTTCAAAAACTATTTTTCTGCGCTTCGAACCGCTGTTTAGTGCCTTGATGGTCTTATTGGTGAGGTCGGCAACTGCCTCCTGTTGATATTGCAGATTCTTCATTGATCGCCTCCTTTCTCAGGCACGCCAAACAAGCCGCCCAACGCTTCTTCTTCGGATGTCAAGGCGAGCCCATCTTCCTCGCCGCTTATAAGTTTGTTTGGTTTCTTCGGGAGTATACGTTTGTATGTGTTGTAAATGGCGGCAGGGAGGGCCGTAGGCTCTACCTTGTCGGCCACGGGTTCGAAGAGTTCGGTGGCCGGGTCTTCACTCGGTGAGAACACATATACCTTCATCTTATGACGTACCTCCATCTTTTCTATCAGCTCCACAATCTGAGGGATGTATTCTTCGCGATAGATAATGAGCATCTGCTTCTTGCCATCGTCAAAGTAGCGGAACACCTGCGGATGGGTTTTAACATCGGCCATCTCCGGCTGTTCGGTGTAAAGGTTCTCCTTGATGCAGAGCATATCGGTGGAGAGATTTACGAGTCGCTGCATATTTTTCATTGTGCGACTGCGACCTACGAAGTCAGTGCGGTAGTAGCGGAGGTTGTTGTCGTGCAAACCTTCCACAAATTCCCCATTCGGTTTGATATACCCGTTGATAACACGTTTGTTGCGCTCGTAGGTTACGTTCTCGCAAATACCGTTCTCGTTGTTTGTGCAGAGAATACACTGACGCTTACCGCCATCCTCTGCGTTCAACTGCATGACGGCATGGAGAGTAGTGCCTGACCCCGCGAAGAAATCAAGAATAATAGACTCTTTCGTAGAACCGATATATATTAAATGTTGAAGCAATTCTGTCGGCTTCGAATAACTGAAAGCAGTTATACTCCCAAAGATATCCGTGATTAGTCTTGCTGCATCATCATTTGAAGCAATTCCATCTAACCATGTATTTGGAATCATACCAGGTAATTCGGAAAGATATATTTTTATACGAGGCATTCCTTCTCCCCCGCGAGGGACATATAATCTGTTTTCTTTTACATATTGTGCAAAAGTTTCTTCGCTACAACTCCATTTGGCAGTAATGACCCGACCATTAGGCATAGTAAGAGGATATTCTCTATTAGAGGAGTTTGCAGGTCTTGCTAAAGGGCCTGTTTGATACACACCCTTAGGATCATTATCCGGATTGGAAAATGTCTTCTCAATATACTCTTTCGTATATCTTTGTCTATTTAGAATAAGTGTATCAATACTCTTGGCATAGACCAAAATATATTCATGTACTTGCGAGAAATTTTTGGCAAGGTTTGCTTGCGTTTTACGGCGTCTCCAACACAATTGGGCCACAAAATTTTGTGAGCCAAAATAGTCTGAGTCATCACATAACATTTTTAACGCAGCTTGCTCATTATCATCAATAGAGATGAAGATGACGCCGCGGTCGCTCAGCAATTTCTTAGCTATGCGGAGGCGTTTCGACATAAAGGAGAGCCACTTGGAGTGGCGGTAGCTATCCTCGGAGTCTACATACGCATCGTTATAGATGAAGTCTTTGTTGCCGGTGTTATACGGAGGATCGATATAGATTACATCAATCTTTCCGGCGTGGGTGTAGGCAAGAGTTGTAAGGGCTTCAAGGTTATCTCCCTCGATAAGAATGTGATTGGGAGCATCGGGATTATCGGAGATAATGGCACGACTCGTTACTTCTTTGAGTACGGGCAATTCGGTACGCAGACGTTCCTCGACTTCCTCCGGCTTATCTTCCCACACAAGCCCGTAGGTCTTTGTGTCATTCAGCAAGCCAAGAAGCGCTGACCGTTCTTCATCGGTCAGCCCCTCAATAGAACGTATGCGTTCGGAAAGCTTTAGTTTATCAGTCGCTTTCATGGTAGCGGCACATAGTTCCGTTGTCGCCAATACCCTACTGCGACGGGTGAATAAAAAAAAGGAGTGGGTATCTGCTACAAGCGTTATTCTTCGAACTAGGTAACGTGGCGGTAACCTATTGACAGTAGAATAACAGCAGATGCCCACTTTATGTAGATACCTCCAAACCCACTCCATGCCAAAGCTGGCACAGAATGAGCTGGGATAGGTACATACATACCAATGGACGTCAACTAGGCTATATTCTTGACTGTCAAATAAAACTGCCACGTTTTCGTTCGACAAGAATAAAGCGCGAGTAAACGCCTTTTATGTTACCTCCCGCCTCGCTTCCGTTGCCGGAAGACGCTCGGCGTGAGTCTATGTGCAAAATTACGAAAAAATTTTGATATACCCCCTCCCTCTGTCACGTTTTATTGAACGCCATTTCCACACTTAACCCCGTAGCCACTCTTATCCTAACGTGCCTTTGGCACGTGGACATTAGTGTCAAATGGACCGAAGCCGGGTCCCGGGTTCCACGTCGCAAAGCGACGTCCCTACAAAAGTTACGACCGGCTTTCAGAAGAAGAGGTATGCGATGAAGATAGCGGCTACGGCACCGACGATGTCCGCCAACAATGCGTAACCGGCGGCATAGCGGGTCTTGGAGACGCCGACGGAGCCGAAGTAGACGGCGAGAATGTAAAATGTGGTGTCGGTAGAGCCTCTGACGACGCCGGCGAGCTTGCTGACGAATGCATCGGGTCCTTCGGCCTTCATGACGTCGAGCATCATGGCGCATGAGCCGCTTCCGCTGAGGGGTTTCATCAGCATTGTCGGAAGCGCGCCAACCCACTGAGTGTCAAAGCCAAGTTTAGCCACCAACCATTCGACAGCGCCCGTCGCAGCGTCGAGCGCACCCGAAGCGCGGAACATACCGATGGCAACGAGGATAGCGACGAGATAGGGGATGATTCCGACTGCTGTCTTGAAACCCTCTTTGGCGCCCTCGATGAAGACGTCATACACTCTCAGTTTCTTCCTTATCCCGGCACCGATGAAGGCCATGATGACGCAGAACAGAATGAAGTTGGCGGCAAAGGTAGACCAGCTCTCTACCTTGTCGGCCGGTATTGTGGTGAAGAACCAGGCTATCGCCCCGACAAAAAGAGTGATGCCTCCGAGCCAGCTCCAGAGAACGAGGTCCATGCGGATCCTCTGCTTGAGACACAACGCAATCAGTCCGACGAGTGTGGCGATGGCGGTCGCGAGGAGGATGGGGATGAAAACGTCGGTCGGATTGGCCGCTCCCCCCTGAGCGCGATACATCATGATACTGACCGGGATCAGACACAAGCCGCTGCTGTTCAGGACAAGGAACATGATCATCGCGTCTGTAGCAGTATCTTTCTTCGGATTGAGCCTCTGCATCTCCTGCATCGCTCTCAAACCCATTGGGGTGGCCGCGTTGTCGAGGCCCAACATATTGGCCGATAGGTTCATGAAGATGGCCCCGAAAGCCGGATCCTTTTTCGGTATGCCGGGGAAGAGCCGGGAAAAGAAGGGATATATCAGACGACCGAGCCATTCGATCACTCCTCCCTTCTCGCCTATGCGCATGATGCCCATCCATAGCGTCAGCACTCCGGTCAGACCTAATGAAATCTCGAAAGCGAAAGAGGCCTGAGAGAAAGAGGCGTTCATTATGTCGGTCCAAACTGAAATGTCGCCGGTTGACAGTGAAACGCCGGCGGCCATAAGAAAGGAGATGGCGAAAAAGGCTATCCAGATCCAGTTGAGTACCATACGGGTTAAGTTTTTCTAATCACACTGCGAGGCGATGTAGTGCGTTTTGGAGTGACACAAATGGAGGCGCCCGCCGTCAACGATTACATGACGGTTGGCCATTCCGGAGATGACCGACATTTCGTGAGAGACGAGAATGATGGTTGTCTGCTGTGCCAGTTGCTCCATGATTGAGTAAATCTGACGCTCAAAATTCTTGTCGACGTACGATAGGGGCTCGTCGAGGACGAGAATCTCCGGACGCGTAGCCAAAGCGCGCGCGAGCAAAGTCCGCTGAAGCTGACCGCCGGAGAGATTGCCTACGTTTCGGTCAAGATAGTCACCGATTCCGCAAAGTTCCACCACTTCTTCGAAGCGCTCGTCGGCACCCGGGAAGCGACGTCCCAGAAGGCCTCTGATCTGACCGGATTTCACCGCTTGTTCGACAGTTATCGGGAATTTTGTGTCGATTTTATTCTTTTGGGGAAGGTACCCGATGGGCAAAGTCTTCACACGATGCCCCTGAGCGAGATATTCAACCGTACCGGAGGTCGGTTTCAGGAGTTTGAGCATAGTTCGGAGAAGGGTAGTCTTGCCCCCTCCGTTTGGCCCGGTGATGGCGACAAAATCTCCCTTGTTGACAGTCAGATCTATATCGTCGAGAATATCCCGCGAATCATAGGCAACCGTAACGTGGCTCATTACTATCAGTCGCTGGTCCGAAATCTCTCTGTTCATGTTGGTTAGGGTCTTGGTGAAGACTGATTCTTGATTGCGTTGGCAATTAGGTAGAGATTTTCTATCCACTCTTCGGAGTTGAGGTCGACGGTGAGAGTCGGAATTGACATCGACTTCGCCATCGCTTCAATCTGAGGCGAGGAATGAGTGCGCTCAAAAACAACGACGCGTGGCTTGGCGGTTGAAATCCGCTTCATAGTCTCGGCATATTGTCTCGGCGAAGGCTCCTTGCCCTCCTCTTCAAGCGAAAGCTGGGTGAGACCGTAGTCGTGGGCGAAATATGAGAGCGAAGGGTGCATGACGACGAATGGTGCCGCTCCGACAGATAAAATGGAGCGAAGCGAATCGTCAGCAACCTTAAGGGTAGAGTCGAGGTGAGCCAGTCGGAGGCTGTATTTCCCGTTCATCTCCGGATATTTCTTCCCGAGACCGTTGGCCATGTTAGACGCCATTACTCTGGCGTTTAAGATCGAGGTCAGAAGGTGAGGGTCACCGTTTTCTTCGCCGTGACAGCCGTTATCGTCCTTGCCGTCACCATGATCGTGATGATGAGAATGGTCACCATCATGGGTATGCGTCAGTCGCTCGATTCCCACTGAAGAGTCGATGACCTCAAGATTGGGAAAATTGGTCTTCACACCACGCTCAACTGCTTTTTCGAAGCCGGGGGTACCCATGGTGAAAAGGATGTCGGCTTTCGACAGGGCCTTCATTGTCGACATTGAGGGCTCATATGTCTCGGGGTCCGATCCGGGAGGCAGAAGGGTGATTATTTCAAAGTCATCGCCCGCCAAATCTCTGAGCAACATAGCCTGTTGCGGATAAGTGACGGCAATGACGGGCCGTTCCTCAGTTTCCGAATCAACATGCGAACGGCCACAACCCGTCGCCATCAGGCATAGGGTAGTGACCGTTGACAATATTATTGATCGGGACCGTCGGGACATTTCAGAGCTTTCGGATTCCCATTATCTCCTTCACATCGCGCAGAGTATCAGCGGCATATGCGCGGGCACGTTCGGCACCCATCTTCGCCACGCGAGAGAGGTACTCGTCGTTGTCGCGGATGTCCTGGATCCTTTCGCGGATCGGTGTCGTGACCTTCAGAATATCCTCGGCAAGCTGCTTCTTCATGTCGCCATAGCGGATAGAGCAATCGGCATATGCGTCGCGGAAAGACTGAACAACCTCAGGCTCGCTGACGAGATCCATCAGGGTGAAAAGATTGCGGACCGGTTCGCTGACGGGTGAATTCGGCTCCTTCGGGCCTTCGTCGGTCACAGCTCGCATAACCTTCTTGCGAAGCACTTTTTCCTCGTCGTTGAGATAGATGCAGTTGCCTTCGCTCTTGCCCATCTTGCCCGAGCCGTCGAGGCCGGGTACCTTGACAGCCTCGCCACCGAAGTTGAAGTTGACCGGCTCGCCGAAATAATCGACACCGTAGAACGAGTTGAAGCGGCGCGCGAAGCGGCGGGTCAGTTCGAGGTGCTGTTCCTGGTCCTTGCCTACGGGCACGAAGTCCGCTTTGTGGATCAGAATGTCGACCGCCATCAGAGTGGGGTAGGTGAGGAGGCCTGCGTTTACGCGCTGGTTGGTCTGATTGCCAATGATTTCTTTTTCGATTTCGTCTGAGTCGGAGGTGATTCCGAGAGCCTTGCGTGCCTTGTCCTTGAACGAAGCGGTTCGCATCAGTTCGCCGATGCCGACGTGCATGTTGAGAAGGAGGTACATCTCGGCGATCTCAGGGACGTCGCTCTGGATATAGAGCGTGTTCTTTTCCGGATCCAGACCCGAGGCAATGTACTCGGCCAATATCGTTTTTACCGACTCGTGAAGCTGCTTCGGATCGGGGTTGGTCGTCAGCGCGTGGAGGTCGGCGATGAAGTAGCGGGTGTCGAAGTCATCCTGCATGCGGATGAATTTCGAGAGGGCACCGAAATAGTTGCCCAGGTGAAGATTGCCAGTTGAGCGGATACCGCTGACAACAATCTTCTTCTTGTCTTCTGTGTTTGTCAACATTATTTTTCTGAGGGATTGGCAGACCCTATCGGAGATGGGGTCCGCGATGAATTATTCAGCCACCGGTGTGCCGCTGAACGTAACCTGGTAAGGCGTGTTCTTATAGTTGCAGATGAACGTCAGCTCGAGTGATTTTCCCGGAACCTCGAAAGCGGTCAGATTTGAAATCGGGAAAGCCGGGAAGGGGCGGTTGGCGATCTCGGGAGTCAATGCATCTTTTTGGAGCATGAAACCGTTGTTGGCATTGTCGGCAGCCCAGTTGATGCCGGGGAACGACATGGTTCCGAGCGGCGGCATCCCTTCGAGGAAGTTGGCATTGTTGATCAGCAGGACGGCTGTTTTGTCGGTGGTGCTGTATTCTACTTCGTATGTTCCTCGGGTCGATTCATAGACCTGAGACTCATCGGCCACTGGATATGTCACCGTTGTGCCGCCATAGACGACCTTCTCGGTCGGAACCGGGGTCGGCTTCTCTTCGTTATCGTCACCACAGGAAACTACTGAAGTCGCCAGAGCAAAAAGAGCGAGCCCTGCGAGTGCGAAGCGAAAGTACTTTTTCATTATTTTTGACTAAATTAGATTTATCGGGTGAAAATTCTCAGTTGCCGGCTTCGCTGATGAAGCGAACGCGTAGCAACCGTAGCTGTTCGTCTGTGTAGACATCTCCAAATTCACAGAAGACCTCTTCTATGTCATCTTCCTCCAACTCGCGCAGGAAATCGAGAACCTCATCCTGCTCGTCGCGATCGAGTTGGTTGTCGAGATAATAACGCAGGTCGAGGTGGAAGCCGCTGTCAACGATTTTCTCTATCTCGGTCAGCAGCTCCTCGAATTCCAGGCCTCTGTTTTGCGCCAGGTCCTCGAGATCGATCTTGCGGTCGATACCTTTGATGATGAATGATCTGACACTGCTTGGCGAGGCAACAGTGCGCACCCGGAAGTCGTCCGGTCTGATGATGTCGTTTTCTTCCACATAACGGGAGATGACGCTCAGGAACTCAGGGCCGAATTTCTGGACCTTGCCTCGACCGACACCGGGAATTCCGAGTAAGTCGTTCTCTGTCAAGGGATAGAGAGTGGCCATGGCTTCGAGCGTCGGGTCCTGGAAGATGACATATGGCGGAAGATTGCGCTTCCGGGCAATATCTTTTCTGAGCCCTTTGAGGATTCCGAAGAGCTCGGGGTCTGTCGTGCCTGTTGCCGAACGTTGGGCGTCGGCGTCATAATCCTTGTATTCCCGGTCCTCTACCAACTCAAATTTAACGGGGTGCTCAAGGAAACGGTGACCGGCTTCGGTCACACGAAGCGAGCCGTAGTTTTCAAGCTGTCGTTCGAGATAACCCGCTACGACTGCCTGGCGAAGAAGGGAGAGAAGGAATTTGTCGTCGTGGTCTGACAGTATTCCGAAGGTGTCGAGCTGATCGTGACCGTTCGACTTTATTTCGTCAGTCGGACGGCCGATGAGAACCTGCGTGACATACTCCATCTTCTGCGCCTCTTCAAGACTCAGCACACCTTCGATGGCGGCTCCGAGTTCTTCGGTCGCATCGATGCGCTTCGCCGGGTTAAGACAGTTGTCGCACGCTCCGCAGTTTTCAGCCTCATACTGTTCGCCGAAATAGTGAAGCAAGGCTTTGCGACGACAGACAGACGACTCGGCATAGGCTGCGGTCTCGATCAGAAGCTGACGCGAAATCTCCTGTTCCATAGGAGGTTTTGACTGAACCAGCTTCTCAAGCTTCTGTATGTCTTTGTTGGTGTAGAAAGCGATACAATGGCCCTCGCCTCCGTCGCGGCCCGCGCGGCCGGTTTCCTGATAATACCCCTCGAGGCTCTTCGGGATGTCGTAGTGGATGACAAAACGGACGTCGGGTTTATCGATTCCCATACCGAAAGCGATGGTGGCGACAATGACCTGAACTTCTTCGTGCAGAAACGAATCCTGGTTGGCTGCGCGAGTGTTGGCATCCATGCCGGCGTGATAGGCCAGAGCGTTTATGTCGTTGATCTTGAGGATTTCGGCAAGTTCCTCGACCTTTTTGCGCGAGAGGCAGTAGATGATGCCCGATTTACCCTCCTTAGACTTGATGTAACGGATGATGTCCCGGTCAATATCCTTTGTCTTCTGTCGGATTTCATAGAAGAGGTTGGGACGGTTGAAACTCGATTTATAGATACGGGCGTCGGTCATCCCGAGCGTCTTCTGAATATCGTGCTGAACCTTAGGCGTGGCGGTGGCGGTCAATGCGATAACCGGTGCTTGCGCGATCTGAAGCATCATAGGGCGAAGCCGACGATATTCGGGGCGGAAGTCGTGGCCCCATTCCGAGATACAGTGGGCTTCGTCTACGGCATAAAAAGAGATCGGGATAGAGCGGAGAAACTCAATGGTCTCTTCTTTTGACAGCGACTCGGGAGCGACATACAACATCTTGGTCTTTCCCTGAAGCACGTCGGCCTTGACCTTCTTGATGGCGCTTTTGGTGAGCGAGGAGTTAAGGAAATGAGCGATCTCCTCCTTCTCGCTGCTGCTTCTGATGGCGTCGACCTGATTCTTCATCAGCGCTATCAGCGGAGAGATGATGATGGCGGTTCCCGGAAGCATGAGGGCCGGAAGCTGGTAACAGAGAGACTTCCCTCCGCCTGTGGGCATCAGGACGAACACATCGTGTCCGTCTATAAGCGAACAGATTATCTGTTCCTGATTACCTTTGAAGCTGTCGAATCCGAAGTGTTCGGATAGGGCTGTCTTGATCTTGTTAATATCTGCCATTATTTTTTCTCCTGATGAATAAGGTCACTTTTGAGGTTGTGTGACGCATATCCTCCACAAAGATAATACAAATAATTCACATTGACAAAAAATGAGAGGCCGATTCTGAACCTTTTGGGTTTGAATCGGCCTCTTCACCTTATTTTTGGGAAAGATCAGTCTTTCATGTGTGTCTTGTCGAAGTGTGCCTTCTGAAGTTTGTCATCAATATATTCGGCCGTGACCGTGAAGGTCTTGGCTTTCGAAGAAGGAACCTCAAACATGGCGTCGACCATGACAGTCTCGACTATTGAGCGCAGACCGCGTGCGCCGAGCTTATACTCGATCGCCTTGTCTACGATACGGTCGAGTGCTGCGTTTTCAAACTCGAGCTTGACGCCGTCAATCTCAAACAGCTTCTTGTACTGACGGATGATGGCGTTCTTCGGTTCAGTGAGGATCCGGCGAAGAGCGGTCCGGTCAAGTGGATCGAGACTGGTGAGCACCGGCAGACGACCGATGATCTCCGGAATCAATCCGAAAGACTTGAGGTCCTGGGGCATCACATATCTCATCAGGTTCTCGCGAGCCTCCTTCTTTTCGGCCGAGTTATGGCCGTAACCGACAACGTGGGTGTTCAGTCGCGAAGCGATCTTGCGTTCGATACCGTCGAAGGCACCTCCGCAGATGAAGAGGATGTTCTTAGTGTCGACCGGGATCATCTTCTGTTCCGGGTGCTTGCGGCCGCCGTTTGGCGGAACAAGTACCGTCGAACCTTCGAGAAGTTTCAACAGACCCTGTTGAACACCCTCGCCGCTGACGTCGCGGGTGATCGAAGGGTTGTCGCTCTTGCGGGCGATCTTGTCGATCTCGTCGATGAAGACGATTCCGCGCTGAGCCTTGTCGACGTCATAGTCACAGGCCTGAAGCAGACGGGTGAGGAGCGATTCGATATCCTCACCCACATAGCCGGCCTCGGTGAG
This sequence comes from uncultured Sangeribacter sp., assembly GCA_964615915.1. Taxonomy (GTDB): domain Bacteria; phylum Bacteroidota; class Bacteroidia; order Bacteroidales; family Muribaculaceae; genus Lepagella. The sequence goes on from CAZTSQ010000018.1 coordinate 33,587, forward strand.
GACTGTTGCGTCAACTATAGTGAAGGGGACGTCGAGAAGACGGGCTATGCTCTTTGCCAGAAGTGTCTTTCCGGTACCGGTCGGACCGACCATGATGATGTTCGATTTCTCGATATCCACATCGTCGTCCTCAGGCACAGAGTCCATCCGCGCTATTCTCTTGTAGTGATTATAGACAGCCACAGACAGATATTTCTTTGCCTGCTCCTGCCCGATCACATACTGGTCGAGAAAAGCCATGATCTCCTTCGGGGTAGGTATGGTGTGTTTCTCACCCTTGCCGTTCGCCTTGGATCTGGCGTCTTTCTTGAGTTGAGAGTCGCGGGCGTTGTCTATATAGGCGATGCAGTCGGTGCAGAGTGTGAGGCCGTCGAGGACGTGGATCACCGGTGTCTGGGGGGTGTCCGTAGCGCCACACATCATGCAGACTGCCTGATTTTTCTGTTTTGTAGCCATTTTATCAGTTTCTGTTTTGGGGTGTGTTTTCGCTCACTCCGTTATCAATCCTTCTTGCGGGGATTCGAAAGAATCTTGTCGATCATGCCGTACTCGAGAGCCTCTTTGGCGATCATCCAGTAGTCACGGTCTGAGTCGCGCTCAACTTTTTCGAGGCTCTGGCCAGAGTGCTCGGAGATGATGCGGTAGAGTTCATCCTTAAGTTTGAGTATCTCGCGGGCCGTGATCTCGATATCCGAAGCTTGACCCTGGATTCCGCCCATCGGCTGGTGGATCATCACGCGCGAGTGGGGGAGAGCGAAACGTTTTCCGTGCTGGCCTGCGACGAGTAGAACGGCTGCCATCGAAGCAGCCATGCCGGTGCAGATTGTCGATACGTCAGAAGACACATACTGCATCGTGTCGTAGATTCCGAGGCCTGCATAGACCGATCCGCCGGGAGAATTGATATAGAGCGAGATATCCTTGTCGGGATCAACCGAGTCCAGATAGAGAAGCTGGGCCTGGATGATGTTGGCGCTCTGGTCGCTCACCTGAGTGCCGAGGAAGATGATGCGGTCCATCATCAGACGCGAGAAGACGTCCATCTGAGTGACGTTCAGCTGGCGTTCCTCAAGGATATAGGGATTCATATAGTCCGAAGTCGGGGTCATCACGCTCTTCGGAGCGACAGAGTTGATCGCTTTGGTATAAGAATCGAGAGTGTTGCCGCTCATTCCGAGATGGTGGACGGCGAAATTTCTGAAGTCGTTTGTCATAATTTGATTTTGGTGGTTGTTGGCCCAAATTAACGGGCGAGGAGAGAGTGTGTGATAAGCATGAGGAGAGGGAGGATAAACGGGCCGGTACGTCGGAGAAGTGTCGCTGACGTACCGGCCTTAGACTTTATCTGAGACTGAAATTACTCAGCCGGGGCGAACAGTTTGTTGAATTCCTCAACGGTCACGGGGGTCTCGTCGGCCGAAACTGCTTCCTTGATTGCCTGGAAGAGCTTCATGTCGACTGCCTGCGAGATCAGCTGATCGCGATAGCGCTCGTCAGAGAGAAGCTGCTCCGAGTACTTGTCGAGCATCTCTTCGGGGACCTGTGTCATGCCGTACTGGGCGAACTGGTTGCGGGCAACTGCGCGGGCGAGGTTCTTGATGTCTTCATCGTTCACCTTCACGTCGAGCTGCTTGGCGATAGCCTCGCGGATAACCTCCCATTCAACCTGGGGACGGATCACTTTGTATTCCTCTTCGATGTTCTCTTCGTTGAGGTCTTTGTTGCGGCTGATGAGGAATTCCTTCATCACCTCGTCGGGAAGCTGGATCTCGCCGACAGCCTTCATGATGGCGTCTTTGGCGTCGATGGTGAAGCGATAGTTCGAGTCAGCCCCGAGCTGGTTCTCGATAGCCTTCTTGAGTTCCTCGCGATATCCGGCTTCGTCGGTCACTTTATCTTTGCCGAAGACCATGTCGTAGTATTCCTGACCGAGTTCGGCGGGAGTGAGGTTGATGCTTTCCTTCACTTTGAAAGAGAAGTCACCCTTGTGGTTCTCGACTTCTTCCTTAGCGATGTGGAGCATTGAGCCGAGCTCGATGTCGTTGCCGCCGGCAGCATTGAAGGGGTTGAAGACGATGGTTTCGTCAACCTTCTTGCCTACGAATTTTGCCTTCTCGTCTTCAGACTGGAAGTGCTCGGGGCCTACGATGGCGTCTTCGATAACGAGACCGCCCTCTTTGGGCTGACCGTTTTCGTCGAGCTCAATCATTTCGCCCTTGACAACAGAGTTGGGTTCGATGGTGTCACCGGGTTCCTGCTTTCCGAAACGACGACGGAGATTCTGGTCCTGGGTGTTGATCATTTCCTCAGAAGCCTCGATCTTGTACGAGGGGATGTGCATGTCCTTGTTGACATGAGTGTCAATCTCGGGAGCGATGCCGACTTTGAATTTGAACTCGAAGTCGGTGTTCTTGAGATCGAAATCGTCGTTCTTTTCGGGAATGGGGTTTCCGAGAACGCGGAGGTCCTGATCCTTGAGATAGTTGTAAACGGCCTCGCCTACAACCTTGTTGATGGTGTCATATTTGACAGGCTCGCCAAATTTCTTGTTGATCAGCGCAGCGGGTACCTTTCCGGGACGGAAACCGGGCTCGGTGTGCTTCTTGGCGATATCCTTGATCTGTTTCTTTACCTGATCGGCATAGTCTTTCTCTTCGATAGAGACGGTGAGGACACCGTTCACATCGTCGATCTTTTCGAAAGTTACGTTCATTTTTATTTATTGATATTGATATTTCTTGTGTGCTTTCCCCGCGAGACTGTTTGCATGACAGGCTACTCGCGGCGATGGCGTTAGAATTCGGTTATTCGTATCAAGGTGCAAAGTTAACAAAAATCAACGAATGACCAAAATCGAAAATGACACGCCAGGAGCGGAAGACTCGCGTAAATTGGCAGGCAAGCCAGTCGCTACAGAATCAGAACTCGAACTGTTCAGTCTTTGAGTTGAGTGCGCGTTGCTTAATTTCGGGCACCAGTCGGCGGAAGTGTTCGGTTTCAGAATGAGCTTTCAGGTCTTCTTCGGAAGCCCATGTCTCACAGAACATCATCACATTGGGACGGGTGGTGCTGTGAAAGAAGTCATATGAGATACACCCCTTGTCATGGGCCGAGGCCTCGACGAGCTGGCGGGCGAGGACGATGGTTTCTTCAACCTCATCCTCCTGGATTTCATAAAAGGCGTTCAGACGTATCATTGTTCTATAACGTTTATTTGTGTTGTTGAAGTCAGCAAATAGCGTGCCAATTTCAGATACTGTAGAAATAACATTCGGTAGGGGAAAAAGTCTTTGCCAGAGGGGTTAAAATTAGTGAAAGGCAAAAAATGAGGGGTCAGACAATTTTTTTATATAGAGGGCCGTTTCTTAATTTAGAGTCGCGGCGTGAACGCGTAAACTCAGCTGTCGATCGGGGGATTCCCCTCAGGTTGATGGCTCCAATGTCGAAAATCTACCTTATATTAGATTAACAACACCTATAAGATAAGATGAAAACCTACATCATCGCCGGAGCACTCGTGTCGGGTGCGGCCCTATGCTGGGCAGCCAAAGACCCGGTGCTTATGACAGTCAACGGTAACTCCGTTCCTGTTTCAGAATTCGAATACCTCTACAACAAGAACAGCCAGCAGCAACTCTCGGCCCAGCCTGTCGACGAGTACATGAATCTGTTCGAAATCTACAAGCTGAAAGTTGCCGACGCTCGCGCCGCAGGTCTCGACACAACAGCCTCGTTCTTGAAGGATATGGCCACTTATCGCCAGGATCTCGCGAAGCCCTATCTCGTTGATTCGGTGTTTATTCAGTCTCTCGCTCAGGAAACATTCGACCGCTCTCGCGAGGAAGCCGAGGCTCGTCATATCATGATCGCCAAACAGAACCCCAAGGCAGTGTCTTTGCTTGACTCGCTCCGCAATGTCGCTCTCGCCGGTGGTGACTTCGGTGAGTTGGCCTACGAATATTCCGAAGACCGCTCGGCCAAGAACAACAAGGGCTATTACGGTTACATCACCGTCGGAACCTTCCCGCTCGAGTTCGAGAAACATGCCTTCGACCTCAAGGAGGGAGAGATCTCGGAAGTCTTCGAGACTCCGTTCGCCTTCCATATCATGCAGGGTGGAAAACATCGTCCGGCGCGTGGTCAGGTTCTGACTGCCCACATCATGAAAATGGTGCCTCCCGGTGCTTCGCCCGAAGTAGAGGCGAAGGCGAAGGCAGCCGCCGATAGCATCTACAACGTTGTCGTTGCCGATCCCGCCTCTTTCGCACGCGTGGCTATGAAGGAATCTGAGGATCCCGGATCAGCCCAGAAGGGTGGCGAACTGCCCTGGTTCGGTTCGGGCCGCATGGTCGCTGAGTTTGACTCGGCGGCATTTGCCCTCAATGTCGGTGAAATTTCCCGTCCCGTCCGCAGCCAATATGGCTACCACATTATATATAAGAAGGACGCGAAGGGTCCCGAAAGCTTCGACGAGATCAAGCAGTCTGTCGTGCGCGCCGTTTCGAACCTTGGTGACGAGCGTTCACGTCTCAGCCGAGAGAACACCGTCGCAAATCTCGCGAAGAAACATAAAGGTTCGGTTAACGCCAAGACTCTCGGCCTGCTGAAGGAACGCGTGGCCACCAACGGTCTTGACTCTCTCTTCTATGTCGAGGCAGAAACCGGAGCGCTTGCCGACCTTCCCATCGTGAACATCGGGAAGAAGGCTTATCCTGTCAGTGATTTCATTGCCGGCTTCCGCGAGGTGATCGTGCCTGATAATTTGAAAGCGGCCATGATGCTCGATAACTCATCGAAGAGCTATATGTACAATAAATTGGTGGAAACCGAAGAGGAGTGGCTCGACGAGAATGTTCCCGACTACCACAACCTTCTGAACGAATATCGCGAGGGCTCGCTCCTCTATGAGGTCAGCGTTGAGAAAGTGTGGGACCGCGCCGCCAAAGATAAGGAGGGTCTCGCCGCTTTCTTCGAGGCTAACCGCCAGAACTATAAGTGGGACAAGCCTCACGTGAAGACTATCCTCGTTCAGGCCGCAAACGACTCAGTTGCGCAGGCAGTCCGCGACCGCATGAACGTTCTCGGAAACGACACAATCGTCTCCACCATCCGCCGCGAATTCAAGGGCCTCGCTACCGCCGAGAAACTTCTCGTTGAGGAGGGCCAGAACGCAATGGTCGACAATATTGTCTTCGGTGGTCCGGCTGTCACTCCGCTCAACGCCGCTTATACAGTATACTTCCTTTGGGAACCGAAGACCATCACCGAGCCCGAAGATGTGGGCGACGTTCGCGGTCTGGCAACCAGCGACTATCAGAACGAGCTCGAGCGTGAATGGGTCGAGGAACTCAAGGCCAAATACGCCGTCGTTAAAAACGAGAAGGAACTCAAGAAGCTCCGTAAAAAATACAAGATGTAAGCCCGGAGCTTTCACTTTCCCATAGAATAGACCGCCCTCAAAACGTAGCTTGGAGGGCGGTTTTCTTTTTTCTTATTGTCAGACGAAAAAAAATTAGTAACTTTGGAGTTGATTTAGACCGAACTCTCTTGAGGGGGAGGCTTTAACCGAAACAGATTCCAATGAGTTTTCCATTCGACAAACCAAACAGCTTTTCCAGCCGGGGGTGGGCTTTACGAAGGTCTTTACCACAGCTGGCTCTCGCTGTCGCGTTGGTGGTTGTCGGTGGCTGCGGCCATAAGAAGGAAGCGGTGGATACTGAAGATGATGTCCTGGTGACGGTCAATGACTCCTCGCTCAGAATGAGGGATGTGGTGCTTGATATCCCTATCGGCACAGTCCCCGAAGACAGCGCTCGGCTATTTCACGCTATCGTCAATGCGTGGGTCGACGACCGCCTGCTCGAAGCGGTTGCGGAAGAAAATATAGAGGATCTCGATCGTATAGAAGCCCTCGTGGCCGACTATCGGCGCAAGCTTATAACAGAAGCCTATAAAAGAAAAGTTCGTCAGACAGCTCCGGTCAAGGTGAGCGAAGATTCACTGAAGAGGTACTACCAGCGTCATATTGATGAACTCAGTCTCGAATCTCCTCTCATCAAGGGCCTGTATATCAAGATCCCTCAGGATGCTCCGCGACTGTCCGAAGTCAGAAGATGGGTCTCTTCTGCGAAGCCTGAGTCTATCGACGCGCTTGAGAAATATGGTCTCGAAGAAGCGGTTCAATACGACTACTTCCTTGACAAGTGGATCGAATTCGGGAACGTAGCCGAACAGATACCATATCGCTTCTACGACCCGGATGCGTTCTTGAAGTCGACCAATGATTTCGAGACGTCATACAACGGGTTTGTCTATCTTCTGCACGTGACCGAGTATATGCCTTCCGGAGAAACGATGCCCTATGAATATGCCCGTAGGGTTGTCTCGGACCGTCTCGGAGATGAACAGCTGAACGCGTACGAGCGTCGGCTCGTGACGGAGTTGCGTAAGGATGCCCTCAAGGATGGGCGCCTCCGCGCTCCCGGTTATGATCTGAATCGTAACCAAGTGACACTCAAACAAAAATGAATCAAACTCTTAACTGAAAGAAAGTGAAGATCAAAAGATATTTCCCGCTTGCCGCGTTGGCTATGCTTTGTGGTGCGACGCTTATGGCGGGCCCGAAAAAGAATGTGGTCGACGAAGTCGTATGGACAGTAGGCGACCAAGCCATATTCCGCTCGGATGTCGAGGATATGTACTCGCAGATGCGTTCGGAGGGTACCCCGATCGAAGGAGATCCCTATTGTGTGATCCCGGAACAGATAGCCGTTGAGAAGCTTTATCTTCATCAGGCCAAGATAGATACGATCGAAGCTCCTGAAGGCCAGGTGCAAAGTGCAGTGGAACGCCGTCTGGACTTTTTCGTGGCCAACCTCGGCTCAAAAGAGAAGGTCGAGGAGTATTTCCGCAAGTCGATGCCCGCACTTCGCGAACAGCTTGTCGACATCATGCGCAACAACTATGTCGTTGACCAGGTGCAGAACTCGCTGACAAAAAATGTGAAGGCTACTCCTAACGCTGTGAAGAAATATTATTCGACGCTCCCTGAAGACAGCATCCCGTATGTCCCGATGCAGGTCGAGGCGCAGGTGATCAAGCTTGTCCCGATTGTCCCGCGTCAGGAGATTGAGGATATCAAGGCACGCCTGAGAGACTATGCCGTCCGTGTGAATAAGGGAGAGGCCAATTTCTCGACGCTCGCCATCATGCACTCCGAAGACCCGGGTTCGGCGATGCAGGGTGGTGAACTCGGCTACCACAACAAGGCCGACTTTGTGCCTGAGTTTTCGAACGTAGCCTTCAACCTGAGCGACCCGACGAAGGTCTCGAGGATTGTGGAGACCGAATACGGCTACCATATTATCCAGTTGATCGACAAGAAAGGTGACCAGGCGAATGTCCGTCACATCTTACTTCGTCCGAAGGTCAGCACTCAGGATCTTAACGACGCTTCGGCCCGTCTCGACTCGATCCGTAAGGAGATTGTGGCCGGATCCATCTCGTTTGAGGACGCGGCGCGCCTTTTCTCTCACGATAAGGACTCGAGAAACAACAAGGGAATCATGGTCAATCCCAACAATGGGTCGTCTCGCTTCGAGATGCAGGATCTTCCGGCCGAGGTTGCCTCAAAGGTAAGCATGATGAAGCCCGGCGACGTTTCAGATCCCTTCGTTATGAAGGATCCCGCTAAAAACCAGGATGTTGTGGTGATCGTGAAGCTGTCTAACCGAATTGACGGCCATCGCGCAAGCATGCAGGAGGACTACAACATGATCAAGAAGATGTATGAAGCCTGGGAGCGCGAGCAGATTCTGAAGAAATGGGTCGAACAGAAGATCAAGGAGACCTATGTCCGTATCGAAGACGGCTGGGGCGACTGTGAGTTCAAGTATGAAGGGTGGGTAAAGTAACGCGATGACGAGACAGCGTTTTGTCACTATTCTGATTGCCTTTGTGCTCGCTTTTTCGGGAGTGAGCCTCTGGCGTATGGCTCATGCCCAGACAGTTAGGCAGAATGACCGGCATAATACTGAAAAATACCGGCGTCCAGAACCAACTAAGCCTTTGAAGCCGACAATTCCGTCGGCCAACCGATATCAATCGGGGAAGGTCTTCCTGGAACAGGCCGACAGCCTGTACAAGAGAGGCAACGACTCAATTGAACGTCAGATAGTTTCTGGATCGGTCAAGTTCAGCCATGGCTCGATGTGGATGTTCTGTGACTCGGCCTTCTACTATCCCGAGCACAACAGTCTCGATGCGTTCGGCCATGTTAAGATGCAACAGGGCGACACCCTATTTGTCTTCGCCGATAAGCTATATTATGACGGAGACACAAAATATGCCCGACTCGAAAACGGTCCGACGCAGAGCAACGTGCGCCTGAAAGACAGCCAGGGGACACTCGTGACCGATACGCTCCATTATTATGTCGACCAGAGTCGAGGGTTCTACGACACATGGGGTACTCTCGAGGATGGCGTGAATACCTTGCGGTCGAGGCGTGGTGTATATGACACGGATACAAAAGATGCCCAGTTTTTCTTTGACGTCGATCTTCAGAATCCCAAGGACGGTTTCATGTTGAAGACTGACACCCTCTACTATAACACAGCGAGCCATATCGCCAGAATCGAAAGTCCGACGGATATCTTTGGTCCGACAGATACTATCTACGCAACGCGCGGATGGTACAATACCGCCACTGATTCGCTCGAACTGACGGCACGTGCCAAGATAGCGCACACGGACAGTCTCGGAAGGACGACGACTCTTGAGGGCGACTCAATCATCTACGATAAGGTGTCACGAATCTCTCAGGCCTATCGTTTCAACGATGCCCGCAGGGGAGGGGCTCCGGTAGTTCTGACCGACACCGCGAACCATACCACTCTGATTGCGGACTATGCCTATTATAATGATGTGACACGTGAGGCCTTGGCGACCCGTTATCCTCTGCTTATAGAGTATTCGAGGCCTGACAGTGTCTTCCTTCGTGCCGATACGATCTATACCTTCGTCCGTAACGAGGTGAGGATCCCACGTCTGCCAATTGACTCGGTTGCCCAGCCGGACTCGGTCGTCTTCTTTGACGGTCTGTTGACTCTCGATACCATCCCGAGTAATGCATCGTTGCGCGAATATCGAGTTGCCGAAGCCTTCAGGCGCGCTCGCTTCTTTGGGCAGGATGTTCAGGGCGTGGCCGATTCCATTATTGTTTCTCAAGGCGACTCTATTTTGAGGATGATCAGAAAGCCGGTGGCTTGGAGCGGCGAGCGTCAGGTGGCTGGTCGGGAAATCATTGTCCATTTCAATGACTCCACTGCCGATTGGGCTCGTATACCCGCCGACGCAAAGGTGATGGAACACGTCGAAGAGGAGTTCTATAACCAGATTGCCGGCAAGGATATGAAGGCGATCCTGGAGAACGGAACGCTCAAACATCTCGATGTTGACGGGAACGTTCAGCTGATGTTCCTTCCGGTCGAAAACGACTCCACCATATCACGTCTCGTTTATGCCGAGTCTGGGTGGATGACGGTCGACATGAACGATAAGGAGCTTGAGAACCTGAAGATGTGGCCTGATGTGAACGGAACCGTCACCCCGACGTTTCAGGTCAAGAAGCATGAACAGCGGACTCTCCCCGGTTTCGTGTGGCTTGAGGCCATACGGCCTAAGCGCTCGTGGTATGGCAACAAATACCACTGGGAAGATTATCTCGGCGAACTTCCCGAAGCTCTTGAAGAATATTTTAACGACTAGACCAACCAAAACCAAATGGATATAATTCGACTGTTGCCTGACTCGGTGGCCAATCAGATAGCCGCCGGTGAGGTGATTCAACGTCCCGCCTCGGTTGTTAAGGAACTTGTAGAAAATGCAGTCGATGCGGGAGCTACCGATATACGTCTCTACATCAAGGATGCGGGGCGTACCTTGATTCAGGTGATTGACAACGGGAAGGGGATGTCCGAGACCGATGCGCGAATGGCTTTCGAACGCCACGCCACTTCAAAGATACAGCAGGCAGACGACCTGTTTTCGCTCCACACAATGGGTTTCCGCGGTGAGGCCCTCCCTTCTATCTGCGCCATCTCTCAAGTTGAGTTGAAAACGGCGACACATGATTCTCCGGTCGGAACGCGGCTGGTGATCAATGGCTCTCAGGTCGAGAGTCAGGAGCCGTGTGTTTGTGAGCCCGGAACAAACATTTCCGTCAGAAACCTATTCTTTAATGTGCCGGCACGCCGGAAATTCCTGAAGAGCCAGAATGTCGAGCTTTCCAATATAATGAGAGAGTTCGAGCGCCTCGCGCTGGTCAATAATGACAAGCGGATGTTGATCGATACCGGATCGCGTGTGATTGATCTTCCCCGTGCCTCGTTCAAACAGAGGATCCAGGATATTTGGAAAAATAACCTCAATATGCAGATCGTGCCTGTCGAGGTCGAGACTTCGTTGGTCAAGATCGAGGGTTTCATCAGTCGCCCCGAGTTTGCGCGCCGCCGTAATCCGCTTCAGTTTCTGATAGTGAACGGCCGCAATATGCGTCACCCCTATTTCCACAAGGCGATCGTATCCTGCTATGACAATCTGATTGCAGCCGACACCCAGCCCTGTTACTTCATCAAGTTCACCGTTGACCCCAACACAATAGATGTCAACATTCATCCGACTAAGAACGAGATTAAGTTCGAGTTTGAGCAGCAGATATGGCCGATATTGGTGGCCGGCGTGAAGGCTGCCCTTGGCCGACATGCCGCTGTTCCTTCCATTGATTTTGACTCTGATGTGTTGCCCGTGGCGCCGATGAGAAGCGGGGAGAAACCGGATGCTCCGTCTGCCGATCTCGCACCGGACTACAACCCCTTTGATTCGCCTGCCGACACCGGTCGCTCCGATTGGGCCCCTTTGGCGGGGAGCGGTGATTTCTTGCCACCTTCAGATTTCGTGCCCCATGGGGCTGGGGGCGGGGAAGGGAGTTCCGTTCGGCGCAGCCGAATTGGAGACGCTTATCGTCCGACCAAGGTCGACAAGAATTGGGAGACCCTCTATGCCGATTTCATGAGGAACACCGGGCGCCAGCTTGATGAAGAAAAAGAAGAGAAGAAGAAAGAGGAGGACGTTCTTCCCGAAATGGAAGAGAAAGGTGAGGGGATTGGTAGCATGTGCCTTCAGGTAATGAGAAAGTACATTCTGACCGAATCTCGCGAAGGACTTTTGTTGATTGATCAGCATCGCGCACACTTGAGAATACTTTACGAGAAATGTCTTGCCGGCGTGAGGTCCATGGAGCAATTGTCTCAGCGCGTGATGTTTCCCGAGACCGTCACTTTGGATCCGGCCCATCAGGCTGCTTTAAGTGGTGTTGAAGACGAACTGGCCCGAATCGGATTCATTCTCGAATATGATGAGGGTGAAAGATGGCGGATTGTTGGGGTTCCTGCTATCCTTCAAGGTGGAGATCCTACAGACGTGGTGTTGCGTGTGCTCGATAGTGTCTGCGAAGATGGTGCGAACTATGGGAAGCAGAGTGCAGAGGCGAACGATGTGATCGAAAGAATGGCTCTCATTTTGGCCAGAAGTAGTGCGGTTGTTAGAGGCCGGAAACTGTCGGACCGGGAAATGGAAAACCTGGTAGCCGAGCTTTTTTCACTGCCGGATCCCCTCTATACTCCCACAGGTAACCCAATATATGCCATCATGGACGAGAACCAAATAATCAATCTGTTTGCAAATTAACAGTTAGAAACAAATTTTAACATTTATTGATTTCGCTTTTAATCAGCTAGTTAAGTGTATCAAATGGTTATTTTGGTCAAAAAGAGTGAACCGGGTATTGACACGGGGGGCAAAAAGAT
>CAZTSQ010000019.1:0-45169 GCA_964615915.1 uncultured Sangeribacter sp.
GTACCGTCGGCGCCAGTAGCGCCGGCTTCCAGCCGGTCCCAGTAGGGACGCGATTAATCGCGTCCCCCCCCCGGACAATCCCCCGCCAACGTGGACGCGATTAATCGCGTCCCTACTGGAGTCCAACCGTCAGCCAAAAAATGCAAACCCTCTTCGCCACCGCCTCCTCCCTAGGCCTCTTCGACGTCCGCACCGACTTCTCCGACCCCGACGTGCGCCGACGCGTCGCCGAAGTCCGCTCCGAAGCCGCCGCCGAGCTCCGCGACCTCCGCGCCGACCTCCCGGCCCTCCCCCTCGGCGAAGCCCTCGAAAAGCTCCGGGACTACGACCTCCTCCACCGCATCGCCTACGGCGACCCCGCCCCCTTGGCGCCCCACGACGACCTCGTCCTCAAGGCCCTCGACGCAAAGATCCGCGGCAACCAGACGATCAACGAATACACCCTCTACGACGAAATCGAAAAGCGCGTCCAGGCCCGCCACCCCCACTTCCTCCGCCGCCCCCTCGACTGGCTCCTCCGTCGCCTCGACCGCTACTACCGCCACGCCAAACAGCTATTGACATCCGACCGTCCCTTTGTAGGGACATCGCTTTGCGATGTGGAATCTGCCGTTCCCGCCAGTAGCGCCGGCTTCCAGCCGGTATCAGAATCCCCAGCATGTACCACAGGCGTCCCCGCCTGTGCCGAATCCCCCCTCATCTCCATCCTCCTCCGCTCCGACCTCTACGCCTACGAAGGCGCCGCCGCCCCCCTCTTCAAGCGCCGCCTCACCGCCCTCCTCCGCCGCTCCTAACCCCCCACTCTTTTCCACTCGCGCCGACTACAATAAATGCCTGCTCCATCAGAGTTCAAACCAGAAGATAAGGCGGAAAGCAGTATCAAGGTCTCCAAAAGAAACCTTTACTTATTCTGGGGATTCGTAAGCGTCTTGGCAGTCGGATATGTCATAGCAAGAATTTGCGAAAGTGAATTTTGGTCTGAGTGTATATCGTTTATTGGTATTATTTCTTCGGTTGTGGGTGTAGGATTAACGTTAACTCAGATCCGAAACGTTGAAGAGATCACGACGATAACTAATTTCGCTGTCGCCCAAACGGAGAAAAAGATCAATGATTTCCTAGGTTATGCGGATGCTTCTAAGTTGCCCTACATTGCAAATTTAGTACTCTCATATTACGACAGTATGCAACTGAGAAGCGCATCCATTTATCTTGATCACCTAAGCGCAATACTTACGAGTCTGTATAATACATATTTTTCAGACAGCGTGAAGGAAAGAGATAATAGTCTACAAGCGAATAAAATAGGTCAAAAGTTAAGTTTATATCTAACCACCATAACTATTGACCTTGGGACTTTGAATCGTGAATTAGCCCGCAAAAGTGGTAAAATGTCAGCGAGAAGTAGGGATGCACTGATAGACAACATTGTGGAGGGTAAAAGAATTATTGAAGATATCAAAGGATTATTAAAGAATACCGTACAATTATGAAACTAGAATATAAAAAGCTTATCAACAGACTTATCGAAAAAACCCAAGCTGGAGAAATCTCCTGGATACCGACAAGCAAGGAGAATTCCTATCTAATTAACATAGGAAACAATTCCGTTGTAGTAGAGAAAATAGAGAAAGAGCCTTATTCACTTACCAAAGCGCTTGATGGTTGTATATTAAAAATATATAAGGAGGGCAAAATAGTAGACGAACTGACGAAATACGACAATCCATTGGGGAGCACGGAAACATTTGAAGACTATGAACTTCTTTCCACTCTTTATGAAGTAGCTAGGAGAAACGCATTGGATATCGACACTACTATAAATGCCATCCTTAAAGATCTAGAATGACTGACTCTACGGCGGTTGGTTACACTCGATTTCATCCAGCAAGGCTCTGTCCTACCCCCCTCGGCCTCAAGATCATCTGCTACACCCGCGACACCTCCTCTCCCACTCCCCACCGCGAGCTCCACACCCTCCTCGAACAACTATACACCCCCTAATGTACACTTTACATCCTTCTCACCTCCCCACTATCAAAAGAGCCGGACTAAGTGGAAGAAAGAAGTAAACGCATAGCGAAGAATACCTTATACCTGTACCTTCGGACGTTTGTTACAATGTTAATCTCATTGTATGCGTCTAGGGTAATCCTTCACGGATTAGGGAATACAGACTTTGGCGTTTATAACCTAGTAGGAGGCATCGTTGTATTGTTTTCTTTCCTCAACACCTCCATGACTGCATCTACACAAAGGTTTATTAACTTCAGCCTAGGCCGGAAAGAGGAAGGGAAAGTAACTCAAGTTTTCACCTTCGCCTTTATCTCCCATGTAGTCATATCTATAGTGATAGTCTTACTTGCCGAGACCATTGGCTTATGGTTTGTCACAAACAAACTCAATATCCCGGCAGATAGGCATAATGCAGCATTCTGGGTTTATCAAATCAGTATACTAAGCACAATATTCTCAGTTTTAAGATGCCCATTCAATGCCAGCATAATAGCATACGAAAAGATGTCTTTCTTTGCCTGGATATCTATAATAGAAGCCGGTTTAAGATTAGGTATTGCACTGATGATTTTGGTTTTACCAGACCATCGCTTAATATTTTACGCTATCGCACTTTGTGCTTCAGCGCTAATAATAACCGGAGTTTATTGGCAATACACCTATAGGAAACTTCCGAGCATCAGATTCAAATACACAAAAGATAATTCCTTATTTAAGGAGATGCTCTCGTTTTCAGGATGGAGCGTATTTGGGAATGCAGCGAATGTAGCGATGACTCAAGGTGTGTCAATTATTCTAAACATCTTTTATGGCGTAATTGTAAACGCTGCGATGGGCATTGCCAATCAAATAAATGGTTTGGCAGGAGCGTTCGTCTCCAACTTCCAGACAGCCTTCATGCCACAAATATCGCAAAGCTACGCATCGGGTGACACTTCATATTTTAACAATTTAATATTTAGATCTTCCAAATATTCATTTTTTCTCGCATTTGTCATTTCATATCCCGTATTCTTCAACTGCGACTTTATATTAGATATTTGGTTAGGGAGCTATCCTGAGTATACCTCCGCGCTTACGCGAGTTGTAATAATCTGTTCAGTAATTGAGGCTTTGAACGGACCTCTTTGGATGGCCGCACATGCACGTGGCGACATACGCAACTATCAAATTATAGTGTCATTAGTATACTTTATGACGGCAATTTTTTGCTATATGCTAGCTAAGATTGGAGAACCTGCCCCCATAGCCTTTTCAGCGAAGATCGCAATATTGGGTATCATGTTCACATACCGCCTATGGTACATAAAAAAATATTTCACATTTGATCTAGTTCAATTCATAAAAAATGTCATTCTTAGGATAATACTCGTATCTATTTTGGGCGTGTTAATAGCCTATATATTGATAAAAGCAATTGATGGAGATTTCATACGATTGATTCTCATGTCAATTACCGGTATTGTTCTTTTGTATTGGGGACTATTAGATGCTTTTGAGCGAGAGTATATTAAGAATATAGCAGTCCAAAAATTCAGCCATAATGATCAATAAATTAAAATATAGTTTTGCCCGCTATCGGATCAGAAAGAATCTAGCAAAAATATTGAGATCATCTAGATTCTTAGATGCTAATATTTTACTACTAAATGTTCCCTCTCATGGAAATCTCGGGGATCACTTGATTAGTCTCGCTGAAAAGCAATTATTAAAAGATATAACCGGATCTGAACCTTTTACAATTTCTACAGGCCAACTTTATTACGGGTTCGACATTGTTCAGAATTTCATTCGGCCCCAGCAGACACTGGTGATAACAGGAGGTGGATACCTTGGATCAGTATGGCCTGAGGAAGAGAGGAGAATCTGCAGGATCTTAACCTCATTCCCAGATAATAAAATATTAATAATGCCACAAACAATTTTCTACGAAAATGAACATGAAGCCAAAAGACTTTTAGAATACGCTCAGCACTGTTACCAATCACATAAAAACTTGCACTTGTGCCTAAGAGAAATAGAGAGCTACAAGGAGGCAATGGAGACCTTACTATTACCAGAAAAAATGATTAGCCTGCAACCGGACGCCGCCTTATATCTCAATTTATCAGAACCTATAGATAAGCGTCACGGGGTAATACTGTGCTTACGAAATGATAAAGAGCTATTGAAAGGCCAAGGTCAAGAATTAAAGAACGAATTTATAGAACGGATCAAAGAAAAATATGATTGTACATTCCTTGACACTCTTAAACCTTACGCAATACCACAAGAAAAGGAAGATAGTGAGATACAACAGTTTGCTACTACCTTTAAAAGAGCAAAACTAGTTGTGACAGACAGATTACATGGGATGATATATGCCGCCATTACAGGTACGCCCGTGATAGCCTTCGATAATACGACTCATAAAATCCGTAACGTCTATTCAGCTTGGATGAGCTCTTTTAAGCACGTTAAATTTGCAGATGAGTCTACTGATTTAATTGAACTGTTAAAGTGGTCCGACTCCATAAGTCCAGTTAAATACCAAAATAACCACATAAAGCAACATTTACAAAGCATAATCAATTATATATGAAACTTTCAATAATTATAGCAGCTTACAACATAGATGAATATATTTCTCAGTGTATTCAGCGTTGCCTTGAAAGCGGACAACACAATAGAGAAGAATTTGAAATCATAGTTGTCAATGACGGATCAACAGATCACACAGAACAAAGAATAAAAGATTTCAGTTCTAAGTATGCTAATATTAAACTAATAAATCGCATTAATGGTGGTCTATCAGCCGCAAGAAATACTGGAATTAACAACGCTTCCGGAGAATACCTTTGGTTCGTAGACGGAGATGACTTAGTTTCAATTAAATCAATACCATTGATTTTAGAAAAACTTAGAATAGAAAATATCGAAGCACTCGTTATAGGTTTTTCAACTTTTTCCTATATCGATGACGATACTCTAATTGAATGCAACCTTACGATACCACACACTACCTTTAATCCAAGTATCTATACAATTAGGACACATACGATGATGCCATTTATGGCTTGGCAAACGATCTTTAAGAAGCAATTTTTACAAAAAAATAAATTATACTTTAAAGAAGGAATACTACACGAAGATATTGAATTCAGTGTCAAAGCATTCAGTGTATGTCAAACTTGCAATATTTTAAGTCTAAATCTATACCACTATCGAGTGAATAGAGAAGGTTCTATAATGTCAGAAATGAGCAAGAATATGGAGCGTTCCCTGAGCTCTTATATTGAGATAGAGAAGTCCTGGAAACAATTTATAGGAGAAAGGAAGATGCCAGTCGAAAATTTTTATATACCACTAGCTTTTATCTCTCAATTGATTGTCTTTAATTACTGTTACCCTGAAATAAAAAAAGACCTATCATGGAAATCACGTTTTAATTTGTACAAGAATATAATAAAGGGCGGAAAAAATCCGATACTGAGATTGCTTCTTTATACGACGACTCCACGCAGGATATTCAATAAGAGATTTCCAGGTTACCACGCTTCACATTAGACTGGAGGACGAATTAGGGCGAACTTATTCAAGAGAACAGTAAAAATCTATTAATAGATGTCTTAACTCAACTTATTAGAAGAGAAATGGAATCTTATGAATACCCCCCCCCAGAAAGAACATAAGAATAGATTATTTTATATCGACAATTTGAGGGTTTTAGCATGCTTTCTGGTAATTCTGACTCATTCTACAATGCCATCTAATGACCCTGAAAAAGATGGAATCTGGATGGGTTTAATATCCCTAATTGGGTCTCCTTCTTCAGAATTGTTTTTGGCATTATCAGGAACAGTTCTACTACCAATCAAAACCGGATTTGGTAACTTTTATAAAAGAAGATTTACTAAACTAGTACCTCCATTGGTAATATGGTCAATTCTAGGGGTACTGTTATTTACCCAAACGCGTGATTTGCCTTGGTCCGAAGCAGGTAATCTGATAATTCATATTCCAGTGGCTCCCGCCATCGGAGTTTATTGGTTCGTGTACGCTATGGCAGGTTTATACCTTCTAGCACCATATATCTCACCTTGGCTACAAAAAGCATCTAAAAAGGAGCTTGAATTTTATATTCTACTATGGCTGGTTAATATGATAATTCCTTGGTTAGAAAATTTTTCACCGAACTTAATTCCAGGGTTTATAGAGAAGGGCAACTACTATTGGATGCTATGTTATTTCGGAGGATTTCTAGGGTATTGGTTGTGGGGATTTTATTTAAATAGATACCCGATAAAGATTAACGCCAATAGGAAGTTCATTTTGATAGTCCTGACATCTTTAATTTATCCCATAGTAGTAACGTATATGTCCCTGAATGGAATATCTCAAACTTATTTTGCTAGCAACCTACAGTTGGGAAGTGTTGCATGGGTCGGCCTTCTATATATCCTATTCTATCATATTAGACTCCCAGAAAAAATTCAAGCAAAGCTAACACAAATAGCAAAATATAGTTTTGGAATATATTTGACCCACATCTACTTAGCAAAAGAACTCTACTGGGGAATCTTTGAGGGATCCACACTTCACATTCTTCCGCGCACTTTCATCATAGCTCTCCTAACTCTCATTACAGGATACGTCCTCTCATGGTTGTTGACTAAGGCACCAGGCGGAAAATACATAACTGGAACATAAATGATACCAAAGAAAATACATTACTGTTGGTTCGGTCGTGGGCCGAAAAACGAGTTGGCTCTCAAATGTATTGAGAGTTGGAAAAAATACTTACCAGAATACGAGTTAAAGGAGTGGAATGAAGATAATTTTGATCTTGACCTCTACCCCTATGCCAAGGAAGCTTTGGAGAATCGAAAATTCGCTTTCGTAACAGACGTTGTTCGGTTGTATGCACTCTATACAGAAGGAGGTATCTATATGGACACCGATGTGGAGGTTCTTAAAACCTACGACCCATTCTTGCATCATTTAATGTTTTCAGGATTTGAGACAAATAATACTGTCCCAACTGGGATGATGGCTGCTGAAAAAGGAAGCTCATGGGCAAAAGAACTACTTGATCAATATAATGGGAGGAAATTTGTCAAAGAAGACGGCACTTTTGACATGACTACCAATACAGTAGTAATAACACAGTACATGGTGTCTAAAGGTCTTAAGTTGAATAACACCTTCCAAGATATTCCCGGGTTATGTACAATGTATCCGGCAGAGTACTTTTGCCCAAAGGATCATCGAACAGGCCAAATAAAGTGTACTTCAAATACAGTGTGCATCCATCATTTCGCTGGGAGTTGGAGACGTCATACCATCCTTGGAGATCTTAAACATTATCTCAAAATTAAGCTATCCTCTCTGCTTGGGGACTCAATAACTACTCCCCTCGCCGATCTTGTGACAGGTAGAACTTTGAGAAAATTAAGAGAAAAAAAATGAAAACCATAATGCTAGTGTTTGGTACACGTCCTGAGGCTATCAAGATGTGTCCATTGATAAAAGAATTTCAGAAACACCCTAACGAGTTTTGCACAATAGTTTGTGTGACCGGCCAGCATCGGGAAATGCTTGACCAGGTTCTTGAGATTTTCGACATTACTCCCGACTTCGATCTAGACATCATGAAACCCGGACAAGATCTTACTGATGTAACTGCAAAAGTTATTATAGGTCTAAGGGACGTCTTTAGACATTCAAGACCGGATGTAGTGTTAGTTCATGGTGATACTACTACCTCCACAGCAGCCGCTTTGGCATCTTTTTACGCTCAGATACCTGTCGGCCATGTGGAGGCCGGATTACGTACACACAATATCTATTCTCCGTGGCCTGAAGAAATGAATCGTCAGATTACAGGAAGGATAGCTACATATAATTTTGCTCCTACAGAACTTTCGGAAAAAAATTTGAGGAAAGAAAACGTACAAGGAGAGATAATTGTGACCGGAAACACAGTTATTGACGCTCTACACATGGTTGTCGAGCGGCTAAAAAAAGACGAGGAGTTAAGAAAGTCTCAAGAAAAGACCTTACTTGAGGCGGGCTATGACGTAAAACGGTTGGATGATGGTAGAAAAATGGTCCTCATAACAGGCCACAGAAGAGAGAATTTTGGTGATGGATTCATAAGAATGGTGACTGCAATGAAGGATCTTTCCGAGAAGTATCCCGATGTAGATTTCGTGTATCCCATGCATTTGAATCCTAATGTCAGAAAGCCAATTCATGAAGTGTTCGGAGAAGATTTGACAAGACCAAATTTTTTCTTCATTGAGCCATTACAATATGTGGAATTCGTCTACCTTATGTCCAAATCATCAATTGTTTTGACTGATTCAGGAGGTATACAAGAAGAGGCACCGGGACTCGGGAAACCTGTACTGGTCATGCGCGACACAACTGAACGTCCTGAAGCTCTGAAAAGCGGCACCGTACATCTTGTTGGTACCGATTACTACAAAATTGTCAATAAGGTAAGTGAATTACTTGATGACAATATCGCTTATGAAACAATGTCAAAAGCAATGAATCCTTTCGGGGACGGAAAGGCATCCGAAAGAGTCGTTCAGAAATTTCTTTCTAAAGAAGAAGGAGTACCCGACAAATATATATTTCGTCTATCAAACTGATCAATCCCATTATTAGGCGTATACAATGCGTAACTGTCCAAAAGGGTCATTTTGTTGATCGACAGAGCGTTTGTAACTGCATAGTGAGATACTTCACCTTTTTCTTCGAAGCTGTATGCGGAGGAAGGACCGATTACGAGGACCTTCTTCCAGCAACGATCGGACTCTAAGACTGAGAAAAACAGTTAATAAATCCTAAAACTGACTGCGAAAAATCTGTCCCGAACCGTACTGGGACCCAGGCTTTTCGCTTGAAATCTACTGTCCGGACCAAATTGGACAGTTACTTTTCGCTTTAAATCTACTGTCCAGATCTAATTTGACAGTTACCGGAAGTAGGCATCTTTAGAGAACACTATTAATTACTATCGTTCATCCAATGCTTCCCGCTTTAGCTTATAAGCCAATCTATTATACAGCTGTCATTATCCTTACGATAATAATTTCAATGAGATCCTCCTCTGTTACGGAACAGAAATTACTGAGTAAGGATTCACCGACGTCACTGTTAGTTTGGCTAATACCAATCAGTTTCGCTCTTTTTATTGGATATAGACCGATTGACGGCTTTGCATTCGTAGATATGAAAGGATACAACGGTGTATACTACACCTTGGCCTACGGCAATGACTTTACGTTCAATTGGGACGCATCTAATTATCTTTTCGACAATATATTTAATTGGCTTGGGTCTAAACGCTACGAAATAACGACTTTCTTCGTGGGTAGTGCCATAATATATTTTGTTGGAGCATATATAGGATATAAGGAATTGTTTCCCTCAAACTCCTTGATAGCCTACATAGGATTTCTAGGAGCCTTCTCCACTTTTTCTTATGGGACAAACGGAATCAAGGCTGGCATGGCAGCTTCCCTTTTTATAATTGCTATAGCGTCTTACAAAAAGCCAATCATCTCAACAATCTTTCTCTTTTTGAGTTTAGGATTTCATCATTCAATGATACTGCCTGTTACAGCAGTCATCATAGCCTACGCGTACCATAATAGTAAAATATATCTTTTATTTTGGTTTTTTGCGCTTGTTGTTTCCCTTCTGCATATCCAATATTTTCAAGAGATTTTAGGAAGTATGGCCGACGAATCAGGAAGTGAATATCTCCTTGATACAGATGATGACTGGGGAGGGAAGACTGGATTCCGTTGGGATTTTGTTCTTTATAGCGCTATACCTATAATCACTGGGTTCTATTGGGTTGTCAGACATAATATCAAAGATTTTGGTTTCAATCTGATCTATAATACTTATCTACTTACTAATGGTATATGGATGCTCTGCATGTACGCAAGTTTTACAAACCGCATTGCGTATCTTTCGTGGCTTCTATATCCTTTGGTATTGCTATATCCGCTCCTACGGATAGATCTTTTTAATCGTCAAGTGACAGTACTAAAATCTGTAATATGGGGTCAGCTCATTGTCACTATAATTTTAGCTTTCATATACTCATAAAATCAACATTAGATATTTTGAGTTACCAATGGAAAATTCAAATAGTAAGAAGTATTTAAGCGTCATCATACCTGCGTATAACGCTGAAAAAAGTTTGAGTGCAACATTACATTCTCTAACAAATGAATTAGAGAAAACAGCTCACTTCATTAAGAGTTTCACTTATGAGATACTCGTCATAAATGATGGTTCAACTGACAGGACATCAGAAATAGTTAAACAAGCAGATTTAAAGAATGTAATCTTAATTGAGAAACCTCAGAATACTGGAATTTCAGACACTAGAAATTATAGCATTAAATATGCCGAAGGAAAATATATTTGGTATTTTGATGCGGATGATATTCTTTTTGAAGATTCAGTTAAACCTTTAATTGAGTACCTATTAATGAACGCTCCCGACTTAATTTATTTCGGGAGTGTCACTCAGGATCAGGAGACTAAAAATATAATTGATTCATTTAATAATTCTTACACATCCAAAATCTTATTTGATGGTCTATATAAGGACTATCTATACAACAATGTTTGTCCATCCACATGTTGGATTACCATTGTTAGGCGTCAATTACTAATTGATGAACAAATAAAGTGTGATACTAAATTAAGTTCAAATGAAGATTTAGTCTGGAACCTAGATATTGCAAGGACATTTCCAAATATTCACTTTATTAAAACCGATCTCAATGTAGTAAAATACATAGTAAATCCAACATCAATTATTAACACTATAAACACAAAGAGTAATCGCCGACATTTAGAGTCTTTCTTATATTGTCATACCATTCTGAAAAAGGAGAAATACAAAATAAGCTTTTTAAACACTTCACTGAACAAATATTTACCAAAGCTACATCGCAGGATCATTACTCGCTTCCTCTCTTGTCGGGAGTCAAAGAGTGAAACCAGAGAACTAATTGAACGAATAAGGCCCATAGTAGAGGAGATAAAGAACCCTTCAGCCTTGATTAAGTTCTATAAGTTAATTTCAAAAAACTATCTACTAACAGTTCTTATTCAAGTAGGATACTGCTATATATTTTTACCATATATTAAGCCACGCTTAGGGAGAAACTAAACATCAAATTAGATGCCACGAATATCAGTAATAATGGGAATCTACAATTGTGCTTCTACACTTCCAGAAGCTCTTGATTCCCTACTTGCCCAGACTTATAAAGGATTCAAGGTTATCATGTGTGATGATGGGTCAACGGATAATACAGTTGAAGTAGCACAAAGATATACAACTAAACATCCAGACAAATTCACACTGATCCAAAATAGACAGAATATAAAACTCGCCGCAACTTTGAATCACTGTTTAGAATACGTTGACACCGAGTTTACGGCCCGTATGGATGGTGACGATATTTCCCTCCCAGAACGCTTTGAAAAAGAGATAAAGTTTCTTGACGAACATTTAGAGTATGCTCTTGTCAGCACCCCAATGATTTATTTCGATAATCAAGGAGCCTACAAGACGGGTAAAGGTGGAAACGAGCCAACTAAAGAAGCATTTAAATGGGGCACTCCATTCTGTCATGCTCCGGTCATGATGAGGACAGACGTACTGAAATCTATTGGAGGATACACGGCAGAACCATGGGTAGAACGTGCGGAAGACTATTATCTCTGGTACAAATTCTATAAGGCAGGTTATAAGGGATATAATCTTTCGGAACCTCTATATAAGATGCGCAACGATAGGGATGCCTTTAATCGTCGCAAAGCATCCGACCGATGGCGAACATACAAATTAGGAGTAAAAGTGAAAAAGTCTTTAGGACTCTCAAATCCCTATTTCTCCGGTTTGATCGGCTTGAGCAAGGCATTGGTTCCAATTTGGGTCGTAAAGAAAATTAAAGGGATTAAGTGATGAAGACCGCTACTCTGACATTCCACGGATCGCATAATTACGGGTCCATGCTTCAGACATATGCACTTCAGAAAGTTATGACTGAAATATTTGGGCACAATGAAATCCTTAATTTTCGATCAGCCAAACAAAAGCGGATGATGAAGGTGATATCATTGAGACCGAAGTTAGGACCATTACTCAAAGACCTCACCCACTGTCTTTTTCTAAAGCAGTTTAATCAGAAGCACCGCCTTTTTGAGGAATTCGTACAGAAGCATATAAAGCTTAGCGCTAAGGAGATATCTACAGTCGCTCCTCAAGATCTTGAAGGTTATGACCTCATCTGTTGTGGGAGTGATCAGATTTGGAATCCGTGCCCCGGGGATTTTGATCCCGCTTATCTTCTTCCGTTCATTTTGCCCGCAAAAAAGATATCCTATGCGGTATCAATGGGCCCGGGAAAGGACCATTGGCCCGAGCCTATCTCTAAATTTCCCGACTGGATACGAGATTTTGATGCTGTGAGTGTACGGGAAGAGGGTACCAAAAGAGTTGTGGAAAAACTGAGTGGGCGCGATGATATTATAATTAATTGCGACCCTGTTCTTTTGCTTGACAAGAACGAATGGAAAAAACTAATTGATCCGACACCTATAACACGTGGTAAATACATTTTCCTCTACACTGTATTCGCCAACCAAACCATCATCGACTGCGCGAAGGAAATGGGCAAAAAATTAGGGTTGCCGGTAGTTATCTCAACCATTACGAACATATACGATCTGTTTTCTCCTTTCAAGAAGAAAATAAATGTGGGGCCACGCGAGTTTTTAAATCTACTCACCAATGCAGAGATGGTGGTTACATCGTCCTTTCATGGAACAGCCTTCTCCATTCTGATGAACGTTCCTTTTGTAGTTGTAAACGGAATGAAAGATAACCGGATATCAAATCTTCTCCGGCTCTCAAACCTTGAGTCTCGATCAGTTGAAGGCCCAGCATACATACATGAAATAGAGAAGGAGATTAATTTTGATTCCGCAAACTCTTATATCACCAAGGAACGGAGCCGTTCATACGAGTATCTTAAGCGTCAACTTAATTGATGGAGAAAATTTGTGACATCAAACAATGCTCAGGTTGTGGAGCGTGTAGTGGGATTTGCCCAAAGGAGGCTATTACCCTCGAAGAGGTTCAAAACAAGACAGGCCACATCTATCCAATCATTGATCAATCGAAATGTATAGACTGCGGTCTATGTGAGAAGACATGCCCGGCTAATCATCCAGAAGTATTAAAGAGACCTCACAAGACACTTGCAGCGTTTGCAAACGAAGACAAGGTTTGCAACACGTCATCATCAGGAGGAGTAGCTTACCTTCTTGGAGAACTCGTAATTAAGGAAGGCGGCGTGGTATACGGAAGCGCAATGCTGTATGGGGAAGATCTGGGAGCAAAACACATAAGAGTTGAGACTACTTCCGAACTCCGTAGACTTCAAGGGTCTAAATACGTTCAAAGCACAATAGACCGTGAGATTTACATCAAGGTCAAGCAGGATTTAAATGCAGGTAGGTTAGTGTTGTTTACGGGAACTGGGTGTCAAGTAGCTGGAATGAGAAATTATCTCAAACAAGATTCCCCTAATTTCTTTGCCATTGACATAGTTTGCCATGGAGTACCCTCAAATCAACTATTGAAAGACGATCTGGAGCAAAAACTTAATTTAAAATCTATAGTCAAATTAAGTTTCAGGGATAAAACCGGCTTCAACCTCTCAGGTAAAGTAGAAGGCATGAAATCAGAGCACAACCCAAAGAATTTTGTGTATCCTCTTTCAAAAGATTTCTACATGATGGGGTTCCTCAAAGCATTATACTACAGAGATTCCTGCTATACGTGTCCGTATGCTAAGCCAGAGAGAGGCGGAGACATGACATTAGGTGACTTCTGGGGTTTGAAGGTACCAATAGGCGGGCCGGATCGCAAAAGTAGTGGAACTTCCTTAGTCCTTGTAAATACAGCAAAGGGAGAAAAACTATTCTCGGAGATCTCCCAAAGATTAACATATGGTGAAAGACCTTTCAAGGAAGCTATTGCCGGTAATCCGCAACTTAGGAGGCCTTCTAAACGTCATTATGCCTACTCACTTTTCGCGAACTTATATCCCGTTCTAGGATTTGGTATTACATCACGCTTTTGCCTCATAAGAGAGAAAATATTCTACGGGTATCTGCTTCCCCATAAGGCTAAGAGGATTGTAAGAAGACGCAAATGATGCTGAAACCACTCGGCATTCCGAGATAGAAAAATCTAAGACCGATAAAATGAGTCACAAAATGGATGATACAACACTCGCTGTAACTGTCATAGTCCCGGTATATAATGTTGCTCCATATATAGAGAGATGTGCCCGTTCTCTCTTTGAACAGACTCTTGAAAATTTGGAAATCATTTTCGTAGACGACTGTTCTCCTGATAACTCCGTTGATATTATTGAAAGGGTTCTAGAGGGATATCCTAAAAGGAGAGAGACCACCAAAATTATAAAGAAGGAGGTTAATGGTGGTTTATCGGCTGCACGCAAACAAGGAATAATAGAATCAAGAGGTGATTATATCATTCACTGCGACGGAGACGACTGGACAGACCCTGATTTGTACAGAAAAATGTACAAAAAAGCCAAAGAAACAGGAGCTGACATTGTTATGTGTGGAGAAAAATTTGAGTTTGCTGACCAGACTAAGGTCTACGAGTGCAAACCAATGCCGTCTAGTGGGAAGGAATTGGTTCGCAACTGGTACAGAGACACTATGGGGATGTTTTGCCATGACAAGATGGTCAAACGGAGTCTCTATGTTGACAACGGCATTCTTCCATGGGAGGGACTTAATATGTGGGAAGATAACGGCCTCATGACCCGTCTCTTTTACCATTGCAACAAATTGGAGGTCATTACTGGAGTATTCTATCATTATAACCGTGCTAATCAGAATGCCATGACTGCCGGTTACGGGGAGAAACAGGTAAGACAGATGATAGGAATCGCTAATAATTTAGGTGAGTTCTTTGAATCTCAAGCTGATTACAAAGACTTTGAAAACACAGCGCTAGCCTTCAAATACCTCGCTAAGCTGAACTTAGTTACTGACTCCTACACCAAATATCGTGAGTTCAAGAAGATCTTTCCTGAATCTAATAAGATTAGGAAATATATTCCTCTCCATTCCTTCTCTACCAAAGGGAAGATACGTTTTCTGATGGTTAAGTACAAACTCGGCCTTCTGTTTGTAACCCTCTTCAAAGCCTATAACAAACTAGCAGCCATTACCTCAAGTAATAGACAGATATGAATACGCCGGACTTTAGGAAGATAAAATTTGGAGAGTCGGATGCGGGGAACGAAGCGAAACGTTTTCCCGAGCTGCTACTCAATGGGTACCTGGATGAGTTTGGGATTTCAAAGGAGGCGCTGGAGGGGTATAGATTCCTTTTCTTAGGATATAAAGGGGCAGGTAAATCAGCACTATCCAAACACCTTGAGTTGAGCAACAGAGAAAACAGTGAAGTTCTTATCAAGACCATTCTCTTGACCGACTTCCCATATAAGTTATTCAACAAGATAGCCAAAGGTCAGGCTGAAGCCGAAGCGCGATATACCAAAGCTTGGGAATGGCTCCTTCTGATCTATGTCTTCGAGGCTTTCCAAGAGGATCAGTCTTCGAATACACCTCAATTAGAGGAGTGGAGTCAGACCCTTCAGTTCCTACGTGAGGCAAGGGTTTTTCCCATCAAGCAGATATCCCAACTAGTCAATACAGTCTCCAAGAGTTCTTTCTCCTTAAAGATCCCCTATCTCGCCGAAGCTAATCGGGAATATGCCGGTCCCGTAAATGGATTTGATATAGAACTTGTAATAGATCACCTCAAGGATCTGCTTTCACAAGTCGAGACCAAAAATCACAGCTATTTGATCATTGATGGACTCGACGGATTCTTGTCAACGCGCGAGGTTCAGCACAAGTCTGTTATGGCTCTGATTAAGGAGGCAAAAGTTCTAAACGACTGGTTATTCGATAATAACCTGCCGTTCAAGATCATCATACTCTGCCGAACGGATATGTTTGACCAAATGTCTGATCCCAACAAGAATAAGCTTAAACGGGATGATGCGTACATCATAAATTGGTTCAACGAGGCTGAGGCGGATGACTATTCCAAGTCGATGTTAGTTCAGTTGGCGAATCTTAGGACACGACTTGTGTTCCCGGAAGTTACTGATGTTTTCGACGAGTTCTTCCCGTCTCAACAGAATGACACCGAAATCCGCCAGTTTCTTCTTGAACATACACGCCACACACCGAGAGATTTTCTCCAGTTACTCACGTTCATCCAGAAGTCATGTGATGGCAAAACCGTATCACGAGATGCAATCAGAAGAGGGATCAAGCAGTATTCCTTAGATTACTTCAAAGGTGAGATAAGGGATGAACTATCTGGAAAGCTTTCCCCAGCAGAGATTGACCAAGTATTTGCACTCTTCTCAAGCTTTAGATCGAGAGTTTTTCAAGCATATGAGCTACAAGAAGAGGCAGACAAGCGAGCAAAAATGAAGGATCTCGACCTGGAAAAGATTCTGCACTACCTGTTTGAATGTAGCGCTATTGGCCATATCAAGGAAGAGGGCGAGAAGCCAAAATACTACTTCAAGTATAGGAATCCCGATATCCAATTCGATCCCACGAAAAAGATCACCCTCCACAAAGGCTTGTGGAAAGCATTGGTGTCTTGACATAGGGTGAAGGAGTACACAATCTAAAGAAAAATGGATCAGCAGAAGCCGAAGCTATTCCGAGCATGTACCGTTTCTAATTCCATCTCCTTTATTGAGGGGATGATACCGGTGTTTACGAAGAACTTTGACCTCGCCGTGGTGTCTTCTCCAGGGACTTACTGGAGCTGCCTCGATAAGTTTGGGAAAGAGGTGAAACGGTTTGAGATACCTATGAAGCGTCACGTTTCACCCCTTAATGACTTGGTTAGTTTAGTCAAACTGATTAAGTTATTTCATAAAGAGAAACCCTTCATGGTGCACTCTATGACTCCAAAGGCTGGGTTGCTCTGCATGACAGCGGCCAAAATTACTGGGGTTCCATATCGCCTCCATACTTTTACCGGGTTAGTTTTCCCTATAGCGAAAGGGCTTAAGAAAACAATATTGAAGACAACTGATCGGATAACTTGTGCCTGTGCGTCTCACATTATTCCCGAAGGAGAAGGGGTCAAGCGAGATCTTCTCGATAACGGCATTACGAACAAACCCATACGAGTTCTTGGAAACGGTAGTTGCCAAGGAATCGATCTGCAACACTTCGACCGCACACCGGAAGTGATGGAGGAAGCGGAGAAAATGCGAGATCCCAGATTTACTTTTGTCTCTATCGGAAGAATCGTTGGAGACAAGGGGATATCCGAATTGGTCAAGGCTTTTGCAAGACTTAACAAAGAATACCCTGACACTGTGTTAAGACTAGTCGGAGGATATGAACCCAAGTTGGATCCCCTTCCTAAAGAGGTCATACATGAGGTAGATTATAATGACGCGATACATGCCGTTGGAATTCAGAGGGATGTCAGACCTTGGTTAGCGTCTGCCGATTGTGCAATTTTAGCCAGCTACCGTGAGGGCTTCCCAAATGTTGTCCTTGAAGCCGGAGCGATGGGGTTACCTCAAATTGTTACCGATATCAACGGTGCAAATGAAATCATTCAGGAAGGGGTTAATGGAACCATAGTCCCGTCAAAAGATGCTGATGCCTTATATGAAGCGATGAAGAAGATGATCCTCGACGCAGAGTTGCGGAAAGGAATGGCAACCAACGCACGGAAATTCATCTCGGATAGATACAAGGATTCGTATGTGCAGGAATGTCTTTACGAATTCTATTCTGAAATCACCGGTAAAACCCTTGAGCGATAAATGTACGCACGATATTTCAAGAGAGTTATAGACTTTACAGTGACCCTTTTGGGGCTAATAATTATCTCACCGATACTATTGGTGCTGTGTCTGTTGGTGCGCTTAAAACTGGGCTCGCCTATCTTCTTCAAGCAACAACGGATAGGCAAGGACGAGAAGCCGTTTATGATGATTAAATTTAGAACTATGACAGACGCAAGAGACGAATTGGGACACCTACTTCCAGATACTGAACGCTTTACAAAATTCGGTAATTTCCTTAGGAATTCAAGCCTTGACGAATTACCAGAACTCTTCAATGTATTATTTGGTGATATGTCTCTTGTTGGCCCTCGGCCTTTATATCCCATATATCTTCCTTATTACACCAAGGAGGAATCTAGACGCCATGAAGTTAGAGCGGGGATTACAGGCTTGGCGCAAATCAACGGAAGAGCACTTTGTCATTGGAAAGAGAGGTTTAAATATGATATACAGTATGTGGAAGAGCTTTCTTTAAAAAATGATATTAAAATACTTTGGAGAACTTTTTTTAAGGTTGTGTCTAAGGATGATATTGGTATACCTTCAGTAACTGAGGAGGGTGGACTACATATAATCAGAGAAGTACAACAACCAGAAAAAATAGGGAAAGTTGAAAGTATAATTGCGCAAAATATAGATTCCCAAAAGAACCTACCAAGTTTTTCACAAAAAAACCATGACTAACAATAAGCTGATGATACTCGGAACGAACGAGTATCAAAACCCGCTGATAGTCCGTGCAAAGGAATTGGGGTACGAGACCCATGTGTTCGGATTAGCGAGAGGAGAAATTGGAGAGAAGACTGCCGATGTCTTTCATCCGGTTGACATTCTCGACTACGACAAACTTTGGGAGGAATGTCAAAAGCTTAATCCTTGTGGAGTTGCTTCCGTTTGCTCCGAGCTCGCGATGCACCCGATGAACTTCTTGTTAAGAAAGATGGGAATTCCTTGCAACTCTGAGGAGACTGAGAAGATAACCACCAACAAGTATTTGATGCGGAAGGCAATGAAAGAGGGAGGCGTAGACGGCCCCAATTTCACTTTAGTAAAGGTCGGACAGACGATTGACAACATAAAAGCAAGCATCAAGGGGTTCTCTTTCCCGTTGATTATCAAGCCTTGCGACCTAAGTTCAAGCCGTGGCGTCTTTAAGATCGACTCGATCGACAATCTTCAGGAAGGTCTTGACTATGCTTTCAGTTGGTCAAAGACGGGAGAGGCTATTCTCGAGGAGTTCATTGAAGGACCAGAGTACAGTGGGGAAAGCATAGCCTATAATGGAGAGTATAAATTGCTTGCCATAACCGAAAAGCAAACAACTGGAGCTCCTCATTTTGTGGAAACCGGTCACCGTCAGCCGGCGCGATTATCCGATGAAATGAAGGCAAAGGTTGAGGAGACACTATATAAGGCATTCAACTCCCTCAATATCCAATATGGTGCCATACATCCGGAGTTCCGTATCACTCCCGACGGTCGTGTACTCTTCATGGAGATCGCGACACGAATGGGTGGCGATTGTATCGGCACAGACCTCGTACCTCTCTCTTCCGGTTACGACTTCCTCGGAATGGTGATCAACATTTGTTGTGGCAAAGCGCCCTCTTTTGACAAGATCCGCGAGCCAGGCATAGCAAAGAATCACTATATCATGTCGCAGAAAGATTTAGATGAGTTCCACCGTCTCCAAAAGGAAACTCCCGAGATGATCTGGCGCCATAGCGACATCAAACCACTATCAGACTCTCCCGTGCTCAAAAGCGCCGACCGCGCCGGATATTACATAACGATAGAAAAATGACTGTCTTAGAACACCTTCGCAATAAACTCTTTTGGTTATTGGACGCTCGGAGAGGAGGGAAAATCAAGGCTAACCTAACCCTACTTGATTCGATTGAGGGAAGCGAACCAAAATCAGAGGAAGAAATAGCAAGTTACCACAAGGTACAACTGTATAGGTTACTCCGCCACTGCGTTGAATCGGTTCCCTCCTACCGAAAAATGGGATACGCTTTGACCAAAGAAAACCCAATTAAGCACTTCCCTATTACTAACAAGCTGTTTTACAAAGACTTAGGGGGGGGGTATTTATCTAACGCATATCCCAAAAATGAGCTTATTGGGATGACTACGAGCGGTTCTACGGGTACGCCCTTTACCGCATGGCAAGATTCTGGAAAGAAGAGGCATGTAAATGCCGAGGTTCTTCACTATAACGGCAAGATAGGATATAAAATCGGGCGCAGAATAATCTACTTCCGCTCCATTGTGAACGAGGTTTCCAAGTCTCCGCTTCAACAGTTCATGCAGAACATTTATCTTATTGACTGCGCAGACCTCAGCGATAAAAAGATCAAGGAGAACTTAAGGCAGATTCGAAAACTGTCTAGGAATGGTGGAGCGATGATACTTAGCTACGCCTCTACTCTCGACGCCTTCAGAAAATATTTTGAGAAACATGGAACCGAAGAGGCTCAGGGATGCAATATCTATGGTATAGTGTCCGGGTCTGAAATGCTCCAGGATATAACAAGGGATAGTTTGAGTGAGGCTTTCAAATGTAAGGTAGTCTCTCGCTATGCTAACGAAGAGAATGGGTTTCTGGGACAAGATGAGCAAACAAACAATTTTTTCCTCCACAACAGGGCTAATTATTACATTGAGATCCTAAAACTGGATAGCGATGAAGAGGCCGAACCTGGAGAAGTCGGAAGAATAGTTGTGACTGACCTTTTCAATTACGCTATGCCGATGGTTCGATATGATACCGGGGATGTCGGAGCCTGGCAAGAAATAACTGTGAATGGCGTCAAGCGCAAAGCCATTGGAAAATTTGGGGGAAGAAAAGTGGACATGATATTCGATTGCGAAGGGAATCAAATTTCACCTCACTCTATCACTAATGGAATGTGGTGTTTCACAGATATTCAGCAATACCAATTTATCCAGAAGGGGCCCGCGGAATATCTGCTGAAAATAACCACGGACAAAGATATCGACACGAATAAGCTCTTGGCTCTTTATAAAGGAATACTGGGAGCCAAGGCGGATATAAAACTCGAAATATGCGATGACATCCCTGTGCTTGCATCAGGGAAGAGAAGGTACATTGTAAATGAAATGCTCTAACGAGCTTAAAAGCCAAAATAACATATGAAAACCGTATTAGTCACGGGTATCGGGGGGTTGACTCCCCGGTCGATTACGAAGGTAATCCGCGAAAATCATCCCGATTATAAGATCATCGGCGTCGACGCAAATAAAAAGGCAGTCGGCTTCTTCATGGATGGTCTTTTGGACGAGTATCTCGTCTGCCCTCGGTGTGATTCGCCCGAATATTTCCCCTTCATCGAGAAGCTCGTGAAGGAAAAGAACGTGGATTATGCTTTCGTTCAGCCTGAAAGCGAAATCGTGAAGTGGGGTGAATATAAGGAGAAGAATGGGGAGTTTCCGTGCCCTGTCTTTATGGGTTGCAAAACGCTATCCGAGTCGCTCCGCGACAAGTCTATCATGGCTGAGTTGCTCGAAGGTACCGAGTTTATTCCGAAGACCATAAAGGTGACTCAAGATAATCCTCGCTATGAAGAGGTTGAGAAGGAGATCGGTTTCCCTTGCTGGATCCGCGCAACGGAAGGCACCGGTGGGCTCGGCTCACTAAAACTGGAGGATATGAGCAGCTACAAGAGCTGGCTCTTCATCAACCGCTCTATTCCGGAGTTCACCGTCAGCGAGTTTCTCACTGGCCGTCACCTCGCCAACGAGATGCTCTACTATAACAATGAGTATGTGAAAGGTGCAGCTCTTGAGTGCGCAGAGTACGTGATGGCCAACACAGCCCCCTCAAAGGTTACCGGCAACACAGCCTTCGCCCGCTTCCTCAACGAGGATCGCATCAACAAGTTCTGTGACGACTGTATCAAGTATCTCTGCAACAAGCTTCAAGTGCCGGCTCACGGTATCCTCTCGTTCGACCTTAAGGAGGATAAGGACGGCAATCTGAAAGTGACGGAGGTGAATATTCGCCACATGGCTTATGCCGGTGTAATGGCTAAGGTTGGCTTCGACCTGATCGAAGACACGATCAAGATCATGGAAGATGGAAACGCCGACAAGGTGGAGCGTGCCCCCTATTTCCACTATGACAAGCCTTACATCTTCCTCCGCGACGTCGACGTCGAACCGATCGTCCTCGAAAGCGAGGAGATCTTCGACCAGGCCGAGACCCTCTAAAGCACTCCGCGCTTCCCCCTACCGAATGCTGTCCCTACGGACAGCATTCGTCATAAAATATAACTGTTCAAAAGGGTTATTTGGGGGACTGAGAAGGGGGTTTGTAAGGGCGGAAGCGGAGGGGGAGCAAGGAACGATAATGTAAAAAAAGCGAAGAGATGGAGATGAACGAGAGGAAGAGGGAGGGGGAGGAGTTGAGGGGGAGGCTCGAGGGGATGTCGCCGGAGTAGATAGCCGAGGCGTGGAAGAAAGGCGCTGCAAGGAGCAACGCAAGGAGCTAAGCAAGGAGCAGGGCAAGGAGCGCCGGCTTCCAGCCGGTAAGGAATTGACAACGAGTAGACTAACCGCTCAGGCGGGGACGCCTGAGGTACATGCGGGGAATACAGACAGGGGAGGGAGCGAGAGTGCGGATGCTGTCCAGTCGGACAGCATTCGTCGTTGAAAAAAGGAAGGTCTTGGCTCTTTTTCATCCTAAAACTTTTGAATGTCATAACAATTTCTTAACTTTGCAACGACAACGCAATAACAACGCAATCTCCTTAATCATAGGGTATTACTTTCAGTGACGCTTTATGAACGAAAGTATTAGAAAGATATACGACATAATTAAGGATTACAGGAGTGATGAAGGGATCCAAATCACTCCTGAGGATATTCGTGACTGGGCTTTCCAGTTCGGTGATGAGGCGGAGTTCATGGTTCAAGAACTAAGTCATCTTCTCCCACAAGTATATTTTTCTAAGGAACGGGTTATTAAGGAGATGCGTGACGTACTAAATAATCTCATTAAGCTGTTCCAATATACTACGGTTGAATCTTTCCTCCGGGATGTGTGTTTCCTAAACCTTCAAAAGGATGGAAAAAGCCAAGGGGTTTTGATTCAGATAATCGACGAGATTATTATGAGTAAGGGGTATGCATCCCTTTCTCATTATTCAGCTCATCCAAAGAAAATTTTTGTCTATGTAGACGACGTCCTTGCATCCGGAGGTACTATCGGAAGCGATTTGATTCGATGGCTCGGTGCCGAAAAACATGCCGAAGACGTTGCAAATCAGAAAATTTCTCTTGTGGTTGCTCTCTTGTGCGCACATACATGGGGACATAGTTTCGTTAAATATAGGATCAGCCAAAATTTTCCGGAGGCAAGCAAACGAATCAAATGGGGATGGGC
Organism: uncultured Sangeribacter sp.; assembly: GCA_964615915.1. Taxonomy (GTDB): domain Bacteria; phylum Bacteroidota; class Bacteroidia; order Bacteroidales; family Muribaculaceae; genus Lepagella. Next base: position 23,398 of record CAZTSQ010000019.1, read on the forward strand.
ATATGAGATTCAGAACCATCTGAAATGGGCAGACCAGAGTCTTAATATAGCCATTCCGATCAAGGATCAACCAGAGGATGTCAGAAACTACCTGTCAACTTTGCAAGCTCAGAAATATGAGGAATATGCTATGAGAGAGATTAACAATCCTCATCGGGAAACTTTCTTTACATCTCCGGAAAGTCGCATAAGGTACGAAAACAATCTCTTAAGAAAAGGATTAGAGATTATCGCTCGCGTAAACAATCCCAGCGACACGCTCCGACCTTTGGGATTGGTGAACAAGAACTATAAGACATACGGTCTTGGAACCCATTTCTTCACTTGGCGGAACGTCCCCAACAATAGTCCTCTTGTATTTTGGTGGGATGTACCCGCACATGGATGGAAACCTTTGTTCAAACCCAAAAAGAACTACTGATGTTTGAAACCACGGTTTATGACTCACGAAAAGTGGTGGCTTTCTCGCGTATTGCAGGAGAGTGGGGGAGTTTTTCAAATATGTTCGCGAGTCCGTTGTTCGTAAATGAGACACTGGTGCCATCTTCTGAAGCGTTATATCAGGCTTGTAAGTATCCTCTTTTCCCGCAGTTTCAGCGCGAAATTATTTCCCAGGATAACGGCATGAAAGCGAAGATGGTCAGCCGTAATTATGAGGTTTACCAGCGTCAAGATTGGGAGACGTACAAGTTCGACATAATGAAATGGGTCATTATGGTTAAGTTGATTCAGAATTGGGAACTGATGGCACCGCTTCTAGCCAAGACTTCAGGCCAAGAAATTGTCGAGTATTCAACAAAGGATCCTGAATGGGGAGCTGTTCCAACCGGGAATCATGCTATTATCGGGAAAAATATGCTTGGGCGTATTTTAATGGAGGTGCGAGATCAATTCGTTATACCTAAGCGTAAGCCTGCTTTTATACCTCCTCTCAGTATCCCGTCGTTTCAATTATTGGGAACAAACATCGGGCGCGTGTATCCACCTGAATTTTACGAAGACGATTAATATCCATTTTCGATTTAAGAGGTGATGATGGTGCGCGAAGTGAAGCTGACGGTTTGTACGCCGACCTATAATCGGGGGCATCTGCTCGGACGGCTGTATGCCAGCCTGGTCCGTCAGACGGTCAAGGACTTCGAGTGGGTCGTCATCGATGACGGAAGTACGGACGGGACGGCCGATAAGATGGCGGGATGGATCGCCGAAGGGCGAATCCCGATCCGCTATATTCCTCAGCCTCACGGGGGTAAGCACCGGGCACTCAATCGCGCACTCGACGTCGCCCGCGGCCCTCTGTTCTTTATCGTCGACAGTGACGATTGGATAGTAGACAACGCGATCGAAATGATCCTCGCAAAGGCCGATATCCTGGAGCGTCCTGATGTAATCAGTCTTCAGTTCCGCACGATGAACCCCAGCGGTCGGCTCCTCGGCACTCCTCTCCCGAAGCCGGAGCTAATCACCGACCCTATCACTCTCCGCGAAATTGATGGGGTTGAGGGGGAGATGGCCGAGATCTTCGATACCGCCAAATTCAAAGCACATTTCCGCTTCCCCGAAATCGAGGGGGAGTTGTTTGTGCCTGAGGCTTTGGTGTGGAACCGTATGGCCAAGGAATATAAATGGCTTGTGGTGGATACTCCGATCTATTTTGTGGAATACCAGCCCGACGGATTGACAGCGCGGAGCGTCGAAATTCGCCACGCCTCTCCACGCGCAACGACCCAGTTCTATCTCGAGCTTCTGCACACTCCCCGTCTCCCCCTTCATCGCCGTCTCCGCGCCCTCCTCAACTACTGGCGCTTCCGCCCGTCCTCAAGATAAGCTGATGGGCGCAAGGAGCACCGGCTTCCAGCCGGTAAAGGGATTGAGACTCAATACTTTCCGCTCAGGCGGGGACGCCTGAGGTACATGCGGGGGCTTCCCAAAAACCTAACGGTTGGTAGGGGGTTCGGAGAAGACTTCGGTTACCGGATTGAAGCCGACCTCAATTCCACATCGCGAAGCGATGTCCCTACATGGATGCTTTTCCGCTCATTAAATAGATTATTTTGAGTCACGAAACGGCCGGCGGCTTCGCCGCTATTTCGGCCGCGTTCACGGATCTGACAGACCTTTCACGGATCTTTATTGTCGTTGCCAGCATCTTCGACACGGGCCCTCGTGATTTCGCCCCTTGGCCTCACGGATCTCAACGGACCTCAACGGATCGATATCTGGATAAAAAATCCGTGTATTATCCGTTAAATCCGTGATTAAGGGCGCCGGGGCGAAGCCACAGGCCGGATCCGTGTCTCTAAAAAATCTATTTAATAGAGCGTAACGCGTTCAATAAAAGTAGGTTGAATTTAAGTTAACACTAATAGCGCGGACGCCTGAGGTACATGCGGGGGATTGTCGGGAGGGACATTTGGAACCGGCTGGAAGCCGGCGGTACTGCGGTTCGAACCCCTCTCTAACGCAGAAAAGCAACCGAATGGTTGCTTTTCTTGGCGGAGAGAGAGGGAGTCTTTCTTCGCTTCACTACGAAAGCGCTGCGCGATTACGAACCTGGGTTCGAACCCCTCTCTAACGCAAAATTGGCAACCCTGAGACAGGGTTGCCAATTTTGCGGAGAGAGAGGGATTCGAACCCCCGGAGGCTCTCACCTCGGCGGTTTTCAAGACCGCTGCAATCGACCACTCTGCCATCTCTCCTTGGTGGGTCTTTACCGATCGACTGCCTCAACTCGAAAGTGAGGGGCGGTCCGCGCTGGGGGCGGGGCCGATCGGTTTTGCGGTGCAAAGTTACAACTATTTTTCGTCGCCACCAAATTTTTCGGGATTTTTTTGTCTCTTTTTTGCCCCAACATCCCATTTTTGCGCTCTTCGCCCCTTTCCCGTTGCGTTTTCAACGCTTTTTTACTAATTTTGCAGATTAGTGGGCAGTAGGGCCTTTTCGGTGTTCCGAGAGCCCACGCCCCTCAATGAAGTGCAGTCATGGAAGATGTGATCGAGAAAGTTGATCGCGAGGCGATCATGGCCGAGTTGACCCCGGAGCGCTTTTTGCGCCCGACCAACAAGGCCGGGAATGAAATTTATGTGGTCGACGCGGAGTCGGCTCCCAATGTGATGCGCGAGATCGGGCGCCTGCGTGAGCTGGCGTTCCGCGACGCGGGAGGGGGCACCGGCAAGCCGCTCGATATCGATGAGTTCGACACGATGGACCCGCCGTGCCGCCAGCTGATCGTCTGGGACCCCGAGGCGAAGGAGATCGTCGGCGGCTACCGTTTCATCCTCGGCGAGGATATCCGGTTTGTCGACGGTGTGCCGCAGATCGCGACGGCCCACCTCTTCAATTTCTCAGACCATTTCCTAAAGGACATCCTCCCGTCTACCCTCGAGCTGGGCCGTTCGTTCGTTTCGCCTCATTATCAGAGTGCTACGGCTGGCCGCAAGGCGCTCTACGCGCTCGACAACCTGTGGGACGGCCTCGGCGCACTGACGATCATCTATCCGCAGATCAAGTATCTGTTCGGCAAGGTGACGATGTATCCCAATTTCGGTACGCGCTCGCGCGACCTCGTCCTGGGGTTCCTTCACAAGTATTTCCATGACCCGGACGGGCTGGTGACGCCGATCAACGCACTGCCGACGGCGGCGCTTTCGCCCGAAATCCAGAGCAATTTCACGGGCTCGTCGTTCAAGGAGGATTACAAGATCCTGAACGCGGCGATCCGTGCCGAGGGACGCAACATCCCGCCGTTGGTCAACGCGTACATGAACCTGTCGCCGACGATGAGGATGTTCGGGACGGCGATCAACCGCGAATTCGGCGATGTCGAGGAGAGCGGTATCCTGCTGAAGATCTCTGACATCTTCGAGGAGAAAAAGGAGCGACACATCGGGACGTTCAAGATACAGAAGGTAAAATGAAGAAGATAGTAGTCACCGGAGCCGACGGTTTTATCGGTTCACATCTGACCGAGGCGCTGCTGGCCGAGGGATACGAGGTGAGGGCTCTGGCTCAATATAATTCGTTCAACAACTGGGGTCACCTTGAGGGAATCAAGCATGAGAACCTGGAGGTGGTCACGGGCGATGTTCGCGACGCGGCTTTCTGCCGCCATCTGCTGAAGGGGGCCGACACGGTGATGCACCTCGCTGCGCTGATCGCGATTCCGTACAGCTACATCGCCCCCGAGAGCTACGTGGACACGAACGTGAAGGGGACGCTCAACATCTGCCAGGCGGCCCTCGACCTCGGGCTCGACAGGGTCTTGGTCACAAGCACGTCTGAAGTCTACGGCACGGCTCAGTACGTACCGATCGACGAGAAACACCCGCGCCAACCCCAGTCGCCCTATTCGGCTTCGAAGATCGGAGCCGACGCAATAGCCAAGAGCTTCCACAATGCCTTCGGACTCCCGCTGACGATCGTGAGGCCCTTCAACACCTACGGACCGCGTCAGTCGGCGCGCGCCTTCATCCCGACGGTGATCACGCAGATCGCCAACGGGGCGCGCCAGATCAAGGTCGGCGACCTCTCCCCTACCCGTGACTTCAATTTCGTCACCGACACGGCCGCCGGGTTTATCGCCATCGCGAAGTCTGACGAGGCGATAGGCCGCGAGCTGAATATCGCGACGGGCACCGAGGTGTCTATGCGCGAGACGCTCGACACGGTCGCCCGCGTCATGGGGGCCGACGTCGAGTTCACCGTCGACCCGGAGCGCCTCCGCCCGTCGAAGAGCGAGGTCTTCCGCCTATGCGGCGACAGCTCGGAGCTGCGCAAGCTCACCGGCTGGGCACCGAAGGTGACGCTCGAAGAGGGGTTGCGGAAGACAGCCGACTGGTTCACCAGCGGCGACCATCTTAAACAATATAAGTCCGATATCTATAACCGATGAACAACAACAAAATCACGATATTGATGCTCGGCGGCGCCCGCCGTGTGTCGATGGCAGAGCTCCTCAAGCGAAGCGGCGACCGAATTGGTCGCGAGGTGGAGATCATCAGCTACGAACTGCTCGAACAGGTGCCGATCGCACTGGCAGGCCGGGTTATCGTCGGACTGCGCTGGAGCGACCCGAAGGTTGTCGACGACATTGTCCGGGTCTGTCACGAGAACGACGTCAACATCATCCTCCCGTTCGTCGACGGGGCTATCGAGATCGCGGCCAAGTGTAAGGATCATCTTCCGGAGGTATTCGTTCCGGTCGGTGACTTCGAGACGAGCCGCAAGATGTTTGACAAGGTCGAGGCGGCCAAGGCTTTTGAAGAGACCGGCCTCCCGATTCCGGAGACCTACCGGGCCATCAACGCCGAGATGCCCGCCATCGCCAAACCGCGCCACGGCTCGGCCTCGCGCGGCATCCACGTCTTCCACAACATCGACGAACTGATGCATCTCCCCAACCTTCAGGACTATATCGTCCAGGAGTATATCGAGAACCGCGAGGAGTATACCGTCGACTGCTACGTCACACAGAATGGTGAGATTCTGGCGGTCGTTCCCCGCGCGCGTCTCGAGGTGATGGGGGGCGAGGTGACGAGGACAATCACCTGCCGCAACGCCACGCTCGACAAGATGAGCCGCGAGGTGATCGAGAAGTTCCGGCTCCGCGGGCCGGTGACGCTCCAGTTCCTCCACGACCTCGACACAGACCGCTACCTGCTGATGGAGGTCAATCCGCGCCTGGGCGGCGGCGTCATCTGTTCGATCTATGCCGGCGCACCGATTCCGGACTATATCATCGACGAGTCGCGGGGAATTCCCCTCACGCCCTGTCAGGACTGGGCATACAACACGCTGATGGCCCGCTATCAGAAGGAGGCCATCTTCTATGAATGATCAGAAAATGAGCGCTATAATAATTGCCGAAGCCGGAGTCAACCACAACGGGCGCATCGAGCTGGCACGCAAGATGGTCCACGCCGCCAAGGAGGCCGGGGCCGACTATGTGAAGTTCCAGACGGCCGTCCCGGAACTGGTGATCTCCGAAATCGCCCCCCAGGCCGAGTATCAGAAAGAGAACACCGGGCGCGTCGAGTCTCAGCTCGACATGTGCCGGCGCATTCACCTTCCCCTCTCGGCCTACGCCGAACTGAAAGCCCTCTGTGAGGAGGTCGGGATCGGCTTCATGTCGACCCCGTTCGATCCCGTTTCGGTCGACACCCTCGCCGCCCTGGGCCAGGACTGGTTCAAGATCCCCTCGGGCGAGATCACGAACCTCCCCTACCTCCGACAGGTGGCGTCAAAAGGGATACCGGTTATCCTCTCGACAGGCATGTCGACCCTCGACGAGGTCGAGGACGCGATCCTCATCCTCACGGGCGAGCATCCCGATTATCCCTCGGAGAGCCGGCTGACGAGAGACGACATCATCGTGCTTCACTGCACGACCCAATACCCGGCCCCGCTCGACGAGGTCAACCTGCGGGCGATGAAGACTATGGCCGAACGACTCGGGGTGCGCACCGGATATTCGGACCACACGCCGGGGACTGAAGTGGCCGTTGCGGCCGCCGCGATGGGAGCGGCCGTGATCGAAAAACACTTCACCCTCTCGCGCCAGCTCGAAGGACCTGACCACAAAGCCTCGCTCGAGCCTCTCGAACTGGCCGACATGATCCGCCAGATCCGCAACGTCGAGTCGGCCCTCGGCGACGGCGTCAAGCGGGTAGCGCCGAGCGAAGAGCCCAATATCGAGGTGGCACGCAAGAGCATCGTCGCCGCCCGGCCCATCAAGAAGGGAGAGACGCTCACCGAAGAGAACCTCGCCGTCAAGCGACCCGGCAACGGGATGTCGCCGATGATGTGGGACCGCGTTGTCGGCACCCGCGCCAGCCGCGACTACGAAGCCGACTCACTAATAACTGAAAACTAAGACATTATGATAGCAGTAGCCACTACGACCCGTGCCGACTGGGGACTTCTTCTCCCCCTTCTTCGCGAACTTCGTGACCGCGGCCAAGAGCCGGCGGTGATCGCAGCCAATATGCACCTCCTTCCGGAGTATGGAAACACCATCGACGAAATCCGCGCCTCGGGCTTCGAGCCCGTCGCCAAGGTTCCGGCCAAGGGTGACCCGGCCCGTACGCTCTCGGCCACCATCGAGGGCTTCACCGACGCGCTCCGAAAGATCAAGCCCAAGGCGCTCGTGCTTCTCGGCGACCGCTTCGAGACCCTCGGCGCGGCGTCGGCGGCCCTGCTTGCCGGCGTCCCGATCGTCCACATCGCCGGAGGCACCATCTCCGAAGGGGCGATCGACGACTCGATCCGCCACGCGATCACCAAACTCTCGTCGCTCCATCTGGTCGAGACCGAGCAGTGTCGCCACCGCGTGATCCAGATGGGCGAAGACCCGGCGACGGTCATCACCGTCGGGGCCTCGGGCGTATGGAACGCGCTGAACACCGAGCTGATGAGCCGCGAGGAACTCTCGAAGAGCCTCAACTTCGTCTTGCCCGATCGCTTCATCGTGGCTACGCTTCACCCCTGCACCCGTAGCGAAATCCCCGCCGAACAGCAGATGGAGAACTTCATCAAGGGTCTCGAGCAGTCGCTCAAGGAGTTTCCGGGCCTGGGGATCATCTTCACCTATCCCAACAACGACTCGGACCCGAAGCCGCTGATCGCCCAGATCCAGGCCTTCGCCGAGCGCCATCCGGGCCAGGTGCTGGCCGTACCCTCGCTGGGTATGCGCCGCTATCTCTCGGCCGTGGCCCTTTCGGTCGGTGTTGTCGGCAACAGCTCGAGCGGCATCGTCGAGACCGCCTCGCTCGGTGTGCCGACCCTCAACGTCGGTGTCCGTCAGGAGGGTCGCGAGGCACCCCCGAGCGTGCTCAACACCCCCGCCACTCCGCTCGGCGTCTCGATCGGTATCCAGAGCCTCATGCGCCCCACCACACAGGAGCAGGCGCGACTGAAGTTCAACCCCTACTTCCGCTCGGGGACACCGAAGCTTATGGCCGACGCCATCATGAAATTCGACTTCCACGCCTATCCGCGCAAGAAGTTCTACAACCTGTAAACCGTTTGGTTCTGAAGATGAGAACGTTATTTCTGATCACCGCCCGCGGCGGAAGCAAGGGTATCCCCGGGAAGAACATCAAGCCTCTCGGTGGGAAGCCCCTCGTCTGTCACTCGATAGACCAGGCGCGCCTATTTGCCGACGACCGCGACATCTGCCTCTCGACCGACTCGGAAGAGATAGCCGCGACGGCCCGCGCCTACGGACTTGAAGTCCCCTTCATGCGTCCGGCCGAACTGGCCACCGACTCGGCCGGCAGCTACGGGGTGATCATGCATGCGCTCGACTTCTACAGCCAACTCGGCGTCGAATATGACCGGGTCGTCCTGCTCCAGCCCACATCTCCCCTGCGCACACGTGAGGACATAGCCACGGCGATCGATCTCTGGACGCCTGAGGTCGATATGGTCGTCAGCGTCACGGAGGCGAAGGCAAACCCATACTACGACATCTTCGAGACCAACCCCGAGGGGTTCCTCCACATCTCGAAGGGCGACGGAAAGTACACCCGCCGGCAGGATGCGCCGAAGGTGTGGCAATATAACGGGGCAGTCTATGTCATGAGCGTCCCCTCGCTCAGACGGGGGCCGATGGGGTCGTTCAAGCGGATAGTCCCCTCGCCGATGGAGCGCTCACACTCAGTCGACCTCGACACTCCCCTCGACTGGATGGTGGCCGAGCAACTGCTCGAAGCCGCCGACTCCGGTAAACAACCAGAATAAACTGAAAATCAAGAATATGGCCGAAAGCAAACCGAATCAAGCGAAAAGGCTGCAGGAATTAGCCACGGCGCCGATCTGGAAAATGCTGATCAAATACAGCCTCCCGGCTGTGGTCGGCACTGTGGTCATGGCGCTATACAACATCATCGACTCGATCGTCATCGGCCATGCGATAGACGACCCGAACGTGGTCGCCGGTATCGCGGTGACCTTCCCGGTGATGAACCTGGCGACGGCCCTCGGTATGCTCATCGGAGCCGGCGCGGCCACCAGGGTCTCGATCGTGTTGGGTCAGAACGACCACCGGCGCGCCGAGATCATCCTCGGTAACTCGGTCCAGCTCTCGGTCTTCGTCGGCCTGACCTACATCACCCTCTTCGCCATCTTCCTCGACAAGATTCTCGTGATCTTCGGAGCCTCGCCCAACACACTGCCCTATGCCAAGGAGTTTCTGCAGTGGGTTATGCCGGGAATGATTCTGATGAACCTCACGTTCTCATACAACAACGTGATGCGCGCCTCGGGCTATCCGCGCAAGGCGATGTACACCAACTTCATAGGCGCGGGCCTGAACGCCTGTCTGGCGCCGCTGTTCCTCTTCGGTTTCAAATGGGGAATCCGGGGCGCGGCGATCGCGACAGACATCTCGATGGCTGTCACGTGCTTCTTCGTGATGTATCACTTCTTCCAGAAGAAGAGCGACCTGCATTTCGAGAAGGGGACGTTCAAGCTCAACTGGCCGATCATCCGCTCGGTGCTCTATATCGGTATGGCGCCGTTCCTGATCAACGTCGCCGGCTCGTGTATCAACGCTATCGTCAACAACTCGCTGCTCAAATACGGAGGCGACGACGCGATCGCGGCGGTCGTGGTCTTCAACCGCTTCGTGACGATCTTCGTCTTCATCGTCATCGGTATCTGTCAGGGTATGCAGCCGATCTTGGGCTACAACTACGGCGCCCGCAAATATGACCGACTGTTCAAGACCCTCAGACTCGCGGCCACAAGCGCCGTGGTCATCACCACATGCGGCTCTCTGATCGGCGCCTTCAACCCGACGAACATCGCCAAGATGTTCATGCGAGACCAGGCCCAGATCGAGTGTGCGGTCAACTGTCTGCGCATCACGACAATGGGCTTCTGGATGGTCGGTTTCCAGATCGTGTCGACCAACTTCTTCCAGTCTCTCGGCTTCGCGGGTAAGGCGGTCTTCCTCTCGCTCACCCGCCAGATCATCTTCATGATCCCGCTCCTATTCATTCTGCCCCCGATCTGGCATCTGAACGGAGTCTGGGGAGCCTTCCCGATCAGTGACTTCCTCTCGACGGTCGTCGCGGCGCTGATGCTCTGGTGGCAGATCCGTCATATCAAGAATACACCCGCTCCCCCCGTGGGCCCCGACTCGCCGGCCGGTGTGTAAACAGACGGGAGACGGGCAAATTTCACCTTTAAGTAAAATCAAAAATCCATATATAAGTGGCAGACTACAACCATAAAGAAATCGAACAGCGTTGGCAGGCCTACTGGCGCGACAACGATGTCTACAAAGTCAGCGAAGACCCTTCGCGCAAGAAATTCTATGTGCTCGACATGTTCCCCTATCCCTCGGGAGCCGGTCTGCACGTAGGCCACCCGCTCGGATACATCGCGAGCGACATCTACTCACGCTACAAACGTCAGCAAGGCTTCAACGTGCTTCACCCGATGGGCTATGACGCCTACGGACTTCCGGCCGAGCAGTATGCGATCCAGACCGGACAGCATCCGCGCGTGACGACCGAGGCCAATATCGAACGCTACCGCAGCCAGCTCGACAAGATCGGATTCTCGTTCGACTGGAGCCGCGAGGTGCGCACCTGCGACCCCGAATATTACCGCTGGACCCAGTGGGCGTTCATGCAGATGTTCAACCACTATTATGACCTCGACGCCAAGAAGGCGCGTCCGACCAAGGAACTGGTCGAGCACCTCGAGAAGCACGGCACCGAAGGTCTCCATGCCGCCGAGTCGCGCCACATCGTGCTGACACCCGAAGAGTGGAACGCGATGAGCGAGAAGGAACAGCGCGAGACTCTGATGAACTGGCGGATCGCCTATCAGGGGGAGACGATGGTCAACTGGTGTCCGGAACTGGGCACGGTGCTGGCCAACGATGAAGTCTCGGAGGGTGTCAGCGTCCGCGGAGGTTTCCCGGTTGAGCAGAAGCTGATGAAGCAGTGGTGTCTGCGCGTTTCGGCCTACGCACCGCGTCTGCTCGACGACCTGCAGGAAGTAGAGTGGAGCGACTCGCTGAAGGAGACCCAGCGCAACTGGATCGGCCGTTCGGAGGGTGCGGAGATGCGCTTCCCGGTTAAGGATGCCGACTTCGAGCTCGAGATCTTCACCACCCGCGCCGACACGGTCTATGGCGTCACCTTCATGGTGCTCGCCCCCGAATCGAAATATCTCGACCGCCTCGTGACTCCCGAACAGCGCGCGGCCGTCGACGCCTATCTCGACGAGGTGAAGCACAAGACCGAGCGTGAGCGCCAGATGGACAAGAAAGTGACCGGTGTCTTCACCGGCTCGTATGCCGTCAACCCCCTGACCGGCAAGGAGATTCCGATCTGGGTCAGCGACTATGTGCTCGCCGGCTACGGAACGGGAGCCATCATGGCCGTTCCGGCCCACGACTCGCGCGACTATGCCTTCGCCCGCAAGTTCGACCTCCCCATCGTGCCGCTGATCGAAGGGGCGGACGTTTCTGAAGAGAGCTATGACGCGAAAGAGGGTATCGTGATCAACTCGTGCGGACCCGAGCTCGACCTCAACGGCCTAACCGTCAAGGAGGCGATTGCCCGCACAAAAGAGTTCATCAAGGAGAAGGGTCTGGGCCACGTGAAGACGAACTACCGTCTGCGCGACGCCATCTTCTCGCGCCAACGCTATTGGGGCGAGCCCTTCCCGGTCTACTATAAGGACGGAGTGGCCTATCTGATGGATGAATCGGAACTGCCGCTCGAGCTCCCCTCAATCGACAGCTATAAGCCGACCCCCGACGGTGAGCCGCCGCTGGGCCGCGCGAAAGACTGGAAGACCAAGGAGGGTTATCCGATCGAGCTCTGCACGATGCCGGGCTTCGCCGGGTCGTCTGCCTACTATCTGCGCTACATGGACCCGCACAACGACAAGGCGCTCGTCAGCCCCGAAGCCGACAACTACTGGCGCCAGGTCGACCTGTATGTCGGTGGCGCCGAACACGCTACGGGCCACCTGATCTACTCGCGCTTCTGGAACAAGTTCCTCTATGACCTCGGTCTCGTGGTCGAGCCGGAGCCCTTCCGCAAGCTCGTCAACCAGGGCATGATCCAGGGCCGCTCGAACTTCGTCTATCGAATCAAGGACACGAACACCTTCGTTTCGAAGGGTCTGAAGAAGGACTATGACGTGACTCCGATCCGTGTCGACATCAACATGGTCAACAACGACATTCTGGACACCGAAGCCTTCCGGAACTGGCGCCCGGACTTCGCCGACGCCGAGTTCATTCTCGAAGACGGGAAGTATGTCTGCGGCTATGCGGTCGAGAAGATGTCGAAGTCGATGTTCAACGTCGTGAACCCGGACAATATCGTGGAGCGCTACGGAGCCGACACGCTCCGTCTGTACGAAATGTTCCTCGGCCCGGTGGAGCAATCGAAGCCATGGGACACGAACGGTATCGACGGTGTCAACCGCTTCCTGAAGAAGCTCTGGTATCTCTTTGACCGCGCGGACTTCGAGAAGAATCCGAAGATGTCGAAAGAGGAGAGCAAGGCGATCAACAAACTGGTGAAGAAGGTGACCCAGGACATCGAGAACTTCTCGTTCAATACGTCGGTGGCGGCCTTCATGATCGCCGTCAACGAGCTTCAGGCGCTTCCGGCAGTGAGCCGAGAGGGTATGGAGACGTTCGCACGCGTGATCGCTCCGTTCGCTCCGCACATTGCCGAAGAGTTCTGGCACAAGCTGGGCAACGAAGGCTCGGTGGTCGACGCGAAGTGGCCGGAGTGGGATGAATCGGCGCTGAAGGAGTCGACGGTGAAGTACCCCGTGTCGTTCAACGGCAAGACCCGCTACATGATCGAGGCACCGGCTGACGCCGACCGCGCCGAAGTCGAGAAGCTCGCCCTCGCCGCCGAAGGAGCCGCCAAGTGGCTCGACGGCAAACAACCGAAGAAGGTAATCGTCGTCCCCAACAAGATCGTCAACGTGGTTGTCTAAGACCCCGGGGTGAAGCTCGGGTGTGAACGAATAATCGGAGCCCTTTCGCCAGTGTAGGCGAGAGGGCTCAGTTATTGTGGGGAGGCAGAGGAGGCGTCGAGGACCGGGAGGCCGAGGAGGCCTCGACCGAGGCGGACGGTGGCGGTGTCGCCGGTCGAGAGAGAGGTGTAGACCTTACGGGGGACCTCAAAGGAGCGTTCGCCGAGGTGGGGGATTTCGAGGTCGATGAAGTAGACCTTGTAGGGTTCGCCGCGGGTGTAGGTCTTGCGTGTCACACGCTTGGAGCGGTAACGGGTCTTGGTGTATTTTTTCTCAACCAGCACTTTCGTCTCGGGTACAGAGTCGAGGTTGGCGGTCGTATAGTTGACAATCAGCACTGCGGCGGCGATGAAGAGGGCGAAGACAACGACATGTACCCCAAGATTAAGGGCGAAATTGCTGACTTTGGTGACTTTTGACCATCGCTGACCGAGAATCAGGCCGGTCCCAACTGAGACAAAAAGGATGATACCCCAGAAGAGCCAAAGATTGACGAAAGTCTCTCCGAGGAAGAACCAGACAGTCCCGCCGAGAAGCAGGATGACCATCAGGCTTATAATCAACAAAACTGTTCGCATTTCTACACATTCGTTTATAGATTAATCGCCACCTTCCCCCCGGATTGTCTCACAAAGTTAGTCCTTTTTCCCGACATAGCACTCTTCAACTCGATTGATATACTCGGATGAAGGCACGAAGGTGTGCCTACTTTTAACTCGCACGTGATGTGCGCATCTATCATCGAGCGGTCGACGTTATAGAAGTAAAGAAGATTGATATGAACAGGGAAAGAATTAATAAGGAATACCAGCACGAAGGTCATTCACACTCGCATGAAGGGCATGGGGAACACCATCACCACGAGGGTCATGGTCATGACCATCATCATGAGCATTTGGTGCCGATGGCGGGAGGTGAGCTGAGCAGGGTGTTCTACTGGGCAATCGGGCTGAACCTGGGGTACGTGGTACTCGAGGCGATCTTCGGTCTATGGTCCGGCTCAATGGGTCTGCTCAGTGACGCGGGTCATAACCTGAGCGACGTGGCGTCGCTGTTGGTGGCGCTGTTGGCATTCAAAGCCTCTCAGAAGGCACCTAACAAACGATACTCTTACGGCTACGGGAAGGCGACCATCGAGGCGTCGCTCTTCAACGCCGTTATCCTATACGTCGCGGTGATCTTCATCGCGATCGAAGCCATCGAACGTCTCGTTCACCCGCAACCGGTCGAAGGTGGTCTGATAGCCTGGGTCGCCGGTGCCGGAGTTGTGGTCAACGGTTTGACCGCGTGGATGCTTATGAGCCACAGCAAGGATGATCTGAACGTCAAGGGGGCATTCATGCACATGGTGGCCGACACGGCAGTCTCGGTCGGGGTTGTCATCTCGGGTATCGTCATCAGCTTTACCGACTGGTACTGGCTCGACCCGGTTATCGGTCTGTTGATCGCCGCAATGATCGCCGTCGGCTCATGGTCGTTGCTGCGTGACAGCGTGCGACTTACACTTGACGGTGTTCCTGCCAATATTGACACCGATAACGTCGGCCACTTGATACTCAAAGTCCCGGCAGTCCTCTCCTACCATCACCTCCACATATGGCCGATCAGCACCACGATGACGGCATTGACTGTCCATGTTGTGGTAGCCGACCCGAACGACATCGACCGGGCGATAACCGAAGTGCGCCACACCCTCAAGGAGGCCGGCATCTCCCACTCAACAATCGAGGCCGAGACCTCGGCAAAAGAATGTGACCCATGTGCCTGCGGAGGCAAATAGGGGGTATGTCAAAAGTTTTTGCTAAATTTGTGGGATGATGACAAACGGAAGTGAACGATACGAATTGCCGAAGGAGTTTGCGGACTCTATGGCCGCGACGTTCGGCCCCGAAGAGGGCCGTCGGCTTGTGGAAGCGCTGTCGACACCGGGCTCGCCGGTGTCGATACGTGTCAATCCGCGGAAGCGGGTTGAAGGAGAGCTGTACGGGGGGATGACGGGGGTACCGTGGTGTAAAGATGGGTTCTATCTTACTGAAAGACCTTCGTTCACCGTCAATCCGTTGCTTCACGCCGGCGCATTCTACGTTCAGGAGGCCGCGTCGATGATCTACAGCTATGTTGTCAGGCAAATAGGGTTTGACAAGGCAGTCAAGGCAGTCGACCTCTGTGCGGCGCCGGGCGGGAAGACGGGTGCGGCGCTCGACTCACTTCCGGAGGGATCGCTGATGGTGGCCAACGAGTTTGTCGGCCAACGCGCACGCATTCTGGAGGAAAATATGGCCAAGCAGGGCTATCCGGAAATGATCGTCACCAACTCGGCGGTCGAAGCATTCGGCCGACTCGGGTCGACGTTCGATCTTATGATCGCCGACGTGCCGTGCTCAGGCGAGGGGATGATGCGCAAGGAGGAGGTAGCGCGCACTCAATGGTCACCGAAGCTCGTGGAAAGCTGTCGCGACCTTCAGCGCTCGATTCTGACTGACGCTCTGCCAGCCCTCAAACCCGGAGGATGGCTGATCTACAGCACCTGCACGTTCAACACGTCTGAAGACGAGGAGAATGTCAAATGGCTGATGGAGGAGCACGGACTGGAGAACGTTCCGATTGAGGTCAACCCGGATTGGGGCGTCACACCGTCAGTCGTGGCGGGTGTTTCGGCACTTCGGTTCCTTCCGCACAAGACAAAGGGGGAAGGTCTGTTTGTCGCGCTCCTTAGAAAGCCCGAAGATGCTGAGTATATTGCGCCAACAGTCTCAAAACCAAAGGATAAGCGCAAGGGGAAACAACCCGAGAAGGGAAAGGGGGGCGTCTTGAACCTGCGTGAGGCCGAAGGATGGGTGAATTCATCGGCATACAAGCTCACCGACACCGGCGACGGCATCGTCAGGGCCATGACCGAAGAGGTCGCGGAGATGACCGCCAGGCTTAAGGAGGCCGGAATCCGGATTTTGTCGGCCGGCGTGGAGGTTGGTCGGCAGAAAGGGAAGGAACTGGCGCCGTCAACTCAATTGGCCCTCTCGACCGCACTCGGCAGCGGGGCTTTCCCGGAAGTGGAGTTGGATCTCGACGACGCACTCACCTACCTTCGCCACAAAGCGTTGAGACTGCCCGCAGATACGCCAAAGGGGTATGTTGCCGTTACCTATATGGGTCTTCCGCTCGGGTTCGTCAAGAACATCGGGTCGCGGGCCAACAATATGTACCCGCAAGAGTGGCGGATACGCAACAAATAACGAAGGTTAACTCACTATATGAAAGCAACTTTTCCCGTTTCGGGGATGATGTGCGCGGTCTGTGCCGGAACCGTCGAACGTGTATTGCGCTCCGAGAAGGGAGTCGAGAATGCGGCGGTGAACTTGGCGGCCGGCACGGTCGAGGTGTCATGGAACCCGGCCGACACGTCGCCCGAAAAACTCGCCGAAGCCATCAAACCCGACGGCTACGAGATGATCGTCGAGAAATCGGCGGTCAAAGCCGCCCTTAAGGGCCGCGAGGCGGAAGAAAGACGATATAACGATCTGAAACGCAAGGTCGTACTGGCGTGGATTCTGACCCTGCCTATAGCTGTGGTCGGGATGTTCCACATTCACTTCCCGGGCGAGAACTGGGCTATGTGTGTGGCGTCGCTGATCGTGATGCTGGTCTGCGGTCGGCAGTTCTTCGTCAACGGTTTCCGCTCCCTTTTCCGCGGCCACCCTGGGATGGACTCGCTTGTGGCCGTCTCGACAACCGTTTCGTTCCTCTTCTCTCTGTTCAACACCTCATTCCCGACGTTCTGGACAGACCGCGGGGTGAACCCGGAGATGTATTATGAAGCCGCGGCGATGGTCATAGCCTTTGTGCTGACTGGCAAGCTGATGGAGATGCGCGCACGCCGCTCGGCCGGAAGCGCGATCTCGGACCTGATGGGCCTGACGCCGACCGAGGCACAGATCAGGATGCCCGACGGCTCGCTTGAGCGCGTGCCGGTTTCGGAAGTGAGGCCGGGGACGGTGGTTTGCGTCAGTCCGGGCGACAGAATACCGGCCGACGGCGTGGTGGTCGAGGGTGTGTCGTCGATCGACGAGAGTATGCTGACCGGCGAACCGATCGGGGTTGAGAAGAGTGCCGGCTCGAAGGTATTCGCCGGCACGATCAACGGCAACGGGACGCTCTTTATCGAGGCGACGTCGGTCGGCAATACGACCCGTCTGGCACGGATAATCGAGAATGTCCAGCACGCCTACGGATCGAAGGCGCCGGTCCAGAAACTGGTCGACAAGATAGCCGGAATCTTTGTGCCGGCGGTGATGCTGATTGCCGTGATTACTTTCGGAGTGTGGATAGCCTTCGGGCTCGACCGGTTGCCGATGGCGGTGCTCGCCGGAGCGTCGGTGCTTGTGATAGCCTGCCCATGTGCCTTGGGACTCGCAACCCCGACGGCCATGATGGTTGCGGTCGGTCGCGGAGCTCGCCATGGTCTGTTGATCAAAGACGCCGAGGCACTCGAACTGCTTGCGCACATCAATGTCCTGGCGATCGACAAGACCGGGACCTTGACCGAGGGTAAGCCGGTGGTCACACGTGCCGAATGGTCTGTGCCGGAAAATGACCGGGCCGAGTTTCTCAACCTGCTGACGGCGCTCGAACAGGGCAACGCCCACCCGTTGGCCGGAGCCATCACGACATGGGCGAAAGAATCGGGAGCGACACCGGCGGCACTAAGCGGATTCGAGTATATACCGGGCGAAGGGGCAACGGCCAAGACAGCAGATGGCAGAAGAGTCTGGGCCGGCTCGCTGAAGCTCGCACGGCGAATGGGGGCCGAAGTGCCGGACCAAAAGACAGAACCCGGCGAAGGGTTGGTAATCGCCGGCGTTGACAGTCGTTGTTTCGTGACCTTAGGCATCACCGACAATCTCCGCGAAGAGGCTACGCAGACTGTCAGGGAGCTGAAGAAGCTTGGAATCGAGCCGGTGCTCCTGACCGGAGACTCGGAGGGGGCGGCGCGTCATATTGCGTCGCAGGCGCGGATCGCAAAGGTGATAGCCGAGGCTATGCCCGACCGTAAGCTGAAGGTGATTGAGGATCTGAAGGCCGAGGGGAAGTGGGTGGCTATGGCCGGCGACGGAATAAACGACGCGGCGGCGCTCGCGGCGGCCGACGTTTCAATCGCCATGGGAGGCGGAAGCGACATCGCGATGGAGGTGGCTCAATTGACGATAGTACGGGCCGATCTCGCGCAGATTCCGAGGGCCGTGTTGCTCTCGAGAGCCACGTTGAGGGTGATACGCGAGAATCTCTTCTGGGCGTTTATCTACAACATCATCGGCATTCCGATCGCGGCCGGCGTGCTCTATCCGTTTACGGGCTGGATGCTGACGCCGATGTTTGCCTCGGCGGCGATGGCGTTCTCGTCGGTCTGCGTGGTCACGAACTCATTGCGCCTCAAACGCGTTTCACTATAAAAACTCAGATAATATGGATTTCAAGACGAATGCAAAATGCGGAGGCTGCTCCTCCAAGATAATCGCCGGCGTGAAGAACCGTTTTCCGAACGCCGAACTCGAACTGGATCTTAACTCGGCCGACAAGGTACTTCATGTCCACGGCATTCCCGAAGACGACGAACATGCGGCCCAGGTTGAGGCTGCCATCGCCGAGACCGGATTCAAGGGCTCATGGGTGAAGCGTTGACCGACCCTGCGGCCGAGTCACCCGATTCGCGCACGCGGCGTCTCCTCGGAGACGCCGCGATTGAGCGTTTGGAGCGGGCGCGTGTGCTTGTAGTCGGCGCCGGGGGTGTAGGTGGCTATGCCATCGAGATGCTGGCCCGTACGGGAGTCGGACATCTGACGGTCATCGATGCCGACACTGTAGCGCCGAGCAACCTGAACCGCCAGATCATTGCGTTGCGCTCGACAGTCGGCCAGCCGAAGGTGGAGCTGTTTCGCCAGCGCATAGCCGACATTAACCCGAAGGTCAGTGTGGATGCGCGCGAAGAGTTCCTGACCCCCGAAATGGTCGGCCCTCTGCTCGACGAGGGGTATGACGTGGTGATCGACGCCATCGACACAGTCGCCCCGAAGGTAGCGCTCTTGGCCGAGTGTCTCAGACGGCGCCAGAAGGTGCTTTCGTCGATGGGGGCCGGAGGGCGTATCGACCCGACGAAGATCGGATATATGGATCTCTGGGAGACCCGCGAGGATGGGTTGGCAAGGGCCGTGCGTCAGCGGCTCAAGAAGATGGGCCTCCGCCGACCGCTCACGGTCGTGGCCAGCACGGAGGCTCCGGCCTCGGCGTCGCTTCTCGAACTCGACCTTCAGAACAAGCGCTCGAGCTTCGGAACCGTGGCGACGATTCCGTCACTCTTCGGGATCTTCCTGGCGTCGAAGGCAATTTCCATAATAACAGGCAAATAACCAATAACAACCTTTCGTACGTGCTGAATTTAGTTGGCATATCAAAATCTTTCGGACAGCTCCGTGTCCTCGACGACATCACGCTGAGCGTCGGCGAACGTGAGATCGTGGCGATAGTAGGTCCGAGCGGTGCGGGCAAGACGACCTTGCTCCAGATAGCGGGGACCTTGGAGCGCCCCGACGAGGGACGCGTTGAGCTTGATGGCCGGGAGATATCGCGTCTTTCGGACCGTAAGCTCTCGGAGTTTCGCAACCGCAACATCGGTTTCGTGTTCCAGTTCCATCAGTTGCTTCCCGAACTGACGGCGCTTGAGAACGTTGCGCTTCCGGCTATGATAGGGGGCCGGTCAAAGGGAGCGGCAATGAAAGAGGCCGGTGAACTTCTGGGCCGGTTCGGTCTTTCGGAGCGTCTGCACCATAAGCCGGCGGCTCTGTCGGGAGGCGAGAAACAGCGCACGGCCATCGCGCGGGCGATGATAAACAATCCGCAGATCATATTTGCCGACGAACCTACCGGCTCGCTCGACACGGCCAACCGCGATGAAATTCAGCGAGTTCTCTGCGATCTGCGCGACCTTTACGGCCGTTCGGTCGTGATGGTAACCCACGATCCGACGCTCGCTTCGATAGCCGACCGAATCGTCACCCTTCGCGACGGAAGGATCGTCACCGACTAATCTAATCATAGACATGACAGCAGAGAAGCGGAACGACATAATCTTGTGGCTCATCATCATGGCGGCCGCCATCGGCGTGTGGGCCAACAGCGGGACGTTGATTCCGAACGGCGACGATTTTGCCTTTGCCTTCAAGATTGTGGCCGACAAGGATAATGTCGACGGGGTGGTGAGGGAGCCGCTCACGGGCTTCGGCGATATTGTGGAGGGCCAGAAGGTGCTCTATCGTGAGTCTAACGGCCGGGTACTTATCGTCAGCCTTGTCCAGCTGTTGGGGGGAATGTGGCCGCGCGGGGTGTTTCGTGTAGTGAACGCCTTGGTTTTCGCCTTGACAGCGTTCGTTATCTGCCGTCTGACGGTGCCGAAGAATCCTCTCACGGCTGTCGTCACGGTCTGCTCGCTTCTGTTCCTCTTTCCCGAGGCCGGTTCGCTTTACAACAGTCCGGTCTTCTCGATCAATTACCTTTGGGCGCTATTATTGACGCTCTGTGCCATTGTGGTTTGGAAGAGGGATCTTTGGCAACTGTCGCCGCTGATGATCATTGCCGGGTGGAGCCACGAAGCGTTTTCGTTGTCTGTAGCGGGGGCGATGTTCTTTTCGCTAATATACCGTTACCGACGCTTGGGTAAGTTCGGGCCAATCCGCAACCGGTGCGTCATCTTCCTGTTCTATGCTATCGGGGTAGTATTCCTGGTGCTGAGCCCGGGCAATTTCATCCGCTTGAGCGACGGTGAGTCAGCCGGTGTGCTGTCGATGCTGGTACATCGATGTTTCAACATGCTGAGCGACGGGTGGATATGGGCGATGATACTGGTTGCCGTCTGTTCGCTTGTGGCCGATCGGAAGGGGTTCGTCGAGTTCTGTCGCAATCAAGGTTTTTTGGTAATGGTGATCGTTTTGACCACCCTCTTCCTTTTTGCGCTGGGGTCGTTCCAGGGACGTGTCGGCTACTCGCTGAGCGCTTTCTGTCTGCTGTTTCTATTGCGCTATTTTCGGTCGTTGCTTAGTCGCTTCGATAAACCGGCAGTTTACTTGACGCTGGGTGTTTGTGTCCTCGGACTACAATGGGGAGTGATTGCGGTGAATGCGAAGCAGAAAGCGGCCTACGATGAGATAGTGAGAGATTATCTGCAGTCGCCCGACGGGACGGTCGCGGTCGATCGGAGGCCAACGGTACCGGGTTGGGCCAAGCTATGGGCCAACCCCTATGAGGCGGTGATTACGCCCGACATACCTCTCGACGCGAACACCCGCTCTTATTCGGCCGACTTCTACCGGCATCCGCTCCACAGTCCGTTGCTGACCTTCTCGCCTGAGGAGCTGCGTCTTCTGCGCAATCCAGAGCTTCTCTTCGTAGAGGCCAACAGGTTTCCGGGCGACGCGGGCTTTTATACCACTCCTGAAA
The DNA here is from genome assembly GCA_964615915.1 of uncultured Sangeribacter sp. GTDB lineage: Bacteria > Bacteroidota > Bacteroidia > Bacteroidales > Muribaculaceae > Lepagella. The sequence continues at coordinate 44,902 of CAZTSQ010000019.1, forward strand.
TCGAGCACTTCGTCCGCATGGCCGACACCACCGACACCGCCGGTTATCTGACAGGGGCACGGGAGTTCACGGCCATCTACGCAACCGGAGATACTGAGTCGCTCCATTGGAGGAAACGCCTGAAGAAGCTCGTCTCACCGCTTCCCTCTTCGGGCCCCCTGCTCACCAAGCCCATCATTGTCAACGGTCAACGCTACATCATAGCCTCCAAGAACTCCCCCTACCCCCTGACCGCTATTGACGAATAAACGTACCACCGTCACCCGAA
>CAZTSQ010000020.1:0-43921 GCA_964615915.1 uncultured Sangeribacter sp.
TAATCTTATCGAACGTTACGTTGTCCTCATCAGTTTTTGGCTGAGCCTGAAAGAGTACAATCGGGCGGATATACCTTCCTCCGTTAGCCTCATTCTCTTTTGCCAGTTTTTCAAGACTATTACGCATTCGGATAGCCGCGCTGAGCACGTCACGCGGAGAGTTACGGTTCTCTACTATCACTGGCAGTTTCACCATGTTCTCCTTCTTCAGCTGCATAGCATCCACAAACGACACGATGTTACTTTTGTCGCGTGGCGTGGCTGTCAGTTCAAGTATGAAACGAGGATTGAGGTTTGCCAGCATCTCATCACGAAGATTTGTGCGGAAGTTATGGCTTTCGTCCACAATCACGACTGGGTTCTGCTGGGCTATAACCTGAATCAGAGCTGTGGGATCGGTTCCGGCAATCAGTTTTTCGGGATGTGGAAAATGCTTTGATTGCTCAAAGAAATTCTCATTCTCGCGGTACGCTTTAGGCTTATTCTGCTCAGATGATACATCTTTTTTCGCCTTGACGGTCTCCACAAACGACTGGGCACTCAGTACGAGAATCACAAGTTCGGACTGCAACTGCTCGGGCTTCAGTCCTTTGCCAAGTAGAGCAGCCTCCTTATCCACCACTGTAACCTTATGATTGAAGAGCGAGTCAATGGCCTGACGATAAGGATGCGCAGGATTCTGCAATTTTTCAAGAGTCTGCTTCAAGATGGTATCGCTTGGCACAAACCACGCCACAACTTTCGGGAAATCACCAATCTGTAATGATTGGAAAATTCGGCCGATAGCATTGCATGCGATAAACGTTTTGCCTCCGGCCGTCGGAACTTTCAAAGTAACCCGCGGAACATTCTTCACCGTATTTGAATATGGACGCAAGTAGTTGCTGTCCATCCGATGAATGGATACGCCGCGACACTCATCCCAATAGCGGTTAAACGCCTCCGAAAGCGAATTGCTGTCGTTAAGAACATGGATATAATCGTCCAGGTCCTTTAACGTCTGATGTTGATAGTTTTTCAGCTCCATGTCAGAATCGGTTTATATCGCGAGGAATCTTTTTGAAAGTAATGTTCATTTTTGCCAGCTGTTCACGGCTGATGGTGCATATATCGGCATAAATCACATAATGATCTGCTTTCACAGGCACGATATGCAGAGTGTCGGTACTCAGAGTTGTGAGTTCATCAGGGTTATAGTAGAAGAAATAGCCTGTCCCGTCTTTATAGTCGAGAAGGTAGGGATAGTCTTCGCTTTGTGGTCTGGAAAGATGCTGACGGGTCTCTGAGTAATAGATGTATTCTCTGATTTTGGCCTCACCGACATTTTCGTTGAGGGTATCCTCATCGGTGAAAAGCTTTTCTCCCAATTCATAGAAGTCGAAACCTCCGCCAAATCCGGGCATAGTGCCGTCGACATCCATTTCGCCTACCACTACTATAGCGTTATCTTTGACCGTAGGCTTCGCTATCTTTGTGAAACGCTCAGCATTAGCCTCTCTAAGAGCATTAGCTTCTTCTAAGAACTGAGGAACTTTCGAAAGGTTTGTTGCGGTAAGAGGCTTTCGGTATAACTCCTCCTTGACCCTACCTTTAAAGGGATAACCGGCCATCACCCGGCGCACTCGTTCTGCCGTTATATCCTCGGCATAGTCCATCAGCTCAACAAGCACGAACTTGCGGTTTCCTTTGTCTTTTTTGTTGTGCGAAAGTACGGCATGTGCTGTTGAGCCGCTTCCTGCAAAGGCATCCAATACGATTGAATCCTCGTCAGTTGCAACCTGAATAATCCGTTCAATGAGAGAAGAAGGTTTTGGGGTTTCAAAAGGACTACGTCCTCCGAATATTGCTTTCAGCTCCTTTGTCGCAGCGTCAGTGTGACCCACTTCCGTATAGTCCCAGAAAGTGGTAATCAATTTCCCTTCAACTGCATTCAGGTATGTTTTTCGTGCAATTCCTCCTTGTCCATTCTTTGTGAAGTAAAAACGGGGCCATGGACCTGTTTCCAAGACTTTCTGAGCTTTTTCCCGGGATTCTTCAAGCGAGTTCTTAAGCATAATCGCCTTTACCCCGGGACGTACCGTCTCAACAGGAACGCCACAAATTCCGGCACGTTTTTCTGCATCGTCCAATTCTCGAAGTTCATACTCGCACCAACCCTTTAATTCGGATATAATTTCTTCTTGGTCATTGGCCCAATGCCGTCCATTTGTAGGGTAAATAAGTTTCCCCGTAAAAGGACTCTGCACAGCGTATACCATTCCTTGATGCGTATTAGCTTCAGGTGCAAACGCATCACTATTTCGCCAGAGAGTGATATCATTATCAGGGTTCTTATATACTGCATCCATCTTCTCATCGCGCTCCAATCGTTTGGGTAGCCAATCTTTTGACTTACTGTAAACCAGAATATGGTCTGTTTCGGTGGGAATGCCCTTGGAATCGTTGCGCGGAGAGTAGGTTTTATGCCAGATTATGTCACCTTTGAAACAATTCGCACCGAAAATATCATCGCAGATGGTTCGCAAACGCGACACCTCATTGTCATCAATCGAGATAAAGATTGCACCTTTATCTGAAAGCAGCTGACGCAACAGCACAAGACGCGGATACATCATGCAAAGCCATTTGTCATGGCGAGTAAAGTCTTCACCCTCAGCTCCGACAATTTCACCAAGCCAGCGCAGAATATGAGGATCATTCACATTGTCATTGTAGCGCCATTTCTCATTGCCCGTATTGTAAGGTGGATCGATGTAGATGCAATCAATTCCTCCTTCATATTCCGGAAGGAGCGATTTGAGAGCCACAAGATTATCTCCGTGAATTATCTTATTTCCTGTTCTACTGGGCGCAGTGCTTTCCGAACATTTACTATCGAAGCCATAGCGATGCTCCAATACGCGGAAAGGTACATCGGCATGATGGGTGATAATCTTTTCTTTTCCTATCCAATTGAGAGATGGCATTAATTGCAATGATAAAGGATATCCTCGTGGTCTCTGAAGGCCGACCAAGCCGTGTAACGCCTACAAGGAGGTTCCCAAATTTTGTACGGTTTTCAATTCCTATATGGTCATTCTCAGACTTCGGTTACTTACATGCAAAAGTACGAAAAAATTCCGGGATTATCGCTAGAGTAAAGGGGAAAATTGAGATGCCAACGTCTCTTTACAGGGGCAATGACACTTTTTTATGATTCAAATTTCAATGGCATGTCTGAATAGAATCTTTCGGAGATAGAGAAAGTGTTGGGTTGGACTTTGTGTGTTTCTTCTCTTTGACTCGAACTCGGTGCGGCCCGGTTTCGGAGGTGCAGGCTGGCGTCGCCGAGATCGAACCGGACGTTCTTGTGATGGACGACACAATCATTCTGTTGGTCCCAAGGAAAGTAGACGGTGCCGTCGGCATACTTTCGTTGGCAATGTCTCGGGTGGATACTTGAAAAGGATTCTTCCAACCGACCTTATTGGCTCTATACAGGAGGTACATAAACAGAGCCAATTCGTTTCCGTTCACTCTGTTCATACAACCTTCTTCGACGTACTATTCTATTAGCTGATAGACGTTCATTTTTTCGGGTTTTTAGTTTTGATGGTGCAAAGTTAGCACCTGTGTTTAACTCGAAAATGATATTTTGGTCTTTACGCACCGAAGCACCTGCATGTACCCCAGGCGTCCCCGCCTGTGGAGGGTAGCAAAGTGCTGTAGACTGAGTATAGACAGAGACTAAAGACAAAGACAAGAAGTTATTTTTTGACGCTTCGCTCTTATAATATAATATTTTATTTCTTAGTATATATCCAAGTTATAGATTATATCTTTATCTTAAATATACTTTAAGTCCTAGTTTAAATGCTACTTTAAATCCTGGTTTAAATACTGCTTTAAATCCTAGTTTAAATCCTAGTTTAAATCCTGTTTTAAAAACTGCTTTAAATGGTTGGCTACATTTTCAAGGATCAGTTAGCCGGAACGCTCAGGCGGGGACGCCATTAGTGTTAACTTATTATTGAGGTTCCCTATCCGTATATACGAAAGCGTTCATATTGACACACGTATTCACCTTCAGTGTTTGAATCCGGTTACTCCGTGCATGGCCGCCGGAGCGAAGCTCCAGGCCTTTTTCGTGACATATTTCCCATAATGCTTTGACAACTAGTAACATAAAGATGAAGAAAGGTTTAGAGTCACGAAACGGCCGGCGGCTTCGCCGCTGTTTCGGCCTCGTTCACGAAACCAACGGATTTCACACGGAATTTTTTGGTTGTAAAACTCCTTGACACGGGCCTCGTGGCTTCGCCCCTTGGCGACACGAAAATTAACAAAACAGCAACGGAAGCAGCAGTTGAAAGGCAAAAGATTTCAATAAAAACCTTCCGTGTGAAATCCGTTTATTTCATGATAGGGCGCCGGGGCGTAGCACCAGGCCTATTCCGTGACTTTAAAAAATCTATATAATAGAGCGTAACGCGTTGAATAAAAGTAGGTTGAATCTAAGTTAACACTAATAGCGGGGACGCCTGAGGTACATGCAGGGGCTGATCCGCTCAGGCGGGGACGCCTGAGGTACATGCATGGGCTTCGGGCAGAGGAGGTGGGAGGAGATGGGAGACCGTAGGATTTTGAGGGGGAGGGTATGGTTGAGTGGGGGAGTTTTATTAATTTTGCGGTGGTTTTCCGGAGCGTTATTAGTGGGGGAGGCTTCGGGTCAGTGTGATGAATTATCAAGTATATATCTCAGTGTGAAGAATTATCAAATATATAGCTATGCAGAAATATAAGAGTCTGGTGCTCCCCTTGGCGTTGCTTTTGGGCTATTTTTTTCGTCAGCTGTGTGCCGTCCTTGCGTGTGCCGTCCCGTATGTGATCTTCGGTATCTTGGCGCTGACTTTCTCGGGCGTGAAGCTGGCATCGTTGCGCCCGGCGAAGCTCGATCTGATGATCGCCATCTTCCAGACTTTTGTGAGCCTCGGTCTGTATCTGCTCTTCATCTGGGTTACGTCTGACGAAGTTTTGGCTCAGGGGGCTATGATGTGTGTGCTTTGCCCCGTTGCTTCTTCGGTCACGGTGGTCGCTTCGATGTTGGGGGCAAATCCCGTTCGGACAACAACCTACACGATCGTGGGCAACCTGCTGGTATCTTTCATCGCCCCTATCTATATCGCGCTCATCACCGGCGAGGAGGGACTCGCCAACACGGGGCAGATGTTTCTGATGATATTCGCCAAGATAGCTGTCGTCATAGCATTGCCTTTCATTGTGATGTGGCTCATTCAGCGCTTTATCCCCAGACTGAACGCCGGTATTGCCCGTTATAAAGGGCTGTCGTTTTATCTCTGGGCCTTCGCGCTATTGGTCACCATCGGCCAGACGATTGATTTTGTGGTTATTCGATGGCATGACAATTATCGGAATGTAATGTGGTTAGGGTTGATATCTGCCCTCATCTGCTTTGTCCAGTTTTATGTCGGACGCAAGATAGGTGAGAGGTATTCGGACCGTATAGCCGGCGGCCAGTTGCTTGCCCAGAAGAATTCGGCAATGGGGATATGGATTCTCAACACGTTTCTGAATCCCATAGCCTCGGTAGGCATGGCTTTCTATTCGATCTGGCAGAACCTCTTCAACAGTTGGCAAATCTATCGCTCCAAGTGACCGAGGATCGGCTTGGGACTACGGAGTGAGCGACGGGTCGTCGCTCTTCCTATTCGCGGAGGCGGGAGGGGAAAGGCCTACTTATCGAGCATCCCCCTAATTAGTTTGTCGAAGTCGGAGTCGATGCGCTGGGTTGGATTGAAAAGGTCGTATTCTGCGTGAGCCTTGGCCTTAGCGTCTTCAGCTGAGATGGCGCCTTTATTCGGTAGGACCTCGTAGTCGTTGAAGGTCAAGAACTTGTTGACGCTCGTGGCAAATTGCTCCATGTTGAAGACATTCCCCCGTTCAATCTGGCCCTCGATATAGTCGAAGTAGGAGGTTACGGTGCGCTCAAGCGAACGTATCTGGCTCTCCGTGAGATAGTTTTTAGCGATGGATACGTCCGATTTGAGGATGCGGCCGTCGGGTGCGTTCTTCCATGTGGTCAACCCCATATTCTTTTTCGTATGGTCTGCGGTATTGAAGATGATCTCAGCAGCGGTCTGACCGGTGATGGCATAGTGGAATTTATTTTGTACCATTGCGTAGAAATCTCTTGTCGTCAGGGCGTGGGGGTCGTAATCGATGCTGCATTCGGCATAGATGTCGGTTATCTGCTGCCAGATCCGCCGTTCGCTGGCTCGGATTGAACGCACACGTTCAAGAAGTTCACGGAAATAGTCGCGCCCGAAAGCGGCTGTCCCTTGCTTAAGACGTTCGTCGTCGAGCACAAAGCCCTTGCGGATGAACTCGTTGAGGATTTTGGTGGCCCATTGGCGGAATCGGGTGGCTTTCTGGCTGTTGACTCGGTAGCCGACGCTGATGATAGCGTCAAGGTTGTAGAAGGCTCTTTCCCTTTCTACTTGACGATTTCCTTCGGTCTGAACTGTTCGAATTTTTCGAATAGTTGCCTCCTCTATCAATTCACCCGTGGAGAATATCTCTTTTAAGTGATAGTTGATAGTGTTGACCTCCACACCGAATAGTTCGGACATGGATTTCTGAGTGAGCCATAGGGTTTCGTTCTCGATGTAGGCTTGAACGGTCCCGGTGTTTTCGGGTAAGTTATAGAGTACGAATTGGATGTTGGACATTGTGTTTTAGGAATAAAGGGTTAACATTTCGCTCAGGTGGGAACGCCTGAGTTACATGGAGATGCCGGTTCCGCTCAGGCGGGACGCCTGAGGTACATGGGTTCTATTCGCGGAGGCGGGAGTCGATGATGATGGTGACGGGACCGTCGTTGGTGAGGGTGACCTGCATGTCGGCGCCGAAGACGCCGCGGGCGACGGGGGCTGAAGTCAGCTCTTCGAGCCGACGGCAGTAGCGGTCGTAGAGGGGGATGGCCAGATGGTGGCCGGCCGCACGGACGTAACTCGGGCGGTTGCCTTTGCGGGTCGAGGCTGTCAGCGTGAACTGGCTGACGGCCAGTATGCGTCCCCCGGTCTGGATGACAGAGAGGTTCATCACTCCGTCGGCATCGTCAAAGATGCGCAGGGCGGCGGTCTTCGTGGCCAGCCAATCTGCGTCTGCTTCAGTGTCACCCTCCTCGACGCCTACGAGGACCATCAGTCCCGGGCCGATCTCTCCCTTCACCGCGCCGGCGACACTTACCCGTGCGTCGCTGACTCTTTGTATCACGATTCTCATACCGCAAAGATAACGATAATAGTCGGCTTAACAAAACATGAAGGTGGGTATGAAACCATTTGCGGGCCGCTTCACAGCGACCCGCAAATGAATGTTTTCCATAATACTTTCAAACTAACCTAACATCATCATGAAAAAATTTCTTCTTTCTGATATGTAAACGATGGTGCACGTCAAAAGGTTCGATGAGTAGGGAAAAATAATTGGATTATTACCGGCTGGAAGCCGGCGCTACTGCTATTTGCGGAGGTGGGCGAGGAGCTCGGCGAGTTCGGGGAGGCGGGCGAGGCGGAGGGTCGCGACGTAGAGACCGACGCCGACGAGGATCTGGATCGTCAGGAGGATGGCAGAGGTAAGGTGGATCTCACCGACAGCGAAATAGGGGAGGAGACTGAGAAGCTTGCCGACACCGATCACACCGCCGGCCATGATGAACGTGGCCAGCGCAAAAGGTAGGTTGGGGCGGAGCAGGAAGCCGTAGCTATAGCCCGTAGCTTTCGAACTCATCCACAGGACAGCCCCGTAGGTCAGCGCCGAGGCCCCCAACTGTCCCCAGACGAGCGCCTCGACACTCCCCATGAAGAGGGTCGAGAAAATGGCGACTATCGTCAGGACATCCTTCACCACCTCCACGCGCACCAGCGTCCGGGCGTAGCCCAAGGCCGTCAGGAAATTGGTCTGGACCGAAATCAGCACCACAAACACCCCACGCACGGCCAGGATCTGAAAAAGTATGATGGCGGCGTCCCATTTCTCGCCGAAGAGGAGGTGGAACAACGGTGTGCCGACCAGCGCCAGCCCGACGAGCGCCGGGAGGGTCAGGAAGGCCGTGAAGCGTCCGATCCGTTCGATATAGCGGCGAAGGGTCGCCGAATCGTCCTGCACACGCGCCAACAGCGGGATGAAGCTTGCGGTCAGCACCTGCGAAATCGATGCCGACCCCATCTTAGACCATTTGTCGGCCTGAGAATAGACACCTAATGAGGTGAGATTATAATAGAGCCCGACAAGGAAATTGTAGACCTGGAGCGAGGCGGTATTCAGAAGTTGGGACGAGAAGACGCCGAGACCTACCTTGCGGATGCTTCGGAGTGAGTCGAGGCTAAAGACCGCCGCGGGCCACCAGCGCGAAGTCGCCCACAGCCAGAGCGTCCGTACTCCGCCGAGCACAAGCGTTTGCCAACACAGCGCCCACGCCCCGAAGCCTTTGAGGGCCAGAATTATGCCCACTATCCCGCCGGCTGTCTGCCCGACCACGTTCGAGATGGCCAATTGCTTGACATCCATCTGTTTCATCAGACGGTTGGTCTGGACGATCGAGAGGGCCGAGAGGATGAAATAGAGGAACATCACGCGTCCGAGCGGGATGAGTTCCTCCTGATTGTGAAACGCACGCGCTATAGCCGGCGCCGAAAACCACAAGACGACATAGATCGCCAGACTCACCCCGAGGTTGAACCAAAAGACAGTCGAATAATCGGCCTCGGTCGGCTCCTTCTTCTGGAGCAACGCGGCCCCGAAACCGCTGTCGACGAAGATTGTGGCGAACGACTGGAAGATGAAAAGAACGCCCACGAGACCGAAATCATGGCGCGAAAGGACGTTGGCCAGCACGACACCGACCACACCATACAGCACCTGTGACGACAGGCGGTCTATCGTGTTCCAGGTCAGCGTCTTGGCTGTCTTCTCTTTCAGCGTCGCCATCGAGCCGGTAGGTTACGGGGGTAAGTTATGAATGTCAGTTAAGGGATTCAGTTCTCCATCTCGCTGATGGGCAGGACCTTGGCTCCTCCCATCCGGCTGATTTCAGGCTCTCCCCGATAGTAGATTTTGGTCGAACCTATACCCTTGACCGATAGTTTTTTGCGTGCCCAGCACGAGATCCAGCCCGAGCCGACGGCCTTACACGAGACGTCGGTGGCCGAAAGGCAGGAGAGGTCGATGCGCCCCGCGCCCATCATCGACGCCGACGCCTCGCCGGTGGCTCCCGTGATGGTTATCAGTCCGTTGCCGGTCATAAGTGTCGCCGACGTCTGGGTGGTGTTTATGTTGTCGACCATGATCGTGCCGTTGCCGATCAGTCGCGCCTCGAACTCGGGACATGGTGCCGGCGAATAGACTGTCACGGTTCCATCTCCCTCGTTTTCGACACCCGAGAGGAACGACGAATAGACATAGACGGTCGGCATTCCCTCCTCCCATTCCTGCTCCAGATTCACGCGGAGCGTCCCCTTCTTGACCGAGAACGAATAGGCCTCGGCGTGGCGCGGTGTGGCCTTGTAGGCAACCATGCCGGCCGAATCGGGGACGTTGCGGTAGATGACATCCACACGGTCAGGCACCTTGATTTTGGTGAACTCACCGACCTGAAGCTGATACTCGCCGAGCGTCTGTGCGCTGACGGTCAGAAAAACCGAAAGGGTCAGCAATATGGAGAGCAAAATTTTCATAATCAGACAGTTGTTTTGAATTGTTCATGTTCAGCCACTCTTGCGCGGGCCTCTTCGAGAAGGTCAGAGAGTTCAGACAGCGAGTCGGCGCGAAGAATCTTGATCCGGTGTTCGCGGAAGTTCGGTATACCCTTGAAGAGTGGTGTCGAGGCCAGGTGGCGCCGTATGTGGAGGATTCCCCGGTACTCGTCGATGCGCCCGATCGACTCATGGATCTGGCGGATCAGGAGCCGGAATTTCTCGTCGATCGAGAGCGGCTCCCATTTTCCCTCGCGGATAAACTGGGTGACGTCGTGAAATATCCAGGGAGCCCCGAACGATGCGCGGCCGATCATCACGCCGTCGACTCCGAAGAGGTCGAAGGCCTCGGCCGCCTGTTCGGGAGTGGTGATGTCGCCATTGCCGATCACCGGGATCCGCATCCTCGGGTCGTTCTTCAGCTCTCCGATCAACGACCAGTCGGCCTCGCCCGTGTACATCTGCGAGCGCGTACGGCCATGGACCGTCAGCGCCGCGATTCCGCAGTCCTGAAGCATCGGTCCCAAATCGGTGATAATCTTCGAATTGCAATCCCATCCCAATCGGGTCTTGACCGTCACCGGGATCTTCACCGCATTGACCACCGAGCGGGTGATCTCGAGCATCTTCGGGATGTCGCGCAACATACCGGCTCCGGCCCCTTTGCCGGCCACCTTCTTCACCGGGCACCCGAAGTTCAGGTCGATGATGTCGGGCCGGGCTTCCTCGACACGTCTCGCCGCCTCGACCATCGAGTCGACGTCGCGTCCGTATATTTGGATCGCCACGGGGCGTTCGGCATCGTCGATAGTCAGTTTGCGGGTAGTCGAGGCGATGTCGCGCACAAGCGCTTCGGCCGACACGAATTCGGTGTAGACCATCGCGGCCCCCTGTTCGCGACAGATGAGGCGGAACGAGGGGTCGGTCACATCTTCCATCGGAGCCAGAAGGACAGGCTTGCCTCCGAGGTCTATATTGGCAATCTTCACGTTTTCAGTTGATTAGGAAAGGGTGAGTGTGGAGCGTTCGGTCAGCAATGCGGCGACCTCACGGATCTCGGTCGGTGTGACCTCGCGGAGTTTCTTGATCTGACTGTCGAGGTCTGTCACCTCACCGTAATAGAGCAGTTTCTTGGCCATCGACATAGCACGGTGCTCGCGGTTGTCGGCGCTGACCATCAGCTGGCCGCAGAACTGCTCGCGGATCTTGTCGAGCGTCCGCTGGCTCAACTCCGTCTCTGCCAGACGGTTGATCTCGCGGTCAATCAGCTTGAGGCACTTGTCAACCGTCTCGTGGCCCGAGCCCATGTAGATCGTCAGCAGACCCGTGTCCGAAAGGAGCGAGAAATTGCTGTCGACAGAGTAGACCAGGCCCCGGCGGTCGCGCAGTTCCTGATTGAGGCGCGAGTTCATGGCCGGGCCTCCGAGATAGTTGTTCAGCAGATAGAGCGCGAAGCGGCGCGGGTCCGTTCGCGGAAAGAGCCGACACCCCGTGATCGTGTGCGACTGATATCCGTCTCTCCCCTCGACGAGTCGGAACGGTGCGCGGAGCGACGGAGTCTGCCGCGGCTCGCCTATCTCCTCGATCTTCCGGAGCGAGAAATCTGCCGGCTCCCCGAAGTTTCCCGATCCGAAATACTTCTCGGCCATGCGCAGAGACTTCTCGACCGGCATCGGGTCCGAGATATAGAGCACCATGTTCTCCGGGCGATAGTAGCGGTCGAGGAACGCACGGCAGTCGGCCGAGCTCAGCCGGCTGACCGACTCCGGAGTTCCCAAAATGTTGTGTGACAGCCCAGAACCCTCATAGATCAGCTCTTCAAATCGGTCATAGACCGTCTCGGCGGGGCTGTCGAGATATGACTTGATCTCCTCGATCACGACCGTGCGTTCCATGTCCAGCTCCTTGGGCGGGAACTGAGAATTGGCAATCAGGTCGGCCAACAGGTCGAGCGCCCGCTCGGCATATCCGATCGGTGCGTTGGTATATATAACCGTCTCTTCTTTAGATGTATAGGCGTTCAGCTCTCCGCCGATGCTCTCCATCCGGTTCGAGATGTGGAACGAGCGCCGGCGATGCGTGCCCTTGAAGATTGTGTGTTCGACGAAGTGGGCCAGCCCCTCGACCGGGGTGGCCTCGTCGCGGCTGCCGGCGTTGACGACCACGCCGATATATGAAGCCGCATTGCCGACCGAACGGTAAGCGACGACCCTCATACCGTTTGAGAGTCTGGCTACAGTCGGCGGCAATGGCCGGATATGATTCTCTTGGTTCTTCATTTAAACTACAAAGTTACAAGAACTCGGGCAATAATGAATCATCCGGCCCGAAAAAAGCGCAACTCAACCCTCTTATTTGATATAAATTTATTAACTTTGCAGGTTCAGAAATAACAATATGCGATACTTGCTTTTGCTCCTCATAGGGTCGTTGTGCCTCCTCGGCTCTCTTCCGGCCAAGGCCGACACCGACCTGATGCCCCACGCCGAGCTTGTCGAACTCAACAAGGCCATCAACAACTCCACCTACTACCGCCAGCGGCTGATCCATACCCTCGACTCGATGAAGCGCGTCGCCCGACAGTCTACCGATCCGGCTGTAAAATGGCGCAAGACCCTCGACATAGCCGATAAATTCGGGCTGATGAATGCCGACTCGGCGATCTTCTACGCCGAGGCGGCCTATCGTATCGGTCTGGCCAACAATAATAAAGAGCAGACGGTCGAGGCTCTGATAGCCGTTATCAACGCCCTGAGCCGCGCGGGCCTCTATACGGTAGCTAAATCGAACTTCGAGATCGTCCTGGGGTGGGGAATCCCATCCAATCTCAAGACAGAGTTCTGGATGGCCGGGGCGCTGCTGTATAACAACATGATATCGGAGATGGGTGAGAAGGCCCCCTATGCCGAAGAGACCCGCGAGGAGTATAACGCCATATGCGACAGCCTGTTGGCATATCTGCCTCACTCGAATCCCCACTACCGCCGGATGAAGATTGACCGTATGATAAAGGATGGCCGATATGCCGAGGCGCGCGAGAACGGCGAGCGCCTTCTGAGCGAGCTGAAGGAGGTAGACCGCCAGTATGGCCTCACCGCAATCCAGCTCGCCGACATCTGCGCCCGGCAGGGCGACCAGCAGAACTTCGCCTCCTATCTCGCCAAGTCGGCCACGAGCGACATCAAGGCCGGAGTGACCGACGGCATGGCGCTCCCCGCTCTCGCCAACTGGCTCTACGAGAACGACGGTCTTGACGAGGCCTACCGATATGTTAACTACGCTCTCTGGGAAGCCTCTTCCGGCTCGGCCAAGACAAAGACATTCGCCATCGCCGAGCTAGTCCCCAACATCGAGACCGCCTACCGAAAGAAGATCGACGCCTCACACCGCCAGGTCGTTGTCGGCCTCATTATTGTCGCCCTCCTCCTGATAGCGACCACGGTTCTGATAGTGGTGCTCCTGCGTCAGAACAAGCGGGCCCAGTCCTCGCGCGTCGAGCTCGCGCGCATCTCGAAGGTTCAGGAATCCTACATGGGTAACTTCATCGCCCTTTGCTCGAGCTACGCCAACCGTCTCGACTCGGTCAACCAACTCGTGGGCCGCAAACTCTCGTCGGGCCAGGCTGACGAACTGCTGAAGATGGTGAAGGCCGGCAAGCTCGATTCGACCAGCGACGACGAAGACTTCAACAAGCTCTTCGACGTGGCCTTCCTTGATATGTATCCCAATTTCGTGACCAACGTCAACTCCCTTCTGAGACCAGACGCGCAGATCGAACTGAAGGATGACAAATCGCTGACCCCCGAACTCCGGATCTATGCCTTCGTCAAACTCGGAGTCGATGAGAGCGTGAAGATAGCCCAGATCTTGCGCTACAGTGTGAGCACGGTCTACGCCTACCGCAACCGGATGCGCAACCGCGCCGTAGACCGCGAGAATTTCGACGCTGAGGTTGCGAAAGTTGGCCGATAAGTAGTGTAAAAGGGGTCGAAATCAGCTTAAACAGACCTATATGGTTATCATATCTTAACTTATATTAGTGTTTTTTATCTCTCTGAGTCTCAGGGAGATACTTTTTTATTTACTTATATTCGGACCTATACAGTTATTATATTGTTAGTAGAGGTCTTGACAGATGTGTAACTTAGCGGTCGAAAGAAAAACAAGTGACTCTCCACTTACAGGTTGCTTTTTCAGGTTAGTGAATTTGCGAGCCGGTTTCGGGCTTGGGTCCGGGGTCGGTAAAAGAAAAATCTCCGCGCAAGCGGAGAGCGTCAAACGGTGTCGAAGACACTGTGATATAAATGAAAGATAAATCGTTTATGTTAGGTTTGTAGAAAAATTGATTCGCACGGGAGATACCTCTGTGAAGAGGCATCTCCCGGACTTTTTATTGGCAAGGCAAGGAGCGCCGGCTTCCAGCCGGTATTTAGTGGCAAGTGCTTCGCGACGACAGCCCTCGCTGAAGCTGCGGGGCTATTCAAAAACCTAACGGTTGGAAGGGTCATCGGTTACCGGCTGGAAGCCGGCGCTCCTTGCGGGGCTGTCGGAGGGGCTACTGGGCGTGGCTTCGTAGCCGATTTCGGCGAAGGCGGCGGCGAGGGTCTCGGGGTCGGTCTTCTTGTCGTCATAGGTGACGGTCACCGTCTGGGTCTTCAGATCGGCGTGGACGGCCTTGACACCTTTCTCGAAGCGGAGATGGTTCTTGATCTTGGCCACGCAGTTCTTGCAGCTCATCTGTGGCTCGATGCTGAAGACAGTGTCGACGTTCTCGGCCATTATCGGAAGGGCGGCAAACAATGCCGCGGCTACTATAAGTTTTCTCATGTCAGTTTATTATTTAGGTGGGGGTTAATAAAACCCTTGATTGTAGGCTTATGGCTTGAAACCAGACCTTTAGGCTTTGGCTTGATTTCAGGCTCGTGGCTTGATCTCATACCTCTAGGCCTGTGGCTTGATTTCAGTCTGTTAAAGGTTGAAGCGGAAGCCTATGTAGGCCATTGCGCCGTGGAGAGGTCCGTAGATCATCGTCGCGTCGAAATTGGGGCTCCAGGGATTAGACGAGCTGATCACCGGAGCCGGCTGGCGGTAATTGGTCAGATTCTCTCCACCTATATAAACGGCCCAGTGGCGGAAATTGCGTGTGATCTGCAGATTTAATGTCGGATAAGCCTTGAAACGGCGTTCCCAAAGAGGGTGTTCGGCGTCTGGATCGGGCATACGTCCCGGTCCGTTGACGGCCAAGGTCAGGTCGAATTGCCACAGGCCCATGAAGGGAGAGTAGGTCGCCGTCATCATCGCCTTCCACTTCGATTCGAGCGGCGCAGAACGCAGACCTTTGCCGAAATCTATCTTTGCGTCGGCATATCGGGCCGCCACCATCACGTTGAGGTCCTCGATGATGTCGATCGAGGCGTCAAACTGGGCCGCGTGGCTGAACGAAGGCCCCACTCCGGCCCTGATTACTGCCTGATGGGGGTTGGCGTCCAGATCCACTCCGATCTGGCGGCTAAAGCGCGTGTAATAGTACTCCGCATTCATCGTCAACGTCCTCCAGCCTATCGGAATGTTGGCCGTCACGCCTCCGCCGAAGTTCCACGCCTTCTCCTGAAGCGGAACCTCGGGTAGCACCACCTCGCGGGCCGAAGCAAGAAGGTATGAATAATCGGCCAGATAATGGGGATTGCGAAATCCGCGTCCGGCCGTAGCGTGGACAGACCATACGTCGGTCGGATTCCACTTCAGGTGCAATCTCGGAGTGAACATCACCCCGAAGAGCGACGAATGGTCGAGGCGAAGGCCCGCCATCCCGATGAACTTAGAGTCGAGGTTGAGCGTGTATTGAGCGTAGGCTCCCACGGCCGTCTCCTTCTCGAGCCAGTCCGTAAGCCCCGTCGTCGCTGTTGAGAGTGGCGAGAGGCTAAACTGTTGGTTTAGATGATCATACTGAAGCGACAGACCTGTCGAGAGCTTGTGCATTTCGCTCCATGAGCGCTCGAACATAGCCGAGAGATAGACCTCGTTCTGCTGGGCGTCAAAAAGGCGGTGACCGTAGTGCGAATCCAGATCCTGCCATGACGTCGAAACCATCAGCGCGACGCTCCCGTCGTTCTCCTTGTCAAAGATATAGGCGTTTTTCGTGAAGGCCTCGATGCGCTTCGTGTCGATACCGACGGTGAAGGGGGTGTGGGCGGAGTCTGCATCGCGGTGGCCGTGGGTGGTCTCGCCCGAGCGGCGTTTCTCGTCGAGCATCTTCACCGCGCCCTGAAAGACATAGCTGTCGCCCATCCATGCCCAGCGGTTCATCCACGCGAGCTGTTCGACCTTCGGCATATCCGAGAAACCGTCGTCGTTGGCGTCATGGTCCATCAGCGACTTCTCGTAATGGGCTAAAAGAGAGGTGGATAGGCGCTCGGTCAGATGTTTCGACGCGGCGACATTGGCCTCGACTTTCGCTTCCGAATCGACATAGCCGTTGAGGGCGAACTCCTCCTCGAGCTGAGGCTTGCGGAGTTCGATATTGATCTGACCCGTGATAGACTCGTATCCGTTCTTGACCGAGCCTGCCCCTTTCGAGACAGAGATCGATTTCATCCACGGCCCGGCGACATAGCTGAGGCCGTAGGGGGCGGCGAGACCGCGGAATGCGGGGATATTCTCGTTGAGCATCTGGACATAGCGGCCCGAGAGTCCGAGCAGGCGGATCTGCCGTGCGCCGGTGGCGGCGTCCGAATACGAGACGTCTACCGACGGGTTGGTGGTGAAGCTTTCGCCGAGATTGCAGCAAGCGGCGCGCAGAAGTTGGGCGGCCGAGATCATCTCGGTGTTGGTCGGATTTCCGCGGAAACGGATGTTGTCTTTCTTACGCACGACGACCACATCGTCGAGCATCCACTCGGTCGAGTCGATGTCGGTTGTCACTTCGGGTGCCGAAGGAGCGGCGGCGCTCAAGAGGAGGGCAATAAGGATAGGGGTCATAGAATTAAAGGGGTTAGAGGCGTTGGCCGAGCCAGTAGCCGAAGGCGCAGGCGAAGAGGCCGACCATCACGGTGGCCGTGCCGAAGATGATCCAGACGCCGAGGTGGCCGCTCTCAAAATACTTCACACAGTCGAGTGTGAACGACGAGAAGGTGGAGAAGCCGCCGCAGAAGCCGGTCATCGTGATCATCGTGAAGGCGGTCTTCATCGTGTCGGACCATCCGCTGCCTACGAGCATGCCGGCGAAGATACCGATCAGCAGACAGCCCGTCGAATTGATCACCCACGTCGGGAAGGCGGCCCAGAGACCGTTCATCTTCAGTCCGACCTCCACGAGGAGACGGCAGGCGGCTCCGAGACCGCCACTGACGAAGACGAGGAGAAGCTTTAACCAGATAGACATATTGATAGGAAAGGAGAGGTTGGGAGGGTGGACTCAATTAGGAAGGGAGAGAGTTGATTTTGAGCGAGATACAAGAAAAGGGCGCTGGCTCGAGAGCCGTCGCCCTATTCATAAAATAAGCAAAAGTGTTTTATTATTTTATGAGGAGTCTTTTTGACCTAAGTTATTTTCCCTGGCGGGCTTGCTCACGCTCGATATATGCGTCGATCGAAACACCGTTTCCGAGCTGGAACTCGGGGAAGTCGGATTTGATCATCTGATAGCACTTCTCGGCGTCTGCATATTTCTTCTGCTCGTCATACACGTTTGCCTCCTTCAGGAGCACACGCGGAACGATCTGCGGGTTGCCGCCAGCCTTGCGGATAGCTTCGCTGTAGGCGTTGAGGGCGTCGTCATACTTCTTGAGATTGACGAAACAGTCGCCGAGGAGAACCTTCGCGTTGGCTTCGATGACCTCGTCTTTGGTGTTGAATTTCTGGAGATATTCAGAGGCGGTCTTGTAGTCGCCGATTGCGTAGTATGCCTGGGCGGCGCTGAGGGCGGCTACCTTGCCGGCGTCGGTGCTTCCGAACTCGTCGGCAACTTTCTTATATTCCTTGGCGGCGACAGTATCGTTTGTGGCGGTCATCTCAACCTTGTTGTATGCCTCCCATGCGCGCTCGTTCTTCGGGTTGCGGAAGAAGTAGATATAGCACAGGGTGGCGGCGGCGATCACGATCAGGGCGCCGAAAGCCACATAGATAGCTGATTTGTTTACAAAAATCTGACGGCCCACGTTTGCGAGACCGTTATTGAGGTTGTCGAGAGTCGACGGATCTTCAGGCTGATTGTTCTTTGCCATCGGTGAGTTTCTTTTGTTTGGAAAGGTGACTTTACCCCTTGCCGGCCCTAATTTAGGGAGCGAGGGCACGATTCAGGCGCAAAATTAACAAAAAAAATCTTGATGGCCAATTTTTTGGCGAAGTTTTTGGGCCAAACGAAGGGAAAATAGTAATTTCGCGTTAAAATTTGCCCCCGCGGCGGTCGTCACCGCGTGTAAACACCCTCTGAAGTCGACATGAAGAACAGTCAGGAGATAGGTCTTAGAATCGGTCAGCAACAGCGGCTAAGCCAGCAGCAGCTGCGCTTCGTGCGGATGCTCGAGATGAACCCGGACGAACTCCGTTCGGCTGTCGAGACCGAAGTCGAGGCCAATCCGGCCCTGGAGACTGAAGAGCGGACCGAAGAGAGCCTCCCCGAGATCGACCGCACCGACGGCGGTTCGGCCTGGGAGTCCTCCCGACCCCTTCAGCGCGGCTATCGCGACTACGGAACCACCCCCGACATACCCTTCGCTCCCGAAGACCGCACGGGGACGCTCGCCGACTTCCTCCTGGGCCAGCTAGGCCAGTTCAACGCGAGCGAAAAGGTGCTCGCCGGCGTCCGCTACCTGATCGGGAGCATGGACTCAAACGGCTACATCTATCGCCCGGCCGAAAGCCTCCGCTCCGACATGGAATTTCACGAGGGCCTCGTCCTGACCGACGAAGAGATGGCCGAAGCCTGGCGCATTGTCCGTCACCTCGACCCTCCCGGTGTCGGTGCCTCGAGCCTCCGCGAATCGCTTGAAATTCAGCTTGAAAGGATGGAGCCGTCGCGCATCCGCAACCTCGCGCTTCGGATCCTCAGAGAAGAATACGACCTCTTTGCCAAGAAACACTTTGACCGGATCGCCTCTGCTCTGGGCGAGAAAAAACAGGCAGTCGCCGATGCCGTCGACCTCATCCGTTCACTCAACCCCAAGCCAGGAGCCTCGGTCGGCAGCCCGGCCGACGATGTGGCCAACATTATCGTTCCCGACTTCATCTTCGACCGCGACGACGAGGGGAACATGTCGATCGCCCTCAACAACCGCTTCCCCGAGTTGCGGATCAGTCAGTCGTTTGACGAAGCCGTCGCCTCGCTGAAGACTCCCGCCGAAAAGAAGCGCAACTCCTATGTTCTCGGCAACTGGCGCGAGGCGCGAGACTTCATCGAGCTCCTCAGCCAGCGCCAGACGACCATGATGAGGGTCATGGCGGCCATCCTGAAACTTCAGAAAGAATACTTTGAGACCGAAGACATCTATCGGCTCAGACCGATGATAATCAAAGACGTAGCGGCCGAGACGGGCCTCGACCTCTCGGTCATTTCGCGCGCTACGGCCAACAAACATATCGAGACCCCGTGGGGTACCTTCCCGCTCCGCTTCTTCTTCAGCGACACCGTAGGCGAAGAGAACGGCGAAGACACCGAGGCCCTCACCAACCGCAAGATCGAGGCCGAGATACGGACCATCGTCGAAGGCGAGGACAAGGCCCATCCGCTCAGCGACGAGAAGATCCGCGAGGCGATGCAGGCGCGGGGATACGACGTCTCGCGGCGCACCGTCGCCAAATATCGCGACCGCCTCGGAATCGCCGTCGCGAGACTCAGAAAGAATTAGACTTACACCTTCGACAGACCGGCTTCGCGGCAGTCCAGAAAGTGGGTTAGGGATTTGACTGGAGGGCGAGGATCGTCTCGAGCAGGGCGCGGGTGTTCGACAGGCGCGGAACCTTGCGCTGACCTCCTAACTTGTGGGTGCCGGCAGACTTGAGCCATCGGTCGAAGAGGCCGCGTTCGGCCGTCAGAATCTCCGGCGGATCGAGGAAGATGGTGTGCGAGCGCTTCGCGTCATAGTCTGAGTTGAGTGCACGAAGCTCCGCGTCGAGTACGTCGCGGAAGTGTTCGATCGAGTCCGGCTCCTTTTCCCATTCAATCAGCCACTGGTGGCGGCCGCGATGTTCATTGGTCGCGAAGAGCGGTGCGGCCGTATAGTTGAGGATCGACGCGCCGGTCTGCTGGCATGTCGTGGCCATCGCCCTCTCGGCGTTGTCCTCCATCAGTTCTTCGCCGAAGGCGTTGATATAGCTCTTGGTCCGGCCCGCTATCCTGATCTTCAGCGGAGCCTTCGACTCGACGCGCACCGTGTCGCCGACGCGATAGCGCCAGAGGCCGTTGACCGAAGTCAGAAGTAGCTCATACACTTCACCCTCAGACACTTCCCAGACGGGAATCGGATTCCCGCCGTCGACGGGTATGAACTCGAAGAAGACGCCCGCGTCGAGAATCATCAGCATCGCCGGGTCTGTGAAATCGTTCTGGACCGCGAAGAAACCCTCCGACGCGTTATAGGTCTCGAGGAAGTGCATCTTGGCCGGGTCGGTCAGGGCGCGATACTCCTCGCGGTATGGCTCGAAAGAGATACCCCCGTGGAAGAAGACCTCCAGATTGGGCCACACGTCCGATATCTTCTCGACGCCCCGGCGCTCGCAGATCGTCTTGATGACGGTCAGAAACCACGAGGGTACTCCCGAGATATTGGTCACGTCGGCAAACTCGGCCGCCTCGGCCAGGGCCGGGAGCTTCTTCTCCCAATCGGGCATCAGGGCTATGTCCTTGCCCGGAATACGGAAAAGATTGACCGCCGAGGGGATGCGGTTGATCAGCGTCGCGCTGAGGTCGCCGACGCGCACCTTCGGGTTATCCGGGTGAAGTTCGTTGGCGAAACTGCCGCCGAGGATAAAGCCCTTGCCGGCGAACATCCGGCTCTCGGGGTTGAGGCGGAGATAATGGGCGATTGAGTCGTAACCTCCCTGATAATGATTGACTTTGAGCCCCTCGGGGGTGATGGGGATATACTTTGACTTACCTCCCGACGTTCCCGACGACTGCGCGAAGTTGCGGACCGTCCCGGGCCACAGGACATCCTTCTCGCCGTTGACCATCCGCATCACGTCGGGCCGGATATCCTCATACTCGACCGGAGCGACGAGGTTGCGGTATTCCTGGTACGGATCTTTTGCCGCGGCCATCTGGCCGAAGTGGTGGCGCCGGCCGATATCGGTACGGGCCGCTTTCTTGAGCAGGTTCTTGAGGATCTCGCGCTGAATATCGTCGCCGGCTGTGGCGAAACGGTCTGTCTGTTCGGCACGGCGCACGAACATCGGGCGGACGAGGGGTGTGAAATCGACCGACGGGAGTTTGACGCCTCCGGCTCCGGGGCGCAGTTTAGCGAAGAACGGGTTCATATGATTTTTTAACATTTAAGTCCTCACTAAAGTTTCGGACCTTTCCAAAAACCTGACGGTTGGTGGGCGGGGGGATGGGTTGGGGTGGATTTTTGGGCCAAAAGGTTGCGTAATGTCGGAATATTGGTTAATTTTGCAAATCATGAAACTGAAGCTATTACTTGTATTTGCTCTCCTGATCGGAGTGTTCGCAAACGTCTCGGCCGTGACTGACGGCGAGATGGAGCAGGCACGTGCCATAACCGCAAAGAATTATCTCCGTTACGTCAATAACGGCTCGGGCTATCTTGATGATGTCAAGGGACTTCCGAAGTCGGTGGCCGAGCTCAAAAAGGTGCTGAAGGCCAAGGAACTGGAAAACCTGAAGAAATTCGAGGCCGTCCAGACCCCCAAGGACTATGCGTCGTGGGATAAGGCGAAGCTCGTCGCCTACTGGTCCGAGACTTTCCTCGCCTCGCCCGGGCTCGATCCCGCCGGCAAGGCTTCCCACACCCGCACGGCCAAGCACATCAACCAGCTGACCGTCTCAGCCCCCTCAAAGGAGGCTCCCAAAGCTGAGGAGAAACCCGCCGCACCGGCCGAAGAACCTGTGGCAGAGACTCCCAAAGCCGACGAACAGCCCGCGCCGGCCGCTGACGCCACTGCCGACGAGATAGCCGGCCAGATGGCAGCCGCCGAAACCGCTGTGGTCGAGGAAGTAGCCGCTGAAGAGGCCGAGGCTCCGCGTCCCAAGAAATCCAACTCAACATGGATCTATGTCGGAATCCTCATCTTCCTCGTCGTGGTCGTTGTCGGTCTTGTGATTTACGCCGCCCGCGCCATGAAAGGCGACGGTGAAGACAAGGATGACAGCGACGAGATCGGCGAAGGCAGTTCAAGCTCCGCGGCCTCCAAGAAAGAGACGTCGGACACTCCCGCCTATGTCCCCTCCGATTCAGTCAGCCGCAAGGAGCATGAGTTCATGATAGAGCGCAAGAACGAAAAGATCCGCAAGGTCAAGGCCGAGCTCGACGTTGTCCGCGAAGAGAACGCCCGACTCCAGGCCGCCCAGGATGCGCTTCAGACACGCCTCTCGCAGGCTCAGACCCAGATCGAAAGCCTTCGCATCGCCCTCGCCGAGGCCGAGAACAAGGGTGGCTCACCGGCTCCTGCCGCCGGCTCACCGGCCCCCCAGCCCCAGCGTCCGACCCGCTCGCTCTATCTGGGTCGCGTCAACCGCAACGGCCTCTTCGTCCGCGCCGACCGCCAGATGAACCCCGACGCGACCGTTTACCGTCTCGACACCGAAGATGGCTACACGGGTACCTTCCGCGTGGTCAACACTCCGGCCGTAGTTGAGCGTGCTCTCGACAATCCGGCCCAGTGGCTTGAAGAGGGATGTGCCATCGACGACACCATCACCGCCGACGACGCCAACGAGATCCTCACCGAATCGTCGGGCACCGCCGTGCTTGAAAACGGATGTTGGAAGATGATCCGCAAGGCCAAGGTCCGCTACAATTGATTCTCTTATAACTGATTGAAATAAAATACCTTAAAATACTAATACACACAACGGAATGATCCAAATCTCAAACCGGGTTGAAAAACTCTCTCCGTCGGCCACTCTCGCCATGTCTCAGAAGAGTGCCGAGCTGCGGGCTGCCGGCGTCGACGTGATCAACATGTCTGTCGGAGAACCCGACTTCAATACACCCGACTTCATCAAAGAAGCCGCCAAGCGTGCCATCGACGAAAACTACTCGCGCTACAGCCCCGTCCCGGGCTACATGTCTCTGCGCGAGGCAATCTGCCGCAAGCTCGAGCGCGAAAACGGCCTCCACTATACTCCCGACTGCATCGTTGTCGGCAACGGCGCGAAGCAGGAGCTGTGTAACGTCCTGATGGCCACCATCAACGCCGGCGACGAGGTAATCATCCCCGTTCCGGCATGGGTGAGCTACGTAGAGATGGTCAAACTCTCTGAGGGCACTCCCGTGACCGTTTACTCAGGCATCGAAAACAACTTCAAGGTGACCCCCGAACAACTCGAGGCTGCCATCACCCCGAAGTCGCGCATGCTGATGCTCAACTCTCCCTCGAACCCGACGGGCAGCGTCTACACCTACGACGAACTGAAGGCGCTGGTAGATGTTCTTGTCAAGCACCCCGACGTGATGGTGATGACCGACGACATCTATGAGCACATCAACTATGTCGGCGAGGTTCACTCGATCGCCGAGTTCCCCGAGATCCAGGACCGCGTGATCGTGATCAACGGTGTGTCGAAGGCATATGCCATGACCGGCTGGCGTATCGGCTACATGGCCGGTCCGCAGAAGATCGCCAAGGCGGTCAGCAAGCTTCAGGGTCAGTACACTTCGGGCGTCTCTTCAATCGCCCAGAAGGCAGCCGAAGCCGCCTATGACGGCCCGCAGATCTGTGTCGAAGAGATGCGCGAAGCCTTTGAGCGCCGTCGCGACCTGATCGTCGAGCTCGCCAAGGATATTCCCGGCTGGAAGGTCAACGTCCCCCAGGGTGCCTTCTACCTCTTCCCCGAAGTCTCGGGTGTACTCGGCCGCAAGGTCGGCGACCGCGAGATCAAGACCTCGGCAGACTATGTCCTCTACCTTCTCGAAGAGGCTCATGTGGCTACGGTCGACGGCGGTGCATTCTGCGCTCCCGGATATATCCGTATGTCGTACGCCCTCTCTGACGACAACATCGCCGAGGCCCTCCGTCGAATCAAGGAGGCCACCGCGAAACTTTTCTGATCGAGGCTTTAGCAACTAATAAACCGACCCCCGAGCTGGCGCCCGGGGGTCGGTTTATTATTGGAGAACTATGAGTTCTATGAGAACTATGAGATCTGGGAGGATTAGGAACTCTTAGAACTCTTAGAACTCTTAGGGCTCTTAGAACTCTTAGGACTCTGAAAGTTAAGCTGTCTTCAGTTTCCTGTAGATCTGTGGGCGGACAACGAAGCGCTGAATCAGATAGGCCAGGAGGGCGTAGCCGGCCGCGAGGCCCCAGAGCCAGCGGTAGTCTGTGGCGACCTGCGAGAGGTCGGCGCCGTTGGCGTTCATGCGGATAAAGCCCTGGACACCCCATGTCGCCGGGACGAGGTCGCTGAAGATAGTCCAGACGGGGCCCATCCCGTAACGCGGCCACGTGAGGCCCGAAAGGAACAGGAAGATCACCGACGTCACCACCCAGACCACAAATATACTCTCGCGTTCGGTGATGACACCCTGGATACACATCCCCAGAAAGATCGACGCCAGGATCATCGGGAGGATGAAGACGAAGATTTGGAAGACGTTGCCCTCCATCGGGAAGGCGAACATAAGCGGGACATAGTGGAGCAGATAGAACGCCGGTACGATGATCAGCGTCAGATAGCAGGCGGCCTGCCCGAGCATCGAGGCAAATGTCGACGGGGTGTCGGCGGTTCCGAGATAGCCCGTGAGGGCCGGATTCTCACGCTTGGCGCCGCCGGCCATGCCGAGAGCCAGAACGAGACACTGCTGAAGGATCAGCACGATCACGCCCGGCATGACGAACGAGTCGAAACCGCTCTCGAGGTTACCCATCACGATATTCTTCACCGGCATCGGGTCGCCCCCCGGAGCGAGCGTCGCGGCCAGCGGAACGAACTGGTTGACATCGTCTGCCATCAGCTCGGCCCCCATCTCGGAGGCGACGTTGGTGGCCGCAACGAGGAAACCGCGATATCGGAGAAGCAACGACATGTCGCTGAAGATGACCGCATTGGCTACCTCTCCGCGACCGCAGTCGCGTCCGAATCCTTCGGGAATCTCGAGGATGCCGAAACACTTGTGCGAGTCCATCGCACGCTTGCCATCGGCGATGTCGGTCGCGTATCCGATGATGTTGACCTCCTGGCACGCGTCCAGGTTGCGAGCCAACTCGCGGCTCTTGGCCGTGCGGTCGTGGTCGACGACGACCATCTTCACCTCGCGGACAAGCTCGGGGTTGTAGATCAAAGAGTAGATGACCGGATAGGCCACCGGTAGGAGCACGATGAAGATGATGATTCCCTGGTCGTGGAAGATCATCTTGAACTCGCGTATATAGACGTCAAGAATCTGTCTGAGAAACTTCATAACGTGTGCGGATTTTGCGTCAGGGAGTGTAGATGGGTTTGTTGAAGACCTTGCGGAGACGCCAGATCATCGTCAGCGGGAGAAGCATGAAGCCGATGTAGGCGATGAACCACCAGCGCGAGTAGTAGATCGGGATGCCATTGAGCGCCTGGTCGATGTATATCAGGAAGTTATATCTCACCGGATAGATCCACGAGAAGATCCCGATCGCGCCGTACATGCTCTCGTAAGGGAACGAGAAACAGCCGAGCGAGAAGGCGAGGATTCCGAGAAGGGCCGAGATCGAGAGCGACATGCGCAGGCTCGGGAGCACACAGAAGAAGAAAACGCCTAAGCCCTGACAGGCGAGGACGAACATCAATTCGCTGACCGTCAGCCAGAACCATGACCCGTAGACCGGATATGCGTTCCATCCGAAGAGCCACGACTCCATGAAGATGGCCACGACCCACCAGATTATTGTCTGCGGAAGCAGCTTGGCTATCAGCGCCTCGATGACCGACCCGTGCGCGAGTCTCATCAGTTCGCGCGAGGTGCCGTATTTGACCTCCTGTCCGAGGCTGAAACATGTGATGAGGAAAATCATCAGCTCCAGAACGCCCGGAATGAACGAGTTGCAGAGATAGACGCCGTAGTTCATCTCCGGGTTGCCGAGACCGCGGACGGTCACGTTGACCGGCTGGAGAAGGCTCTTGACCGTCCCCTCGGTGGCTCCGACCGACTCTGCGACCCCCATGATGACGCCCGCCTTGGTGTATAGGGCCGTCGTCTTGAAGGTCTTGAACAGCAGCGACGCCGGGACGAAATAGGTCATGTTGGTGTAGAACGTGATTACCGGCGCCTTGCCGCTCATCAGGTTCTCCTCGAAGTTCTCGGGGATGATGAAATAGCCGTAGATCTTACCCTCCTGCATCAGATGTCGGGCCTCCGTGTAGCTGTTGCAGGCATACTTCAGGTCGACCATCTGCATCGTCCCTAGCTCATTGGTCAGATTGCGCGAGAGCGACGAGCCATCCTTGTCGACCATCGCCGCCGGCGCCTTGATCGGCAGACCCTCCTGCATCTCCGACGTCAGCAGGAGGAAGCAGAAGAAGGGGAGCACGAAGAACCCGACCCAGTAGATCGGCCTCCCGACGAGCTGGCGGACTGAGCGCTTGAATATGGCTGAAAATGAAGACATTGAGGTTGACTGAATGGGGGGAGATTACTTCTTTTCGACACCTTTGTAGATCACCGACATGCCGGGGCGGAAGCCGTCGATGGGCTTCTCGGGGCGAGCCTTGATCTGGAACGTGCGGGCATCGAAGTCGCCGGTCGATTTTGTGGCCTGCCAGTTGGCATAGGTACCGAGATCCTTGATATAGAAGACGGTGAGGGTCGTCTCCTTGTCGAGGGCCGGGATATAGACACGCAGTTTCGAGCCGGTTCGGATATCCTTCAGGAGCGTCTCGCGGACGTTGAAGACAGCCCAGTGATCCGAGGTCTGGAGCGTCATCAGCGGTGCGCCGGTAGCGACCAACTCGCTGACGTTGGGATAGATAACCGTGATCTCACCATCCTGGGGAGCGACAAGATACTGGTCTTCGAGAAGTGCGTCGACCTCTTTGACTCCACCCTTGGCAACGGTCACCATGGCGGCCGCGGCCTCCTTGTCTTCCTTCTGCGCTCCGGCCACGGCGAGTTCATACTGGCTCTTGGCCGCTGCTTCGCCGGCTGTCGCGGCGTCATAGGCCGCCTTGGCCTCGTCGCGTTTCTGTTCAGAGATCACACCCTCGCGGAAGAGGTTCTCCATTCGGTTATATGTCTTGCGGGCGATTGTCGAGGCTGCCTTTGCCTGTTCCCAGAGGTCGCGCGCGGCCGAGACAATCTGTGTGCGTGTGCCGGCGTCGACCTTGCGGTTCGTTGCGTTGGCTACGGTCTCCATCGCTTCGGCCTGTTCCATCTTCGCTTCGACGAGCGACGAATGGATGCGTACCAGTGTGTCGCCCTTCTTCACCTTCTGGCCCTCCTCGACGAAGATTTCGACCACCCGGCCCGGCATCTTGCCCGCGATCCGCAGTTCGGTCGCGTCGCCCATACCCTGGACCGTGTCGGGACCCTGCTTGATGAAGAGGAAACCGACGATCGCCATGGCGGCGACAATCAAAAGAACGACTATCAGAGTCAGAATCAGCCCCTTTTCCTTGGCCGAGACGGCCTGGGGGTCGTTGGCGGTGTTGAGCGCGCCCTGTGTATTGTTGTCTTTCATGAAAGTGTTGTTATCTTGGATATCGTGTTGTTAAGGTTGTTGAAATTCAAGAGGTTATAACCGTGCGCCCTCCGCGCTGAGGGTACCCATGACCTTCGAGAGATAGACGCGGCAGAGGCGGATACCGATTTCGGCGTCGATTCGCTCCGAGTTGGCCTTCACCCACGCCGTCTGGGCGGCTATCACGTCGTCGGCCGTCAGGACTCCCTCTCGGAATCCTACCTGGGCATTGTGCAGGTTGGCGTCGGCGCTCTTCATGTTGGCCACGGTCATGTCGTAGGTCTTGTATGCCTCGTCAAACGAGAACTTGGCCTGGCTGACCTGTAGGTTGACCTTCTCTTCGAGGTCTTCGATCAGAAGGCGCTGGGCCGTGGTGGCCGACTGGGCCGCGCGATACTTATAATAGTTGCCTCCCCAGTGAATTAGCGGGATGGTGATCGTTGCGCCCACGCTGAACCCTCCGCCGAATTTCTTCTTGAAGCCGTGGTTGACGTTCGGATTCGAGAACGAATAAAGACCGATCGCGGCCACCTTCGGGAGCATCGCACCGAGGGCCAGTTTCTCCTGTCCCTTCAGAAGGTCGACGCTGCGCCGGAGTGTCTCCAGATCGCTTCGGTTGGCGTATACCTGTTGCATGTCGGGCGTCACGATCGGAGCGACGGGAGCGAACTGCTCGTCCTCGTCGGCCAGTTCGAGGCGCGTGTCGACCGGGAGTCCGCAGATCTGGGCGAGGGCCATCCGTGAGAGTGTCAGTCCGTTTTCGACCTTAGTCAGGGCGATTTGAGCCTCGTTATAGGTCACTTCGACCGTCAGAACGTCTGACTCCGTTGCCACCCCTTCGCGTTTCATGTATCCTACATTCTGTCTCAATGAGTCGACAAGCTGAACCAGACTCTCGGCCAGGCGCTTCTTCTCCTTGAGCGACACCACCTGCCAGTAGGCGGCGTCGACCCCGAAGATAACCTCGTCGATAACCGTGCTTCGTGCGGAGCGGGCCATATTTTCGGCCGCTTTTGCGATGTCGTTGAGGGCCTTGATCTGGCCTCCCATGAAGACAGGCTGCGTGAGCGTGAAGGCGCCGGCGAAGACATTGTGGGTGTCGAAGCTCATTGCCTCCTTCGGAATCACCGCCACCTCGTTTGGGATCACCGAGCCGGTTGTCGGGTCCTTTATGGGGATGCCTCCGACGCTGTACAGGTTATACTGGTACGAACCCGAAGCCGGGTCGAAGATCATCGTCGGGAGCTTCGCGTCTTCTCCGAGAAGTTCGATCTGGTGCTGGTTATACATGTATCCCCCGGTGAAATCGATACCGGGGAAATAGGCACCTCGAGCGGCCTTTCGTGTATAGCCGGCTCCTTTGATATTCTGTTCGGCTATTGCGATGGCCTTATTGTTGCGCACGGCCATCGATCGACACGAATCGAGGGTCACGATCTGGGCGCTCACCGGTAACATCAGCAGCGCCGTCAGTATTGTGATTATATGTCTTTTCATGAAAATGATATTAGCAAAAGCGAAAGTCAACGCGAGGTTAGGACCTAACCTCAAAACATATTTTTAAGTGGATCAAACACTTATAAGTTTAATACCCAAAGCTTCAGATATTTTGGCGATTGTTCGGAGTGTAAAATTATGAGTTCCTCCGAGCCAACGCGAAACCTCAGCTTCAGTTTTTCCCATCCGTTTGGCCAAATCCTTTTGAGAAATTTTCTTCTCCTTAAGGATAGCGTCAATTTTGTCTGCCAGCGCAAAAGACAGGTCAAGTTCCATTCTGACATCATTTGGAACTTGGGCCAGACATTCATCAAAAAGAACAGCCGTCGTTTTCATAACTCAAAAATTGGGTTAAATGTTGCGGAAGAGGGTCCAGGAGATGATGATCGCGCCGATGAGGAGGATGAGGATGGGCGTGTGGACCCGGCGGTAGAGGTGGGGATGCGCCTTGCGGCGGAACTCCAGCCAGCCCAGGAAGAGGAGAAACGGAAGCGAGATCACAAACAGGGCGTTCTGTGACCAGGCCTCGGCGACATCACCGTGTAGCAGGGCGTGGATCGCACGCTGACTTCCGCATCCGGCACACTTGAAGCCGGTCAGATGATAGATCACACACTTCGGCATCCACCTCGAGTCGGACGGATCGAAAGCGAAATAGACCGCGGCGAGGGCGACAACAACCACAGCCGCCGCGACCGCAACATATGTCTTCTTCCTTTCTGCCGTCATTGCCATTCCGACCCCTTTCGACCTTTTTTACGACCCGATGAGGAACATGAAGGGGAGATAGAGCGTGTTGGTCAGTACTCCGAGAACGAAGCTGACGATGATCCAGATCTCGGTGTTGCGCGACGCCCGTTTGGAGGCCTCGTAGTCCCCTTCATAATATTTGGCGCTGACGCGTGCGGCGAAGATGACGGCGACGATGCCGGCCGGCAGACAGCAGAAAATCAGCGAGAGGATGGCCCAGAGCATGTAGGTCGGGGGCATCACGGGTTGGTCCTGGGCCTGAGCGGCCTGTAAGGGGGTGTTGGGAGTTGGGGGAGTCGGGGTACTTACCGGCTGGAAGCCGGTGCTACTGCCTTGTACCGGCTGGAAGCCGGCGCTACTGTTAGATACCGGCTGGAAGCCGGCGCTACTGCCGGCGCTACTGCCGGCGTTACTGCTCTTGAAGTCGTTGGGGCCGTGGGGGATGCCGAGGGCGTCGGCCCACTGCTCGTCGGGGGGGATCGGCGGCGGAACGGTCCCGGGGGCCGGGGCCTCTTCGACTACCTCGACGATCTTCTCCGAGCCGTCGCTTTCCTCAATCACTTCCACGGCTCCCTCCATTTGGGGCTCCTTGTCGAGGCGGCGGAGCATCTCGGCGATGGCGCGCGGATAGATCGAGTATTCTTTCTCATGGATTCGCATCTCGAGGCTCTCGGGGGTGTCTCCTTCAAGCACGGGCACCGTCTCCTGAAGCACGATCGGACCACCGTCGACCTCGTTAGTCACGATGTGGACCGTCACGCCCGACTCTTTCTCGCCGGCAGCGAGCACGGCCTCGTGAACATTGTGCCCCCACATTCCCGGGCCGCCGTAGGCCGGAAGCAACGAGGGATGTATGTTCAGGATACGCCCCTTGAACTCATTGACGAACTCCTCTTTGAGGATCGAGTTGAAGCCGGCCAGTATCACCAGGTCGGGCTGCAGGTTGGCCTTCACGAACTCCGCGATCGTCTCGGGATGTTCGCGCCACTCCTTGCGGGGAAAATAATAGACCGGGACTCCGAGCGCATCCATCTTGGCGCGCACCGGGGCGTTCTCGCGGTCGGTGATCAGGGCCTTGACCTTGACCGCCGAGCCTTCCGAGAAGACCTTGACTATATTTACGGCATTCGTTCCGGAACCGGAAGCGAGTATGACTAAAGATTTCATATATCTGTGAGGTGTCTGATTTTCAAGTTGTTTAGGTTGGAGGCAATATGTCGCTGAGTTACGCCTCGACATTCTGGAGCGAGACGAGGTGGGCATAATGGCCGTCGAGGGCCATCAGTTCGTCGTGGGTACCCTGTTCGACGATCTCGCCGTTGTCTATCACGCAGATTATGTCGGAGTTGACGATTGTCGAGAGCCTGTGGGCGACCACGATTGTCGTGCGGTCTTCCATCAGCCTTTCGAGGGCCTCCTGTACGAGGCGTTCGCTTTCGGTGTCGAGCGCCGACGTCGCCTCGTCGAGGATCAGGATCGGCGGGTTCTTCAGAATCGACCGTGCGATGCTGATTCGCTGGCGCTGGCCGCCCGAAAGGAGACAGCCCCGGTCGCCGACCAGTGTGTTGTATCCGTCCGGGGTCTCCATGATGAAGTCGTGGGCGTTGGCGATGCGGGCCGCCCGCTCCACCTCCTCCATCGTCGCCCCCTCGGCGCCGAAAGCTATGTTGTTGAAGAACGTGTCGTTAAAGAGGATAGCCTCCTGGTTGACGTTGCCCATCAGCGAGCGCAACTCCTTCGTGCGCCAGTCGCGGACGTCGGTGCCGTTGATCAGCACCGCCCCCTCGTCGACATCCCAGAAGCGCGGAATCAGGTCGACCATCGTCGACTTGCCCGAGCCCGACTGCCCGACGAGCGCCACCCTCTGACCCTCGCCGACCCGAAGGTTGATATGGTTGAGGACCTTGCGGTCGTCGGTATAGCTGAACGTCACGTCGCGGAACTCGATCGCCGCGTCTCCCTCTTCGGGGCGCTCGCGCTTCGGAGCCGGGAAGGCCGGGTCGTGAATCGGGTTCTCCGCGCTCAAGATCTTGTCGATACGCGAGAGCGACGCCGAACCTTTCTGGATCGTATACGACACCTTCGCCAGATCCTTGGCCGGATTGATGATCGAGTAGAAGATCACCATATAATATATGAACTCCGGGGCGTCGATATGGCTGTCGCCCGCCAGAATCAGCGAGCCGCCGAACCACAGCACCATCGCGACGGCTATCGTCCCGAGAAACTCGCTCATCGGGTGGGCGAGCACCTGACGGCGGTGCATCTGGTTCGAATTGCGGTAGAAGTCATTGGTCTCCCCGCTGAACCGGCGGTCCATCTGTGCCTCGCCGTTGAAAGCCTTGACCACGCGCAGGCCCCCGATCGTCTCCTCGACCGTCGCGAGGATGTTGCCCCATATCGTCTGGACCAACAGCGACTTGGCCTTCAGCTTCTTGCCGACCGTGCCCATCACCCAGCCCATCAGCGGGAGCAGGACGAGCACGAAAAGGGTCAGCCGCCACGAAATGAAGAGCATCATCGCCAGGCAGGCGATGATCATCACCGGATAGGCGAAGATAGACTGAATCGAGGCCATCACCGAGTTCTCGACCTCGGTCACGTCGCCCGAGATACGCGCCATGATGTCGCCCTTCTTCTCCTGAGAGAAGAACCCGATCGGAAGCTCCAGGATCTTGCGGTACATCTGGTTGCGGATGTCGCGGACCACTCCGTTTCTCATCGGGATGGTGAAGAACTCGCCGAGGTAGGCGGTTCCGACTTTGAGGCCCGTCATCGCGATCAGTATGAGCGAAAGCACCGCCAGGGCCACGCTCGGCCCGTCGCGCTCGATGATCCCCTGGACATACCAGTTGAAGTTGTTGACCGCGACGTCCTGCAGTTTGCCGTCGGCCATGCTCATATAGTGGTAGTGCATGGTCTCCAGACCGAAGAGCATCTTCAGGATCGGTATGATGAACGCAAACGAGAAGAGTGTCAAGATGGCCGTCAGGAAGTTGAACACGATGCTCAGGGCCATGTTGACCTTATACGGGAAGGCGAAGCGCTTGAGGAAATACCAGATTGAGGTCATGAGGAAGGGTCAGAGTGTGTTGAAGACTGAGATCGAGCCGACGATGCGGTACATGCCGTAGATCGTCCCGGTCGGAATCTGAAGCGAGGGGTAGAGTGTGTTGGTGCTCCGGGCCTCGATCGAGTCTTCCTTCTTGCCGGGGAAGACGACCTTGACCAGCACGCCGTTTTCGGTGTCGATCACCATCGGGTTGCCCCAGGGAATGAAGGCCTTCTCGTTGATCTTCTTGATCAGTATCACCGAGCCGTCGTGAAACTTCGGCTCCATGCTGTCGCCGCTGATTCGGATCGCGAAATCGGCGTCGGGCACCGGGGCCATCACCTTCTCGCAGTCGTTGAGGCCCACGCCGTTGCTCCACAGCTGGAGGTTGCCCGCATATGCGGCCACCGGCAGCATCGGCACCTCGTACTTCTTCGGATCGATGGCCGGCTCGACGCCCGGTTCGATCAGCATCGGGCCGACGCCATAGGTCAGCCACTCGCGGTTGAGGTCCGGATAGAGCTCCGACAGTTGCTGCATCTTCGAGATCGAGAGTCCCTTGCGCATCGCCCCCACATAGGTCGGCGACACCCCGAGCCTCTCGGCAAACTGGGTCTGTGACACACCCTTGTGTGCCAGATAGGTCAACAGTCTCCCCTTGATGGTCGACTGGTCATATTCTTTTTCTTTGCGTTTTGCCATTTTTGTTTCGTTCGGCACCAAAATATCCCTCTTCCACATCGTGAAGGGCCTAATTTTGCGCCAGATTTCACTTCCATTTCCTCGTTGCCTCGGGGCGCTTTAGAAATGTTGGTGTAAAGTTAGTTATTTTCTCAATTTTATCAAAACAAAATCAGTAGCAAAAGTATGATTGAAGTTTACCTACATCTGAGTCTTGAAAAGGCCTGGCGACAGGCCGAAGTCGATTTCCAGACTTTCGCGGCCCTCGGCGGCGGGGTCTCCCACCTCGAAAGCCTCGAAGAGGCGCTCACCCTCGAGCCCGAACTGCTTGAAAGCGAGTGGTGCCTGCGTGTGGGCGAGATCCTCGCGCGTCTGGTCAATGTCCGCGAGGTCAGCTATGACGCCGAGCGGTTCCGCGCCAAGATAGCGCTGCCCGACAATGCCCCCGAGGGAATCGGCTATGTCCTCAACGGTCTGGTCCGCGCCTATGTGGTCAAGTGTCTGCTCGGCGCCTGGAACGATCTGCGCCACGCCGGCCTCCCCTACGACTGGCGGCGCGACGCCGACAGGGTCCTCGACACGCTCACCTCCCTCCTCGGCGACATCTCGCGCGGAAGGGCCGTCTCGCGCCGGATCTCCCTCTTCGGTTGAACGGTCACTACTCCCCGCAGAGGACCTCCAGAATTTGCGGAAGTGCCTCGCCGAGCCTCGGCATCGCCTTGATCGAGTCGTGAAAGACGATCACCGACCCGTCGCGGACATTGTCGAGAACATTGCTGACCACCTGTGCCGGCGTCAGCTGGCGGTCATAGTCGCGACTGACGATGTCGAAAAGCACGACCTCATAGCCGGCGAGCTTCAGCGCAAACAACTGTGACAGACGGATATAGCCGTGAGGCGGGCGGAAGACCCGGCTCACGGCTGTATTGTGTTCGGTGCAGTTGTTGATGGCGTCGTGGGCAAGGTGAGCCTCCTCGACATATGTCCTTGTCGAAGAGCGGTAGCCCGGACGGTGGCGGTGGGCATGATTGGCCACACGGTGGCCCCGGTTCCGGACCTCGGCCACGAGCTCCGGATATCTCAGCGCATTCTCGCCGACCATGAAGAAGGTTGCCTTCACGCCGAAGCGGTCGAGCACGTCGAGCACCCACGGCGTAGCCTCGGGCACCGGCCCGTCATCGAACGTGATGAACACCCGGCCGCGCGCCGTGTCGAGATAGGGGAGACCCAGCTTCCCGGCTTTCTCGGCGTCGGTCAGCCTGAAGACCCCGGTCGGGGTGATCGCCCTCAGCCACCAAGGCGCCTTGACGATCACGGCTGTTGATGGGGATGTGAAGCCTCATACTTGACGAACTCCGGATACTTCCGCAACTCCTCGAGCGTGCCTCCCGACTGGAGATAGTAGTCGACAACCTCGGGCAGACCCTCGGCGATCATCCGCTCCTCGTCGGTGATGAACTCGGCCGAGTCGGCCGGGAGTGACTTCACGTGGTTGTAGACCTCAGCATACTGGGCTATCGCCTCGGCGACCTGGTCGGTTGTCATTCCGGTTTCGTCCAGGCCCCCGCCTTCGCCGCCGGCGCCTCCGCCGGTGCGGGCATTCGAGTAGGCCTCATAGTACTGTCTGAGCGTCTCGGCGTTCAGGCGGTTCTCCTTCAGGATCCGGTCGAGCGTCGCCTGCGAGCCTCCGTTGTGGAGATAAAGCTCGGCGATTCTCCAATATATGTAGGGTGAATACTGGGTCTCGTAGGTCAGCGAGGGGTTGCCGAAGGCGAGCGTCATCGCCTGTGCGTAGCGGACCGAAGGAGCGGCCTGCGCGAGCATCGACTCGAGCATCGAGCGTCCCTTCTTGACCAGCTCCGGCTTGTCGAGCTGTTCCTTGGCTCCGAGCTCGCAATAGAGGTTGGCGGCCGTCAGCTTCAGGTTGACCGGCCAGGGGGCCACGCGTTCGGGCTGTTTCTCGAAGGCGGTGTCGAGCACCTTGACGGCCTTCGCGAAGATCTTCTTCGCCTCGGCCGGATTCTTGTCGAGCATCTCGAGACCCTCATATTCGAGCGTCTCGGCCAGGTCGACCATCGACATGCGCATCGTGTACATCATCCGGCGCGCCGTCTCGTCGAAGTAGGGAACCTTCGCGCCGTCGGCGCCGCCCCACTTGTACTTGCCCATCACGACGTCATATGCCTTGTCCGAGCGCGGGTAGATGTCTCCCTCCATCGGTACGGCCGTCAGCTGGTGGGCCATGCCCGTTCCGCGGAGGTAGGGCGAGAGACCGAGGTGATATTCCGAGCCTACGGTCGACGCCCAGTAGATCGGGCGCTTCCAGCCGTTGGCGGCG
This sequence comes from uncultured Sangeribacter sp., assembly GCA_964615915.1. GTDB lineage: Bacteria > Bacteroidota > Bacteroidia > Bacteroidales > Muribaculaceae > Lepagella. The sequence continues at coordinate 35,900 of CAZTSQ010000020.1, forward strand.
TTGGTCGCGATGATGTCGAGCATCAGCAGTTCGCCGAGCGAGACATAACCCTTCGAGCGCACCGACGGGGCGTTCAACAGGTCGATGTAGATGTATTCGGGAATCAGAGCCTCCTCACCCTTGGCCACGGCGCCGGCCTTCAGGACGGCCTCGCGGTTGACCGGGATGCGGACAATCGCCGACGGGAGGACGTTATATCCGATCCGGGCGTCGAAGCCCTGACCGCTGTACAGATACTTGAGCGCTTCCGAAAGATCCATCGGCGCGGTGTCCGTTCCGGGAATGACGACATCCATCCGTCCGTAGGCATAGTCGGCCGGTGTGGCGGTGAACTCGATTCCCTTCGCGGTGTATGACGGCATCCGCTGCTGGTTGGCATACCAGTCGGAGTTGAGATAAGACAGGTTGACTATCTTCACGTCCGGGCGGACACCCTCGACCTCCTGGGCATACCAGAGGGGGAACGTGTCGTTGTCACCGTTACAGAAGATGATCGCGTTCGGCTCGAGGCTCTCGAGGTAGTTGATGGCGTAGTCGCGGGCTACGGTTCGGTGAGAGCGGTCATGGTCGTCCCATGTCTGCGAGACCATCTGGATCGGGACGAGCAGGCCGATCACCAGCGCGGCGGCCGCCGTCAGCAGATCCGGCTTCGAAGAGGCGCGCGCTGTGGCCGCCGGGCTCTGTTCGGGCTCGCTGTAGTCGTCGTTAAAGTCCTTAAGGTCCTTAGGGTCCTTAGACTCCTTAAGGTCCTTGGAGTTTTTCTTCATCACCCACTCGAAGAAGCGCCAGAGACCGGCCACTCCGAGTCCGATCCAGATCGCGAACGCATAGAACGACCCGGCGAAGGCATAGTCGCGCTCGCGCGGCTGGCCCGGCGTCTGGTTCAGATAGAGGACAATCGCGATGCCGGTCATGAAGAAGAGGAAGAACACGACCCAGAACTGCTCGATTCCGCGGCGGCCGGCAAACGACTGCCAGATGAGGCCGATCAGACCGAAGATGAGCGGGAGCATGAAGTAGACATTGTGGCCCGGGTTGTTCTTGCCGAGGTCTTCGGGCAGAAGGCTCTGGTCGCCGAGGCGCGGATTGTCTATGAAGGGGATGCCCGAGATCCAGTTGCCCGCGTCGAGCTCGCCCTGCTGGTTGCAGATGTCGTTCTGTCGGCCGGCGAAGTTCCACATGAAGTAGCGCATGTACATGTGGTTCAGCTGGTAGTTGAAGAAGTAGGCGAGGTTCTGGACAAACGTAGGCTTAAAGGCCGTCTTCGGGGCGTATGCTATCTGGCCGGTGGCCTGATTGTAGGTCGGCTGGGAGTTGACGTCGAGTTCAAGCACCTTCTCGCCGTCAGAGGTGACGGCGTGGAGAGTCTGGAGCTGGTTGTAGCCCGTATCGAGGCGCACCCACTGGCGGTAGGCGGCCGCATGCTGACGGCTGTACAGACGCGGGAAGAGCATGTTCAGCTCCGGATTCATCTTCGGCTCCGGCTTGTAGTCGCGCTTGACATAGTAGTCTCGCTGGTCGGCTGTCTCGGCCTGCTTGTGTAGGTCATATTCGTTGATGAACTGATATTCGCTGCGCGGAACGGCTCCCTTGACCCCCTTGGCATAGAGCGCCTTGCCCTTTTCGATGATCGGGGCGTAGCTCGGGGTGACGAGGATGGCCGGCGTCCCGTCGTCATAGAAGTCGAGTGTGTCGACACGCTGGCCCACCATCTCCTTCATCGTTCCCGAATAGAGGGTCTCGCCGTAGATCAGCGGGTTCTCGCCATACTGCTCGCGGTTGAGGTACGACGCGAGGTCGAAGACATTGTCCGGCGAGTTCTGGTTCATCGGGGTGTCGGCCGTCGAGCGGATAAGGATCAGCGCGTAAGACGAGTAGCCGACAAAGATCACGCTCATGCTCCAGAGGATCACGTTCATCACGCGCACCGGCAGTCCGGTCTGGCGCGTTCCGAACCAAAGCCATGCGGCCAGGCAGATAAGCAGCACGATTCCGAGCCAGACGCCGTTGCCGATGAAGAGCATGCCGCTGATGGCGACCGCTATGAAGAAAGAGATGCGGATCGCCGAGGCCGAGCGCTGGCGCGTGATGGCCGAAAGGGCCCAGACGAAGACCGCGAGGGTCACGAAGGCATAGATCAGAGCTCCCGAGTTATATGACATCGAGCAGCTGTTGACGAAGAAGAGCTCGAACCACTGCGCCACCTTGATGAAGCCCGGAACAAGGCCGTAGAGCACCAGCACGATGATCGCGAACGAGATGAGCAACGCCACCAGCGACCGGATGAGGTTCATCTCGAACTTGCGGTAGCAGAAGACCAGCACGATCGCCGGGATACAGAGAAGGTTCAGAAGATGGACCGCCACACTGACACCTATAATATAAGCGATCAGGATCAGATACGCGTCGGAGTGGGGGAGGTCCGCACGGTTCTCCCACTTCAGTATCAGCCAGAAGACCAGGGCCGTGCAGAAACTCGAGAAGGCATAGACCTCGCCCTCGACGGCCGAGAACCAGAAGGTGTCGCTCCACGTGTAGGCCAGGGCGCCGACGACACCCGAGCCGAAGATCACCGTCGCCTTGGCCAGCGACAGCGGTTCGCGCTGAGAGTCGCTGACTACGAGCCGGCGCACAAGATGGGTGATCGTCCAGAAAAGGAGCAGTATGGTCAGGGCCGACAGCAGGCCGCTCATCGCGTTGACCATCAGCGCCACATACTCGATCGAGGGGGCGAAGTTGGCGAAGAAGCGCGCCGTCAGCATGAAGATCGGGTTGCCCGGCGGGTGACCCACCTCCAGCTTGTCGGCCTGGATGATAAACTCGCCGCAGTCCCAGTAGGACGCGGTCGGCTCCAGTGTGAGCCAGTATGTCAGGAGGGCGATCGCGAAGACAGCCCACCCCATGATGTTGTTGATTAGGTTGTAGCGGCGGTCTTCAAGCACCGGCGGAATATATGCCGGCTTCGACCCCCAGCTCTTGGATATTGCTATTCCCATAAGTCTGAAAGTAACCCCCCTTTCCGTTTAACCCACAAAATTACAAATAAATTGTGTAAAATCGGGGCTGTGGTCAAAAAAAACTGGGAGTTCTGGGAGTTCTATGAGTTCTGGGAGTACTGAGAACTCTATTTTTTTGCCATCGGTTTTGGTTTTTTCAAAAATTGGTTGTATTTTTGCCCCCCAAATAGGTCTCATACTCCTGTTTAACTCTCAAACCCTTAATGCATAAACCAAAGCACCCATGAGAAAATCCCTACTTTCGGGCTTGTGCGCTCTCGGCGTGGCGGCGATGACCTCGTTGTCAGCCTCGGCCGCGGTCCAGGACTTCGTCTTCACCTACGACTATGAGGGCGCCGAAATTGTCGGCTTCGGAATCGGCCGCAATGTCGGCTTCGACGTCGCTATGCTCCTCAAGAATCCGTCGTTCGTCGGCTCCGAAATCCTCGGCGTCAGCATCGATATCCCCTATGTCGACCAGTGTACCGTCGACCCCACCGGCTCCGCATGGCTCACACGCGAGCTGAAGGTCGAGGGCGAAAACAATGTCGCCGACATCATCACCACCACCGGCGAAGTGAAGAACTACGGCACAGATGATGCCCCCGACTACCGCCTCGACATCACTTTCTCCCAGCCCTATACCGTCACCGAAGATGGTGTCTACGTCGGCTATTCGCTTCTGGTCACCAACTGCAACCGTCCCGGTATCGGCTGGAGCCAGAAATATCCCATCTCGCTGGTGACCAACGTCGACCAGCCCGAATCTTTCATGATCCACACCACCCAGGGCTCCTCGACGCTTCCCAACAGATATCCCGCGTGGACCAACCTCGGCGCCAACACCCAGCAGGCCCTCTCGATGCGCGTCCTCATGCGCGGCGATGTACACTCCGCAGCCGCCTCGATCGAATTCCAGCAGACCCTCTACGCCGCTCCCGAGACTCTGGGTTATGTCTATGCCAACCTCACCAACGCCGGCTCTGAAGAGATCAGCTCGATCGAATACACCTATACCGTCAACGCCGGCACCACCGAAGAACGCGTCGTGACCAACGAGTTCAAGGTCGAGCCCCCCTTGGCTGCCCAGACCGGCTCGATGGCTACCGTCGACCTCCCCTTCGTCGCTCCCACCGAAACCGGAAACTATAAGATCGACGTGACCGTCACCAAGGTCAACGGCGAGGCAAACGGTTTAGCCGGTTCGTCAGAGCTCAACTTTGAGGTCGTTCCCTTCCTCCCCGTCAACACTCCCGTCGTGGCCGACTACACCGGCCTCTGGTGTGGCAACTGCCCGGCAGTCTATGTAGCCGCCCGCCAGCTCCGCGACAAATATGGCGAGGAGTTCCTCTCGGTGGCCTACCACTGTGACGACAACATCCAGGGCGTGCCCACCTACGAGATGCCCAACAGCTCATACGGTATCCCCAAGGTTTATCTCAACCGCGAGTCTGTCAGCATCGCCGATATCGCCAACATCACCAACCTCATCGAGACTCCCTGGCTCCGCGCGCGCCGCGAGCTCGCTCCCGCTTCGATCGAGGCCAAGCTCTTCTGGGCAGACGACGACCGCGTGAGCGTGATCGCACAGACCGAAGTGTCTTTTGTCTATGACGACTCCGAGGCTGACTACCGCATCGCCTACGCCATGATCGAAGACGGCATGAGCGACCCGAGCTGGGCCCAGCGCAACTACTTCACCAATGAGTCGTATGAAGGTGACTACTGGGATCTCTTCTGTGGCAAGCCCTTCCTCGTGACCGGTATCGTCTATGACGACGTGATCCTCAACTTCCCCAATCCCCAGGGTGTCGAAGGCTCGGTTCCGACTTCGGTCGAGAGCGGTAAGATCTACCGTCACGAGTCGACCCTCAACTTCGCCGACGCAGTCTGCCGCTACAACGTCGGTGACGCTTCGGGCAAGAACCTGATCAAGGACCGCAACAAGATCCGCGTCGTGGCCATGCTGATCGACGCCAAGACCGGTCTCGTGCGCAACGCCGCCACGACCGGATACACCGCCGACGCCTCTGTCTACGGTTCGGTTGATGTCGTTGAGGTTGTCGACGCCGCTGAGGTTGTCGCTACCGAATACTACTCGCTCGCCGGTCTCCGTCTGGGTGCCCAGCCCGCTGAAGGTGCCTACATCATCGTCAACCGTATGGCCGACGGTACAGTCCGCACCGTGAAGGCTGCCCGCTGATCCATCCCCTCTCAATATACAGAATTCAAACTGTCGCCCGACGTGCAGACGTTGGGCGACAGCTGTTTAGCGGCCGGTTTGAAAATTTTTTTTGTTAAAAGTTGTATAGTTTAATAAAAGTTTGTACCTTTGGAGCGTCTAAGGCGCTATGCACTTTGTGGACACAATCTTACCCTTGCTCTTTTTATTAACCATAATACATAACCAAGATGAAGAAAGCAATACTTTCTCTCCTTTCGGTAGCCGCATTAGGTACGGGCGTAGCTCTTGCGGATACTGCAAAGCTGGACTTCGACACTCCGGGCGACGTTTACGGCCTCACGCGTGTCACGACGACTACAAGTCCTTCGCCGTCTAACGTTGGCACCCTTCTGCCCGAATGGTCTTATACCGAAGGCGACGTCGAATTCTCATTCACCCGTGGTGAAGGTTCCGGAGTCAATTCAGGCTTCGCTCTCATCGAGAGCACCGCATCCAACAGAGACACTCAAGGAACTTACGGTTTTGGTATCAGCGGCGGTACGAACACAACTCAGAAAGCAGTGCCGGTGATCACCATCACAGTGCCCGGTGGCAAAATCACAGGCGTGAACATTCTGGCTTCAGGTAATGGCTGGAATGGTGGCTCAGAGATCTTTCTGACTGCAGATGGCACAACCTCAACCATCCATCCTCAAGATGGAGCTAAAGCAGCCGGTGCAACTATTGCCTATGAAAATAAGGCTGGAGTAAATTCTGTTTCTTTCTCATGGGCTGCAAGATTCTACATGGCTTACATCCACACCATCACGGTAGAGTATACTATTGATGCCGGTGATAAGCTGAAGAATGAGCTCTCATTCAATGAGAAAGAGGTGACAGGTATTCTGAAATCGGGCGGTGTGTTCAACTCTCCGGTTCTGAACAACCCCAACAACCTCGAGGTAACTTGGAGCAGCTCCAATACTGCTGTCGCTACCGTTGATCAGAACGGTAAAGTGACCTTGGTAGGTGGTGGCGACACCCACATTTCGGCTGCTTTCGCCGGTGATGATGCCTATGTGAAGGGTACCGTCGGTTATGACCTGACTGTCCTTCGCGCTGCCAACAATATCAAGCAGTTGTTTGAGTATGCCCCCAAGGCAGGCAACCGTGTTTACGTGAACTTCCCGATGACCGTCACTTACTTTAACGCTGCCAGCGGCGCCGAGTATGTGATGGACCTCGAAGGCAACGCAGCCCTCGTTCGTGGCGAAAAGCTCGAAGTTAACGGTGAAGAGACCGAAGCTACTCCCCGCGGCTACAGCACAGGCGACGTTATCCCGCAGGGTTGGATCGCAACCAATACTCCCGAAGGTACCAGCACCTGGACCAAGTGGGTCGGCTTCACCGAGCCCGCATCGGGCGACATGGACGTTGTCTTCCCCCGCGTCAATGAGGTTACTCCCGCCGACGCTTATAAGGTTGTCGTTCTCAAGAAACTGACCGTGACCAAGTCTAACGCAGGCGACGAAGCTTACTATGGCGTTGCCGACGGCAAGACATACGAGATCCGCAACTCTTTCGGAACCCGTGTTCCCGAAGGTACTTGGGACGTTACCTGTATCGTTCAGTACGCTACCCGCGGTACTACCACTTACTTCTACATCATGCCGATCAGCGTCAATGAGCCCGCAGCTCTCGAGTTCCCCGACTCGTTCAACCTCACCGTTGACAACAAGGGTGTGACCGTAGACCAGTATATGGACGAGGACGAAGAAAGATACACCATCGAACTCGGCGGTAAGACTACCTCAGAGACAGTCGTTCTTACTTTCGACCTTCCCGAAGGCTGGGACAGCGTAGTCGGCTACAACACCGTTATGGGTGGCTGGAGCGAGCGCGCTCAGAAAGCAAACGCTTCGAACTGGGTTCCCGTTGAGGACTTCAAGGGCATGCTTGCAGGTGAGAATGTTCAGCAGGGCACTTCGATCACCTTCGAGGCCGGCAAGACTACCATCGGTACTTACTTCCTTTGCGCCGGTGATCAGATCGACGTTGCCAACCCCGTTATGATCAGCTGCTTCGTGGCTATGGAAGAGGAACCCGAAGAGCCCGTATTCCCCGAGGAGCTCGAAGTTACCGTTAACGGCAGCGCATCTGGCAGCGACAACGGTATCCAGATCCGTCAGATCGACGAGGACGGCCTGAACGTCATCGTTACCGGTGAAACCACCGAAGACTGGGTTGTCATCACTCTCGGCGTTCCCGAGGGATGGGATGGTTACATCGGCACCAACACCTACGACTTCCAGGCGGGCGGCGGCAGCCACTTCAAGAAAGTGAACCCCGTTGAAATGACTCCGATCGACGAAGGTATGGACGAGATGATGACTCGCGGCAACGAGATCAAACTCCCCGCCGACGGCGAAGAATACTTCGGCTCATACTACCTCTACAAGGGCGACGAGTATGACGACGGCAACATGATCACCCTGACCGTTCAGGTGAAGAAGACTCAGCAGTCTGGTGTAGAGGCTATCGAGGCTAACGAGGCCGGTGCCCGCTACTTCAACCTCCAGGGTGCCGAGGTAGTCAACCCCGAGGCCGGCGTATACGTCAAGGTCCTCAACGGCAAGACCACCAAAGTCATCGTGAAATAATCCCCCTCCCCTCATATCCCCACAAAGAGGCTGCCCCACCGGGCAGCCTCTTTTCGTACCAGGAGATAGACTCCCCTCCCTCTCGCTGATGCAACCGCATGTACCTCAGGCGTCCCGCCTGAGCGTTCCGTCAAACGCATGTACCTCAGGCGTCCCCGCCTGAGGGGTGTGACAAACGCACCAGATTCAAGGCAAGGACCGC
>CAZTSQ010000021.1:0-14054 GCA_964615915.1 uncultured Sangeribacter sp.
ATAATCCCAATGTAGCCCATGAAATGGCCATGGAAAGACGGGAGCGGATAGTGGGTAACCGAGCCCTTAAGCCGGGAGTCCTCAAGAGCGCTCTAAGTCTGCTTACCAAAGTATGTGCTCACAATCACTACCGATAACGGCGTTGAGTTTAGAGACCACAAAATGGTCTCCAAGGCCCTGGAGTGTGGTGTCTATTTTGCGGATCCTTTTTGTTCCGGCCAGAAAGGTGGAGTCGAAAACATAAACAAAATATTCAGGGAATTCTTCCCTAAAGGTACCGACTTCAGAGTCATCGATCAGCAGGAACTAAACAAGGTTCAGTATCTGATCAATGAGAGACCCAGAAAAAAATTGGCGTTTTCTTCCCCTAAAAAGGAGTTCTTCAAAAGAATTACCTAATTTAGCAGTTGCTTGTTGACTCTACACGGGAGCCTATAACGAGGGCCGGCTTGGAAGTGACGGCAAAAAGTGTTATATTTGCGAGGTCAAAAGTAGAGCGATATGAAAGAAATCAAGTATCCCGTCGGAATACAGACCTTCTCGGAGATCCGGGAGGGGGGTTACTTATATGTCGATAAGACGGCAGAGATATACAAACTGTTCAGCGGCAAATACTACTTTCTGTCGCGTCCACGACGTTTCGGTAAGAGCTTGATGCTGACCACCCTCAAGGCTTATTACGAGGGACGCCGCGATCTATTCAAAGGCCTAGCCCTCGACTCGCTGGTCGACGACTGGGAGCCGAGACCTGTGCTTCATCTTGATCTCAACACAGGCGATTATGATTCGTCTGAAAAATTGGAGGCAGGACTGAAAAGTCACGTGAGGCAATGGGAAAAGATCTATGGGGTTGAAGACCCTGAAGCACCTCTTTCCCAACGCTTCGGGTATGTCATCAAGAGAGCTTACGAGCAGACCGGCAGGAAGGTCGCGATCCTGATCGATGAGTACGACAAGCCGATGCTTAATGCCATCGGTAACGAAAAACTCGCTTCGGAGTTCAGGAATATTCTCAAGGCGCTTTACTCCAACCTCAAGACGATGGACGCCTATATCGAGATAGCGGTACTGACAGGGGTCGCGCGTTTCAGCAAGCTTTCGATCTTCTCGGATCTCAACAACCTGCGCGACATCTCATTCAGCAATAAGTTTGCCTCGATCTGTGGAATCACTTCGGAGGAGCTTGACCATTATTTCGTCGATGGAATTCAGGAATTGTCTGAGTCATACGGAAAAACGCCAGAAGAGATGCGCGAGGAATTGCGCAAGATGTACGACGGCTATCACTTTGCTCCGGTCTCACCGGACATATACAACCCTTTCAGCCTCCTCAATGCCTTCGCGGAAGCAATGCTGAAATCATATTGGTTCGACAAGGGAACACCGACCTACCTTGTGCGCCTCCTCGAAAAATCGAGCTTTAAGGTACCTACCTTTGTGCCGAATACTATCAGCGAATCCAAGCTGGAGTCTGCCGGGATTCTCTCGGAAGATCCCATACCGGTGTTCTACCAGAGCGGGTATCTGACAATAAAGAAATACAATCCGACCTTCAGAACCTACACACTTGACTATCCGAATGAAGAGGTAAAGGAGGGATTCCTCAGTTTCCTAGTACCCTATTATTTGGCAAAGAGAGGAGGAGACAACGATGATTTCCAGGTGGACACATTTGTAATAGCGGTCAATGAGGGTCGGATAGACGACTTCATGGTTTCACTGAAGAGTCTTATAGCCCATGTACCTTATTCCGAAAAAGGTACAAGCGAAGACCATTTTCGGACGGCCATCTACTTGCTGTTCACACTCATGGGATTCTACACTAAGATGGAAGACCGCACCTCTTCAGGGAGTATTGACCTGACAGTAGAGACTACGGACTACGTCTACCTCTTCGAGTTCAAGATCGACAAGTCTGCTCGCGTCGCCATGGATCAGATACGCGAGCGCCGCCATTGGGAAAAGTTCCTGGCCTCCGGCAAGAAGATCTACCTCATCGGCGCCAACTTCGACACCAAGACCCGCCTGCTCAACGACTCGCTGATCAAGGAGATGTAGGAGATCAAACGCCTGTACCTCAGGCGGGGACGCCTGAGGTACTTGCCTCCTCCTAGAAGAGGATGCCGTTCTTGACGCGGCGGCGGTAGGTGCGGTAGGCCTCGAGGAAAGAGGTGGTGCAGATGACTACGCCGATGAACTGGAACCAAAGCTTGGCCGACTTCGGGTCCATCACAAGCTCGACGGCGAAGGAACCCATGCACACGAAGCCCAGGATCGCCAGTGTCAACGAGAGGTTGCGTTTCACTCGGTTGCTTATCTTCATAATCAGTTGCTGTTTTGATATAGCCCCTTCTCTATTAGATATTCGTCTACTATGTATAGGTCGCTATATAGATATAGACCCGTTTTGCGGTCGTGAAATCTCTCGCAAGTCTTGCTCCTGTAAAAGTCTTTCAAGGCTTGAAGAGGGCTAACTTTTAGTTTTTTAGCTAATTTACAAGCGATTATCCCTATGCTCCCCCACCTTACGATATCATTCAGCTCTTTATTATACCAATCCATTGTTAGTTACTTTTATAGAGTCGATAAACTTAAGGCATTTATCGGTCATCTCTTGATTCAACAAACAAATCTGATTATTCGGTTTCAAATATCGGAGGTTTCTCAAAGCAACTTCTTGTGGAAGCATCCCTTGAATATACAAATTAACCGTGTTGATCACCCGATCATCTGCAACACCTCCTTCAATATAATCATATTGCTTCCATAGTTCCTTGCCGGTACGACAGGCTACGATGAATTCAAGCCAATCCCTATCGTAGTGCTCAAAAATTAGGCATCGTCCTTCGTTCATGAAGGCCTCTTTATCAAGATGATATACGTTGATTATTCCTTCTCTCTTCCGATCTGAAGCCTTGACCTTTGCAAAATTCAGTGCCTGATCGTAGATATCAGTGACATAGAAGCCTTGCCCAAAATCGAGTTTGGTACGTCCGTAGGTACATATGGGCCCCTCGACACGTTCGGTACCAGCATGATAAACCTCTATTTGACCTTCACTTGTCTTCATGCTCCCAACGGTTAAGAGTTTCTATAAGACTAGTCGTGAGATTCTCCCGACTTTCTGTGTGGAGTGTCTCATAAAATGGGAAAATATAGTTGTCTATGAGGCCTACCTTTTCCATACGTTCGAAGATATCAATATAAGGTACTCCGAGACGGTCAGCCACATCTTCTATACAAGAGGCGACGAACCCCATAATAATCTCATCTTTTGAGAGCTCCAAATACGTTTCTGACATATTTTGTTGTTTTCTTTAGGCTGGAGGCGCCTTATGAGTCTATGTGCAAAATTAGCTAAACTTTAGCTCATCTGCAAATCGGGAGGCCTACTGAAGGTGTAGTTGCTGGCGGACGGATTCTTCGTGGATGGCGGCAAGGATGCGGCGCGTGAAGTCTTCGCCGAGGTCAAGGCGCTTGGCCTCCTCGACGCGGTTCTCCATCAGCGAGTTGTAACGGCCCGGCTGAACAACCGCCATGTTGTGCTCGCGTTTGTATCGGCCAATCTCGCGGGCCACACTCATTCGTTTGGCTAACACCTCCAGCAGTTCGTTGTCGAGCCGGTCTATCTGCTGACGGAGCATTCCCAGACTCTCTGTAGTCGAGTCCGAGTGGCGGCGTACGAGCGTCTGCAATATATAATGAAGCACCTCGGGAGTCACCTGCTGATCCTTGTCGCTTAGGGCGCAGTCAGGGTTGCAGTGGCTCTCGATGATTAGTCCGTCGAAATTCATGTCGAGCGCCTGCTGAGAAAGTGAGGCGATGAGCTCCCGACGCCCCCCAATGTGAGAAGGGTCGCAGATAACGGGGAGATCCGGGAGACGGCGCTTCAGTTCGATGGGTATGCGCCACTCCGGCGGATTGCGGTAGAGATGCTTGCCGTAGGCGCTGAAGCCGCGGTGGATAGCTCCGAGACGGCGGATTCCGGCCCCATAGATGCGCTGAAGTGCACCGATCCAGAGCTCCAGATCCGGGTTGATCGGGTTCTTGACCAGCACCACCAGATTGTCCCGGCGCTCACGCGGAAGAGTCGCCAGTACGTCGGCTATCTCCTGGACTGCAAACGGATTGGCCGAAGTACGGGCTCCAAGCCATATCACATCCACACCTGCGTCGAGAGCGTCGCGCAGATGACGCTCGTTGGCAACCTCAGTGGCGACGTACATGCCGGTCTTTTGCTTCACCTGGGCGAGCCACTCGAGGGCCGGCGCACCGATCCCTTCAAAGCCTCCGGGTTTGGTGCGCGGTTTCCACACACCAGCGCGGAAAATACGTATGCCGTTCTTGGCCAGTTCCTCGGCCGTTTTCATTACCTGCTCCGCACTCTCGGCGCTACAGGGACCTGCAAGCACCAGCTGTTCGGGCGCCAGATCGGGGAAGATAGGGAGTAAATCTTTCATAAGTTTGCGGAGAGTATTCGGTTATAAGCTTTTTCAAGTACTTCGACAGGGGCGCACAGAGAGATACGGATATATCGGTCGCCCTGCGAACCAAAAATGAATCCCGGGGTAATGAACACCCGTGCGCGGTCAAGCACCTCGTCGGCGAACGCTTCGGAATTGACAGCCGAGTCGGGAATTCGTCCCCAAAGGAAGAGACCCTGTTGCCCCTCGTTATACCCGCACTTCAGGACGTCCATTATCTTTGAGGCGACTGCCTCACGGCGCTTGTATTCGGCGTTGAGAGACTCATACCACTCCGGCTCACTCTTGAGCGCGGCTATGGCACCCTCCATTATGGCGCGGGGCTGTCCTGAGTCGATGTTGCTCTTGACCCGGAGCACATACTGCACGAACTCCGGATTACCGGCCAACATCCCTACGCGCCATCCGGCCATGTTGAGACACTTGCTGAGAGAGTTCATCTCCAGAGCCACATCCGTAGCCCCGGGAATGCTCAGGATACTGAGAGGGCGATCATTTCGGATGAAAGAATAGGGGTTGTCATTGACGATCAGTATGCCGTGGCGACGGCCGAAGTCCACAAGACGTTCGAACAGTTTGCGCGAGGCCGGAGCACCGGTAGGCATATTCGGATAGTTGACCCACATAAGCTTGATCCTGTCGAGTGGAAGGCGTTCCAAGACCTCGAAATCCGGTTGCCAACCGTGTCGCGGATCGAGATCATAAGAGAATATCTCCGCCTCGGCCAGCTTAGAAGCCGAAGTGTAGGTCGGGTAGCCGGGATTGGGTACCAGTACCCCGTCGCCAGGATTCAGGAAGGCCAGCGCCACATTGATTACCCCCTCTTTTGAGCCGATCAACGGCAGTATTTCCCGGTCCGGGTTAAGGCTTACGCCATAATATCTGTCATACCATCGGGCAAAGGCCTGACGAAGTTCCGGCAAACCGACAGTCATCTGATATGAGTGAGAATCCGGCCGGCGAAGGCACTCTACAGCCGCCTCAACTGCCGACGAAGGGGGTGGAAGATCCGGTCCGCCGATTCCCAGCGAAACTATGTCAAATCCCGCGGCATTGAGCTTTGCAATCTCCTTGAGCTTGCGCGAAAACCAGTATTCGCTGACGCTCGAAGCACGACGGGAGGGTGTGATTTCTTTACTCATTCGGTGTGTTTACGCGGCGATACTCGCCTAAAAGTTTGAAGTCGTTCATCAACGGCCGCACGGCGTCGATGGCCTGATGGTATCTCACCACATTCTCGAAGGTCAGGTCGACATAGAAGCGGTATTCCCACTCGCGGCCGATGATGGGGGTTGATTGAATCTTGGAGAGGTTGATGTCATAGAAGGAGAGGATGGTCAGTACCTTGGACAACGCGCCGTTGGTGTCCGGGAGGGTGAACATGATCGACGCCTTGTCCACGTCAAGATGTCCCGGTCCTATTTCGGAGGCAAGCATCGGATCAGCAATTACAAGAAAGCGGGTGAAGTTCCGCTTATTGGTCTCGATCCCTTCGGCGAGAATGTCCAGGCCGTACAGCCGGGCTGCGTAGTCGCCGCAGACGGCAGCGTGCCCGTGCATCTTCCCGGCGGCTATATCGCGTGCCGCTCCGGCGGTGTCGAAGGTCTCGACCATCTTCATCGAGGGGTGACGGCGAAGCCACTGCTCACACTGCATCAGGGCCATGGGATGAGAATTGACCTCGGAGATTCTCTCGAGACTCTCTCCCGGAAGGGCGCACAGAACATGCGAGATCCGTTTCTTGTGCTCGCCTATGATCCGGAGGTCACCCTGCCGCAACAGCTCATGGTTGGCCAGAATACTGCCGGCTATGGTGTTCTCGATAGCTACTATACCGGCCAGCGACGCATCGTAATGAACAGCTTCGAAGAGGTCGGTAAACGTGTCGAACTCCACAGTCTCCACTTCGCGGTCTGCGAAAAACTCGCGAGCGGCAGCATCGTGGAAACAGCCCGCAACACCCTGGATAGCCACTCTCAACTTCTTTTCGCTCATAGTCATATCTCCAACTTATGTGGTACAATATACCGCGAATGATCAATCCTCGTCGAGCTCATCATCGTCGTCATCTTCCCAGTCGAGGAAGAACTCGTCGGTATAGGTGTCTTCCTTGAAGCGCGAGAGGTCGCGCTGGTCGCGCTTGGTCGGACGACCGAGGCCCTTGCGACGGTCGACGAAGCCGGAGATGCGCGACATTTCGAGGATATCGTACTGAGACTTAGGCGTGATGTTCTCCAGATAGTTCTCAACTAGCTTCGCTCCCAAACGGTTCTGTGTCAGAGCCTTGACGCGAAACGAGTAGGTGATAGGGGGCTTCTTGACGTCTATCACGTCGCCTACCTTGATCATACGCGAAGGCTTGACGGCAGTGCCTCCGATGGTCACGCGTCCCTTCTTGCATGCGTCTGTCGAGATAGTGCGAGTCTTGAATACCCGCATCGCCCACAGCCATTTGTCTACTCTGACTTCGTTCATTGCTTTACACGTTGAAGCACCAGCACACGTTCGCCGGCTGAATTAAACAGATAGACGGTGTCCGCGCTGATCATCCGTGCGGACGAGGCATCCTCGAGAGCCACTATCAGCTGCATTTCGTCGTCCTGGTCTGGACAGGCCACCTTCGTTGTGGCCATAGCCGAAAACGAGATCGAGTTCGGCGCATCCATGTCGGTCTCGAACTTGCCGTTGAGAATGTTGCAGCCCGTGTTGCCATGGATCTTCTTTTCGTCGACGTCAATTACGAACTTCATCTTCGGGTTGGCAATGGCCTTGTCACCGATGAAGGCGACACTCCACGTCCCGTTGAGGAAGTCGAAGTTCTGATGGAGCAGAGACATCACCGGGTTGTGACTCTCGTTATAGAAAGTCACGGTGTACTCGTTGTCTCCGAGGGTCCATGAGTAGTAGCGCGTCGCGTCGAGTGCGCCGTTTATCTCATAGTCCGTGATGCCCTCTTTCGCGCAGGCCATCATCGTCGACACGATCTGCGAGAAGCGGATGGTCGAGTCGGCCGGGTTGGTGGTATACGAGGCGTTGATGATATTGCACCCGTTGTTGCCGTAGACCCGTTTGTCAGCCACTGCGAACCTCAGGTAGGGGGCAGTCTCGCCCACGGCCGGTTTGCCGTTGACGGTCTCGATAGCCCAGTCGCCAGCCAAGATACCCTTGGCGATATCGGCCGAGGTGTAGAGCGGAAGCTTCTGAGGCTTAGACACTTGTTCTCGGTCCTGAGGAAGAACGGCCTCCTTCTCTGCCTTCTTTCCGAAAAGACCCTCGGTAATCGAACACGAGGCGCACCCCAAAAGGATGAGCCCCATAGTTCCGGTCAGTATTATATTTTTCTTCATAAAAGAGTTCTTGATTGGTTAATCGCCCCAGTGGCGGCGGAGTGGATATTTTGTGGGACGAAGCAGGAGCCGGAGCGAAGTGGAGTAGGTGAAATAGTTCCATATCCAGTTCAGCATCACGTTCAGCTTGTTGCGCATGCCCAGGATCGAGATCAAGTGGATCGCCATCCACATCCACCAGGCGATAAAGCCTGAGAATGTGAACTTCTTGATGTCGGCCACGGCGCGGTTCTTGCCGACGGTCGCCATCGAACCCTTGTCCCAATACTTGAACTTGCTTTTCCATTCGCCCGCGTTCATGTTCTTCGCCAGATTGTTGGCCTCCTGTATTGCCGGCTGGGCCATCTGCGGGTGACCTTTCGGATAATCGTCGGTGATCATCAGCGCGATATCGCCGATAGCCATCACGTCCTGTTCATGTCCGATCACTCGGTTGTATTCGTCGACCTTGATACGGTTGCCCGGGCCGACGACCTCCTTGGGAAGTCCCGGCATAGGTTCGCCCATCACACCGGCCGTCCAGATCACCGTCTCCCAATATTCCTGATGGCCATCGGCAAAGGTGACCATCTTGTTGTCATAAGACTTCATCAGCGTGTTCAGTCGCACGTCAACCATCAGGTCCTTAAGATATTGTAACGCTTTGGCCGACGACTTTTCGTCCATTGCGCCGAGCAGACGCCCGGCTCCCTCGACGAGGGTCACCGTGATGTCATCCTGCTGCAGCTCCGGATACTCTCTCGGGACGATGTCGCGCTTCATCTCGCCGATGGCTCCGGCGATCTCCACTCCCGATGGGCCACCGCCTACGACGAGGAAGCTCAACAGCTCCTTGCGTCGCTTCGGATCTTTCTCAATCGCCCCTCGCTCGAGGCGGTCGAGAATCTCGTCGCGTGTATGGAGGGCTTCGGCGGCCGTCTTGATACCGAAGACAGTTTCAGACAGATTGGGGATGCCGAAGAAGTTGTTGGTGGTGCCCGCGGCGATTACGAGCTTGTCATAAGGAATGGTCTCGTAAGACGAAGTTACCGTCTTGGCCTCGAGGTCGATGTTCTTCACGTGGCCCATATGGTAAGTCACGTTCTTGAACTTCTTGAACTCACGTCTGAACGGGAACGAGATGTTCGAAGTGTCCAGACCCGACGAGGCTATCTGATAGAATAGGGGAGGGAAAGAGTGGAAGTTGTTGCGGTCGAGCACCATGACTTCGAAGCGGTTCTTGTCGAGCCGTTTCGCAAGGTTGAGGCCGGCGAATCCGCCGCCTATGATGAGTATTCTCTCACGAGTATCTGTGTTCTGCATGATTACAGTATATTTTTGTCTACATCCCGACTCGGCCGGGACATGGCGTGTTTTTCATTGTTAGGGGAGAGGTGACAATATAACGTCAGATTTTAACATTTATTGTGAAGTCCCGGGCCTCTCGTTGATCCGGCGTCGCTATAGCGCCGTTATTGACACGGTTGGGAAGCTTCGGGTCACCTCTCTTTATAGTCACAACCAAAACGGAGGCCTCGGGGTTTTACAAGTTCGCGAAAAAATTGCTAACTTTGCGTCTGATGAAGAAGAAAATTTGGAAAATGGCCTCTGTGGCGGCTATGGCGCTGCTTCCGTTGTCGGTCAACGCCCAGGTCAACGCCGAACAGGTGATGAACATCGGGCGCAACGTCCTGTCGATGGAAGACTACATGCTGGCGATCCAGTATTTCAACCAGGCCATCAAGGCCAAGCCCTATCTTGCCGAGCCATATTACCTTCGCGGAATCGCCAAGCTTCAGCTCGAAGACTATGCCGGAGCCGAAGCCGACTGCTCGTCGGCCCTTGAGCGTAACGCCTTCAAGACCGAGGCCTATAAGGTGCGGGGATTCGCGCGCCAACAGATGGGACGCGACTCGCTCGCCATCGTTGACTATGACAAGGGCCTCGAATACAATCCGACCGACAAATACTTCCTCTTCTACAAGGCCATCGCCCAGACCGAACTGCGTCGTGACTCAGCCGCCAACGAAACCTTCACGAATCTTCTTCGTCAGTATCCCCGCTTCGACGAGGGTTACGGGGCTAGGGCGCGACTTCGGGTGATGGAAGGCGACACTGTCGGCGCACTCGACGACCTTGACCATGCCCTCAAGCTCAACGCGACGCTGTTCAACGCGCGGCTGATGCGCGCCGCCGTGAACGCCGACCGAAAGATGTGGGGCGAAGCCGAAGCCGACATGGATGAGGCCCTCAGGCTCCATCACGACGACCCCTCGCTCTACGTCAACCGCGCCTACATACGATACAACGCTGACAACTATCTCGGTGCACTGACCGACTATAACTACGCCCTCCAGCTTGATCCCGGATACAAGCCTGCGCTCTTCAACCGCGCCCTTCTCCGCTATGAGGTAAAGGATCTGCAGAACGCCGCCAAAGACTTCTCGGAGGTGTTGGCGCTCGAACCGCTCAACTTCCACGCCCTCTTCAACCGTGGCCTTGTCTACATGGAAGCCGGACGCAACGCCGAGGCCCTCAAAGACTTCAAGGCTGTCGCCGCCCGCTATCCCAAGTTCTATCTCGTCTATTACGCCATGGCCGAGGCTCTCCGTCAGTCGGGACGGTTTGACGAAGCTATGCGCAACATTGCCAAGGCCGACGAGATGGTGCGCCGCTACGTGAAGAACCCCGACGCACACCCGCTCGATCTGCCCGCGATTGCCTCGGGCGAGACCAACCGCCTCGGAGAGAATAACGAAGAAGAGACAGAGGAAGAGGTGATGGCCCGCTTCAATCAACTTGTGACAGTCGGCGGCGCCACCGAGTCGACCCCGATGGCCTATAACGACCGCATCAAAGGACGCGTCCAGGACCGTACGGTCGCCATCTCGCCGACTCCAATCTATGTGATGACGTTCGTCGTCCCGCAGAAGACGCTCCAACAGCAATCAAACTACTTCCGCGAGCTCGATGACTTCAACACGGGCGCATATCTTCCCGACCGGCTCTATCTGTCTCCTATGGCACAGAAAGGATCGATCGGCGAGCAGGAATTCAACCGGCTGATGAGGATGGCCGAAGCTCTCACGCAACGGATAAAGACAACCGGCGGCTCACCGGCCGACCGCCTCGGAAGGGGAGTGGTCGAACTTACGCTCAGAGACTATGACGCCGCGATTGAGGATCTTGACGCCGCCCTGTCCGAGACCCCGACGCTGACCCCCGCGCTGATGGCTCGCGCCGCCGCCAAATTCATCCGCTCTCAGGAGATGCCCAAGGGAAGCGACGACGCCATGCTGGCCGGCAAGATGGCCGTCGCCGACGTCAGCGAAGCTCTCGCCGACTATGATAAGGCCCTCGAGGTCAACCCGAGGCTGGTCTATGCCTGGTTCAACAAAGGTATCATCCACTATATCCTCCGCGACTACGCCGCCGCGCGCCGTTGTTTCGACACCGCCGTCGCCCTCGATCCCTCGTTTGGCGAAGCCTACTACAATCGCGGCCTGACCCTCCTGCAGGCCGGCGACAAACGCTCCGCCTTCTCCGACCTATCCAAAGCCGGCGAGCTCGGCGTTCTCGAGAGCTACAACCTCATCAAGCGCATGCAATAGCCGGAAAGGTCGGATTTGTCAACGGATGGTTCGGATATGATTTGGTAAAGTCGGAAAAAATTCGTAACTTTGTGCGAATTTATGGCGGCTGTCAGTTTGACGGCGGCCAAATTTCTGATTTAGAGTAAGATATGATCAATATAACTTTTCCCGACGGCAATGTGAAGGCTTTCGAGGCAGGTGTGACCCCGCGCCAGATCGCCGAGAGTATCAGCCCCCGCTTCGCCGCCGATGTGCTGGCCGCCAAAGTAAACGGCCAGGAGTGGGACATCACACGTCCCATCAACGAAGACGCAGCAATCGAGCTGTTCAAGTGGGATTCGCCCGAAGGAAAGCATGCCTTCTGGCACTCTTCGGCCCACCTTCTCGCCGAAGCCCTTCAGGAACTTTATCCCGGTGTGAAATTCGGAATCGGTCCCGCGATCGAGAACGGTTTCTACTATGACATTGATCCGGGCGAGCACAAGATCACCAGCGAGGACTTCCCGAAGATCGAAAAGAAAATGGCCGAACTCGCCGCCCGCAAGGAGGCTATCGTCCGCAGCGACATCTCGAAAGACGACGCCCTCAAGATGTTTGGCGATCGTGGCGAGGTCTACAAGACCGAACTTATTTCGGAGCTCGAAGACGGTCATATCACAACCTACACACAGGGTGAGTTCACTGACCTCTGCCGTGGCCCGCACCTTCCCGACACCGGTGCGATCAAGGCTATCAAGATCCTGTCGCTTGCCGGCGCATACTGGCGCGGCGACGAGAAGCGCGACCAGCTTGTTCGCGTTTATGGCATCACCTTCCCCAAGAAGAAGATGCTCGACGAATATCTGACCCTTCTCGAAGAGGCCAAGAAGCGTGACCACCGCAAGCTCGGCAAGGAGATGGAGCTTTTCGCCTTCTCTCCGACAGTAGGCCAGGGTCTTCCCCTCTGGCTCCCGAAAGGCGCCGCGCTTCGCGACCGCCTCGAGCAGTTCCTCCGCAAGATCCAGAAAGAATACGGCTACCTCCAGGTAATCACCCCGCATATCGGCAACAAAGCCCTCTATGTCACTTCGGGCCACTGGGCTAAATATGGCAAGGACTCGTTCCAGCCCATCCACACACCCGAAGAGGGCGAGGAATACCTGCTCAAGCCGATGAACTGTCCCCACCACTGCGAGATCTACAAGGCATACCCGCGTTCATATCGCGACCTGCCGCTTCGTCTGGCAGAGTTCGGCACCGTCTACCGCTACGAACAGAGCGGTGAGCTCCACGGTCTGACCCGCGTGCGCGGATTTACTCAGGACGACGCCCACATCTTCTGCGCTCCCGAGCAGATCAAAGACGAGTTCCTGAAGGTTATGGACATTATTCTCTATATCTTCAAGGCTCTCGACTTCAAGAACTTCGAGGCTCAGATCTCGCTCCGCGACCCGAAGAACAAAGAGAAGTATATCGGATCTGACGAAAACTGGCACCTCGCCGAGAATGCAATCATCGAGGCTTGTGCCGAAAAAGGACTCAACGCACGTCAGGTTGAAGGCGAGGCCGCGTTCTACGGTCCGAAGCTCGACTTCATGGTCAAGGACGCAATCGGCCGCCGCTGGCAGCTCGGAACCATTCAGGTAGACTATAACCTGCCCGAGCGTTTCGGTCTCGAGTATACCGGCTCGGACAACCAGAAGCACCGTCCCGTGATGATTCACCGCGCGCCGTTCGGTTCGATGGAGCGTTTCGTCGCCGTGCTTCTCGAGCACACCGCCGGCAAACTGCCCCTCTGGCTGATCCCCGAACAGTGTGTGATCCTCCCGATTTCCGAGAAGTTCAACGACTACGCCTTCCACGTTGCCAAAGAACTTGACAAAGAGGGTGTACGCGCCTTTGTCGACGACCGCAACGAGAAGATCGGAAAGAAAATTCGCGACAACGAACTCAAAAAAGTGCCCTATTTGCTCATCGTAGGCGAAAAAGAAGCTGAAAATGGCGAAGTTTCCGTAAGAAAACAGGGCGAAGGTGATCGCGGATCAATGAAAATTGCTAACTTTGCAACGATTTTGAACGAAGAAGTTTCTCAGGCTACCGCCCGCTGACCGGAAGGAGCTTGAAAAACAGACTAAAAACTGTTAATGGAGAAAAAACCTCAATTCTCTGGCCCGCGCCGCCCGATGGGCGGAGGCCCCCGTCCCCGTCCCGGACAGCGTCCGCGTCCCGGAGACAGAAAGAACGATCCGTACGCTACCAACGAACAGATCCGCGCCAAGGAGGTGCGTCTGGTCGGTGACAACGTTGAGCAGGGTATCTATCCTATCGAGAAGGCTCGCAAGATAGCCGCCGAGCAGGAACTCGACCTCATCGAGATCTCGCCCAACGCCGAACCGCCGGTGTGCAGGATCCTCGACTACCAGAAATTTCTCTATCAGCAGAAGAAACGTCTGAAAGAGCAGAAGCAGAAGGCCACTAAGGTCGTTGTCAAGGAGATCCGTTTCGGACCGCAGACTGATGATCACGACTACAACTTCAAGCTCAAGCACGCTATCGGATTCCTCAAGGAGGGCTCAAAGGTGAAGGCCCACGTCTTCTTCCGCGGCCGTTCGATCCTCTTCAAGGATCAGGGCGAACTTCTCCTTCTGAGATTCGCCAACGACCTCGAGGAG
>CAZTSQ010000021.1:14064-42091 GCA_964615915.1 uncultured Sangeribacter sp.
CGAAGGCAAGCGCATGATCATCATGCTCGCCCCGCTCAAGTCGAAAAAGGAACTCGCCGAGGCCAAGGCCAAGGAGAGCGCCAAGGAAGACAAGGGTGGCAAGGCTCCGAAAGAGGCTCCCGCCGAGGAGACTTCCGAAGAGAAGCCCGAAGCCTGAAAAAAATTTGAGTAGTCAGATACTAAAAGGCAACTTTTGGTGTTTACTATAATGTGTAAATAGAGACCGTAGGCACATGGAGTGCCGAGGTGAATGTCAAACAACTAATTTATTCCAACAAAATGCCTAAGATGAAGACCAATGCCGCGTCAAAGAAGCGTTTCGCGCTCACCGGCACAGGTAAAATCAAGAGAAAGCACGCTTACCACAGTCACATTCTGACCAAGAAGAGCACCAAGCGTAAGCGCAACCTGGACCACACCACCCTGGTAGACAGCGCAAACCGCCGTCAGGTCAAGGAACTGCTGACACTCCGCTAATCTTCAGCACCTCTCTTCCCGAAAACAAACCCAATTTTTTATTAACCGAATGTGCAGCAAATCAAAAGTGTAAATAATTACCGCTGCCAATCAAAAAAATTAAAAAATGCCCAGATCAGTCAATCACGTGGCTTCACGTGCCAAGAGAAAGAAAATCCTTAAGCTTACCCGCGGTTACTACGGCAGCCGCCGCAATGTTTGGACCGTTGCCAAGAACACTTGGGAGAAAGGTCTGACCTACGCCTACCGCGACCGTAAGCAGAAAAAGCGCAACTTCCGCGCCCTCTGGATCCAGCGTATCAACGCTGCCGCACGCCAGGAAGAGCTTTCTTACTCTAAGCTCATGGGTCTCATTCACAAGGCCGGCATCGAGATCAACCGCAAGGTGCTCGCTGACCTCGCTATGAATCAGCCCGAGGCTTTCAAGGCAATCTGCGACAAGGTTAAGGCCTAAGCAAAATCCACCGGGCCTCGTCCGAGAGAGGACGGCCCGTTGATGAGACACCACGCCAAAGTCCATTGGGAAACTCATCAAATCTTTAGAAATACCGAGACATACTGTAATGTCAATGGCGGGCCCCCGATACCCTTGCGGGTATCGCAGGTGGATTACAAAGATATTATGGTACTCAAATCCTGTCATTCGGAGTTTCGTCACAATACTTTGGTGTGGCCTTATACGAAGGTCGTCGCGCCCGCTCGCGGGGCGGCGGCCTTTGCTTTTTTGAGGCCGCCCGCTCATCTATCATGAGCTCGGCCTATTTCATAGGCCCGCAATCAGGCCTACTGATATCTTGAATCTTAATCTATACAATATATGAAAGACGTTAAAGACACTCTGCTCGACAGAGTCAGCATCCGTCGCTATGAGCGCGAGGCAATCCCTCAGGAGACGATGGAATTCATCTACAAGGCGGTCGAGAACACTCCGACATCCTATAACGGCCAGCAGTTCTCGGTCATCGACATCGACGATCAGGCCCTCAAGGAAGAGCTGTACGCGATGACAAACCAGAAGCAGCTGAAGACCTGCAACCGTCTGCTGATCTTCTGTTCGGACTACAACAAGATCTCGCTCCTCGCCAAAGAGAAGGGACTCGAGATGCCGGCCATCACCGACACGATGGATGGTGTGTGCATCGGTATCATAGACGCCTCGCTTGCAATGATGAGCGCCGTCGTGGCTGCCGAGGCCTGCGGACTGGGTTGCAACTGCGTAGGTTACCTGCGCACGGTTGATCCGGCCAAGCTCGCCGAGATGCTCAAGCTCCCGAAGGGTGTGTTTGTTGTCTGCGGCCTCGCCCTGGGTATTCCCCGCGAGCATCCCGACCACAAACCGAAGCAGGGCACACCGCTCGTGTTCCACCGCAACCACTACCGCACCGACGATACCAAGATGGTCGAGGAACTCGCTGCCTATGACGCCGAAGTCAAGGAGTATAATCAGACTCGCGCCGGCGGCACGACCGACAACGACTGGTGTGCGCACATCCTCGGCTATTATGACCACGCCCTTCACTATCAGATTCTCCACTATCTGAGAAATCAGGGCTACGATATCACTCACTAAGTCGGACCTGTCCGACAAGTCTGACCAGTCCGACCAGTCCGACTAGTCCGACAAGTCTGACAAGTCTGACAAGTCTGACAAGTCCGACCGAATTAGAAAAAGAAAACGGAGCCGGTACGCATACCGAGCTCCGTTTCGTCGCATAGAATTGTTTTATTATTTCGTGGGCATTGTCTGTGCGACGTCGCCTACATATATTAAACACAAAAAACACCGCTTGGTTTAATCCCGGCGGTGTTTTTTAGATTATTTCACATTCTTTACTCTTATAGCTATCTCAGGTTGAGAGGAGAGCTTTCTCGAGAAAGGTTTAGAGCTTTTCTTCGGCTTTCTTGGCGGCGCGGTAAGCATCTTTCGCTCCGCGCTTTGCGGCATCCTCGCCTTTCTTGAACTCCTTCTTGACGGCCTTTACGTCCTTGCGGGCATCGCGGACAGCCTGCTTCTCGGCGCGCTTAGCCTTCATCTCGGCCACGTTCTTGTCATACTGGAGACGCTGTTCCTCAGTCAGAACTTTCTTCACCTCAGCATTGTAGGCCTCGCGATCCTTTTCGATAGCCTTCTTGAGTTCGGCGCGGCTCTTTTCTACCTCAGCCTTGCGCTTGGCGTTCAGGGCGTCGATCTTGGCCTGCTGTTCGGCGGTCAAAGTGATGCCGGCGAAGGCTGGATTACCCTTCTTGCCCTTGCAGCACTGCTGGTCTTTCTGGCAACCTTTCTTGTCGCCCTTTTTGCCCTTCTTACCCTTTTTGCCTTTCTTGCAGTCCTTCTTGCAGTCGCTCTTGGTTACGCATTCCTTCTGCTCGCTGTTGCAAGCCTGAGCTTCAGTCTGAGAAGCAGCGTTTGCGTTGAAAGCTGCCAGAGAGAGGAGCGCCACTGCGCATGAGATCATGAGTTTCTTCATATCTTTTTCTATTTTTTGAGGAACGATTTTTATCCGAGGAGGAGGATCGAGCAGTTCCGAACGGGAGATCCCAAATGAGAGCCCCCTGTCCGAGTCTTCAAAGTCGTTCGGGGTTAATATTTCAAACGATTTACAACTTTAAGACCGCGCTGAAAACCGAAAGTTTAAACCGGGGCCGGACTTTTACGATACGTTAACTAAAACTGTTAACAAGGGTTTAAAACACGCCTCCGATGACTCCAAAAGCGCTGAGAATGTGAAAAAATGATAAAATGCCTCCCCTTTAAACGAAGCGGTGTCTTTTTTGTCGTAACTTTGTAGGAATTTCGAGTTCCCGGAAGCGTAGGGACTCCGAAGCTCAGGTATAATATGAAAAGAAAGACCCTCATCATACTTCTCGTCTCCTTTATTATAGGTATAGTTGGCGAGGTTGCCGACGTCCCCGCTCTGGCGGCAGGCGCCGGCATCGAATACGCCCAGGCGGCACGCAAAAAGAGCCGCAAGTCTTCGACAAAGAAGACCGGCACCTCAAAAAAGCGTAGTTCATCGTCGTCAAAGCGCAAGAAAGGAACCCGCAAGCGCACCAAAAAAAGCACGAAAGGCAAAGCAAAGCGCACGACAGCCAAGAAACGCACGCCGGCGCCGAAGCCCGAACAACCGATGAACGACTCGCTGACCCTTCTGGTCAATGAGCGTCTGCTCGCGTCCATTCCGCAGAATATGAACCCGGGAGGCCTGCGTGTGAACAGCGTCAAGCCCGATGCCAAAAGCCGCTCGGCACGAATCGGCCTCAACGAGAACTTCACCTATCTTCCCGTCACTCAAGATCTTATCTCAGAGCTCACAAAAGAGGTGCGTCGAGCACTGCCGGACTCGATCGACGACTACCGAATCGATCTCAAGGTCGGCAACCGAAACCTCGCCTACTATATAACCAAGGTCGACAAACTTCCCGCCGACCGGCGTGTGAACCCCGCGTTTGTCACCGAACGCTCCGCCGCCTGGTCGCCCAAGAAGGGTATGGCCGGCGATGTGGTCGCCATGTGGCACAGTCACGGGCGTTATTACAAGAACGGAGGCTGGCAGTGGCAACGCCCCTTGCTCTTCCAGACCGTCGAGGATCTCTTCCCGACCTCATACATACTTAATTATGCCGTCCCGATGATCGAGAATGCCGGTGGCTACGTCATGCTTCCGCGTGAGCGCGATCTCAATAGGGAAGAGGTCATAGTCGACAACGACACTAACCCCGACGGCGCCATCTACTCTCAGACAACCTACAAAGAGAAGACAGGTTCGAAGGCATGGACCACCGGCGAGCTCGACGGCTTCATCTACGACCTTCCCGACTTCCGCGACACCGAGAACCCGTTTGAGAACGGCACCTACCGTCAGACAACCACCGTCGCTTCGGGTACGCCGAGCGTAGCCGCCTGGTATGCCGACATCCCGAAAGATGGCGAGTATGCCGTCTATGTCAGCTACAAGACTCTTCCGGAGTCGACAAAGGATGCCCGCTATACCGTCAACTACTCGGGAGGCTCGCGTGAGTTCAGCGTCAACCAGACTATGGGTGGAGGCACATGGATCTATCTCGGCACCTTCCCCCTCGAGGCCGGATTCAGTGACACGGAACCGGTCGTCACCCTGACCAATATATCGAGCGACTCGGGTAAGATCCTGACAGCCGACGCGATCAAGATAGGCGGCGGAATGGGCAACATCGCCCGCAGTCCCCGTCGCTCCGACCTTCTTTACGACCCCTCGACACCCACTGAGACCGCCTCGACATCAACATCAAAGACCTCAAAGACAGCCGTCGACCCTGACGAAGAAGATGAGGAGGATGAAGAAGACGAGGAAGGTGAAGAGGAAGAAGAGGAAGAAGAAGGCGATGACGAGGAAGGAGACGAAGAGGACGAGGAACTTGATGTGGAAGAACCCGCCGCTCCCGCTACTCAGGCCCCCGCGGCTCCGAAGGGACCGGCTCCGACTTTCCGCACCTCCGGGATGCCCCGATTCGCCGAGGGTGCGCGCTACTGGCTCCACTGGGCCGGCGCACCCGAATGGGTCTACTCTCCCTATCACGGCAGTGACGATTATAAAGACGACTACACCGGTCGCGGCCACTGGGTCAACTGGCTCGCCGGCGGCTCAAAGGCTGTGCCCGGAAAGAAGGGCCTCGGCATCCCCGTCGACGCCGTGATGGCCCTGCACACCGACGCCGGTAAACGCTCCGACGACTCTTTTGTCGGCACACTCGGAATCTACTACACCAACAACGGCGACTCATACACCGACGGAACACCCCGAATTAACTCGCGTATGCTGACCGACATCCTCATGCGCCAGATAACTGGTGACATCCGCCAGACCTGGGAGCCCTCCTGGACGCGCCGTTCGATGTGGGACAAGTCATATGTCGAAGCCCGCGTCCCCGAAGTACCCACAGCCCTCATCGAGCTGATGAGCCACCAGAACTTCGCTGACATGCAGTATGGTCTCGACCCCCGATTCCAGTTCACCGTGGGCCGCTCGATCTACAAGGCCCTCGCACGCTTCATTTCCGAACGCAAGGGACGCGGCCTCGTGATCCAGCCCCTTCCGGTCAAAGATTTCTCGATTGAGCGCACAAAGAAGAATCACTTCAAGCTCTCGTGGGTGCCGGTCGAAGACAAACTGGAACCGACCGCCAAGCCGACCCACTATCTAATCTACGAACGGAGCGGCGACGAACTCGGCTTCCACTTCCTCGGTCAGACTCACTCGACCCACTATGAGATTGTGACGGCAGACAACGACATCCACTCCTTCCGGGTTCTGGCCGCAAACGACGGTGGTGTCTCCTTCCCCTCCGAGACGCTTGCGCTTCGTGAAGGCGAAGGGGCGGATAAGCCCATTCTGATCGTCAACGGCTTCGAACGCACTTCGGCCCCCATGTCGTTCAAAGAGGGAGACCGTGCCGGCTTCGACTCCGAGAAAGACTTCGGTGTGCCGTATGTCAAGGACGTTCAGTTCACCGGCTATCAGACCACCTACAACCGCTCGGCGGGCGAAAGCTTCGGACGCAGCGGCGACAACTACGCCCCGCGGATCATCGCCGGCAACACCTTCGACTATCCCTACCTCCACGGCGAAGCATTCGAAAAGGCCGGGCGCGGTTTCGTCTCCACAAGCCTCGGGGCCGTAGAGAGCGGTCACGTAAAGCTAACGGACTACAAGACCGTAGACCTCATTCTCGGCAAACAGAAAGCCACCGTCACCGGACGCGGCCACAACGGCGCCGAATTCTCACTCTATCCCGAGAAGCTCCGCAAGTCACTCAAGACCTTCCTCAAGGACGGAGGTCGCCTGATCGTCAGCGGCCAATATGTGACCGCCGCCTCCGACTCCGTCGTCAATCCCGAAGCCCGCGAATTTGCGGCCGAGGTGCTTGGCGTCGAGCGTGACGAAGAGGTATCGCGTCCCCGCAACGGCAAAGTGGAGACCGAACTGCGGGCCGTCGGCAGTGGTTTCGGCGACCGTACTTACAAATATTCGAACACCCTGAACGACGCCCAATATATCGTTGAGAACCCCGATCCGCTGAAAATTGTGGATAATGGGAAAATTATTCTTAACTTTACAGACTCAAAGGCTGCGGCCGGCGTCATGACCGAATACGGCCGTGGACGCACTGCTGTCTTCAGCATACCGCTTGAGAGCCTCTCCGATCCCAATCAGCGCGCTCTGTTGATCAAGGAGACCCTCAAGGCACTCGACTAAAAGATTTAATCCCAAGGATTCAAACCCTTAGAGAACCAGACCATGTACAAATTCACGAACGTCAACGAGCTCCGCGAAGAGATCTTTCGCCGCGGACTCGAACAATATATCCTCGTCTCGATCGGCAACCGGCCCTCGAAATTCTACAAGTATGGCGAAGATCGTCTGCGCCAGATCGCCGAAGAGAGCGACGCCACGATGCTCTTCAGCTTCTATCGCGACCGCCTTGCCGACGGAACCGTGCGCGACCATCCGTTGATCGACTATCAACCCGGCTCGCTTCGCGACGACTTTGACTTCGGTTCGATCGTAGCCTTGAACTGCGCCGATGTCCTGACGAGTACCGAAGACTTCGACGACACCGACTCGGCCATGCCCGACGGTGGTTGGTATGCCATGCGCCTCCGTCTCTCGCTCGGGCGCGGAATCATCTGTATCCCCGAGTATCTGTACGAATCCGAACAGGCCGACATGCGCCACAGCGGGGAGCGTCAGCACGACTATGTCAATCCCCGGAGCCGCCTCTATCAGATCGAGATGGAGAAAGCCTGCAGCGATCATCTGTATGAGATCGGCGCACTGCTCGAGGACGAACCCGAAGCCGCCCCTATCAATGAGGGTGAATATCCTGTCGAAGCCTCGATTGTCATCCCCGTCCGCAACCGCGTGAAGACGGTCGGCGAGGCTGTGAAGAGTGCCTTGAGCCAATATGCAGAGTTTGACTTCAACGTCATTGTGGTCGACAACGGATCGACCGACGGCACCCGCGAGTTGCTCGAAGCCATAGACGATCCGAAGCTCGTGCTCGTCAAACTCGACGGTAGCGAAGGCCTCGGGATAGGGGGGTGCTGGAACGAAGCCGCCCACCACCCCCAATGCGGACGCTTCATGGTCCAGCTCGATTCTGACGATGTTTACTCATCGCCCCTGACGCTTCAGAAGATCATCGACCGCTTCTATGCCGACTCGTGCGGAATGGTTGTCGGCAGTTACATGATCACCGATCCCGACCTCAAGCCGGCCGAGAACGTGCCGCTGATCGACCACGCGGAGTGGACCGATGACAACGGCCGCAACAATGCGCTGAGGATAAACGGCTTCGGAGCCCCGCGTGCCTTCCTGACAAGCCTTGTCCGTGAATATCGCTTTCCCAACACGAGCTACGGCGAAGATTACGCCATGGCGCTCCGCGTCTGCCGCGAGTGGCGAGTGGGCCGCATCTTCGAGTGTCTGTACTTCTGCCGCAGATGGGACGGAAACTCGGACGCCCATCTGACCGTCGAGAAGGAAAACGCCCACAACAAATACAAAGACTATGTCCGCAGCCTCGAACTCTTTGCGCGCCTCGCTGAGTTTGATCCTGAAGAGGGCGATGAGGTAGACGAAGATATCGAAGACGATGATGAGATGTAAGCCATGACCAGATCGGAATTTCAGGAAGAGGCGAAGAACTTTGTCGAAACGCAGTTGGCCGTCTGGCCCGAGGCCCGCAAACGTTATCTGGCTCTCGGTCAGACTGAGCGCCTACCCTTCAAGGTCGGCAGACTGAACGGTGCCGTACAGTTCAATCC
This sequence comes from uncultured Sangeribacter sp., assembly GCA_964615915.1. Classification (GTDB taxonomy): domain Bacteria; phylum Bacteroidota; class Bacteroidia; order Bacteroidales; family Muribaculaceae; genus Lepagella. Next base: position 22,346 of record CAZTSQ010000021.1, read on the forward strand.
TTCTCGCTCGCGCTCCACGACAGCTGACGTCTCGAAGAAGGCCCTCGAGAAGCGCCCATGCTTCCTATGTAAGGCTAACCGACCGGAGATACAGATTGGGTTGCCGATTCTTCAAGGCTGGACGATGCTGGTCAATCCCTTCCCGATCTTCCCGATTCACTTCACCATTGCCGCCGATGACCATCGCGATCAGCTGCCCGACACGGCTACAATGGTCGAACTGGCCGAGAAGATGCCGGGGATGGTAGTCTTCTTCAACGGGGCCAAAGCCGGAGCCAGTGCGCCCGACCATATGCACTTCCAGGCCGTTCCCGCCGAGGAACTTCCGTTGCTGAACGAGATAGAAAAAGAGTTCCCAGCCAATAAATCAGCGCTTTATAACGTTAAGTATAAGACAAGCGATCCGGAAGGGGAGAGGTGGCCGTTCGATTTCAAGACAGCCGTCGTCTGTATGGATGCCGAGGGTATGAACGCCCTCGCCTCAATGATGAAACCTGCGGACCAGGCCATGGTCAACCAATATGTCTGGATCGGTCGACACGGCGAGATGCGTCTGCTTGAGATTCCGAGAAAGGCACACCGCCCGCGATGCTACACCGACGCACGTGAACCACTGATGGTCAGTCCAGGCGCAATCGACATGGCCGGTGTGATCATCACCGTTCGGCCCGAAGATTTCGAACGGGCCCCCGGGCGCATCGACGAGATCCTATCGGAAGTAGCATTCCGATCCTAATGAAACAAGACAATAACCTAATACTCAATAGATTATAGATGAGGTCTCTACTGTTTTCTTCTTTTCTCGGACTGTTGTCGCTGACGGCAGCGGCCGAGAACTACGGCTTCACCGACAATATCCAGGAAGCCAACATCCTTCACTGCTTTGACTGGAAGTTCACCGACATCCAGCAGGAACTACCCCGTATAGCCGAGGCCGGTTTCGGTGCCGTCCAGGTTTCGCCTGTGCAGGGCAACTGTGCCTCGGGTGCCGAATGGTACTACGCCTACATGCCCAACGATTTCGCTTACCGCGGCAACGGCAACGGTACCAAGGTTCAGCTTCAGGAGCTATGCGCAGAAGCCGAAAAGTACGGAATCAAGATCATCGTCGACGTGGTGGCCAACCACGTGAACGGTGCCAAGGGATACCGCAATGCATGGTGGAACGAATCGGGACGTCTCCGCAACCTGGGAGGCATCAACTACAACAACCGTACCTCGATCACCCACAATAACCTCGGCGACTATCAAGACGTCGTATCGGAGAACGAAGATGTACAGGCCCGTGCCCTTGCGTTCGTCCAGGAACTCAAGGAGCTCGGCGTCAAGGGTATCCGCTGGGATGCCGCGAAGCACATCGGTCTCCCCTCCGAGGGATGTAACTTCTGGCCTGTAGTCTGCGGTGAGGCCGGCATTTGGCACTATGGAGAGATCCTCGACAACCCCGGAGGTGGTAATGCCAAAGAATGGACTGTCCTTCAGGAGTATAGCGAGTACATGTCGGTAACCGACAACGTCTTCGCCAACCTTGTGCTTAATCTATACAAGGGAGGCAACTCACCGACAAAGGTAGCCAACCACTCGCTGACCACTTCTGCCGGTCACGGTATTGACGGATCGAAAGTGATCTTCTGGGGTGAGAGTCACGACACATACTCCAACGATGGCGGAACGACCAAGAATGTCTCTCAGGATCTGATTGACCGTGCCTACTGTTTCCAGGCTTGTCGCGAGAAGGAGGCGGCCGTTTACTTTTCTCGTCCGGCTGAGACTGCTCGAACCAAAATACGCATGGGTGTCAAGGGTTCGGTCAACGCCCTTGAAAATCCCGCTGTCGGAGCCATCAACCGCTTCCGTGTGGCTATGAACGGCAAGCCCGAGAAAATCCAGCTGGTACCGGGAAAGACAGGCCACGCACTTTTCGCCCGAAAGGACGGTGGTTTCGCCCTCATAATGCCGAATGCCGCAGAGACCGACATCGACTGCGCCAACCCCGAAGGATATGTTCTCCCCGGCGTCTATAAAGACGAAGTGAGCGGAACCTCGTTCACCGTCACCGAAGAGAAGATCACCGGCCATGTCGGCCCGACTGGCTACGCAGTCGTGATAGCCGGCGAGACGGCCGTCGACACCATTGAGATCGACACCCCTGACGTAGATCCCGTCTACTACAACCTCCAGGGGATACGCATCGACAATCCCACCTCCGGCCTCTACATCAAAGTCGAAGGCAAAAAGACCTCCAAAGTGATCCTCTGAATAACAAACACGGAGCTATTATTATAGACAGGGCCTTGTGGCTCTGTTTTTTTGTGTCTATTAGCGAAAAATTTTTGTCGGAAATTTTTTGTTGTTAAGAAATTTTAGCTAATTTTGCACCGATTACGAGTTTCTCTCCCCCGTTTTCGGTTTTCCTCTCTCCCGCACCTTCTCTCCCGACGATTTCGGAAACATCTGTAAACTATAATCTTAAATCAAAAACAGTATGAAGAAAGCTTTACTTCTTTCCGCAGCCCTGTTCGCAACTTGCACTGCGTTCGCTCAGGACTATCTGACTGCCGACTACTACATGATCGGCTCTAACGTAAACGGTCACGTCTGGGCCCTCACCGAGCCCGACTGTAAGTTCGAGAACAAGGGTGCCGGTATCTTCGAATGGAACGGCGAAACCCTCGGAACCGGCTTCAAGATCAACAACGGTGCCTGGGAAGATGCCTTCAATTTCGGCGCAGGTGAAAAGCTTACTCTCGGCGAACCCTACTATCTCGTCGTAGCCGGCTCAAGCGGCAACATCGACTTCGCAGAAGAGGATGGCGTTGCTTTCGCAAGCCTGAAGAACCCCAAAGTGGTTCTCGACGTGACCAAAGCTCCTGAAGAGGTGACCATCACTGTAACAGGTGAAAAAGACGGCGTGGTTAAATGGTACTTCACCGGTACTTTCAACGGTTGGGCAATCAACGATGAGGAAGCGGCTCTTGCCCTTGATGATCTCGGCGACAAGAAATATGAGCTCAAGGGCGTGGAACTCTCAGCTGACACCGCTGATGAGAACCTCGGCTGTAACACCTTCAAGATCGCATCTACCGGCTGGGGTGAACAGTTCGGTCAGGGCGACAGCGGCATCGAGTTCGGCGCCGGTATCGATGAAGGCGTGCTCGATGTTGTCGGTGGCGAAGGCGGCGCTTGCCCCATCTACTACGAAGGCAAAATCGACCTCACTTGGGACGGTACAACCCACACTATCTCCTTCACTGAAGCTAACAACGACTTCGTGAGCGAAATCAACGCCGCCAACGGCGAGGCTGTTTACTACAACCTCCAGGGCGCTCGCGTAGCCAACCCCGAAAACGGTCTCTTCATCCAGACCCTCAACGGCAAGGCAACCAAAGTCCTCATCCGCAAGTAATCTCCCTCGACTCCTAGTCGAACACACTGAGCGTCCCTCACCCCGAGGGGCGCTTTTTTGTATTCTCACGGAAATTTCGTAACTTTGCACTCCTATGTCGGCTCCGATTCAGTCTCAGACGGGGCCTCAGGATTGTTTCAACATGAAGAATATCCGCAATTTCTGCATCATAGCCCATATTGACCACGGCAAGTCTACACTGGCCGATCGCCTTCTTGAACGAACCGGCACCGTAGCCGGCAAGGACATGGAGGCCCAGGTGCTCGACGACATGGATCTCGAACGTGAGCGTGGAATCACGATCAAGAGCCACGCCATCCAGATGAACCACCGTCAGGACGGCGAGGATTATGTGCTCAACCTGATTGACACCCCGGGACACGTAGACTTCTCCTATGAGGTGTCGCGCTCAATCGCCGCGTGCGAGGGGGCGCTCCTGATTGTCGACGCCTCCCAGGGTATCCAGGCTCAGACAATTTCCAACCTGTATATGGCCATCGACAACGACCTGGAGATCATCCCGGTGATCAACAAGTGTGACCTCGACTCGGCCAATCCCGACGAAGTGGAAGATCAGATCGTCGACCTTCTCGGCTGCAAGCGCGAGGAGATCATCCGTGCGTCGGGCAAGACCGGCATGGGTGTCGACGAAATACTGAAAGCCATCGTTGAGCGCATCCCCGCTCCCGAAGGTGACCCCGAGGCGCCGCTTCAGGCCCTTATCTTCGACTCCGTCTTCAACCCCTTCCGCGGAATCATAGCCTACTTCAAGGTCATCAACGGCACACTGAAGACCAACGACTTCGTGAAGTTCGTCTCGACCGAGAAGGAGTATCACGCCGACGAAATCGGAGTGCTCAAACTCGACATGCAACCCGGAAAGGAGATCTCGGCCGGCAACGTAGGCTACATCATCTCGGGCATCAAGACCTCGAGAGAGGTTAAGGTGGGCGATACAATCACTCATGTTGCACGACCCTGCGAGAAAGCCATCGACGGCTTCGAAGAGGTCAAACCGATGGTCTTCGCCGGTGTCTATCCGATCGATGCCGAAGACTTCGAGAACCTCCGTGCGTCGCTTGAGAAACTTCAGTTGAACGATGCCTCGCTGACCTTCCAGCCCGAATCGTCGGCCGCCCTCGGCTTCGGTTTCCGCTGCGGCTTCCTCGGTCTGCTCCACATGGAGATTGTCCAGGAGCGCCTCGGCCGCGAGTTCAACATGGATGTCATCACGACTGTCCCCAACGTATCCTATCGAGTTCACGACAAGAAGGGGAACGTCACCGAAGTCCACAACCCCTCCGGACTGCCCGAACCGACCCTGATCGACTATATCGAAGAGCCTTATATCCGCGCCACGGTCATCACAGCCGCCGATTACATCGGCCCCATCATGACGCTCTGTCTCAGCAAGCGCGGCGAGCTGGTCAAGCAGGAATATATCTCCGGCAACCGCATGGAGCTGACCTTCGACATGCCGCTGGGCGAGATTGTCATTGACTTCTACGACAAGCTCAAGAGCATCTCCAAGGGCTATGCATCCTTCGACTATCACATCCACGACTACCGCGAGAGCAAGCTCGTCAAGCTTGACATCCTGCTCAACGGCGAGAGTGTCGATGCCCTGTCGACCCTGACGCATGCCGACAATGCCCTCACCTTCGGCCGCCGCATGTGCGAGAAGCTCAAGGAGCTCATTCCGCGCCAGCAATTCGATATCGCCATTCAGGCTGCCATAGGCGCCAAGATTATCGCCCGCGAGACCATCAAGGCTGTCCGCAAGGACGTGACAGCAAAGTGCTATGGCGGCGACATCTCGCGTAAGCGCAAGCTCCTCGAGAAGCAGAAGAAGGGTAAGAAGCGCATGAAGCAGATCGGCTCGGTAGAGGTGCCCCAGAAAGCCTTCCTCGCCGTCCTCAAGCTCGACTGATGCTCCCGTCAGACCAAATTGTACTGGACGAATTGTCTGGACATGCATGCCAAAGAATTGTAGGGACATGCCTCCGGCATGTCAGTAATGAAAAAGGGTGAGTATCTGTAGGGACATGCCTCCGGCATGTCAGCAATGAGAAAGGGTGAATGTTCGTAGGGACATGCCTCCGGCATGTCAGTAATGAGAAAGTGAACATTCGTAGGGACATGCCTTTGGCATGTCAGTAACGGTAAGCTGTGGCGACGGAAAGCCATGGTTCATTGCCGCGCCTGACATGCCAAAGGCATGTCCCTACATTTTTTGTCTGAACTACGTGTGTCCCCCCCTTCCCGTAAAGGCAAAAAAAAATTACTCGTCATCCCGACGAATAATCATTTTACCTTAAATCTAATACCATGAAAAACTGATGCAAAATTAGCGTTTTTATGTTGTACAACATAATTTTAACAGTTAATTCATGTTAAGCGCACCGATTTTTCCATTTTATTTGCATTTTTGTACACAAAAAAACTCTGCAGGTGTTGTTTCGCACCTGCAGAGTAGGTAAAGAAGATAGGGGGTAGAAGAGAGATTTTACTTTACGTAAACCTTGACACCGCCGCGGATGTAAACACCTGCGGGGAGTTCTTCGAGGGAAGTGCCAACGGGCATGCCCTGAAGGTTGTAGACGGTCGTATCGGCAGCCTCATCGACTGTGAGCTCGGCAAGACCCGAGGGTGTGTCGCTGATGCGGACAGCCATGTCGTTGTCAAGGGCGAAGTTGAAGTTGCCCTTTTCGTCAGCCTCGATTTTCTTATCGCCGGCTGTGACATACATCAAGGTGCCTTCGGCGGGAACGATAGTAATCATAGTGCCGTCCTGGAGGCGCAGCTTGCGCTTAACTTCGATGGGTACAATCAGGTCTTTGTAGAGAGTATACTCGAGACCCTCGGTGGCAATGACTTCAGCCGTGCGGATTGCGGGCTCACCCTTGAGGAAGAACTTGAGGACGTCGCCGTCGCCGAGAGTTGTCTCGTAGCGGTCCCAGAGGTCGCCCTGAAGGAGGTTGTCATTGAGGTATATCTGGCTACCGCCAACGTTACCGGCATAGAAGGTGAAGGGGCTTTCTTCCTCGGCAAAGTTTAAAGTCTGATAGCCCGAGGTGAGCTCTTTCTTGGCGGCGTTGGCATCGGCGAGATACCACGAGTTGTTGTAGCCTGCGTCGTCGACGTAGATTATCGCCTCGCGGTCGCGGATGATGCGTTTGGTCTTGACGGTGATAGTCTTTCCTTCAGTCACCGATGCATAGTTGGAGTAGGTGTTGCCGGCTTCGTCAGTCACGGATTCGATGAAACATTCGGGACGGGCTGCGAAGCAGATGTAGGGAGCGCTTTCCTTGACAGTGAGCTTATTCTCGCCGGCCTTGATTTCGAAAGGCACTGACGACTCGCTGACATAGGAGCCGGGATATACGTCCAGATTCTCGGGGTCGTCGACAACAAGGGTGAACGAGATGATGCCGCGCACGTGGGCCTGGATGTCGATGGTGAAGGGAGCGATTACTGTCGCGTCGTAAGTGCCGTAGAAAGCCTTGCGCACACCGTCAACGGTGAAGCTGTCGTGGAAGTAGTTCTTGGTGTCGCAGGAAATCTCGAAGAACGAGCCGATGGGCACTGCAACAGTACCTGTCGCGCTCCAGTCTTCGATTGCCTTACCGTCGACCTTCACAGCGGTGACTGATTCGAGACCGGCGTCGTTACCGGTGATGGTGATGTCGACAGAGCCTTCGGGGAGCTTTGTGATAATGTCGATTACCGAACCGTTGCGCACGTTGGTGATGACGTACTCGGGGAAGGACCATGCTATCTCACGGCCGTCGATTTTCACCATGTGGAAGGGAGTGAAGTAGTCGGCTGGCTTGAGGCGGAAGGTTGTGGTCTCGCGCGAGTCGAAGGTAATGGTGTTGGCGCCGTTATTCAGGGGAGTCATGCTGTTGTCGCCGATGAAGAATTTTACCATCGAGGCATCGTCGACGTTGACGGTAGCCGTGCAGATGTCGGGCTGTGCTTCGAAGGTGACTACGCGGAAGGTCTTGCCGGCGTCGGCTTCGCTGAGCTTGATGTAGTACGAAGATGCGTTGTAGACCTTGATGTCTTCGTTCTGATCGTTGTAAACAGCGGTCAGACCGTGGTCACTGTCTACATCCATGAAGAAGATGTAGGGGTCGCCGGGATCTACTTCTACGGCGTTATCGCCGGGAGTGAGGTCTGTCCATGTGTCAACCACACCAACCTGTACAAATACGTAGTCAGGATGGTCGATATTGAGGTTGATGGTGAATGCACCCGCCTTGACACAGCACAGCAGCACAAGCAGCAGGGGCAGCAGATAATGGAGTATTCTTTTCATTGTATGAGGAGATGAGTGTTAGAGACTGAACTTGATGACAGCACCGTTGCACACGGCTACATATACGCCCTTAGTGAGCGATGCAAGGTTGAGGTCGCTGCCGCGGGCAACGAGACGACCCTCGGCGGTGAAGACTTCGGCGGTCTTGCCGGCAGTGTAGAGTGTGCGTGCAGCGGTGTCGAAAGTCAGGACTTCGGCAGCTGTCATCTCGAGCGATGTGCTGCCTTCTTCTTCAATGTTCTTGAACTCCGACCATTCGTCGGCCGACTCGTAGGCCGAGCGGGCGTTGGCGGGAACATAGACTGTCACCTTGTCGAAGTCGACGCCGGCAAAGGCACGGTACTCGGCTTTGGCAGGAGTCAGCGCTTCGGCATAGATGCTCTCGAGCGAGGTGCAGTTCGAGATGAACTCAGCCTCGAGCTCGGTGATGGAAGCGGGGATGTAGAAGTCCTTGAGAGCGGTGCAACCGGCGAAGGTCTGGCCCTTGATCATGGTTACGCCTGCAGGGAAACGGATGGCACGGAGATGGGTGCAGCCCTGGAAGGCATGGCCGCCGAGAGCGGCGCCGTTGAAGTAGTATTTGTTGGGTCCGTCGTGCAGCGAGTTCGGCAGAAGGATGCCTTCGATCGAAGAGCCTGCAAAAGCCCATTCGCCGATGAACTGAATACCTTCGGGCACGATGATGTCGCCTTTGAGGAACTTGGCGTCGGAGAACGACGAGTAGATACCCTTGATTGACGTAGGCAGCTGTATAGTCTCGAGTTTAGTGCCCGAGAAGAGCTCTTCGGGGAGCGCGTCGTTGCGTGAGTAGATCCACACCGGAGCTGTTGTTGCCTGCGAGCCGTCGGCTGCCATGTAGTAAGAGCCGCCTTCGTGGAGAGTGGCGTCGGTCATGTCGAGGTTGACAAGCTTACCGTCGGTGGCCTTCCACATTTCGTTCACACCAAGCATATCGCGGAGGAACTTGAGGTCTGTACCGTTGAGAGGACCTGAAATCTTGAGGTCGGTGATGGTGTATTTTTTATCGGCAGGAATGTTTTCACTGAGGGTGCCGACTTCGGTCAGAGTTACTTCGAACGACTCGGCAGCTGCCGAGAGGGCAGTGATGGCCATCAGACCTAATGCTGCGTTGCGGAGTAAAGAAAGTCTCATTGAGATTATATTTTAATGATTGGTAATAAAAGCCTCCGGGGTCTTACGGAGAAGACTCCGGAGGCTGTGTTGATTAGTTATGACTTCTTACTTTACAAGAACCTTGAAGGCCTTGCCGCCTACAGTCACGAGGTAGATGCCTGCGGGCACCTCTACAACTGTTGTGGCTGCGCACTCTGCAGTAACCAGAGTCATACCGACTGCGTTGTGTACGCTGCAGGTATTGCCTGCTGCGCCTTCGATGACGATTACACCTGCAGCTGCCGATACTTTGATGTCAGAGCCGAGAGTTTCGTCCAGACCGGCCTTGCCGAGGTTGAGGGTGTTCGAGTTGGCCGAGTCACCCTTGTCGTATACGCAGACTACATTGTATGCATATGCGCCGTCGGGGTCAACACCTGCGTGGTCGAAGCTGGTTTCTGTGAGCACCTTGCTGTTGAGCTTGGTGTTGTTGCAGTAAACGTCGTAGCCCAGGAGCTTGAGGTCGGCGATAGGAGCGGGTGTGTACTCGATGTCGTCAACGCACAGACCGTAGCAGTCGGTCGAGGTGCAGCGGATAGCGAAGTAGCGTGTGCCTTCGGGAAGGTCAACTGTCACTTTCTGCCATTCCTCGGTGGCCTGACCGCCCACGCCTTCCATCTTGGTGAAGGCTGTGATGGTCTCGCGGTATCTTGCCGACGATGTGAGGAACTCCCATGTCTCATTGCCGTAGTAGTCAGTGAGGCTCTTGATGTAGAACGATACGGTCTGAGCCTTGCCGTTGAGGGCGGGCGAGATGAGCCAGTCGTCGTTGTGCTCTGTATCGTTGATGTCAGCTGCGAAGCTGATGAGCATCTGCTCACCGCTGTGAGCTGTGAAGATAGAGGGAGAACCGTCCGAGTAGGGCTCGTCGAGACCGGCAAGACGGGCGTTGAATACCATCCATGCCTGGGGAGCGGTACAGTTGGGCCAGAGGTTTACACCTTCGATGTAGATGGTGGCTGCACGGTCCTGGTCGACAGTGTACCAGTCGCCGAAGTTGCGGATAGAGAAGGCCTCGTATGCCTCGAAGTTGTCTTCGGTGCGTACGCCTGACTCAAGGTCGGGAGCCGACCACGACAGCTTGGCTGTGTTGGTGGCGGGGTCGATGTAACCCGAGAGGTCGCTCACGAGGGGGAAGTTGGGATATTCGATGGTGAGGATGCGGGCAGTGGACTTGTCGTTTGATGCAACCTGGTCGCCTGTGAGGAATACCTGTGCGTAGTACTCTGCCTTTTCGCCTAAGGAGCGGTCGGGAGTCTCTGTGAAGATGTGCTCTGCGATGCCGTCGGGCTCAAGGGCGCCACCGTTAGCCGATGCTATCTCGGTGCCGTTGCGGAAGAGAGCCACACGGTAGGAGTCAACCTTGTTCGAACCCATGTTGGTCACGCCGACTGCGAAGTTTGCTTTCTCGCCGACGGGGAACTTGGTGGGTACGGTGAACGCTGTCACGGCCATGTCGTTGTCGGGCATGTCGCGAACCACGAAGTTGTCGAAGTGGAGGCTGCTGAGGTCATCGCCGCACTCTACGAGGAGACCGAACTGGATGTGGTCGGCACCGGCTGCCTTGAACGACTCAAGAGGTACGGATACCTTGACCCAGCGGCTGTAGCCGGAGACGTTCTGCATCTCGATAGGCTCGCCTACGGGGTTGAAGTCACGGCCGTTGGTAGCGATGGTGACGGTGATCTTGTCGGTCGAGAGGCGCTTGAAGTAGTACCAGAACTCGAAGGTGGGCTTGAGAGCCTTGCTGATGTCGATGCGGCCGCTGGTGAAGAGCGACTTGGCACCGCCTTCATCGCCGGGCTGGAAGGTGAGCATACCACCGTCGTTGTCGGCGGGGAGAACGTTGGGGAATGTGCCAGACTCAACGACACCCCACATGCTTTCCGAGCCGGCATACATCTCGTTGCGGAAAGTGTTATAGTGGAGAGTGTTGTTGGCGAACGACTCAACGAAGGGCAGCTGATAGGGAGTACCTACCACGAGGACGTTCGAGCGGTAGCCGTCGCCCACGCCATATTCGTTAACAGCGTATACGTAGTATGCAACCAGACCCTGGACACCTTCGATGTTGGGCATCTGGGTGAAGCGGCACTCGGTGAGGTCCATGGCCTCGGCATAAGCGCCACCGGTATTGAAGTCCTGCGATGCGATGTGGTAGCGAAGCTTGGTGGGGTCAACTACACCACCGTTGGCACCTTCTGTAGGAGGCTCCCATGTGAGGACGCACTGACCGTTCTCTTCCATGAGGGTGATGTTGTTGCATCGGCCGGGCAGGTCAGGACCTACGAAGACAGAAGTCTTGCTCTCGAGACCCTTGCCATCGGCATTGAACGCTACGACACGGAAGGTGTTCACGCCACGTGTACAGTTGGCAATCTCTTCGGTGTACTTCTTGCCGGGCTCGGGGTTGGTGATGGTCTTGGCGATACGGTCCTCGCGGTAGAGATAGATCTTCTCGAGAGCGGTGATGGGCTCGCCGTTGACGGTCTTGTCGGGAGCGGTGAAGCTTACGGTAGCCTTGAGGCTTGCATCAGCAGCTGCCTTTGCGGTGAGGTCGGTGATGGCTGCGGGAGCCTTGACAGAAGCGGCTTCAAGAACCTCGAGGCTGTTGAAGTAGAGGATGTTGTGGCCGGCGGGAGATACCAGGTGGAAGCCGATGTAGTAAACGTCGGGCTCGGACACTGTGAACTCATGCTTGAACTCGGTGTAGTTGTTGCTGTTGATCGAGGTCACAGGCATAATCTTCTCTGTCATGGCTTCAACATTGGGAGCCTTGCCTACGAAGACCTCGATGTCCTCCGAGTAGCCTGTTGTGCGGGTCATCAGGCGGAGAGTGTAGACCATTGCGTCAGACAGAATCATGGGCGGGGTGATGAGCCAGTCGTCCATGGCGTTGTCGTAGCTGTAGTAGCCGCGCACTGCCTGGTCGCTCCACTGCCATGTGCGGCCGTCCTGGTTGGCGTCGACGATGGTGTAGAGGGTATAGTCGTTGCCGTTGGTGAAGTCGTCGCTGTAGGGGATGGAGAATGCGTCACCCACGAGTACGCGGTCGGCGCTGGCTGTCGCACCGCGGTTAGCACCGCTGAACGATGTGATTTCGTAGCTGTACGAGGTCAGACGAGTGGCATCTACCTGCTCGCTGAAGGTTGTCTCTTTAGTGCTGTTGCATACGGTGTAGTTGCCCGGGTTGCGGATGATACGGTAGTTGAGGGTAGCGGGGTCGAAGTAACCGCCGTTGATACCTTCGGTGGGAGCATCCCAGGTGAGGGTGATGATGTCACCTTCTACTTTGGTAACGATGTTCGAGGGAGCCTTGGGAAGGTCTACGCCGACGTATGTGCGTACCTTCGACTGCGGGCCCTGGCCGGCGTCGTTCGATGCAAAGGCCGAAATAACTGTCATGCCGGCAGGTGCGTTGTGGATGGTGACGTTGACCTGCTCGCCGGGTGCCGCCGAACCCATTTCGGTGTCGACATCGTTGAGGCGGATGGTCCAGTCCATGTTGCCGCTCAGAGTCGAGCCGTCGAATGCGACGGTAGGCATCTTGAAGCTTATGGCGATGTCAGAGGCTGTGCCGATGACATATTCTGCCGAGTAGTCGGTCAGGTCGCCGGGAGCTGCCTTGGCTGCACCCTGGCTGAGGGTGTAGAGTGCAGAGAGCTCTTCGTCGTAGGGGAAGGGTGTGATCAGGGTAGCTGCGCCGGTCTCGATGTTGACGTCGTAGAGACCGCAGCCGCTCTTGGTAGAAGCAGCCCAAAGGAGGCGGTTGGTCTTGAGGTCGAAGGTCATCGACTGCATGTAGGCAGGGTTAAGACCGGTCTTGCCCACGGGTGTGAGCGAGCCGTCCTCCTTGCTTACCTTGTTGAGGTAGCCGTTGTATGTGATGGCGTAGAGGTCACCGTTTACGTCAGCTGCAAGACCGAAGAAAGGCTCTGCAAGAGGAGCGAGCACGGTAACGTCACCGTTGGCGGGATTGACAGTGCCGAACGAGTACTCTCCGGTGCGGAGGTCGACGAAGCTACCGAACATCTGCTCGCTGACGCGGTCGAAGGTCATGTCGGTCGCAACTTTGTTGTCGGATGTACGGGACGAGTAGACAGTTTCCCATGCGTCGGTGTCGATTACACGCCAGTATGCGAAGATACCGCCCATTACCTCGAAGTAATAGTAGAAGTAAAGCTTGCCGTTGACGTAAGTACCGCCGCCGTTAGCCTCGTAGAACGGGCTGAGCTTGTAAGGGTCGAGAGTGCCGTTGGAAGTGGTTTCGATGCTGTAGATACCGATAGGCGGCTGGGTGAGTGTCCACTGGTTCGAGAAAACCATGCAGCCGTATACGGTGACGGGATCTGTGCCGTCGGCAACCTTCATGGGCGCGTCTGCGAACATACGGCCCGAAGCGATTCTCGGAGCGGCATTAACAAATGTCGAAGCCTTACGGGGCTTGATGATGTTGGCCATGCGTATCACACTTTCTCCGTCATTCGGATAGGCTTTACGCGCAAGCCCTTGTGCCCAAGCACTCTGGCCTACTGCCAGAATGGTGAGCAGCACAAGATAGAACGATAGTCGTTTCATGTGTTGGGTTATGGATTCTAATGGATAATGATACCTAAACAGATCTGCTGCTATTGATTTTGCACGTGTCACAGCAGGGCTCGGATGCGCCCCCGCAGTCGCCGAATCCGCTTTTAAGCGCATGCGCGAGTTTATCCGCTGCAAAGATATGATTTTTTTTCAAATTTGACAAATGTTTTGCGGTTTTTTAATCTTCTTGCACATTGTGCGAGCTTTTTCTCTTATATTTTTTCAATCGTGTTCAAAATACACTTATTGTGTTGTGATTTTAAAATAAAGCTATTTTGACAGATTTTTTGTAATTTTGTGGGAAATATATGCAAGCTTTATGAAAATCGTTATTCTCGATGGCTACGGACTCAATCCCGGCGACATGGATTATGCTCCTCTGGCCGAAATGGGCGAACTCACTGTCTACGACCGTACTGCTCCCGAAGAGCTGCGCAGCCGCGCTGACGGTGCCGACGTGCTGCTCACAAACAAGACCGTCATCACTTCCGCCGACATTGCCGCACTGCCCGGGCTGAAATATATAGGCGTGCTCGCCACGGGCTATAATGTGGTTGACGTCGAGGCTGCCCGCAAGCGCGGTATAGTAGTCACCAACATACCGTCCTACAGCACTGCCTCGGTGGCACAGATGGTCTTCGCGCACCTCTTCGCTCTGACGGCGCGCGTCGAGCACTATACCGAGGCCAACCGCCGGGGCCGATGGAGCGCCGGTCCCGACTTCTGCTGGTGGGATACACCGTTGACAGAGCTCGCCGGCAAGACTTTCGGCATCGTCGGCCTCGGAAATATAGGCATGGCCGTGGCACGCATTGCTCTGGCCATGGGCATGAAGGTGCTCGCATATACGTCAAAGACAGCGGCCGACCTACCCGACGGCATTGAGCCGGTGCCCCTCGACGAGCTTTTCGGGCGCGCCGACGTGGTGAGCCTCCACTGCCCCCTGACGCCGGTTACCCGTCACCTTGTCGACGCACGGCGCCTCGCGCTGATGAAGCCCGGCGCTGTGCTCATCAACACCGGTCGTGGCCCGCTTGTCGATGAGTTCGCTCTGGCCGAGGCACTCAACAAGGGTACCATTGCAGGTGCCGGTGTCGATGTGCTCTCCTGCGAGCCGCCGTCGGCCGACAATCCCTTGCTCTCGGCCCGCAACTGCATGGTGACGCCCCACATCGCCTGGGCTACACGCGAAGCTCGCGAGCGACTGCTGAAGATAGCCTGCGACAACCTCCGCGCTTTCATCGCCGGATGTCCGCAGAATAATGTTGCCGGTTGATGCAAACCATCCGCACTGAAAGGACGTTAACAATTATATGAGTAAGCACCTTGTGATAAAAGACTTCAAGACCGCCCTCAAGGTCATAGTTCCGCTGGCAGTGTCGGCGGCGCTGATATTGTGGCTTTTCCACAAGATTGACTTCGACAAGGTGCGTGCCGTCATCGAGCAGGGTATTCGCTGGCAGTATATCGTCATGATGATGGTGCTCACGGTGATGTCACACGTTATCCGCGGCATCCGCTGGGGCATACAGCTCCGAGCTGCCGGGGTGGCACGTATGCCTGTCATCGCCGAGAGTGTGTCGATTTTCGGTGCGTATGCCCTCAATATATTATTCCCCTTCCTGGGCGAGGCCTGGAGGTGTGTCTATGTGTCGCACAGGCAGCACTGCAAGCTCTCCACGGTGATCGGTACCGACATCGGCGACCGTGCTTCCGATGGTGTGATGATAGGTCTTTTCATTCTCCTCACCATCATTGTGGCACACCCTGAGATAAACCGCTTCCTCGACCACTATGCTGTCGGGCAGGCTCTGACCAATGCTTTCTCGCATGGCTGGGTATGGTTAGGTGTGGCTGCGGGCATAGTGTTGCTCGTGGTCGCCGACCGCTATTTTGCCGATACGGCTCCGGTGGCCGCCATCAACAGAAGTCTTTCGAGAGTGTGGAGCGGTTTTGCTGTCATATTTCACATGAAGGGCACCGGGCTCTACCTCCTTCTCACTTTAGGCATATGGAGCTGCTACTTCTTTGAGACCTATGTCTGTTTCTTCGCCTTCGACTTCACTCGCGACCTCATCACGCAGCCCGGCTATTTCTACGGTCTGCTGCCGGCACTTGTGGTGTTTGTCTTCGGTTCGTGCAGCATGATAGTCCCGTCTAACGGCGGCCTCGGTCCCTGGAATTTAGCTGTCATCTTCGGCCTGTCGCTGTTCTCCGTGGGACAGAACGATGCAGCTGCTTACTCGCTGGTCTACTGGACCATGCAGGCGCTCACACTCGTGGCTCTGGGCATCTTCAGCGCATTCTACATCACCACGACGCGCCGTTCGCTCAGGAAGCGCGCTGCCAAATCGGTCAAGACTGCTTGAAGCCGATTTGAGCATGTGAGCGGAATTTGCTATTTTTGCGCAAAATATCATTGTTATGACGGTAATTGTATTTGATGAGCCGGCAGTGCGTGCCGAGCTTTTGCCCATGACTTATACCCGCCCCGTGGGCGCAATCCGTGTGGGCATCGACACTATTGCGGAAAAATGGCAGGCATTCCTGCCCGGTGATTATGGCTGGGATGTGGCCGCCGACTACCTTCGCGAGCTGTATCCGCCCGTCGATGCCGGCGATGAAGCTCTCCATGTTGCCGGCCATGTGGTGCCCGACGAGGCTCTCGCTGCGGCTGCGGCTGCCCTCAAGCCCGGTCAGCGACTCGTGGCCGACGCCACGGTGGTGGCATACAGAGGCACGCCTTCGCAAGATGTGATTTTCGAAGGCGAGCTTACGCGGATAGATCATCTTTATGATATTTTTCTGCAGAACGGCAAGGTGCTACGGGCAGACTTCGCCCGCATCACGGCCGGTCGTAAGAGCCTGCCCCTGAGCCCGACAAATACGGTCATCGGCGACCCCGGACTGATTTTTATCGAGGAAGGCGCACGGGTAGAAGGTGCCTTCATAAATACCACTGCCGGGCCGGTTTACGTAGGCCGTGACGCCGAGATCATGGAGGGCTCGATGCTGCGCGGCCCGCTGGCGCTGTGCAGTCATGCAGTAGTGAATATGGGCACGAAAATCTACCCCGACACCACTTTGGGGCCGTGGTGCAAGGTCGGCGGCGAGCTCAATAATGTTGTCATGCAGGCCTACTCCAACAAGGCTCACGACGGTTTCCTCGGCAATGCGGTTATCGGCGAGTGGTGCAACCTCGGAGCCGGCTGTGTGGCTTCGAATCTGAAGAATGACTATACCCCCATACGTCTCTGGAACTATCCCACAGGTCATTTCCTGCGCACGGGTCTGCAGTTCTGCGGCCTGATAATGGGCGACCACTCCAAGGCCGGCATCAATACCATGTTCAACACGGCAACCGTGCTCGGCGTAGGCGTCAATATCCATGGCTCGGGCTTCCCCCGCAACTTCGTGGCCTCTTTCAGCGAGGGCTCCACTGCCGGATTTACCGACGTGTCGATGACGAAGTTCTTCGAGATAGCTCGCCGCATGATGGCACGTCGCCACGTGGAGCTCACCG
Source organism: uncultured Sangeribacter sp. (assembly GCA_964615915.1). Lineage (GTDB taxonomy): Bacteria > Bacteroidota > Bacteroidia > Bacteroidales > Muribaculaceae > Lepagella. Next base: position 39,356 of record CAZTSQ010000021.1, read on the forward strand.
AGGCCGATGAGCGCATGTTCTATGCCATACGCGAGGCGGCCGAGGCCTTCAAGTAAATATTTCTGACGGGTATTAGCGATAGTCGCCGAGAGAGCTCTGCAGGCGCTTGCGTGCCAGGAAGATGCGGCTCTTGACGGTGCCTAATGGCAGCTCCATGCGTTCGGCTATCTCGGCATAGTGGTAGCCCGCCAGATACATGGCGAACGGTGCGCGCAGTTCCTCGGCGAAAGAGTCGAGCACGCCCTTTATTTCTTTGGCTGTCAGTGCGCCCTCGGGGCTCTCGAAGCCCGAGTCCTGCGATATATTGAGCATATAGAGGTCCTCGCTGTGGTCGACGACCACAGACGAGCGGCTCTGACGGCGGTAATTATTGATGAAGAGGTTGCGCATGATGGTGAAGATCCAACCCTTGAAGTTGACGTTGTCGACATATTTGTCTTCATTGTCGAGAGCTTTCAGGGTAGTGTCCTGCAGGAGGTCGTAAGCATCCTCACGGTTCGAGGTCAGCGTATAGGCGAAGTTGAGGAGATTGCGCTGTACGCCCAGCAGCTTGGTGCGGAAAGTTTCAGATGCCATAGTTGTATTATAGATGTGTATATTTGTGAGTAAATAGTTGTTTTATCGCCGATGTATAAGGTCGGTATATGGGTTTAACAAGGCCGACGGCCCTAAAGGTCTTGCATTTTGCTTTTTTTGAGTTTTTTTGGCACAACGCAAGCATAAAAATTTTTTCGGGCGACGTGAACCTTAGTTGCAAGGCTTTCGTTATTACTATGCATTGATAACTACTACAAAAATATATACGAAATGGAAACCAAAAGCATAAAAGGAACCCGCACCGAGCACAATCTGCTCGCTTCTTTCGCTGGCGAGAGCCAGGCACGTTCACGTTACACCCTCTTTGCCGAGAAGGCACGCGAGGAAGGCTATGAGCAGATAGCAGCAGTCTTTCTTGAGACTGCCGAGCAGGAGCTCAGCCACGCCAAGCAGTTCTTCAATCTCCTCGAGGGTGGTACTGTCGAAATCAAGGCCGCATATCCTGCAGGTGTTGTAGGTGACACCCGCACAAACCTTGCCGAAGCCGCTGCCGGCGAGCGCGAAGAGTGGGGCGACCTCTACGACAACTTCGCCAAGGTGGCGCAGGAAGAAGGATTCCCCCAGATTGCAAACCTCTACAAGCTAATCGCACGCGTAGAGCAGATGCACGAGGCTCGCTACCTTAAGCTCCTCGAGCGCCTCGAGAAAGGCACAGAGTTCGAGCAGGAAGAGCCTACCGAATGGTACTGCCGCCGCTGCGGTTTCACCATCACTGCCAAGTCGGCGCCCAAGCGCTGCCCGGTGTGTGGCATGGACCAGGGTTGGTTCGAGCGCATGCCTAACAACTATTGATGAGCACTGCGCCGTCCCGGCGCAGGCTTAAGGAATGAAATTCAGGGAGATTGAGAGCTCGCGCATACTCAGTCTCCCTGCCTTGTTCCCGTACGGTCTGACGGGTACTTAACGTATTTTAACGCAGCACTCAAAAAATATTTCATATCTTTGCAAGCAAATGACCGGAAGCCGGTAATGGCCGGCATTCAATGTTTCTAATTTAGGTCTTTCAGCTAAAACTCATCAATAGACACATACGACTATATTATTTTTTTTATCCAATTTACTTTTATACCATCTATATCATATATTATCATAACACAGCATCATATTAACACTGCACGGCAATCCGCATCAACCGTATCTACGCCGAGAGGCGTTGCCAGCCACGTGTAAATCAACTGTTTTACCGGAAAAATCAAACACAACTGAATATGGACTCCAATTCCAACGAAAAGAAACCCAAACGCCCCCGCATCGGCCAGCCTTTCCGCGCTCCCGAAGAGGGTGCCGACAGCCGTCCGCGCTTTTCTCAGCGACCCGAGAGCGCCAATGAGGATGAGAACGGCTTCCGTCCCAACAAAAGGCCTTATCAGCCCCGTCCTAACAACGGATACGGCAATAACCGCCCCTCTTACAACAATCAGCGTCCCTACAACAGCTCTTACAGCAACAGCAACAATCATCGCCCCTATCAGCCCCGTCCTCAGCGCCCCTACTTCAACACGCAGAACGAGGATGAGAACAGCACCGAGGGCGAAAACACAAATACATACCAGCAGCGTCCCTACCAGCCCCGTCAGCAGCGCCCGTACAATAACAACTACAACAATAATGGCCCCCGCCAGCAGCGTCCCTACAACAACGGCGGCGACCGCCAGGGTGGCTATAACAATAACGGCCCCCGCCAGCAGCGCCCCTATAACAACAACCGCCCCGGCGGATACAACAACGGGCAGCGTCAGCAGGGCGGCTACAACAATCACCGCAACCAGCAGGGCGGCTACAACAATAATCGCCCCGGCGGCTACAATAACCGCAACAACCAAAATAACAGCAACTTCCCCGGTCGCGGCAAGAGCTTTACCCCCCGCCCCAAACGCATCGAGTACGAAGTGCCGGTGCCTGATCCCGATGAGCAGATTCGTCTGAACAAATATATGAGCAACGCCGGCATATGCTCGCGTCGCAAAGCCGACGAGTTCATCCAGCAGGGTCTCGTAAAAGTCAACGGCCAGGTTGTCACTGAGCTCGGCACCAAGATTACACACAGCGACGTCGTTGAGTACGACGAGAAGGTAGTCACCCTGCAGAGCAAGTGCTACATCCTGCTCAACAAGCCCAAGGACTGCGTCACCACCAGCG
>CAZTSQ010000022.1:0-12415 GCA_964615915.1 uncultured Sangeribacter sp.
CTTCGGAAAGACCGATCGATTCACTTCGACCGGTCTTTTCTTGTCTGGTAGGGACACGATTAATCGCGTCCCCCGAAGCTCTTTTTCATATCTTATTCCCTGGTCGCCGGGGACGCGGTGAATCGCGTCCCCACTGAAGTTGAATCGTGTCCCTACATTTGTGGGGGTCGCGGTTTTTTTGTAATTTTGGGGTAAATTGTGAGCTGAAATGGAACCGTTGATATCTGTCATTACCATCACCTTCAATGCTGAGCAAAACGTGGGGGAGACGATGAAGTCTTTGAATGAGCAATCGTTCAGAGACTTTGAACATGTTGTCGTTGATGGCGCTTCGTCTGACCGTACTCTAGAAGTTGTGAGGGCTATCGGTAACAAGGATGTCAGAATACTTTCTGAGCCTGACCGAGGCCTCTATGACGCTATGAATAAGGGGTTGAGATTGGCAAAGGGTAAGTATGTGCTCTTCCTTAACGCTGGCGATTGTTTTTCTTCACCCCGGGAGTTGTCGGCTTATGCTGAGACTGCCCGCAGTGGCGCTGAGATTGTGTATGCTGATACTCAGCTGGTCGATTCGGAAGGCCATATTTTAGGACCCCGACACCTTTCCGCTCCCGAGAGGCTGACCGTTGAGTCTTATAAGCGCGGGATGTTGGTGTGTCATCAGGCCTTCATGGTCAAAAAGGAGCTGGCTCCCGATTATGACCTCAGCTATCGGTTCTCGGCCGATTATGATTGGTGTCTGAAGTGCATCGCGGCTACCGAGCCTGATAAGTGTGTGAATCTCCACAGAGTTTCTATCAACTACCTTACCGATGGCTTGACAGACAAGAATAAGGTGAAGTCGCTCAGGGAGCGTTACCGAATCATGTGCAAACGTTTCGGTGTCTTGCCTACGACTTTGGCTCATCTTTCGTTTATTCCAAGGGCCGTGGCTCGACGCGTCGCGAAGAGGCACCTCGATTAATTCTACTGGCGATGAATACCGTCAATCATACTCCGGACAGCTTTATCAATGTCTCATTCAGACAGTGGGTCGACAATGTCAAGTGTACGGCCTATAAGGATGAGCTGGCGATAATAGAGCTCGAAGGCCCTTCGAAAGAGATAGCGACTCCGGTGAGGACAGAGGCACTGATGATCTGTATTTGTGTCGGTGGTCGAGCTACGGTCAAGATTGACTTGAAGGAGTATGAGATTGAACGGCAGACAATGTTCCCGTTGTCTCACAAGAACTATCTGACCATCTTGCGGACCTCTGAAGACTTTAAGGCCGTAGTTATCATGACTAGCCTTCAGATTTTCGAGTCACTGCTTCCGAAGCTGACCGAGCTTCTGCCGTTGATGATCAATTTCCCGGCTGTTCCGATCACGGTCTTGTCTGACGAAGAATATCGCCGGTTGTTGGACTATGTCGCACTGCTGGAGGCTAAAATACGCATGGATGACAGTCCTTTCAAACAGCAAAAATTGTGTTCGCTGCTTCAGACGCTGAATTTCGAGATGCTCGAGATCCAGCATAGCCGAACGAACGGCATGTCGTTCAAGAAGTCGCGGAAAGAGGAACTTATGGCGCGGTTTATTCTGCTCGTAAGCGACCAGTTTCGTCACCACAGGGACGTAACCTACTATGCCAATGAACTTTGCATCACACCTAAGCACCTTTCGGCAGTCGTAAAGGAGATAACCGGAAGGCCCGCGGGAGAGTGGATAGATCAATATGTGATCATGGAGGCGAAGGTGCTGTTGCGCACCACGGATTATTCTATCCAGCAGGTGGCTTCGAGTCTGAACTTCGCAAATCAGTCCTTCTTCGGTAAATATTTCAAGCACGTGACCGGAATCTCGCCCACAACCTACCGCAATTCAGTAACTTGAGTCGGGGGGAGAATTTAGACGCTGTCCAAATTAGACTGCCATGTGTTAAATCTGTTGTCTGATTCAAGAATTCGACTTAATTTTGCACCCAGAGAAAACAAACAATAACCCGTTTTCGGACTGTCGAGGGGAGTAAATCTCCGCGAGGGCCCGAGACAAAAAACAGAAACAAATTATGGCATATGTAATTGGTGACAACTGCGTTGCTTGCGGTACTTGTCAGCCCGTTTGCCCGGTAGAGGCAATCAGCGAAGGTGAAATCTATCACATCGATCCGGACACCTGCATCGACTGCGGCAGCTGCGCACAGGTTTGCCCGTCTGACGCAATCGCTCCCGGCGATTGATAAACGTCGCACGTCAAAGAAAACGAGGTTTCGCTCCAACATCGGGGCGAAACCTTTGTTTTTGTAACGGGGATTGATTATCTTTGCGTGAGTTTTCGGAATTCACCGGCAGCGCTCTCTGAATGAGCCTCTGAGGAGTCACCGGGGACTGTCGCGGGGAGAATCCTCCGTAACAAAACAATAAAAAGAAAAAGCCATGAGTCTTCATCATCTTCCAGTCAAGATCATCAATAAGAGTCACCACCCCCTGCCTACGTATGAAACGCCGGGAGCGGCCGGTATGGATGTCCGCGCATATCTGCCGGAAGGTCCGGTCACTGTAGGGCCCGGTGAGCGTGCGCTCATCCCGACGGGACTGTACATGCAGCTTCCTCAGGGTTATGAATGTCAGATCCGCCCCCGTTCGGGCCTCGCGCTCAATTACGGCCTCACGATCGCCAACTCACCCGGCACCGTCGACTGTGACTATCGCGGCGAGATCGGCATCATCCTTCTGAACACGAGCAACAATGACTTCACCGTCAATGACGGCGAGAGAATTTGCCAGATGGTAATCACGGAATACACCCCTGTGAAGTGGGAAGAAGTAAAGGAGCTCGACCGCACCAAACGTGAGGATGGCCGCTTCGGTCACAGCGGGGTCAACTGATGAGAAGAGGTTTCTTTTTCTTCGGCACGATTGCGGCTCTTCTGGGCGCGCTCTTGATGTCGGGGCGAGTTACGGCAAAGGATTTGACCGATGCCGAGGCTCGGCGTGCAAAAGCGAGATACTACTATCTTGCGGCCTCACAGGCTAACGCAGCCGACAGTCTCGAGAAAGCCTACGCCTTATTCAAGAAAGCCTACGAGACCGATCCGACATATGACGAGGCCGCGTATATATACGGGACCTACGAGATGTCGCTTCTCGATGTGGAAGGCTTTGACGACAGACAGAAGCGTTGGGAAGAGGCGGTCAACCTCAGACGCCGCCTGATTGATGCTTACCCGGACGATTATGCCCAGGTGCGTCTCTATGCCCAGCAGATCATGGCCGATCCTCAGCGTGAGTTGAACGGTCAACCGGTGGCCCGCGAGGCCATACGCGTCCTTGAGCGCCTCGACAGCCTCGGCTCCCCGTCGAGCTATCATCTGCTTCAGCTGTCGGGCATATACTCCATGCTCGAGATGCCAGACAGTGTCATGGGCGTCCTCTCGCGTTATGAACGGCGCGAAGGTTCGTCGCCCGAACTGCTCGAAAGCAAGATCGGACTCCTCTTCAAGAGCGGAGCGACAGACAGGGCCGTCTCCGAGATTGACTCATACAGAAAGACTCACCCTCGCGACGAGTATCCGCTCGTGCTGATGGCCATGCTGAAGTATGCCAACGAGGACATGGACTCGACGTTCCACTATCTCTATGAAGCCGAGAAGCTGAATCCAAACAACTTCGAAGTCAAGACGCGAATAGGAATGCTCGCCCTCGAGCAATCGGACACGGCGCTGTTCGTCACCAAGACTCTCGAAGCGCTCGACCTTCCAGACGGAGACTTCGATTCCAAAATTGACCTGCTCAAAGACTTTCTTGAAAAGACACAGTTTGAAGAAGGCTCAGAGGAGGCTCGGAAAGTACGTCATGCCTTCACGACACTTCACAGCCAGTTCCCGCAGGATCCCGAGCTGTATCTGCTTGAAGGGGCCGTCGAGTCATCGATGGGCAACATGGACAAGAGCTATGAGCTGATCGAGCGTTCAATTGCCCTCAATCCGGAGAACGAGGTAGCGCGGGTGGCGTTGATCCAGCACTTTGTCATACAGGAGAAGCGAAAAGAGGCGCTCGAGGCGCTCGAGAAGGCGTGGGATGATCTTGGGGTGATCCAGAACATACGAAGTCTGGGTGTCGCGCTTGCGATTGACCAGAATCAGTATGATCTTGGACTCGACCTCCTCCAAAGGGCCATTAAGGATATCAACCCGGAGTTTGATCTCGACGTTCCCTTCTCGTTAGAGTCCGAGGCAGCTCGACAGCTGACATATCAGAACTTCGTGGATCTCTCTTCTATCTATCAGGAGGCAGGCGATCTATACCATAAGATGGAAGATACGTCGGCCATGGCGCGCAGTTACGAAAGTGCGCTGACCATCACTCCCAACAACCCGCTGACGCTGAACAACTACGCCTACTATCTGGCCCTCGACAACCGACTGCTCGACAAAGCACTCGAAATGTCCGAGCGATCGCTCACCCTCGACCCCGGCAACCCTACCAATCTCGACACAAAGGGGTGGATCCTCTTCATGAAGGGAGACTACGAGGAGGCCGAGAAGGTATTGGCTGAGACAGTCAAGATATTCGACGATGCGATCGAGAATAATCCCGACCATAAGGCCGATATCGAGAAGGATATGGTTGAGATGCTGATCCACTACGGCGCCACTCTCTGGAAGAATGGCAAGCAGGATGAAGCCCGACAGCAATGGCAGCGAGCCGTTAAGGCAGATCCCGAAAACGAAGAGGCCCCGCGCCTCTTGAAGGAAGGGTGGAAAGATCCTGAGCAATAACTCTCGGCAATCCTGACTATTAAACGAACTGAAAATGAATATTTTAAACAAGAAATATATTTCAAGAATTGCCGGAGCCTGTGCTTTCGGCCTTATATTGATCTCTGCCTCTACCGCCGTCTCGGCTCAATACAATGAGCCCGAAGAGGTTGAGGAAGTTGTCGAAGTTGATGAGGTAGAGATAGACACTCTGGTCACCTATACCCTGACCGGAAGCGAGAAGAAGCTGATAGCCGAGCGCGTCGCGCAGTGGAACACACCGTGGAAGAAGGTCGAGTTGACCGGTCGCGTGTCGATTGACGGGCTGCCCATCAAGCCCACTGTCAAGTTGTTTATGGAGAGCGGAAAGAAACTCTTCATGTCCATCCGTGTGACATTTCTCGGTGAGGTGGCCCGTGTGGAGATCGCCCCCGATGAAGTTCTTGTCGTCAACAAGGTTAAGAAAACATACTTCAAGGCTGACCCGAAGGAAATCTTTGAGCAGGATCCATCGATCATCTCCGAACTTCAGGCTCTCTTCTTGGGTCGCGTCGCACTTGTCGGAGAGGGAGAGTTCAAGGCCGATCAGGTCTCGAAAGTCGATATAGTGCAGCAGACATCCGACGAATTCCTTGTGATTCCCGCTGATGTTCAGGGAACTGGCGCGATCAACTTCGGTTACAGCGTCTCGCCGACAGGACGCCTCGAAGAGATGATAGGCGTCTATGCCGGATTTGACGGTTATGCCTCACTCTCCTACGCCAGAGCCGGGGAGCGATTGCAAATCATCGGTGAAGTGGTTGGCCTCAAGAGCAAGATCAACAAGGCAACCATCGAATTCGATGCTCCCGATTGGGACGCAAAAGGGTTCGGCAAGCTCGGCAAACTCAATGACTATCGCGAAGTTAAATTCCGAGACGTCCTGAAATTGAATTGACCGGGCCCACTGCCACATCAAGTCGCTGAACTCTTGTAAATTAAACAAGAACCCAACAAAAGTAAATGACCTCAACATCGCGTCGTCTTCTCTCCGTCATCATAGCTCTCGTCTCACTCGTCGCCTTCACAACCGAAAGCGTCTGCGCCCCCGTGCCCGAACCTCAGACCTCGTCACAAAAAAGCTCAAAGGGTAAAAAGAAGGGGTCAGGCACCTCGAGCTCAAACAGAACCTCGGGGAAGAAAGGCGCCTCATCATCATCGAAAAAGGCTTCGTCTCAAAAAGCACCTGCCAAGAAGGGGGGAGGCACCAAAACGAAAGGCTCGAAGGGGAAAGCCCCGGTCGCCAAGAAAGAGACTTCGGCCGATGTGCGCCGACAGCACGAAGAGACAAGACGTGAGATTCAGCGCACCCAGGAAGAACTGAAGCGCAACGAAGCCGAGATGAAGAAAAGTCTCGGTGACCTCGGACGTATCAACGCCGACCTGGAGAAAACGCGCGGAGAAGTCTCGACCCTGCAGACTGCCGTAGGCTCGCTCGACAAGCAGATCTCCACCCTCACTGCCCAGATCGCCGACAACGAGGCCAAGCTCGAAAAGATGCGTGCTGAGTACTTGAAGGCCGTGAAGAAAATGAGAGCAAAGCGAGGAAACAGCTCCGCGCTCGCCTTTATCTTCTCGTCAGACAGCTTTAATCAGGCGATGCGCCGAATGAGATATCTCCGTCAATTTTCCGCATGGAAAGAAAAGCAGAGCGCCGAGATAAACCGTCAGGTTGCGCAGCTTTCAGAACAGAAGAAAAGTCTGGCCAACGCCAGGATGCAGAAAGACGATGCTCTCCGCAAGCAACAGGTGGCCAAAGCTGAGTTGGAAAAGAAGGGACGCGAGCAGGATGCGGTAGTAGCAGACCTAAAGCGAAACGGAGACCTGCTGACAGTTCATCTGAGCAAGAAACAGCAGGAGGCCAACGCACTGAAGAGCCGCATCTCGGCCCTGATTGCCGAAGAAGAGCGTAAGGCGGCCGCAGAACGTGCAGCGGCCGAAAAGCGCGAGGCAGAGCGCAGAGCCGCCGCTGAGAAGGCAGCAGCCGAAAAGGCCGAGGCCGAACGTCGTGCCGCCGAAGAAAAAGCTGCAGCCGAACGTGAACGTCAACTCGCTCAGGCCGAACAGCCCAAGGAGCAACCTGCGCCCAAGAAAGAGACTCCCAAGAAGGAAACGCCTAAGAAAGAGACTCCCAAGAAAGAAACACCGAAGAAGACCGAGCCCGCGAAGGGTAAGGAGAAGAAAGGAGACGAAGGCAAGAGTTATGCCGATGCGCGCCGTCGCAAGCCCAGAAGCGACGCGAACACTCCGGCCCCGAAAGCCGAAGCTCCGAAGAAGAGTGCGCCGGCTCCGAAAATGGAAGTGGCCGACGGTGGTTTCGCCGGCATGAAGGGATCGCTTCCCAGACCCGTCGACGGTATGTGGCGCGTCACATCACGCTTCGGCCGCCAGGAGTTGCCTGATCTCCCGGGTGTAGTCTACGACAACCCCGGAATCAATGTCGAGGTGTCGATCGGCGCCACGGTCAAGTCGATATATGCCGGCAAGATCAGCGGTGTCTACATGGTCCCGGGCTATCAGACCGTCGTGATCGTCAATCATGGCAACTACTATACCGCCTACGGTAACTTGAAATCGCCTGCGGTCAAAGTCGGAGACAACGTCAAGGCGGGCCAGAAGCTCGGCAGTGCCGCAGAGAACGCCGACGACCCCGGACACGGCGAGCTTCACTTCGAAGTCTACCGCAACCGTGACAAACTCAACCCACTCGACTGGATCCGTTGACGATGAACAGAGAGAAAGAAGATCGAGCCCGGTGGCGGATTGTCAGGTATGAGCCGACGTGGGCAGACATATGGAACGAAATGGTTGCAGAGTCTCGCAACGGGACGTTTCTCCACGACCGGCGGTTTATGGACTACCACTCCGACCGATTCCGCGACTGTAGTCTGATCGCTTTGCGCGACGGTAAGCCTGTCGCTCTGCTCCCCGCCAATGTGACCGCCGACCGAGTCCTTCATTCTCATCAAGGTCTGACCTACGGAGGCTGGCTGACACCGTGCCGTCACTTCGATGGCTCCGACATGCTCGGATTGTTTGAGGCATGGATCGAATGGGGGCGCATGGAAGGACTTAAAGAGTTTGATTACAAGTCGGTTCCATTCATCTATTGGAAACTTCCGGCCGCCGAAGAAGAATATGCGCTCTGGCGCTTCGGGGCCACGCTGTCATCGGTCAATCTTTCGTCTGCCTTTGAGATTGAACGTCGTTCCCCGTTCGAGAAGCGACAGAAGCGCAACCTCAAAAAGGCTGTCAACTGCGGAGGATTAACCATCGGTAAAACTCAAGACGCCTCGAGGTTTATAGACTTTGTGAATGCTTGCCTTCAGGATAGGCACGAAGCCAAGGCTGTCCACAGTGGCGAAGAGCTTGGTCGGTTGATGACCACGTTCCCTCAAAACATTGATCTGTGGGTGGTTGAGGATGCCGAAGGGGAGTGGACTGCCGGAGTGTGTGTCTTCAATACTGGTGAAGTTGCCCATGTCCAGTATATCGCCACCTCACCTAAAGGCCGAGACAACGGATCATTAGCGTATCTTTTTGACTATCTGGCCGGAGCGTATAGTGAGGCGCGATGGTTTGACTTCGGAACATCTAACGAAGATGGCGGACATGTGCTTAACTCCGGACTCCTTCTGCAGAAGACGGAGCTCGGAGGGAGAGGAGTGATCTACCCGAGGTATTACTTGAAGTTGTGAAAATGTGGGGCCGGTGACTCTCGTCGAGGACCGATGGTGTCCTCTTCCTATTCGACGTCAAGGAGGCGTTTGCCGGTAGGTGAGAGGAGGTCGTTGAGTTCGTAAGGGGTGAAATCAACACGAACCTCGCCTGATGAATAGGGGGCGATTTCGTAAAGGCCATAGACCAGCGAGAGACCGTCGGTTGTTACACAGAAATTGCGCGGAAGGGAGATGGAGTCATCTTTCGACACGTCGGGGCGTTCGTCGAGTTTATCCTTGACCAGTTTCCGTAGCTTCTTCTCGTACGAGGGCTTGAACATATCGTCTAACGAGAGGATCTTATTGTCACCAAGAGAGTAGTTGACGTATGTCGTGGCATACATTCCGTGGGCCGCTCCGGCCATATAGGACTCGCTGTGGTTTTCCCAAACGGCTACGGCCGGGGTGATGAGGTAAACCGACAGGTTGTTGGAGATATAGGAGACGGGGAACTCTTTCAGTGAGTCGGGAAGATTGCGGTAGGGGAGGATACGGTTGACAGAATCAACTATGGGGACAGCATCGCCCGCATTGAACTGAATGTTGGCCAGAGACATCAGCGAGTCTCTCAAAGTGGGGACGGATATGCCTCCGATCTGAACGGGGAGCACTCCGCGACCCTGAATCTTCCAATATTGAGAGCCCGGCAGGTCGATTGAGTCTGCCGTGCGGTCATAAACAAGTGTGTCGTATTGGTAGGTAGCCAACTGGACCTTTGTCGAGCCGGCTCCGGTATTGTTACATGCAATCACGACCGAGCCCAACGCGGCGACCACGGCCAGTGGCAATAGATTTTTCATATTTTGTTTTGCTTTTAGTCTTTTAACGTGTCAACGCGCGATTAGTTCTGTATAGACCTTTATATTACCACCGGCCGGATGCACCGCCGCCACCGGACATGCCGCCGCCGAAGCCACCGAACCCTCCGCCACCGAACCCTCCGCCGCCGAACCCTCCGCCGCCACGATGGCGGGAAGCCGCCCCGAGGGCAGCCGCTCCCAAGGCCAGATTGCGTCCCTGACTCGGAATGGTATAGCGCTCGCGACGTTCGTGTCCGCAATGTTCACATCGGTAGACGCGTTCGCCCAAGCCCTCGCGGAAGGTGGAGGGCCGCTTGAGGGTTACATCGCCGACATGGTGCATGGCTTTGGTCCCGCATCGATCGCATACGGAGTAGGTCGATGTCGGATTGTCAAAAGAGTCGACCGTAGCCAAACCGCATTGGTCACATTTCCATACTTCGTGAGTCTTGCTCTTCAGCCGGTTTTCGGTCTGCTGAGAAGGTGTCAGATATTGGGTCGCCCCGATGCCCGTCACGAGTTTGCGGTGGGTGTTTCCGCAATTCGGACACGGGTCACCCGTGCGTCGGGCCTTGCGGAGAAGGAACCAGCCAATGATCGCCCAGACCAAGCCGGTGCCGAAACTCATCACGCCGAGTGCCACAAGTATCCACGTCATGTTCCGATAGGCCACGACCTTGGCCTGACGGGGTTTGCGTCGGTTTGACCGCCACATCCATATCAAGATCACACCCCCTACGGCAAAAAGCACAACCGCGAGACTCGTCAGAGCACTCTTAATTTCGGCTACGTCTTCTTTTGAGTAACCCTCGTCAGCGCCATATCCCGTCTGGGATGAACGTAACTCCTCGGCATACTCCGGGTCGGTCAGTATCTTGGAGATTTCTTCGGTTGCTCCGTCGACTGCTCCGTCAAGGTCTCCTTCTCTCATCGCCGGGATGATCTGACGACGCATAATCTGACTCGCGACGGCATCGGGGAGAACACCTTCAGTGCCGTAGCCGGTCTGAATCCGGGCCTGACGTGATTCGGGTGAGATAATCACGAGTACACCGTTGTTCTTGTCTTTCTTGCCGACGCCCCAGCGGTCGTAAAGTTCATTGGCGAAGTCCTCGACCTCCATGTCGCCGAGGTCGGGTACTATTGCGACGCCCACTTCCGCGGTGGTACGATCGAGGACGTCCTTGAGCCGGACGTTTACGCGGTTTCGGGTCGAAGATGAGAGCAAGCCCTCCGGGTCGGCGATGAACTGTCCGGCCATGAGGTTGGGTTCCTTTATCTCGTCGGGCGAATATGAACGGGCCGCGATCGGGAAGGTCACGAGAAGCGTGACGAGAAGCAGGAAGAAGTATTGGAGGCGTTGCCCCTGAGAACAAGGCTGTGGGCAAGAAAGGGACATCATCATTGATTCTGAGTAGTTTAGACGGCCGGCAGTGTATGACCGTTCAGCTTGCGGTAAAGGTTGAGGGCATAGACGTCTGTCATGCCGGAGACGTGATCGAGAACAGACTGGATCCGTTCGTAGAGGGTCGGGGCCGAGGTCTCGTACTGTTGGGGCATCTGGCCCAAGAGTAGGCGCGAATAATTGCGCTCCGGATGAAGGACCGCCTCAGTCAGATGCTGGAGGAGATAGGTTAGGATACGGTTACCGGCGATCTCGATGTCACCCACTTCGGGTGCGTTATATATCTTTGCGTACGCGGCCGCCGAGCAGTCTGCGTAGCCCTTCTGAAGTGTGCCCTGAAGGTTGCCGATCAATGTACCGGTGTATTCCCCGGCCAAAATTTTCTCCTCGTTCTCGAAGAACTCTCGTGCGCATGCGGTCACGAGTTTGCCGATCACGTTCGAGCGCAGGTAACCGATCTGTTCGTTCGGGTCGGCGAGGCGTCCCATGTGGCGGTGGAGGCGTTCGTGGTCTTCGGGGCCGAAGAAGCCTAAGAAGAGTTCCTTGACCTCGGCGGTCGAGACGATCTTGAGCTTGTGGGCATCCTCCATGTCCATGATTTGATAGCAGATGTCGTCGGCTGCCTCCATGAGATAGACGAGGGGGTGGCGCGCGAAACGGCCTTCGGCGTCGAGCATGGGTATGCCGAGTTCCTTGGCTACCTTCAGGTAGGTTTCCTCTTCGGAAGCAAAGAAGCCGAATTTGCCGTTCTTGCCGGCCCGGAGAGAAGAGTATGGGTATTTGACAACGGCGGCGAGTGTCGAGTAGGTCATTGCGAAGCCCCCCTCGCGTCGGCCGGCGAACTGATGGGTCAGCAGACGGAAGGAGTTGGCGTTGCCTTCGAAGTGGGTGAAGTCGTTCCACTGACGTTCGGTCAGTTCATCGCGTAGTGCGAGACCGCCACCTTCCGAGAAGAAGGAGGAGATGGTTTTCTCGCCCGAGTGGCCGAACGGTGGGTTGCCGAGGTCATGACAGAGACAGGCGGCGGCCACGATGTCGCCGATATTGTGGAGCTTCTGGCGGACAATGGGGTCCGTGTGTTTGGTCAGCAACAGGTCGGTCACCTCGTTGGCCATCGAACGGCCTACGGACGACACTTCCAGACTATGGGTCAGACGGTTATGGACGAAGATACTGCCCGGGAGGGGGAATACCTGGGTCTTGTTCTGAAGCCGGCGGAAGGGCGACGAGAAGATCATACGGTCATAATCGCGCTGAAAATCGCTGCGCGAATGGGTCCGCGGATCATGAAACTCCTCGAGTCCCAGCCGCTTGTCTGATATAAGCTGTTCCCATTTCATATCTGATACACCAGTTTATTGACAACATCGGTTCCTCCCACAAAATTACTCAAAAAAGCCGAAATTCCTGTATACTTCGCCCTCAAAAAGTATGTGTTAAAAATACCGAGGCTTACTTTTGCGTCAATGACTTGATGATCTGCCATTCCCCTTTTCTGTCACTTCCCACTCTCATGATAAATCCTTTCTTGGTTAGGGTGGCTACTACCCTTGATAGGTGACTTCTTGATTTACCTGTTTTCTTTTGAAGCCCATCGTATTTAATTCCCGGATTCAAGGCTATGAGGAGATAGACTTCTTTATGAATGCCCGAAAGAGATGAGGTTGCTTCATTGGACTTTTCTGTCACATTTTCTGTCATCTTTTCTGTC
>CAZTSQ010000022.1:12515-38604 GCA_964615915.1 uncultured Sangeribacter sp.
TTTTCTGTCATCTTTTCTGTCTCATTTTCTGTCTCATTTTCTGTCTCATTTTCTGTCTCATTTTCTGCTTTATCTCTCTTATTTTCAGCATCGTTATCTCCTAATTTTTCTGTCTCATTTTCTGTCTCATTTTCTGTCTCATTTTGCTGAGCTTTGTACTCGATTACCCGGAAGGCCGTACCGAGCGAGAGATCAAACTGAGGTTTACCATTACCATTGGCAACAAGATCGTCTTCTACTCTTTGGACTCCTCGACTGAAGCGGTTGACAAACCCCAAAACCCGCAAAGCTTCTGCAATCACGATGTTTCGGTAGTCGTTTACATGTGGAAAATTTTCAGGGTTAGCCTTTCCATAGAGGTTGCCGTGATTTTGGATCTCGATCCGGTCATCGTATTCGTAGAACTGAATTGGGCCATTGGAATCATATGTTCTATGGCATATGGCGTTCATGAGTAATTCTCTGGTTGCCCAATGAGGATAATCCACAACAGTTTCCTCTCTGAGTACAGAGACCGGCATAGGCCTTCTATTGGTTATTGTGGTGTCAACAAATGAATCAAGCTGATACAGAACCTTCATAAGATTGCCTGAGAACTTATATTCTCGTAGGATTTCACCTCCGCGACCGTAGCCAGCGAATTTTACGTACTGAATGTAGGCACCCGGAAGGAAACGTTCGACGTTGTTGCCAAACATAAGGATTCCTGCATTAGTAGGGCAATCATAACGAATGTCGTAGAACCCCAGTGCCTGAAGCTGATGTTTCACGTCGCGCTTATCTTCCGCAAGCATCTCCATGGGAATAGCCTTGGGTAGGTAGATTGACTTGAAAAGCTGGATATCAATGTCCTCGATGGACGCACGCTGACATGGCAGAGCGTCAAATGTCAAAGCCTGACTGTTGCGCCTCTCCAGAAGAATTTTCTCATCTTGTTCATTGGCCACTCCTTTACGGGGACCGATTCTAACCCATATTTGGCCCTTGTATCTGATTGGCGGAAAATTGGAAGGTTGAACCTCAACGACAGCTACGCGCCCTTCTTCAAGATCGGCGTAATCAACGACCATAGACGGTTGCGGTTGTATGTTCCCATCGGTTCGGATACCGGAAAGATTTTTCAGAAGCTGATCTGTTATGGGAACGTTAAGAACCTTTCCCGTCTTGTCTTCCGCTCCAATTATTAGATAACCGGGTTTCCCGTGACCTGGAAGATCATTGGCAAACGCACAGATAGCCTGTGCGAACTTATCCGTATTATTTACAGATTGGGTACGCTCAGATCTGTCGCTCTCTAAATTGTCTAGTAACGATTGTATCAGTTCTTTGTCGAAAGGCATAACTGTATTTTATTGGGAGAAAGTATGCGTGAGATCTTTTTACAAAATTACTCAAAAAAACTGAAACTCCCCTGGTCGTGCCCAAAAAATAGCAAGTTGATTTTGCGTGGCTTCTATCAGTCGCATAGCCTACCTCAACCCCATACTTTACCGAATCCGAGGAGGGTGGCATATACAAGCATGAACAGAGTGTACAGTAATCCGGAGACAATAAGGTACAGGATGAATAACCCGACACGTTTTTTCAGCGACCCTATCGGGAATGCCTTATACATGGCCAGTGAACAAATCAAAATGGAGTAGGCTATCTCCAGTCCGGAATGCCAGGATTCGGAGAGCAGGGAAAGAGGACTGATGATGATGCCGAAAAGCAGGAATGCCGAAGCCATATATATCATCGCGGTGAAATATTCGGCGAGGTTATATTTTCTTGCGCCAATAGAGGAATACACAATTGGAATCGCCAGCAACGCGGGGATATAGATAGTAAGATTACGAACTATCATGCTGTCCATCACAAATGTCGTAACAGCCAGTACAATTCTGTAAGTGACCGGAATCTGTTCTAGTCCTGTATCGGAGATCTCTGCTGAAGATTCAGGCATCAGACTGGAGAAAAACGCACTCAGAAAGCATACGACAATCAGCATTGAGATCGGAGGAACATATCTCACTCTCCGACAATGAATATAGTCTCGGATAACTGTCCAGGGGTTTATAAGCAACTGCCATGCTGTGAACAGAAAGCCTTGATTGATGCGTGATAGACCTGACAGTATACCAATGAAGAAAGTCTTATTCTCAAGTCTCTTCTCCTTGGTCGATTGTCCGCAATCGGGACAAAAGTTTGAAGTGCAGGAACATCCGCAGTTCTTGCACTTCACCACTTTCTCTTTATTTTCCTGAGTAGCAGGCATTGTGATTTTATTCGGCTACATAATGTTTTGTTGCCTGTTCTGGCTTGAAAATACGGAGATTACCACGATAGGCGTTTGTTGGACTAATTTGAGATTCCCATGACCCCTGCGTGAATTTGAACTCAAACGGTAACTGCGCATTCAGATCAATAGAGTACGTTTTATCATCTATCTTGTTCATTTTTACCCCTTGTGGATCCCAAGAGGCTGCTGATTCCTGGTTGCCGGTGATGAATACATCTCCTTCCGCCCAGGGACATTCAAGCTCGATATGGACCGGCTGTTTTTCTCCCTTCCTGAAGTGGGTGGTATGACGGTACATGGCGTAAACAGGAAGAATGTCCATCATACTCTGGGGGTAACTGCCCATGTGGGTATGCTCAGGGTATTCTTTGATGAATAGCTTGATCGCTTCAGGTAAATCGGTTGACTCCATGGTGGATTTAACCAAATCCCAAGCCGGACGCCACTCCTTTCCAAATGAGTCTTCATCTTCATTTGCCATAGTGAGGAAAATAAATCTCGGTTCGCTGTTGGCAAAATCGTAATTTAGGAAGTCATTGGCGAATTTGTAGTCATCTTCCATGAAATTGGGAGAGATCGCGATGTAGTCGTCAAACATCTCTTCGGAAGAAAGTGCATTCAAAATGAACGATGCTCCAAGCGAGTGCCCGATTGCAAGGGTGTGCCCGGAAGTACGGTAATTGCTGTTAATATACGGCATTACCTCCTCACTTATAAATTTTTTGAAGTTCTCGTAGTTCCCGTAATAAGGAGATTCATATTTCACGTTGGTCGGTACAGGGAGAAAGTCGTTCATACGCGTATACTCTTTGGAATTGGGGGACGGTATACCGACAACAATGAAGGGAATGTTATCTTCATAGGGATTTTGGCACTCTGCCAAGATGCTGTAGGGGAATGCGAAATGAGAAAGCCACTGCGAGTCAAACACATAGATTACGTCTATCTCGGACTGGTTGAAATCCTCATAATGCTGAGGAGTACAGATGAATATTTCCCTATCGAAAGGGAAGTCGGGAGTGTGAAACTTCTTCGTTTCAACTTTCATTGTCTCCTGAGCAGCCATGTTGCAAACGGCAAGAAAAATCAGCAGGAGCGTTTGAATGAGTCGGTTCATGTTATTGATCAGGTTGTCTTAGTGCCGGCACATTGCTAAGACGCTTTTACTTACGAATAAAGAAACGTGAGCCAACTATGCCACGTCTTAGTTTGTAGGTCGTAGGAAACCCTTGATGCAGATGTAACAATAGTGACCCACGCATACGCGTGAGAACCACTATGCTGATCCTTGCATCGGTTTCTGAATTTCCTACGTTCACAAACTACAAGATAAGCATAACGTTTCTTATATTTCCATATGAGCTGGAGAGACCGAAGTCTTTCCAACTGCAAAGTTACGTAAAAAAGTCAAATTTGCTACATCTTTCCTTTCAAAAAAAAAGACGTTAATTTCTTCTGTATCTCCATTGTAGACCTATCTTCTAAGTGTGAAAGGAGAGAAGTGTCTATAGTATGTCTCGAAAGTAAAGAGTTAGAGCAGGAATTTTCTCACCCAGTCGGTTAATGGTAGGGGACAACTCAACAGATTGTCGTTCTGTTGTAGATTCAACATGGAAAAGCGAATTCTATATTGAGGCTTAAATTTTTCGTTGAAAACTGCTAAGCTTCTGCCGGAGACGCAATTTTCGGCCTTTACTTCTATGGGGACCACTTTAGTTCCAAAGTCGGTAACGAACTCAACTTCGGCTTTATTCCCGGATGTCCAATAGTAAGGGACATCTCCTCCTCTGGCGCAGACCAGGCTTTGGAGAACAGCATTTTCTGCAAGGGCACCCTTGAACTCTATGTAACCGGCCGTAGGGGCTACGATTATATCTGCATTTAATCGTGCGAGTCTACGCAAGAGCCCAATGTCGCAAGCGTATATCTTGAAAGCTGAAGGATCCGCATAAGCCGAAAGGGGTAATCCGGGTTTGGTCACATTATGCACCTTGTAAATTACACCCGCTTCTTCAAGCCACATAAGTGCATCCTCATAATCTTTGGAACGCGCGCCGCTTTTGATGACGTTGTAGATAAATTTGCGATTCTCCTTGGATAGCTGAGCCGGAAGGGAGTGCCACAATGCGTGAATTCGAGAAACTTGGAGCGGTTCGGCATATTTGGCAAAGTCAATTTCGTACATGCTCAAGATATCGCTTAAGATCTTGTCTACCGCCTCCACCCCTTTGTTCTCAAGCATGGCTTTCGTTGCCTCCGGCATACCTCCGCATATCATGTAACGCCGATACTCCGTTTTCAGCTTGTTGAGAGCGATCTCAGGTAAATGGGTAATTTCAGTAGTATCCTCAACGTATTGGAAGAGGCTATGGTCTGCTGCCCTCAGAAATTCACGAAAAGAAATCGGGTGCATGTGGAGGATGTCTACTTGACCAACGGGAACCTTCATCCTTTTTTTCTTCACGGCAACTCCCAATAAGGAGCCTGCCGCAACGATATGAAGCGCCGGCATCTTTTCGTGAAAGTACTTCAACGAATTCAGTGCCTCCTCACATTCCTGAATTTCATCAAAAAGGATTAGGGTCTTCCCTGGCTCTATAGGAACTTCAGTAAAAAGAGATAGTTCTTTTAGTAATCTGTTGGGGTCTTTGGTTACTTGAAAGATTTGTTTGAGCTCTGGGTTTTCATCGAAATCGAACTTTGCGTAGTGCTCAAAATTTCGCTTTCCAAACTCCTCCATTACCCAACTTTTACCAATTTGTCGTGCTCCCTTAAGCAAAATCGGTTTCCGTTCGGGTTGGCCTTTCCATTTATCCAACACCGATAATATGTCTCTTTCTATATTCATGCTCATTTTTGTTTATGCTACACTGCTAAGTGCGGAAAAGTGTAGCTGCTTTACGCTTTTCGGCACTTAACAGTGTGCAAAGATACAACTGATTCATTTATTATCCAAATTTTTGTTTGCCAAAAAGCTCTGGATTCCTTACTGTCAACTATTGGGGAAAGAAAGGCGCACCGAGGGGGAAGGGGCCTCGGCGGGGGGGGAAGGGGAGCTTCGGTGCCGATGCTGTGGTGTCCGCAGTTACGGCATTCCCACAACTTTAAAAAGATTGAACGGGGGATGGTTTGCAATAAAGGGGAGGGTCGGTGCGTTTAAGGTTTAATGGTTCCGATTAACGGGACCGGAAAAATCAATGAGCAAAGCACTTGAATTTCTTCTCAGCCGGATTTGCAGACGAAAAGAGGAGACGCGCGCCTTCGGGATGCGGGTCCTCGTCGTCGTGCTGATGACACTCGGCGGCGTGGTTTCAGGCTCGGCCAAATGGGGGGATCCGGTGCTTAACAGACCTTATGCCGACCTGAAGAGGTTTCACCTCGGTTTCTCGGTCGGCATGCACGTCCAGGATCTGTCGTTTACACATAACGGCTTCCACAGCGAGACCGGTTCGGAGTGGCAGGTTGAAGTGCCCTCGTTCTCTCCCGGCTTCTGTGTCAACGTCTTGGGTGACCTCAGGCTCAACAGCTACTTCAACCTCCGCCTGACTCCGGGAATGTACTTCGGATCGAAAACGGTCCACATGCTCGACCTGAGCGACGGCCATCTCGAGCGTCAGGATGTGAAGAGCGCCTATGTGGTCGTACCCCTCGACCTGAAGATATCGGGAATGAGATATATCCAGTCGCGACCCTACGCGACGGTAGGAGCCATGGCTACGTTCGACGTCAGCAAGAAGCGAAGCGACTTCCTCAAGTTCAATCCGACGGACGTTTATCTGACCCTCGGGTTGGGATGTGACTTCTACCTCCCGTTCTTCAAACTTATCCCCGAGATCAAATTCTGTTTCGGCCTGACCGACATTCTCCGCCACAACCGGCCTGACCTTGACGACAACCCCGCGGCTATGGCCGTCACCCAGTCGTTGAAGAAAGTGAAATCCAATATGGTGGTCATCACCTTTTATTTCGAGTAATTGACCAGATTCATGTTCAAGCAGATATCCGAAAAGGATGCCCTCAATAAATATCGCCAGCTTTCGGTCCGGCTGTTAATGATTCTGACAATCATCTCGGCCGGGGTCGCGAAAGTCAACGCGCAGTCCGACCCTCAGTTGACCCAGTACTGGGCCGTCCCTTCGCTCTACAATCCCGCCGAGACAGGCACGACCGACTTCCTCAGGATTCGCGGCGGCGCCAAACTGCAGTGGGTCGGCATCAAGAACGCTCCGCAGAGTTTTCTGGCCGTGGCCGACTGCCCGTTTCAGATCGCGGGCAAGCGGATAGGTGTCGGCGCCAACTTCGTCTCCGAGAAGCTCGGCCTGTTTCAGAACCTGCAGGCCAACGTCCAGTTGAGCTACAAGTTCAAACTCCTCAAGGGGCAGTTCTCGATCGGCGTCGAAGGTGGCTACTACAACTCCAAATTCAAAGGGTCGGACATATACATCCCCGAAGGGGACGAATATCACCAGCCCGACGACCCGGCGCTTCCGAAGACCGATCTGACGGGCAACGCCTTCGACCTCTCGGCCGGAGTCAGCTATACCCACAAATTCTTTTCGATCGGCATATCGGGACTTCACCTTCTCGAGCCGACAGTCGAACTCAATCAGGAAGGGACCGAGACGGCAGATACCCACGATTTCGAAACCATACTCGGAAGAATGGTCTATTTTACCGCCTCCGGCAATATCCCGCTAAAAAACACGTTATTTACATTGCAGCCCTCGGTGTTCGTGAAGACAGATTTCCGGACGGTGGTTCCCGAAGTGACGATGCGAGCCACCTACAACCGTTTTCTGAGCGCCGGCATAGGCTACAGACTGAACGAGGCTGTTTCGGTCATGATAGGCGCCGAATTCAAGAATTTCTTTCTCGGATACGCCTTTGACTATCCTCTCTCAAAGATAAACCGGGCCAGTTCCGGAAGCCACGAGATCATAGCCGGCTACTCATTGAAGCTGGACTTCTCGAAAAAGAACCGAAACGCGCATCGTTCAATCAGATTGATGTAGAAAAACCAACCGAACAAATGACAAAGCATCTAACCTCAACAACTCACCGCTCGGGAAGAGCGCGCCGTGTTCTATTCGCCATGGGGAGCGCCCTCGTGGGGCTGACGGCACTGACATCCTGTATGGCCACCCGCGGAGGTGGCGCCGGGGGCGAGGTTACCGGTGTCGGCGGTTCGGCCATGGCCGAGCCCACCCCCTACGGGATGGTGCTCGTAGACCGCGGAGCCTACGCAATGGGCCCTGCCAAGGACGACTCCGTCTGGGGCGTCAAGGCTGACCCGCGTGGCGTTTCGGTCGACGCTTTCTGGATGGACCAGACTGAGGTGACCAACTCGAAATACAAACAGTTTGTCTTCTGGGTTCGCGACTCGATTATCCGCGAACGCCTCGCAGACCCCGCCTTCGGCGGCAACGAGGCCTTCAAGATCGAAGAAGACAAGGAGGGCAACCCCATCAAGCCCTATCTGAACTGGAACAAGCCGATTCCGTGGCGCAATCCCAACGAAGACGAACTGCGCGCGATCGAGAGTGTCTATCGCACCAACCCGATCACCGGGCGTCGCGAGCTCGATCCGACCCAGCTCAACTATCGCTACGAGATCTTCAATCATACCGAAGCCGCCAAGCGCAAGAACCGTCTCGACCCGACGCGTCGCGAGTATAACACCGACCTGCCGGTCAACACCGACCTGCCGGTGATCTCTAAGGACACCGCCTATCTGACCGACGAGGGCGAGATCGTCCGCGAGACCGTTTCGCGACCGCTCACCGGAGACTACGACTTCCTGAACACATATATCGTCAACGTCTATCCGGACACGACGGCTTGGATCAACGACTTCGAGAACGCTTATAACGAGCCCTACACGAGAATGTACTTCTCACACGCAGGCTACAATGACTATCCCGTTGTAGGAGTCAGCTGGGAGCAGGCCAATGCTTTCGCAAATTGGCGAACCGACTACCTCCGCCGCTCGCTCGGCCGCGAAGGGGTCTATGTGGAGCCCTATCGTCTCCCGACCGAGGCCGAATGGGAATATGCCGCACGCGCCGGCAACTCCGAGAGCTCGTATCCCTGGGAGGAGATTCTCCCGATGGACGAACGCGGATGTTTCTACGCCAACTTCAAACCTATGGAGGGTGACTTTGTCCGCGACGGCCACGTGATCACATCGCCCGTCGGCACGTTCAAGCCAAATGACTTCGGCCTTTACGACATGGCCGGTAACGTTTCGGAATGGACTTCGACGGCCTACACCGAAAGTGTCGGCAAACTGACATCGGACCTCAATCCCGAGTACAGGTATGACGCGGCGATTGAAGATCCCTACAAGATGAAGCGCAAGATCGTTCGCGGCGGCTCGTGGAAAGACGTGGCCCACAACCTTCGAAGCGACCTCAGAATGTGGGAATATCAGAACGAACAACGCTCCTATATCGGATTCCGCTGTGTGAGATCACAGATCGGGTTCGCCAAGGGCACACAAAAACGTAAGAAATAACCGGATATGGTCAAAATAAGAAAATATGCCAACGGCATCGAGCGCTTCCTTCACGGACAGAAGGGCCAGCGTTTCTTCAACTTCGCCTATTCTATCGGTGCGGCGATTGTGATCTGGGGCGCTTTGTTCAAGATCCTTCACCTTCCGGGCGGTTCGACACTGCTCTGTATCGGTATGGGAACCGAGATCGCGATGTTCATCCTGACAGCCTTTGACCGTCCCCCCAAGGAGTATGCCTGGGAGGAAGTTTTCCCGGTTCTCGACTCTCACAACCCTGAGGACCGTCCCGATATGTCGGGCGGAGGTCCCGGCGGAACGGTGATAGTCAACGGCCGCCCGGTCGCCACTTCTGGCAATGACGGAGAATACTATGACGGCCAGGAAGAGGGAGGCTACTCCGGCGGTTATGTAGGAGGCGGATATGCAGGCCCGCAGGTTCCCGAAGTGGTAACCGAGGCCGCAGGTCTCGGACTGACCGATGAAGAAACCGGTTCGCTCAGAGAGAGCATCACCAAGCTCGCGGCCGCTTCGGAACAGATCTCACAGATGGCCGAGCTGGCCGACGTCACCCGCTCGTATGTCGAGAGCATGAGCGGAATCGCCGAGCAGATGACTTCGCTTCAGCAGACCACTGCCGCCTTGAACCAGGTGAGCTCCGTTCTTCTCGATTCATATCGCGCCATAACTGAAAACTCGGAGACTGTGACCACATCTTCGGCCGGTTATGTTGACCGTCTCGAAGACCTCAACCGCAATATCGGCGGCCTGAACACCATCTACGAGATTCAGCTCAAGAGCATCTCGTCTCAGCTCGAAAGTATCGACCGTGTCAACCGCGCGATGAAGGATATCCGCGACATGTACGAGAAATCGGCCGCCGAAAGCTCGCGCTACTGTGAGGAGACCGAGAAGATGGCCCGCTACATGAAACAGCTCAACGCCGTCTACGAAAAGATGATCACCGCGATGACCATCAATATGTACAACCCGATGATGGGTGGCGCCCAGCCGGGCCAGGCTCCGGCCGAGCCCCAGAATCCGTTCGCACGTCCCGAAGCCTGAACAGGCGCGGTCTCGTCTGCGGATCCAAGCCGTCATCGACAACACGACTGATAAAAGAAGAAACAAATGGCAGGAGGAAACAACGTAGCCAAAATGTCACCCCGTCAGCGCATGATCAATCTGATGTACATCGTGCTGACAGCAATGCTTGCGCTTAATGTGTCGAGCGATGTCCTGAACGGCTTTTCGCAGGTTCATGACTCGCTTCAGCGCACAAACCGCAACATGACCGCCAAGAACGAGCTGCAGTTCCAGTATCTTGCCGACCTCAATCGCCAGAATCCGGCCAAGGTCGGCCCCTGGTTCAAGAAAGGCCAACAGCTTCACGAGCGTTCGACCTCGCTCTACGCGAGCATCGACTCGCTCAAGATGGCGATCGCACAGGCCGCCGACGGCAAGGACGGCGACTACAAGGATATCAAGAACCTCGACGACCTGGAGGCCGCTTCGGTCGTGATGCTCAACCCCGCTACGGAGCGCGGCCGTTCGTTGCGTCTGGCCATCGACTCTTATCGTAAATATGTCTCTTCGCTCGTGACCGACTCTACGCGTCGTAGCGTGATCAACGAGATGCTCTCGACCGAAGTGGTTGCCCCGAAAGGTACGGTAGGGCCCGTAGCGTGGGAGACGAAGATGTTCGACAACATGCCGGCCGTGGCGGCCGTCACCATGCTGACCAAACTCCAGAACGACATACGTTCGGCCGAGTCGGAGGCCCTCTCGAGCCTTATCACCAATGTCGATATCGGCGACGTTCGCGTGAATGAGCTGAACGCCTATGTGATTCCGAACTCGAACATGATCATGAGGGGCGGCAAATACTCGGCCAACATTGTCCTGGCCGCTATCGACACCACCCAGCGACCGGCCATCTATGTGAACGGCTCGAAGCTGTCGTCGCCCAACGGTCTGTATGAGTTTGTGGCCGGTAGTGTTGGCAACCACGAATACTCGGGCTATATTGAAGTCGCCCGGGGAGACGGCTCGCTCGACCGCCGTCCGTTCAAAGGCCAATATACCGTCATCGAACCGATGGCGACGATCTCGCCGACGATGATGAATGTGCTTTACGCCGGCATCTCGAACCCGATTTCGATCTCGGTTCCGGGTGTGCCGATGAGCGCCATCTCGGCCACGATGAGCAACGGCACCCTTACCCGCAACGGAGACCTGTGGTCGGCCCATCCGGGCAAACCCGGCACGGAAGCCGAGATCACCGTCACCGCCACACTCGACGGGCGCTCACAGCAGGTCGGCTCGATGAAATTCAGGGTGCGCAAGCTTCCTGATCCTTCACCCTATATCCCGCTGAAGGATGCCCAGGGGAACATGACGCACTATAAGGGAGCTCCGAAGCGAATCTCGAAAGCGGCCCTCATGGCGGCCGACGGACTCGGAGCCGCCATCGACGACGATATTCTCAACGTGTCGTATTCGGTTGTCTCTTTCTCGACCATCTCATACGACTCGATGGGCAACGCCATGCCGGAGAACTCTGACGGCTCACGCTTCTCGGCGCGTCAGCGCGAACAGTTCAAGCGTCTGAAGCCCGGCGCGACATTCTTCATCTCGAATGTCAAGGCGAAGGGCCCCGACGGCATCACGCGTGACATCTCGCCGATGCAGGTAACGTTAAACTAAGCAACAACTGATTGAAAAATGAAGATATTTCGTAGTTTCATACCCATGGCTGTCATTGCTTTGGCAGGCCTCGGCGCCGTAGCTCAGGTAGAGAGCGGTTCGGGAGTCCGTCGCCGTTCTGAGCGGGAGTCGAGGAAACAAGCCGAGGCTTCGGGTCCTCAGGTCACCCAGCGTATGCAGGGATTCTATGAGACCAAAGAGCCCCACGACGCTGACCTGGCTTACATGCGCCAGATCTATCGTGAGCTTGACCTCAACAAAGAGGCCAACCAGCCCCTGTACTTCCCCGAGGATGTGATTGACGGCCAGCAGAATCTTTTCCGCATCATTCTCGGTATGGTGCTTGACGGAAAGGTTCCCGCTTACGAGTATCTCGACGGCCGCGAGATCTTCACTGATCAATATAAGGTCAATGTGGGCGAAATGCTCGACCGTTTCGGAATCTATGCTACAGAAGCTCCCGGAAGTTCGGCCAAGAATCCGCGTTATGTAATCGAAGAGGCTGACGTTCCGACCGGACAGGTGATGACCTACTACATTCTCGAGAAATGGGAGTTCGATCGTCGTTCGAACCAGATGAAGACTCGTGTCGAGGCCATCTGCCCCGTGCTCACTCGCTCGAGCGACTTTGGCGGCGATGTCAGATATCCCATGTTCTGGGTGAAGTTCGATCAGTTGCGACCCTTCCTGGCCCAGCAGTATGTCTTCCTTTCGGACAACAATAACCTTCCGCAGTATAGCCTCGATGACTACTTTGTACTCGGGATGTATGACGGCGACATTTACAAAACCCGCAACCTGCGCAATCTCTCGATGAACCAGCTCTATGGTGACGAGGATGACCGCAAACGCGCTCAGGACAGTATTGACAAGTCGCTCCGTGAGTTCGGAAAGAACCTCTGGGTTCCGACCCGCGAGGAATACCTGGCTCAGAAAGAGAAGGAAGAGGCGGCGAAGAACGGGCAGGCTGTAGACGACTCCATACCGGAGTCAACCGTAGTTGAAAGTGCTCCCGCCAAGACCTCGACCCGCGCCACGACCAAGCGCAAGACCACGACCAAGAAGCGCGCGACGACCAAGGTCA
This sequence comes from uncultured Sangeribacter sp., assembly GCA_964615915.1. Lineage (GTDB taxonomy): Bacteria > Bacteroidota > Bacteroidia > Bacteroidales > Muribaculaceae > Lepagella. Next base: position 25,098 of record CAZTSQ010000022.1, read on the forward strand.
AGAAAGCTCCGGCACCGAAATCTGACGGCGCTAATGCGGGTGCGACTAAATCCGTACGTCGCCGCAAGAAATAAGGCGTTGATGAGGCCCCTCATACGAAGAATCATATCACTGACCCCACCGGCATTGCTGGTGGGTTTTGTGATTTTATTCAGCCTCAATATCTTTTGGTACCAGGATTCGATCCTCTATCAATTTGTCTATGTCGGTGAACCTGAATGCTTTTCGTGGAAGCCCGTAGACAGTTTCGGAGACCTTTGGCGTTCTATCACGAAACATTACATGGAGATGAACGGCCGGTTTGTCTGCCATTTCATCGTGATGGCCGTCTCGAGTTTCGTCCCCCAATGGATGGTGACGGTTCTGAACGGCTTGATGACAGGCACATTGCTCTGGATGATATGCCGGTTGGCAAAGGTATCCATTGACTCGATCGGTGGAGTATGGTCAGTCACGTTGATGGGGTGGATCGCGTTCGACAATATGACCGACGTCGCTTTCTATGTCAACTATATCTGGATGGGCGTTCTGGTGGTCGGTTGGATCATGATGTTTCTCAGACACCCGAAAGTGAAGGTCTGGGTATTAGTTCCTGTGGCCCTGTTCTCGTTGATTGCAGGGCAGGCTCATGAGTGTTTCGCCTTGCCTATCGGGTTCGCTTTGATTATTTATCTTCTGGAGCGGAGAGGGCGGGTCGGAATGTTTGATTGGGTCGTAGGCACCTCATTCTGTATCGGGGGTCTGACAACTTTTTTGTCGCCGGGAATGCTCATCCGTATTGCGAGATCCGTGGACCTTATCATGGCCCGACCTCCACGCTATGATCTATTCCTGCTCTCAATACTTCCGGTGATCTTCCTGAGTGTCCTCTGGCGTTATCGCGGTCGAGTGAGGGTATTCTTTGACAAACGGAACCGTAGCCATCGGTTCTGGCTTTGGGTCTTGATTGGCAACATTATCCTGACCCTTTTCACGAGAGGTCAGTTCGGAACGCGTGCCTTTACGATTGGCTCAGTGGCGATTATCATTCTGACTGTCGGGCTGATTCCCCGTCATCGGCTCGGATGGTTCTGGATGAGTGTCTTGATCTGTATGGCCGTATGGCTGACATGGGTTAGGTGGCATTACACGTTCGGGACGGCCGAAAAATGCCGGTATGTCGAGCGTGTTTACCTAACTGAACATCCTGATACGGTATGGGTACCCGATCATCTTTACCAATATGAGTCGCGCTTTATGATTCAGATGGAAGAACACATAGTCAGGAAGCACGCCAAGAGTGTCGGGGATTCTGTCTATCGGAAGGAGAGGATGTTCAAGGCATTGCCTCGGTCGTTGCGCGATGTCCCGCGGGACTTTGATGGCAATCTGTGTCGCAAACTGGGCAAAGACCTGTATTTATTGGTACAGTCAAAGAAGAGCCCCGCCAAATTCGTTGTCCACAAGAATCTTTTCCCCGGACTATTGAATCTCAAGGTGATACCGGATCGGGAACTGCATTTCTACAGTGACATCAACAGGTTTGACATCTACGTCGACTCGACCGAGACCTGGATAGCCGCCTTCTACGCGATGGAATACGTCCCCTACGCCGACTTCGAAATCACCATTGAGTGACCGGTAAAAAATTTTTTTGTAACTTTGTGGAAAATCCAGCCTGCCTATGAAGCCAATCAAGTATCCGGTCGGAATTGCTTCGTTTCCTGACATCAGGGAGCGGAAAATGCTTTATGTCGATAAGACTGAGTTGATTTTCGAATTGGTGCGGGACTATGATTTTGTGTTCCTGAGCCGTCCGCGCCGATTCGGAAAGTCGCTTCTGATGTCGACACTTGAGGCTTATTTCGAAGGGCGTCGGGATCTGTTCGAAGGCTTGGCTATATCCCGCCTTGAAACAGACTGGGGTCAGTATCCCATCATACGTCTCGACCTAAGTTCGGGCCCGTATGACACCCGGGAGGCCCTGCGGCAGAAATTGGATGATTATTTGGTTGATTTCGAGTATAAACTAGGGATCACAGAGAAGAAAAACCTGCTTTCGAGCCGTTTTGCCGATGTAATCAAGCGCCTGTATGAAGAAAACGGCAGAAAGGTCGTGATATTGATTGACGAGTATGACCAGCCTTTGCTGGATTCTCTTGGGCAAGATCCTCATCATGATGCAATCCGTGATGAACTCAGAGGTTTTTATGCAACTATCAAGGCATGTAATGAATATCTGAGGTTTGTTCTGCTGACCGGCGTCACCCGATTTGCTAAAGTCTCCATCTTCAGCGGATTGAACAACCTGGAGGATATTTCACTTCATCCCCACTTCAATGCGATATGCGGCATAACGAAGAGCGAGATGAGAGAGTTTTTCTCGGAATCGCTCGAACGATTTGCCGAAAGTGTCGGGGAGTCGGTCGAACAGGTTTGGGACGACTTCACCCTCAACTATGACGGCTATCATTTCGCCCGAACCGGTGAGGACATTTACAATCCTTACAGTGTATTGAAGGCTTGTAAAAACAAAGCCATAAGCAACTATTGGTTTGTCTCGGGCAACTCATACTTCCTAATTCAATTGATCAAACATAATGCCTTCAATCTTAATGCTCTGAATCATCCCGAAAGAGATGAGAATGCCTTGACTGATCTCACATTGGTGAATCTAGATCTGATTTCGTTGCTGTTCCAATCCGGCTATTTGACAATCAAAGGTTATGATAGGGCGACAAAACAGTATAGGCTTGATTTCCCCAATCAAGAGGTTAGGGAGAGCTTTTGGAAATATTTAGCCAACTACTTCTTTCAACCCGGCAATACCCTGAGTGTATTTTCAGGTGGAAAGTTGATGAAGTGTCTGAACTTGGGAGATGCTGAGAGAGCGATGACCATGTTGCAGGCTCTTTTTGCAGACACCACACCGGGAACTGAGGTCAATAAAGAGATTCATTTTCAGAACATAGTTGCCATAGCCTTCAAGATGCTCGGTCTTGATGTTCGGACAGAAGTCTGGTCATCCAAAGGTCGTTGCGACATGGAAATATTCACCCCTTCCTACATCTACATCCTTGAGTTCAAAGTGAATTCAAGTGCGGAAGAGGCTCTCGGTCAGATCCATAAAAAGGGTTACGCCCGTCGACACGTTGCGGACCCACGCCCGAAAATCCTTATCGGCGCTACCTTCTCGACCGAAGAGGGCACCCTCACCGACTGGCTGATCGACCGAGTGCCCTGACCTCAGATATAGGGAGCTTTCCGGCCGGAGTCTCGTTGAAATAAACGGCAACCTGTCTCATGAGTCCTCTGTATTAGGGTTCTGCATCCAACGGGGCTGACGCACGCGATAGACAATCTCCATTCCTAGTATCTCCAGAATCTTGTTGACGGTGCTCAGCGACGGATTTCCCTTGCCCCGCTCAATATCCTTGACCGTAGCGAGGCCAACCTGAGCCATCTCCGCCAAATCAAGCTGAGTGATCTCAAGAAACTCACGCCTCCGCTTCATTATCTCTCTAAGTTCCATATTCTTCTCCATATCGAGAGTCCGATATAATCAACTTCTCCACAAAATTACATCAAATTTTCGACATTTCCAACCCAAAAGTCTACTTTTTCATACTTTGGCGAGAGGCGCGAGGGCGTGGCTTTTCCTATAGACGTTCAGAGAGCCAGGAGTCGATGCGGCGCTTCTCGGAAGAGGAGTTGATGCCGACGGCGATGATCTGGCGGTTGGCTACGGCCCAGGGGAGATGATACTCTTTGCGTTTGATCTGATCAAGGGTTTCTTCGGTTTACCAGCCGTTGACGAGGCGGTAGAAGTAGTAGGCGCCGCGACCTCCGCGACGGGTGTAGTCATAGATCAGCCTGAGCGCGCGGCGATGTCGAAGGGGGAGGTGCGCCACCAAGGCTGTGGGAAATGAGGAGTAGGGGAGGGTGTGGTCCCCGCTCTCTTTGGCATAGAGTGCCCGGAGATTCACGCGGCGGTAGATCACCCAGCGCAACCATTTCTCCTTGCGCGGACTGTCCGAGGCCCGGATGTCACGTTCAATGGCATCGAGCGCCAGTTCCCACTTCCCTCTTTTCGAAATGAAGTTGACACCGGTCAGCGACTCCTCCTGCTGATAGAAGTCACCTCCGATTCGATCCTCACTCTCGATCATGGGGTCGGCAAGCAGGAGCCGGACGCTCCACTCAAAATCGTCCCAGACCGGCAGAGTCTCGTCCCACCCTCCGGAGCGACGTATAAGGTCAGTCTTCATCGCCATCGACGATGTGGCCAGACTCGCGTGGACGAGGTGAGAGGTCATTGCGTCGCCTCCGTGGGGCAGACGGGTGATGATTTCACCTCCGTCACGTGTGATGATGCGCCCTTTCCACGACACCAGATCCGGTTTCGAAGGGTGGGCAAACTGCTTCATCGTCCGCTCGATATGGTCAGCCGGAATGGTATCGTCCGAGTCAAAGAAGAACACATAGGGAGTCTTGACTTCGCTGATTCCCCGGTTTCTCGCGGCCGCCGCTCCCTGCTTCTTCTCCTGCAGAATGATCAGCTCAAAGGGCAGGTCACGCTTCGCGTAGTCGTTCAGAATCTCGAGGGTGTTGTCTGTCGAATTGTTGTCGACAACTATCACTCGCGACGGCGGTGTGGTTTGATCGACGACGCTATCCAGGGCACGGGTGATCAATCGCGCCCGGTTGTAGACCGGAATAATGATCGTAATCGGCTGGTTGGTAGTATTCTGCTTCATAGTGATCGTTTCGAAGAGAGGGCTCCGCGAGTCCATGAAAGTATGAAAGTCGAGGCCGACATGTTCTTGTCCCGGAGGGGTAGGTGTCTGAGCATTCGCAGAGGCCACGTCGCCGGGAATAGGATGCGCATCACCGCCCCCTTGGTTTCGACATACTTTTTGTTGGCCCGTTCGCGGTCTGATGTGGTCGAGCCGTCATGGCGTGCGACCGGTTGGGGTATGAACCGCAGGTTCAGACCCGCCTTTTTCGCATCGTGAATGAAGATGTCTTCCTCGCCCGCTATCCACCGCGCTCCAATCCCGAAATTCTCATCGAACCGGAGCCGATCGCGTATGCTGGCTGTTTTGAATGCGATTTCGAACGAGGTCGTGAAATAGAATCGCGGCGGCTTCCTCAAATCGAAACTATGGTCCGGGAATGGTTTCGGGTAGAAAGCCGAGTCATATTTAAAGGTTATGATATCGGCCTCCGGGTGGTTGGCGAAGGCTTCGAAGAGATTCTCGAAATACCGGGGGACGTATCTCACATCATCGTCCGAAATCAGGCTTATTTCCCCCCGCGCCATTTTCAAAGCGAGGTTGCGGTTCTTCGATAATCCACGCGAACGGCTGACGGCGATCCGGACGTCGGGGCGTCTGAGGGCGTCCGGGACATCGGGATCTCCCTCGGGGAGTTGCCATGAAACGCAATACTCGACCCCGTTGACGACAGGATAGTCGGCATCGGCCACACGTCTGATTCCCTCCTCGCCATACGTGCAGACGAGAACGGAAAGACGGGGACGCGTCTCGGTGGCATCCGAACCGGCAGATTCATTGCGCTTCATGGATGCAAATTTAGTCATAAATTTCCTAAACGCGGAGTCAACCGGTAAAAATTTGACCGGAAGTATGTGGCGGCAAATTGTGAGTTTGAAGAATAATGCCTAAATTTGCACAGTGAAGAAGAAGATAACAGTTCTTGTCCCCGCATATAATGAGGAGCTCAATCTGCCGAAGATGATTGAGGCTCTTGACCGTCTAGCATCGGGGCGTCTGCAGCTTCCAGAAGGCGGCCAGAGCGCCGACATGACCGCCTATGACTGGGAGTTCCTTATTGTCAACGACGGTAGTCGCGACCGTACGCTTGAAGTCGCGCGCGAGCTTCGCGAGAAAGACCCGCGTGTGAATGTAGTCAATCTTTCGCGCAATTTCGGAAAGGAGAACGCGATGCTCGCCGGTTTCGATTTCGCTACGGGAGACGCTGTCATCGTCATGGACGCGGATCTTCAGCACCCCGTCGAGACTGTCCCCGAGATGGTCTACTGGTGGGAGAAAGGCTACGAGGATGTCTACGGGCTTCGCCGGACCCGAGGCCGGGAATCGTGGATGCGCAAGAATCTCTCGCTCGCGTTCTACAATCTTCTTCAGGGAACCACCCGCATCGAAATCCTCCGCAACGTCGGCGACTTCCGTCTGCTCGACCGTCGCGCCGTTGATGCTCTCAAAGCGCTGCGCGAGACCCAACGTTACACCAAAGGGCTATACTGCTGGGTCGGATACAATAAGAAAGAGGTCCTCTTTGACCAGGGAGACCGCGAGGCCGGAAAGTCATCCTTTAACTTCAAGGGGCTGCTCAATCTTGCGATCGAGGGCATAACGTGCTTCACCACCGCGCCGTTACGTATCTCCACCGTGCTCGGCTTCATTATCTCACTTTTCGCCTTGATCTATATCATCGTCATCGTGGTCAAGACACTCGTGTGGGGAGAGCCCGTAGCCGGTTTCCCGACGCTTCTCTGCGTGATTCTCTTCCTCGGCGGGATGCAGCTCGTCGCTATCGGAATCATAGGTGAGTACATAGGCCGCATTTTCAACGAGACGAAAGGGCGACCGGTCTATTGGGCTGAGTCGTACAACGAAAAGAAGCTCTGAGACACCGCGCAAAGGGATCTCCGGAACCCTGTTTGAGTCGTGAGACTCAATGGGTGTCCCACGGTCCGAGATTGCGGACACGCGGCGTGATGGCGGTCGTCAGCCGATATGTGCCCGAAGCGTTTGACCCCACGCCGGGAGTCCAGCTTGAACCGTAAAGACGCAGGGGGCGTTCCGTGGCCCAGCCGCAAGAGGTGTTGCGGATCCATACCTTTCCCAATCCATGAAGATGAGGCGCGCGGCGACGAACCTCACCGATCACCTCGGTCAGACCGTTGGCCGAAGCGGTGTAGAATTCGAGCGACTCGCCCGAGTTCATGGTCAGGCGGACGAATATGCGGTCGCCCGGGGTGATTGTGCGCTGCTCGGGAGCGGGCGGAGTGAAGGCTGTGAAGACCCTGCGGCGGTTGGCGGTTGCGGCGCCCGAATAACCGGTCGTGTAGTTTGCTGAGTAGTTGTTCATAATTCCTATCCTTTAAAGATTTTACTTGCGTCGGAGACGAAGGAAAGACCCGTTTCGTTCCGACGGTGCAAAATTAACAGCTATGGGTGCCAACTGCTTGCAGTCAAAACTTAAATAAAGTTATTTGAGAAGAAAAAAAAGCGGAAAAACCAAAAAAAGGGGGAGATATGGGGGAGAATCCGCCGAAAAGCATTAATTTTGCGGTCTCAAACAGAGGCTGCAGAAATGGTGGAATGGTAGACACGAAGGACTTAAACTCCTTTGGCCACTAACCGGCCGTGTGGGTTCGAGTCCCACTTTCTGTACCAACAAACAGCTAAAGGACAGGCTGATGCTTCAGGAACCCCCTAAGCGTCAGCCTAAACTATTGCCTGAAAACACATCATGAATTGAAATGAAAGCGACATTAGATTTTCATCCGGCGTTTTTCGAGACGTTGAAGACGTATAACGCCGCGAAATTCAAGCAGGATCTGATTGCCGGCATCGTTGTCGGCATCGTGGCCCTCCCGCTGGCGATTGCGTTCGGTATCGCCTCGGGCGTGACGCCGGCCGTCGGTCTGACGACGGCCATCATCGGCGGTTTCCTTGTCTCGGCCCTCGGGGGCAACACGGTCCAGATCGGCGGCCCTACGGGAGCGTTCATCGTGATCGTCTACAACATTATCCAGAACTTCGGCCTCTCGGGGCTGGCGATCGCTACCTTTCTGGCCGGGTGCATCCTGATTCTGATGGGTGTCTTCCGCCTCGGAACCGTCATCAAGTTCATTCCCTATCCCATTGTGGTGGGCTTCACGGCCGGTATCGCCCTGACGATCTTTTCGACCCAGATGCCCGACTTCTTCGGCCTGAAGATCAACGAAGCCGTTCCGGGCGACTTCCTTGCCAAATGGGGCGTCTACTTCCGCTACGCCTCGACGGTCAGCCTCCCGACGCTGTTGGTAGGTATCGCCTCGTTGCTCATTATTATATATGTGCCCAAAATATCGAAGCGACTTCCCGGAGCGTTGATGGCGATCATCATCATCACCCTGGCTGTTTGGCTCCTCAAGGAATTCGCCGGCGTCGAGGGCATAACGACCATCGGCGACCGCTTCGGCTCGATGAAGGCCACACTCCCTCATCCCGAGAAGCTCGACATGAGCATCGCCACCATCAACAAGCTCCTCCCCTCGGCCTTCACGATCGCAATGTTGGGAGCGATCGAATCCCTGTTGAGCGCCACTGTGGCCGACGGTGTGACCGGCGGACGCACCAACAATAACACCGAGCTGATCGGCGAAGGCATAGCCAACATGGTCGTTCCGATCTTCGGCGGTATCCCCGTGACAGGTGCCATAGCCCGCACGATGACCAACATCACCAATGGCGGCCGCACACCCGTAGCCGGGATCATCCACTCGCTCGTACTGCTCGTGATCTTCCTGTTCGCCATGCCGCTGATCAATCTTGTGCCGATGGCCTGTCTGGGTGCGGTGCTGATCATGGTCAGCTATAATATGAGTGGCTGGCGTGTGATCAAGGGTATGCTGTCCAATCCGAAGGGCGACGTCTCGGTGTTGGCCGTCACCTTCCTGCTGACAGTTATTTTCGACCTGACGATCGCCATCGAGATGGGCATGTTGCTCGCGATCGTCCTCTTCCTCAAGCGTGTGACGGAGAACACCCAGATCCGTGTCTATGGTCATCAGCTCGACGCGGCAGACGGCACTGACCTGACCACCCACGAAGTGCTCGACCTTGCTCCCGGTGTGAGCGTATATGAGATTGACGGTCCCTTCTTCTTCGGCGCCGCCACGAAATTCGACGAGGTGATGCGTCACTCGCTCGAGGAGACCCCGCTAGTCCGCATCATCCGCATGCGCAAGGTTCCCTTCATCGACTCGACCGGCATCCATAACCTCGAGATTCTGATCGACTCCTCCCACAAAGAGGGGATCGCCATCGTGCTTTCGGGCGTAAACGAACATGTCCGCGACGCCCTCCACAAAGCCCATATCGACTCGCGCGTAGCCTCAGACCGAATCTGCGACCACATTTCGAAGGCCGTCGTGGTGGCCAACAGACTCGCCGAAGAGGCCCGAAAAGGTGAAAATGTGCTCACCGGAGCCTGAGACAGTCGGCTCCCAATCGTGAAAATTCGACAGGCGCAAATGTTAAAATCGTTTAACATTTGCGCCTGAAACGCGCTTAGAATGCGGATTTGAAGCGCTAGAAACGTTAAGACAGATTATTTTTCCAAAAATCTTTCTAACATTTTTTGGGGTAGGCGTGTTATACTATCACAAACAGAAAAACACAAAACAATCTAATTAAAGTTACACTATGAAAAAGATGATTCTCGCTGCTGCCCTCCTCGCAGGCGCAACCGCTTCAATGAGCGCTCAAGAGCTCACCCTTCAGAAACCCGGATTCGGAGACAACTGGTGGATCGGCCTCGACGGCGGTGTTACCACTCCTCTCTATCACGGATCTTCGTTCTTCGGAGACATGCGCGGTCTCGTAGGACTCAACATAAAGAAACAGATCACTCCCGCAGTTGGTCTCGGTGTTGAAGGTCAGTTCGGCATCAACACTTCCAGCTGGAAGGGTGCTCAGCACAGCAGTCTCGCATTCGACAACTCATATGTAGGTGTCTACACTGCGGTCAACCTCTGGAATCTCTTCTTGCCTTACGGCGCACAGCAGAACCGTGTGTTCGACATGGAAGCTGTAGCAGGCGCAGGCTGGGGACACGGATACATGCAGAAGTCTGAAGGTCACGACTGGAACGACTTCGACACCAAGGTAGGCCTCAACTTCAACTTCTATCCCTGCAAGAACGTGGCTATCTCGATCAAGCCTTCTGTAATCTGGGATATGAGCGGCGCCCGCACCTACAACTCGACAGCATCATATAACTCACAGTATGCTGCCTTCAACCTCCAGGCAGGTGTATCGGTTCTTCTCGGAAACGGCTTCACCTATCTCGAGCCCAACTACAACCTCGACGAGCTCGCAGCTCTCAACGCACAGGTTAACGCCCTCCGCGGCGACCTCGACGCAGCCAGCGTAGCTCTCGCAGCAACTACCGCAGACAACGCAGCCCTCGCAGCCCAGCTCGAAGCTTGCCAGAACCAGAAGCCTGTCGTAGTTAAGGAGAACACCGACATCCTCTCGACTGTACGTTACGTCAACTTCGCTCTCGGTCGCTACAACGTACCCGCCGACCAGCAGCCCAACGTAGCAGCTGTCGCTTCTTACCTGAAGAACCACCCCGAGGCTAAGGTAGTAGTCAAAGGTTACGCTTCTCAGGACGGTCCCGAAGACGTGAACATCCGTCTGGCCAACCAGCGTGCAGAATCAGTGAAGAACATGCTCATCAACAAGTACGGTATCAAGGCTGACCGCATCAACGCCGAAGGTCAGGGTATCGGCCACATGTTCGAGGAAGAAAGCTGGAACCGTGTAGCAGTCTGCATCCTTGACAATGCACCTGTGACCACCACAACCATCAGCAAGTAAGCGAATAGAACCCGCCTTATAGAAATATAGAAACAACAAGGTCGAAGCGGTCCCGATGATGAAGTCGGGGCCGCTTCAGTGTTTTCCCGCCTGGAGGTCCATGGCGGGAATTGTCGCGTGTATCCGGTCCATCCTTTGCCGGGCCTGTATTTGGCCGACTCTGTTTTTTTGACTAATTTTGTCGGTGATGAACCGACCTAAGAAAATACTGCTGCTCGGCGACTACAGCAACTGTCACCGCACGCTGGCGACCGGGCTGACGAACCTCGGTTGTGACGTCACGCTCATGTCGGCCGGGTCGGCGTGGATGGATTGCGAGCGCAACATTGACATCTCTCGTCGCCCCGGTAAGCTCGGAGGCCTGATGTTTGCCCTCAAGATGCACTCGCGCGAGATCCGAGAGGCGATGAAGGGAAACGATGTGGTGGCGATCCACGACCCTAACTTTCTTGAGCTTCGTCCCCGAAGGCTCCGGCCTTTTTTCGACAGGCTGGTTCGCGACAACAAGGGGGTCTTCCTGACGGCCATGAGTACGGACATCGCCTTCCTCGACATGCTCGAGGCGCCCGACACCCCGTTGCGCTACAGCGAATGGTTCGTCGACGGCAAGCCCTCGCGCATGATGCTCGAACAGCCCGCACTTTGGGACGATTGGCATAACCCAGAGCTGACAACGTTCCAGAACGAGGTGTACCGTCGTCTTGACGGCGCCGTTTCTGTCCTATACGAGTATCAGTTGGGGATGGAGCGCAAGATGGGTGCCGACAAAGTCGCCTACGGAGGCATCCCGATCGACACCTCTTTGTTCGAACCTGTCGCTCTGCCAGACAGAATAGACAAGGTGCGTCTCTTCTTGGGTCGCGACCGTTATCGGAAGCTGGTCAAGGGGTCCGACTATCTGGAAATAGCCGCCAAGAGGGTAGTGGAGCGTTATCCGGACCGTGCTGAGTTAGTTATTGTCGAGAACCGACCCTACCGGGAGTTTGTCGAGTTGCTCAGAAGCGCGCATGTGGTGCTTGACCAGATCTACAGCTACACACCGGCCACGACCGCCTTGATGGCGATGGCCTACGGCCTGAACGTCGTCAGCGGCGCCGAGCCTGAATACTACGACTTCATAGGCGAGCAGGTGAACCGCCCGATCATCAACGCCCCGATCGATCTCGACGCCTTGACGATGACGATTGAAGACATAGTCCTTCACCCCGAGCTTATTCCCGAGCGTGGGCGCCGTTCACGCGACTTTGTAGTCAAGCACAACGACGCCACTGTTGTCGCCCGCCGCTTCCTCGACTTCTGGACCAGCCGTCTCGCCCATAAATAAAAAAGTGACTGCCCGGACCGTGGGGCCCGGGCAGTCTGATAGCAGCATTGTTGGGATTGCCTGTTTATCCCATAATAGCGTCATTTGCAGTCCACTGAGTGAGACTGCCCTCCTTCACCTGGATGCAGATTTCGGTCATGTCTGTCTCGACATGGAGTTTGCGCTTTGCGGCCGGAGCTACGCGAAGCCAATCTCCGGCTTCGACGGGAACTTTCTCACCGTCGAGTTCCATGAATCCCTTGCCGGAAACGATGAAATAGATTTCTTCGTTCTCCTTGTGGCTGTGATAGAAAGGAATGACTGTTCCTGCGGGAAGATGGTTGACCGAAACCTCTGCGCCGGTGAGGCCGAGGATGTCATGCAGCTCTGTGCGCGGTGCGTCTTCGGCTACATGTGTTTTGCTGTAATTGCTCATTGTTTTTATAGTTTTGGGTTTGAATTACCTTGGGGTTACTGTTTTACTTTTCAACCATACAGAAGCCAACTTAGTTCTGTTAATTGCCCTTAAAGACTGTAATGGGATATATAATGCAAAGAATGGAATAGAAAGACCGATAAAAACTTCTTATTTCTGACAAACTAAGCCTCTTTGGAAAACGTTTTGTCAATATAAACAGCTCAAGCGATGGCACGCACCTCACTTCCACCATTATGGACCATCGGGGATCTCAACTCCGCGGCCGCGGGGATGATCTTCGGTTCAGACTTTATATTCTATCGCGACTTCTCCGCTCTCAGAAAGCTTACGAGCGAGATCGTCATTAATTTTGTCGGCTTCATATATGTGGCTTCGGGCAAAATAGCCATCACGCTGAATGACATCTCCCTGCGCGCCGAGGCCGGTCAGATAATATTCTACAAGGCCGGCGATTTTATTTCCGACGTTCTTTTCTCACCCGATAGCGACGGGATGTTATGTGGAATCGAGGCGACTGTTGCCTTTGAGAGCAGAAGTTCAGTCGGTTTTCCCCAACTGACCTCTCTGAAGGGTAATTGCGAGGTCTTTAATCTCAACGAACCCACGCGGTTGTTGCTCGGAATATATGGTGAACTGTTGAGCCAGAAATACTCAATGGGCATCGAAAACGTCCGCTTTACGATTATCTCCATGATGGAGGACATTTTCGCCTCAATCACTCTCCCGGGCTCAGATATCGATTCCGGGGCCACGAGACAGTCGGCCGACAGACTCTATCAGCGTTTTTCCACCTTGCTGATAGAATCGTATCCCAAACCGAGGGATGTCCGATGGTATGCCGATGCTCTCTCGGTGTCGCCCAACTACCTTGCAAGAGTGGTCAAACAGATCAGCGGCAAGAGCACGATAAAATGGATCAATGAGGCCATCATGACAGACATAAGGACCGCGTTGATCCATACAAACGAATCGATCAAGGAAATATCCGCCAGATTAGGCTTCAACAATCCCGCCTTCTTCGGTAAGTATGTGAAGAAACACTCCGGCCTGACCCCCAAACAACTCAGATCGTACTTGAAGACCAAACCCTAAGGTGTTGCACCATAAAAAGTAGACACGAGAGGAGGAAATTGTTGGATTTTCGCTATC
>CAZTSQ010000023.1:0-1443 GCA_964615915.1 uncultured Sangeribacter sp.
CTCCACCTCGAAGAGGAACTTCACAAACGCGTTGTCGGTCAGGATGCCGCCATCAAGGCAGTCGCCGATGCCGTCCGCCGTTCGCGCGCGGGCCTGAATGACCCGAGACGTCCTATCGGCTCGTTCATTTTCCTCGGCACCACAGGTGTCGGTAAGACAGAGTTGGCCAAGGCACTGGCCGAATACCTCTTCGACGACGAGGACATGATGACCCGTATCGATATGTCGGAGTACATGGAGAAACACTCCGTCTCCCGTCTTGTCGGAGCGCCTCCGGGATACGTCGGTTATGACGAGGGTGGCCAGCTGACCGAAGCGGTTCGCCGCAAACCCTACAGCGTCGTTCTGTTCGATGAGATCGAAAAGGCCAACCCGGATGTATTCAACATCCTCCTTCAGGTTCTTGACGACGGCCGTCTGACAGACAACAAGGGTCGCTTCATCAACTTCAAGAACACGATCATCATCATGACCTCTAACGAGGGTTCACCTCTGATCCGCGAGGCCTTCAAGGGCATCGATGAAAAGACAGAAGACGAACGCGAAGAGATCATCTACAAGACCAAGGAAGATGTCCTCGACCTGCTGAAGGCGAAGATTCGTCCCGAGTTCCTGAACCGTATCGACGAGATCGTGATGTTCACCCCGCTCAACAAAAAGGAGATCCAGGAGATCGTCGACATTCAGGTCAAGAGCGTTCAGAAGATGCTGGCCTCGAATGGCGTTTCGCTTAAGGTCACCAAACCGGCTCTCGAACTTCTTGCCGAAGACGGTTATGATCCCGAGTTCGGTGCGCGTCCCGTCAAGAGAACTATCCAGAGAATGGTCCTCAACCAGCTCTCGAAAGATATTCTGGCTCAGAAAGTTGACCGCGAGAATCCGATCGTGATCGACCGCAAGGGCGACGATCTGGTCTTCATCAACGAAAAGACCGGAGAGAAAGAATAAGAACACACCCACAGATAAACCGAACCGGCCCGAATCCTTGATATTCGGGCCGGCTTGTTATAAGGAATCGAGATTGATCAGGATCTACCTGAATCAATCTCGATTTTCTTTTTACTCGACGGCGGTTGTCGGGGTGATTGGGGTCGGAAGATCGGCTACAAACTTGGCTTCCCAACCGAGGGCCGAGGCGCCGAGGACAGCAGCGTCGCTCTCCTTGAGCTCGGAGAGGATGATCTTCGTCTTTCCGCGGAAGACAGGCATCAGTGATTTCTCAAACGACTCCTTCAGCGGACGCAGAAGCATATCGCCGCTCTTTGCGAGGCCACCGAAGAGGATGATGGCCTGAGGCGAAGAGAAGGCCACCATGTCGGCAAGAGCCTCGCCGAGAATCTTGCCGGTATACTCGAAGATCTCCTGGGCTAGTTTGTCGCCCTGGGATGCTGCGTCATAGACATCCTTGGAGGTGATGTTGTCTATGTCGAGTCTGCGGAGAAG
>CAZTSQ010000023.1:1543-37987 GCA_964615915.1 uncultured Sangeribacter sp.
CTGCGTCATAGACATCCTTGGAGGTGATGTTGTCTATGTCGAGTCTGCGGAGAAGTGAATCGTCGCTGCGGATCTCGAGGAACTCGCGCGCCGTGCGGGCCACACCTGTAGCCGAGCAGTATGTTTCGAGACAGCCGGTGCGACCACAACCGCAGATACGGCCGTTGTTACGTTTGACAATCAGATGACCGAGCTCGCCGGCATTACCGTCGTGGCCATAAACCATCTGGCCGTTGACGACGATACCTGAGCCGACACCCGTTCCGAGGGTGATCATGATGAAGTCCTTCATACCGCGGGCGGCGCCGTAGGTCATCTCGCCGAGAGCGGCTGCGTTGGCGTCATTGGTGATTCCGACAGGTACACCGCCGAAAGCGCGCGAGACTTTCTCGGCGATAGGCACCACGTCACCCCAGGGAAGGTTGACGCAGTTCACGATCTCACCGGTATAGTAGTTTGCGTTCGGGGCGCCGATACCGATGCCTTTGATCTTGCCTTCGGCATCGTTGAGTCGAAGAAGGCGCGAAACAGCCTCGTGGAGCTCCTCAACATAGTCGTCGAAGTTGGCGTGCTTCTGAGTTTTGATTGAGTCGCTGGCCACTACCTGGCCGCGGGCGTCGACGATACCGAAGACGGTGTTCGTACCGCCTATGTCGACGCCAAGTACATAAGGTTTGTCCA
Organism: uncultured Sangeribacter sp.; assembly: GCA_964615915.1. Taxonomy (GTDB): domain Bacteria; phylum Bacteroidota; class Bacteroidia; order Bacteroidales; family Muribaculaceae; genus Lepagella. The sequence goes on from CAZTSQ010000023.1 coordinate 2,225, forward strand.
TAGTTTAGAGGTTATATTTGGGTTTAGTCTTCCATGTTGAGGCCGTCAAGTTCCTCCTCGTCATATTCGGAGTCGCCGAAGAAGTCGGCGTCGAGGTCGGTCGGTTCGATGGGAGCCGGTTTGTTGACCGCGTTCTGGTCAATCTTCACCTCAGCTTCCTGCACCTCTACGGTCTGGTGAGGCGGGCGTCCGGTCTTGACGGTCACGATCGGGGTTGAGAGATGGCGCGAGGGGTAAATCTCCTTGAGCTCCATGAAGAACGAACGGTCATTCATGTAGTCGAACACAAATTCGACATGCTGGCCCGTTTCGTCAATCAGATCGCCGAGCGGAGTCTCGTCCATCATCCAGATGTCGCGATCAGACGCGGAGCCGCGGTCGCTCTGGCTGACCTGTTCCTGGCGATCCCAGTCTTCATCACAAATATAGAAAGTCTCGAGCTCATCTTTAGAGTACCCGACGCTTTCGAGAATGGCGTTACAGAAATCGGCGAAAGTCGATTCGGCATCGATTTCAATAACGCGATTGAAATTGGTGACTTCTTCGCTTACGAGTTTAAATCGGTAAACCATATATTAGTCAATTACTTTCTTTTGAATCTGAGAGATTTAACGTTTATATTCGGGAACGGCCACAAGAGAGTCCCCGTAAAAATTAAACACACGTGGCTCCGGGATGTTCCGAAATCACGTGCGAAATTAATTGTTTTCGTTGACTAATGCAAAAAAACGTCTGAAAATGTCTATAACGGGGTGAGACTTCACCAACCCGAGATGAGGAGGCCGGTTATCGGCGTCCGAAGATACGGTCCATCAGCGAGGGCTCGGGGGTTGGCTTCATATGAATCCTCATCGCCCGGTCATCCTTTCCGAGGAAGAGGATGTGGGTCGGGAGGACGACGGCGATAAACTTCGTGAACTCAAGAATAGCGCAGACCCTTCTGAGTAGGAAACGGCGGAAGGGGTTGAACTCATCGAGATCGGAAAGGATGATCTCATCGTCGTCAACCTGTATATTGTGATTCTCCTGAAGCAAAGGCACGAAATAGTCAAGCTGAAGATCGCCGCGGTCCTTCGGCGGACGTGGGAACTTCTTGTAGATTTCTTTAATGACTTTATCAGTGATCATCGATACCTCTTTTGATGGTCGGTTAATCGGTTTATAGTCTCGTCGGTTTTTCCGGTAACAAAGGTTGACGCATTCTTCAAAGCGCGAAGGCGGAACCGCTGTCTACAAAAGAAACATACCGACTCTTTCAAAAGTTCGCGACTGAGTGTTAAAATCACGCTTTTTAACATTGCGTTTAACAATGTTAAAATGGAGCACACCGACTCAAAAAAAAAAGGAACGCAGACCATACCCGTCGCGGGCATGGTCTGCGTTAGATTGGATGATTCGTATTCGGTTATCCGAGGAAGCTGAGGAGCACACCGGCTGCCACTGCAGAACCGATCACACCGGCCACGTTGGGGCCCATAGCGTGCATCAGCAGATAGTTGGTCGGATCGTATTCGAGACCGAGGTTGTTAGAGATACGAGCCGCCATAGGCACGGCCGACACACCGGCGTTACCGATCAGCGGGTTGATCTTCTTGTCCTTCTTAAGGAAGAGGTTGAAGACCTTGACAGAGAGCACGCCGGCCGAAGAGGCGATGATGAAGGCGATGAAGCCGAGGCCGAAGATCTTGATGGTGTCGACGGTCAGGAACTTGTCTGCCTGGGTCGAGGCGCCTACGGTCAGACCGAGGAGAATGGTGATGATGTCGGTCATGGCGTTCGACGCGGTCTTGGCCAGACGGGTCGTCACGCCGCTCTCACGAAGGAGGTTGCCGAAGAAGAGCATACCGAGAAGGGGGATACCCGAGGGAACGATGAAACAGGTCAGCATCAGACCCACAATCGGGAAGATGATCTTCTCGTTCTGAGAAACGACGCGTGCGGGGCGCATCTTGATCTTACGTTCGGCGTCGGTGGTGAACAGACGCATCAACGGGGGCTGGATCAGCGGGATGAGGGCCATGTAACTGTAGGCCGACACCGCCACGGCTCCGAGGAGCGCCGGGTTCAGTTTCGAGGTGGTGAAGATAGCCGTCGGGCCGTCGGCGCCGCCGATGATGGCCACACAGCCGGCCGAGAGGGGATCCATTCCGAGAAGGAGCGCCAGCATATAGGCACCGAAGATACCGAACTGGGCGCAGGCACCGATGATCATCAGTTTCGGGTTGGCGAGAAGGGCCGAGAAGTCGGTCATCGCGCCGATACCGAGGAAGATCAGAGGGGGATACCAACCCTTCTCGACACCGTTATATAGGATGTTCAACACGGACCCCGGCTCGTAGATACCGATCTCCATTCCGGGTTGGAAAGGGATGTTGCCGATCAGCATACCGAAGCCGATGGGTACGAGCAGGAGGGGCTCGAAGTTCTTCTTGATGGCGAGCCAGACGAAGAAACATCCGACTACGAGCATCACCAGATTCGTCCACTCGCAGTTATAGAAGCCGGTGAAGTGCCAGAAGGTCGAGAGCGACTCGCTCAGGAACTCACCGAATGTTTGGGTTGCAGCTAAAAGCATTTCTCTGAAAGTGAGATGTTAATGATTTGTTTGGACGGAGAAATCTTACTCGATGATCATCAGGTCAGTGCCCTCGAGGACAGTGTCGCCGGGATTGACGAGGATAGACTTGACGGTACCCGATTTGTCGGTGTGTACATCGTTCTCCATCTTCATGGCTTCAAGCACGCATACGGTGGCGCCTGTCGAGACGGTATCGCCCACTTTGACCGAGATGCTCATGATTGTTCCGGGCAGGGGGCTCTTCACGGCGCCGGCCGACGAAGCGGCGGCGGGTTTGGAGATCACCTTTTCGCCGCTTTCCGTGCGGGGAGCTGCAGCGGCGGGCTTGGCGGGAGTCGAGACGGTGGTCTTCTGGGCCGGAGCTTTGTCGAGCTCTACGGTATAGGGGGTGCCGTTGACCATCACCTGAACGGTGTTGTCGACAACATCGCCAACACCGACGTTGAATTTGATGCCGTTGATCTTGTACTTATATTCTTTTAAAGACATCGCTTATACGAATTTGAAATGTTAGAATAGTTTGGTTGGGTTCAAGAGGTCGGGATGCGGCTCTTGAAAATGGGGTGAGGAGATAAAGATTCAGCGGGCGGCGTTACGCTTCACTGAGGGGAGCTCGCGCATGTTGTAGATCTTGGAGTTCCAGGGAGAGTAGGAACGTTTCATGCGGCGGATGGTAAGGATTGTGTCTTCGAGGTCGTGACCCTGGCCGAAGTGCTCGGAGAGAGCGGCGGCGATCGCGGCGATGACTTCGCCCGAATCAAGATGGTCTTCCGAAGCCTTGACTTCCTCGACACTCTTACCGGTAGCGGCGGCTTTCTTCTTCGAGAGCATCGAAGACGAGATCTTGCCGAAGCCAAGGAAGAGGAGGCTCAAAAGTACCAGGGCGCCGATAACGATCACCATGGCGATGATGGTCACGGCCGCGCCGGCAGAGTCGTTCTCCTTCAGGTTGTCGGCTTTTACCTGCTGGGCCATCCGGCGGGCATATTCGCTCTCGACGACTTCGTTGACTGGAGCGGACTCGACATCATCGGCCTCGAGAGCTACCTGGCCGTCGGGAAGCACCTGCTCTACCGGTTCGTTGCTCTGCTCGTTGATCACGTCTTCCTGAGCGCAGACCGGGATGGAGGCAACCCCGAGCGTGAAACAGATCAGACCCGAGAGAATTGTCTTTTTTAACATATGATAGATTTTTGAAGCCGGAGCCCCGCGGTGTTGTCCGACGGGGTTCCGGCTCTTTGTTGTTTCTGTTGATGGATCAGAGAGGAATGTTGCCGTGCTTCTTCGCAGGGTTGGTCACCTTCTTGGTGGCGAGCATCTGCAGGGCGCGGATGATGCGGAAACGGGTGTTGCGCGGCTCGATGACATCATCGATATAGCCGTACTTCGCAGCGTTGTAGGGGTTTGCGAAGAGAGCGGTGTACTCGTCTTCCTTCTCCTTGAGGTATGCAGCGGGGTCAGCCTGGGTCTTGGCTTCCTTGGCGTAGAGAACGCCAACGGCACCTTCTGCACCCATAACTGCGATCTCAGCGGTGGGCCAAGCGTAGTTGACATCGCCGCGGAGCTGCTTACAGCTCATCACGATGTGAGAGCCGCCGTAAGACTTACGCAGGGTAACGGTCACCTTGGGCACGGTAGCCTCGCCGTAAGCATAGAGGAGCTTCGCGCCGTGGAGGATGACAGCGTTGTATTCCTGACCGGTACCGGGGAGGAAGCCGGGGACGTCAACGAGAGTCACCAGAGGAATGTTGAAGGCGTCGCAGAAGCGAACGAAGCGGGCAGCCTTGCGCGAAGCGTTGCAGTCGAGAACGCCGGCGAGAACCTTCGGCTGGTTGGCAACGACACCTACGCTCTGGCCGTTGAAACGTGCGAAGCCGCAGATGATGTTCTTTGCGTAGTCGCGCTGAACTTCGAGGAATTCGCCGTTGTCGATGATGGCGCCGATCACGTCATACATATCATACGAACGCTTTGCGCTGTCGGGGATGATCTCGTTGAGCTTGTCTTCGAGACGATCGATCGGGTCGGTGCAGTTCACGAGCGGAGTCTCCTCGAGGTTGTTCTGGGGAATGTAGCTCATGAGTTTGCGGATCAGCTGGAGAGCCTCTTCGCCATCTTCACATGCGAAGTGGGTAACGCCAGACTTCGAAGCGTGAACCGAAGCGCCGCCGAGCTGCTCCTGGGTAACGTCTTCGCCGGTCACGGTCTTCACAACTGACGGGCCGGTGAGGAACATGTATGAGATACCCTTCACCATGATGGTGAAGTCGGTCAGAGCCGGAGAATAAACGGCACCGCCGGCACAGGGGCCGAGGATAGCCGAGATCTGGGGGATAACACCCGAAGCGAGAATATTGCGCTGGAAGATCTCAGAGTAACCGGCCAGAGCGTTGATGCCTTCCTGGATACGTGCGCCGCCCGAGTCGTTGAGGCCGATTACGGGAGCACCCATCTTCATGGCGAGGTCCATCACCTTGCAGATCTTCTGGGCCATAGTCTCGGAGAGCGAGCCGCCGAGAACGGTGAAGTCCTGGGCGAACACGTAAACGAGACGGCCTTCGATAGTACCGAAGCCGGTAACGACGCCGTCACCGAGGTACTGTTTTTTCTCCATGCCGAAGTTGGTGGAGCGGTGGGTTACGAACATGTCGAGTTCCTCGAACGAACCTTCGTCGAGGAGCTGGGCGATACGTTCGCGAGCGGTGTATTTTCCGCGCTCGTGCTGTTTCTCGATGGCTTTTTCACCGCCGCCGAGACGAGCCTTGGCGCGTTTTTCGATAAGTTCCTGGATTTTTTCTTCTTGCTTGCTCATGGTCAATGAGTTGGATTAGATTTTAGGTATTGGCTTACTTCTTGGCGGGATCCTCGCAGAGTTCGGTGAGGACAGCCTCGGTACATTTGGGGTGGAGGAAGGCGATCTGGAGACCGTCGGCGCCGGCGCGGGGAGCCTTGTCGATTGTGCGGATGCCTTTTTCCTCGCACTCTGCCAGTGCATTGGCAACACCGTCTTCAACGGCGAAAGCCATGTGGTGCATACCACCCTTGCCACCGTTCTTCTCGATGAACTTGGCGATGGTGCTGTCCGGAGAGGTAGCCTCAAGGAGCTCGATCTTAGTGTCGCCTACCTGGAAGAAGGCGGTGGTCACTTTCTGGTCGGCCACTACTTCCTGCTTGTAGCACTTCAGGCCGAGCACGTTTTCATAATACTTGATGGCCTCCTCGAGATTGGGGACGGCGATACCAATGTGTTCAATGTGAGAAATCTTCATTGAGTTTTCAGCTTTATTAGGTTGTTTGATTTGAGACGTTGAAACGTTCCCTTCCCTTTCAGGGCGCAAATGTAGTCAAATTTTCACAATCTGCGAAGTTTATTGAAGGGAAAATTTTATCTAATACTCTTTTTTGGCCTCTTTGGGCGATTTTTGGGCTTTTAGTAGGCTTATTCCAAAAAAAATTACGATATTTGCGCGATAATTCGCAGGCTACGCCCGCAACCGACCCTTTCGGGAGCGGCGTGCGGGGCAGGCCGACAACACTACCAACATCAGATATGGAAATGACAGCGGGGGCGCTTGCCTCTATGATAGGAGGGGAAATTGACGGCAATGCAGACGTCATTCTCCGAGGCTTCGCCAAGATAGAAGAAGCGAAGGCCGGAGACCTGTCGTTCATTGCCAATCCAAAATATGCACACTTTGCCGGACAGACCGACGCCTCGGCCCTTCTTGTCAGCAAAGACTTCACTTCGGAGACTCCGGTGAAGGCGACGATGATACGCGTCGCCGATCCGTATGCGACCCTGGCCGAGCTTCTGACGGCTATCCAGAGCATGAAGCCCGGTCCGTCGGGAATCGAGGAGCCGGCCCGGCTTCCCGAAGGCTTCGAAGCCCCCGAAGGTCTTTATGTCGGCGCCTTCGCCTATATAGGTGACGGTGTCAAACTCGGGCGCAACGTGAAGATATATCCCCAGGCATATATCGGTCCGAACGTCGAGATCGGCGACGACACGGTGATCCGAGCCGGCGTCCGTATCTATGAAGACTGCAAGATCGGAGCGCGATGCATTCTCCACTCGGGCGTAGTCATCGGCGCCGACGGCTTCGGCTTCGCCCCCAAGGGAGAGATCTACGAGAAGATTCCTCAGGTCGGCATCGTCATCATTGAGGATGACGTCGAAATCGGAGCCAACACCACCGTAGACCGCGCCACCTTCGGCGCCACCCGCGTCGGCCACGGGACAAAGCTCGACAATCTGATTCAGATCGCCCACAACGTCGAGGTCGGAACCAACAACGTCTTCGCCTCTCAGGTCGGTGTGGCCGGTTCGACTAAGATTGGCAACTCCAACCGTGTCGGCGGTCAGGTTGGCTTCGCGGGACATCTCCATATCGGAAACAACAATGAGTTCGGAGCCCAGGCCGGTGTTCCCTCCAATGTCGGAGACGGCAACCGGTTGATCGGCACCCCGGCCATACCATTCCGCCGATGGGCAAAGGCCAGCATCCTGCTCGAGAAACTTCCCGACCTTCTGGCCAAGAAGTGACCGACCCGGCCCCAGCTCTCTCCCAACCGATTCCTCTGATAACCTTAGACAAATACAAGCACTCTATAATGAATCAGCTAACCTTAAACTCCGAGTTCTCGGTCACCGGCAAGGGACTCCACTCGGGAATTGAGATAACCGCCGTCTTCAAGCCGGCAGCAGAAAACACGGGCTACCGCTTCAAACGCGTCGATATCGAGGGAGAACCTGAAATCCCGGCTCTCGCAGAATATGTGGTCGAGACCACACGCGGAACCGTCATCGGTAAAGGCGACGTCCGTGTCAGCACGATCGAACACGCGATGGCTGCCCTGTATGCCGCAGGTGTAGACAACTGTCTGATTGAAGTCAACGGCCCCGAAGTACCGATTCTCGACGGCTCGGCAATCCCGTTTGTCGAAGGTATCGAAAGAGTCGGACTCAAAGAGCAGAAGGCAGATAAGGATTTCTACATTATAAAGGAGAAGACCAGCTTCAAGGACGAAGAGACCGGAGCGACACTGACTATGTATCCCGACGACGGCTTCAGCGTCGAGGTGATGGTCGAATACAACTCTCCCATCCTCCCCAACCAGTTCGCGGTCCTCGACGATCTCGCCGACTTCAAGCAGGAGATAGCCTCAGCCCGCACCTTCGTCTTTGTGCGCGAAATCGAAGGCCTTCTTCAGCACGGTCTGATCAAAGGGGGTGATCTGGAAAACGCTATCGTCATCTACGACCGCGAATGTCCGCAGGAACAGCTCGACAAGATATGCGACGCCATGGGGGCCGAACATATGGAGCTCAAGGGGCTGGGATACATCAACCCGAAGCCCCTGCAATGGGACAACGAGCCTGCTCGCCACAAACTGATCGACATCATCGGTGACCTCGCCCTCATCGGCCGTCCGCTCAAGGGTCGCGTAGTCGCCATCCGTCCGGGACACACCGTGAACAACAAGTTCACCCGAATGATCCGAAAGGCGGTCAAGCACACCGAGATCCAGGCTCCCGTCTACAATCCCAACACCGAGCCGATCATCGACGTCAACGGCATCAAGAAGCTTCTCCCCCACCGCTACCCCTTCCTGCTGATCGACAAGATCATCGAGATCGACCCCAAACACTGCGTCGCGGTCAAGAACGTGACGGTCAACGAGCCCTTCTTCCAGGGTCACTTCCCCCAGGAACCGGTAATGCCCGGCGTTCTTCAGGTCGAAGCAATGGCCCAGGCGGCAGGCGTACTCGTCCTCAACTATCTCGACGAGCCCGAGCGCTACTCGACCTACTTCCTGAAGATAGACAACGTTAAGTTCCGCCAGAAGGTCGTTCCCGGAAACACGCTGCTGCTCAACGTGTCTCTGATGACCGAAATCCGACGCGGATGTGCCGTTGTCAAAGGCTATGCCTTTGTTGGCGAGAAGATCGTCTGCGAGGCCGAGTTTATGGCTCAGATAATAAAGAACAAATAACCTAATGAATACCGGCTGCTTCCCTCCCCCCGCGGAGAGGAGGCGGCCGGCAATCACTTTAGTATATGACAAAACTATATTCCGTCAGCGACGGCGCCCGCATCGGCAACAACGTCAAGATCGGTGAGTTCACCAAGATATATGACAATGTCGAGATCGGCGACAACTGCGAGATATACAATAACGTGACCATCTTCCCCGGAGCCAGGATCGGCAACGGTGTGAAGATCTTCCCCGGAGCCGTTGTGGCCGGCGTCCCCCAGGACCTCAAGTTCCGCGGCGAAGAGACGGTGGCCATCATCGGCGACAACACGACGATACGCGAATGCGCTACGGTCAACCGCGGAACCGCCTCTAAGGGAAAGACGGTTGTCGGCTCAGGCTGTCTGATCATGGCCTACTCACACATTGCCCACGACTGCGTGATCGGAAACCGAGTGATCGTTTCGAATGCATGCCAACTCGCCGGCGAGGTAGTCGTCGACGATGCGGCTGTGATCGGAGGCGGCAGCCTGATCCACCAGTTCTGTCACCTCGGCCGCAACATCATGCTTCAGGGAGGCGCACTTGTCAACAAAGATATCCCCCCCTTCGTCAAGGCCGCCCGCGAACCGATTTCTTATGTAGGCCTCAACACCATCGGTCTTCACCGAAACGGTTTCTCTGACGAAGAAATCCGCCAGATCTCCGAGATCTACCGCGTCCTCTATCTGAGCGACCTGAACGTCAGCCGCGCTCTTGACCTGATCCGGTCAAACATTCCCGACAGCCCCTTCAAGGAGGAGATCGTCGATTTCGTATCGACCTCCGGTCGCGGAGTCATCAGATCTGCGGTTTAAACCCCCGACTCAATGCTGAAAAAGAGTACATTAGAACACATTATAAGCCACGACCTGTCGGAACTTTGGAACGTTCTTCAGCCTGAAGAGAAACGTCGCCTGACCGACAACTTCACCATCGAAAAGTTCCGGAAGAACCAGACGATCTACATGGAAAAGGAAGATCCGGAAAACCTGTGGGTCCTCCTGGAAGGTAAGGTGAAGCTTTACAAGACCGGTGTCGGCGACCGTGTCCAGATACTCCGGCTCTACCGTCCGGTTCAGTATTTCGGCTATCGCGCCTACTTTGCCGGCGAGCAGTATGTATCGTCGGCCGCTACGGTCGAGGAGTCCATACTCGGACACGTGCCGATGAACGTTGTCGAACAGATTATCCGCGGCAACAATGACCTGGCGATGTTCTTCATCCACGAGTTGGCGCGCAACCTCGGAGGCAGCGACACCAAGATCGTCAACCTCACACAGAAGCATATTCGCGGGCGTCTGGCCGAGGCGCTTCTTCTGCTTCTTGACCACTACGGACTTGAAGACGACGGACTCACGCTGAAGATATACATGAGCCGCGAAGACCTCGCCAACCTCTCGAACATGACGACGGCCAACGCTATCCGCACTCTGACCGCTTTCGCCCAAGAGCGCGTGATCGTAGTCGACGGTCGCCGAATCAAGATCATCAACGAGCCTCAGCTCCGAAAGATCTCCAAGTACGGCTAACCGCCAACCATACCATGCTAAATACCGGCTGGAAGCCGGCGATATTGCAAAGATGACGCAGTATCGCCGGCTTCCAGCCGGTTTTTCATAGGCCCCCCATTTATAGGGCGCCGTGGGTTATTATCTCGCCAGCGACAGGTTGACCGAGATGCCGTAAGAAGAATTGGAGGTCGGATAGGCCGAGTTGGAGACGAGCGGAGTGTTCACCTGATGATCGAAGAAGGCATTCAGCGTGACGCGCTTCGAGACTATGTACGAGGCCATGAAATTGATGCTCCACGTCTGTGTACCCTGAGTTGCCTGAGTGTAGGCCGTTTCGATTCGGCGAATCAGAGACTGGTTGTTCGAGAAGCTGAAATCGAGGTTGAGCGAAAGGTCGTTCGATACGCCTCCCTGCTTCTTTCCGAGCTTCAGGATCGTGTTGAAGTTGGCGATCTTATAGCCCGCGCCGATCGAGATCTGTTTGCTTGTGGTCTCCACCACCTGACCGGCCGACGTGTTGAGGTTCAGCGTGCGAGAGTCGCGATACTCGGCGTTGATCTGCAGCTCATTCTTCAGGGTCATGTTGAAGCCGATCAGCGGTGCAAACTTCTCCGTGATGGCCACCGACGAGATGTTGTAGGGCGACGACGGAATCGGCATACGTGTCTGCTCGTCGAGCGTGAAGCCATAGTCACCGTCTACTCCGAGCCAGTTCAGATAGGAGCTGTAGGACCCCACTGAGTATGTACACTGATAGGCATGATTGATCGTGAACGACTTGAAGATGTTCTTCAGATTTCCGAGCTGGATCAGACCGTCGTAGGTTATCTTCCAGTTCGGGAGCATCGACGACAGACCGGGGAACTGCTTGAGCGTGATCTTATTCACATTCTGGCCGCTATAGGCCGCGAGGAACGCCGGGATAAGGACATCTGACGAAGTCTTGCTCACACCGCCGTTCTCGGGATTATAAGGAGCTCCGGCCAACGGATCGTGATCCATAAAGCCTCCCGAGGGATAATTCATACCACGATATCGCGCCTCGTATCGCTGTGTGATCAGCGGGATGTAGTCGAGGAAACGGTTGAAGGGTTCGGAGTTGTAACCGTCCGAGGCCTTGGAGACGCCGAATGCCGAGGCGATGGCCACGTGAGTGCGTGTGTAGCTTCCGCTCAACGATGTCGGCATGTTCGAGTACATGAACTGCACCTGACTCGTGCGGTTGTCTGTCAGGTTCGAAGTCAGGACGACCTTGAGGCCGCGGATCGGTTCGACGGTGAGCTCAAAGTTGAACTCCTGACCGCGGTTCCATACCGCAGGCGAGGTCTGCTGGCCATCGGTCAACAGCCATCCCCTATCGAGGGCCGTGTTCACATACCCCTCGTCATAGAAACCGAAGGCGAAGTCGAGACCCGGAGACATGGGACCGTATGCGTTAGACTGGCCGAATATATCGCCCACGTTGGGCTCGAACAGGGGGAGGTTGAGCGAGTGTGAGTTGCGCCAGCGGAACGAGGCCGTGCGGGGCATCATGAGGAAGCGAAGCGCATAGGCTGCGATTTCAGAGCCGATCTTCTTCTTTTCCTTCTGCGGCACTTCGCGGACAATCACGCGTATGCTCCGGTCACCCTTGTCGAGAATCTCGATCGTATTCTCGTCGACTACCCGCGTGTTGAGTTTGACGGGCGTTCCGTTCTCGGTCGCGGTGAGACGGACGTTGTTCGATTTCAGATTGTGTTTGACAAGCGTGGTCGTGTCCGGTGCCAGCGTAAAGGCGCGGTCGAATTTCTTGGCCTGATTCTTCTTTGGCGCCGACTTGTTCTTCGACTTGCTCGACGAGAAGCGCTGGTTGATCTCCTTGAGATATTTCGACTTGTTGAACAGGGTCTCGAAGTTGAAGCGGGCATCAGCGGTCCATGTCGACTGGTTCTGGATCGAGTTGCCGAGATAGAGATCCTCGACGGTCGCTCCGCGGTCCCAACGATAGGTGGAGTTGTAGCTCACACTACCGGTCAGGAAGTCGAGGAACGGAATCTTCGAGAACGGCGCGCGATAGGTGCCGGTGAAGGTCTGGTTATAATTCCACGGTGTTCCCAGCGACTTGATGGAGCTCATGACTGTGTCCTTCCAGTCGCGGTAGCGGTCGGGGAAAAGCCGCTTGTTGACCGCGCCGATCGTCTCTTCAATTCGGGCCGTGGTGTTGCTCGAGAACGAGAACTGAAGCGTCTGGAGGAGGTTCCAGTTGATAGTCAGCTGACGGTCCCACAAGAAGTTCTTGCTGACCTGAACCGGAAGCTGGAAGTCCACGTCGACCTCAGATCGGGTCTGTTGCTCGTAATAGTGACGAGACATCGAGGTGAAGAACGTCAGGTTGTTGAACAGCCAGTTGATCTGCCACTCCTTTAGGAACTTCGCGAACTTGCTCTTGCTGTTGAGCTTTGCGAAGGGTTTGAGGGGCTTGATTACGGGTGAATAAGAGTATTGGAACGATCCGCGGTAGTCGTTGGTGTTCTCATACTCGGTCGTGGGGTCCATGTTCTTCTGCTTCGTGAAGGAGAAGGCAAGCTGGAAGTTGGCGGGGTCCCACGGCATCGGGACCTTCGACACGACGTTGAAGCGCATGTTCGAGAGCGAGAACGATTCGGTCGACTTGCGGGTGATCGAATAGTTCTTGATCGAGTCGCGCTCCTGCTTGGTGGCTGCCGCTTCGAGAGCATCCTTCAGAAGGATGTCCTGGTCAAGCGGGTTGTATTTGGGTGTGGTCGTTTCGGTCGACTTCGAGTAGTAGATCGGAGCCGACAGTTTGGCCTTTTCGGGGAGGAATTTGCCGAGGTCACCCTGGACAGCAACGTTAAACTGTTCGTAGTCTTCGAGTCGACGGGCGGCGAGACCCTGGTCGACACCGCCGAAACCGGCTGTCTCGCGATGATAGCCGACGTTGACCATAGCCACGTCCGAGAGCGACAGATTGGCAGTACCGTTGAATGCCCAGCCGCCGTCTTCGTTGAAGTCGGTGACCTTCAATTCATTGACCCAGATCGTGCCCTCCTTGGTGGTGTTCGACTTGTTTCGGATACCGATCAACATCACGCGAACGTCAGACAGCGAGGGATTACCCAGCACGCTGACGGTGTTGTGATTGTCGTGAGGGTCGAGCATCGTGTAGAGAGTCGTGTAACTCACTCCGCTGCCGTCGACTCCGCGATTGCGGTTGCGTTCGTTCTTGATGTCTGTGAAGATATCGAACGGAATGTCGAGACGGTTTGCCGAAGGCCAGACAAGCGCACGGTCTGCCGAGCTCATGTTGTTGTAATAACCCGGGGCCGTGATGTCGAGAGGGATCTCATACTCATAGTAGTTGTTCTTCACGTCAGAGCCGAGACGGACAAAGACAGCCAGGTCACCGTTGTGAAGGTTGGTGCGGTCATCGACCAGCGCTTCGGCGTGTACCCACATCTGAAGGCGGCGATAGATACGGAGGTCGAGCTGAGTGTTCTTGTAAATACCACGCGCATCTCCGGGCTGGAGACCGGTGACTTTCATCGCGAGCGACTGCTCGTTGAGCTGGGTCGCCTGGGCTGCGCCGGGGTCCTGAATACGGTCTACGCCGGGAGGGAGCGTGTAGTTGACCGGAGTACTACCGGCGTTCTCCTCGATGTTGACTACCGACATGTCGAGTTCACCCTCGGCGGGAGAGTCGTTGCGCGAGTTGAGGTTGAACGCATAGTCGCGCCATTCGCCACGCACCAACTCAAGGGTGGCGAAGCGAAGGTGGGTGACCTCCTTGAAGCCGGTCATGAACATACGGGCGAAACGGATGGTCGAGAAGTCCGAGATGCCCCCGACAACCTTGTCGGGCTGAGAAAGAGGAATCTTGAACTGATACCACACGACGCGCTGACGGCCGTTGCGGACCGGAACCTCCGATTCCTGGCGGTCGGTCACATAGTTGCGGCCCACCACGAGATCTTCGGGGCGGATGGAGACTTTGTACTGATAGTAGCGCTCGTATTCGTTGAGCGTATTGTCCTGGTTGATATCCTCAACATCGGGTGTCGAACGTGAAGACTGATACTGCGGGTTCGGGCTCTGGTCGGGAGAAAGAGAGTTGCCTTCGACTCCGTTATAACGCTTGTAACGATCGAGAATCGAGGCGCGTGTCTGGTCATAATAGTCCGAGCGGTAGAAGTGGTAGTTGTCGCCCGCCGGGTCGTTCATGGCCGAAAAGGGGTCATCCTGCATGGCGGCGATGGTCGAAGCCGGAAGCTTCTCGCGCAGCTGGTTGAGATAGGTCTCATAGCTTGAGAAGGTATACTCGTCGTCATTGGGCAGACCGTCGAGACCGACGTCCTGGCGAGGACGGGCATTGGCAGCGTTCTCGAACGCATAGGTCAGAGAATTCTGGCGCGAAACGCGGCCCCAGTTGGTCGAGGTCATGAACTCCTCGTTTCCGTCGATAGGCACACCGTTCTCATAGCTCTTCATGCCGTCCTTGAGGATGTCCTCTGAGATTTCGCCAAAGTTGAAATAGAGGTCACCCCCTTCGGTGTTCGGGTTGTTTTCATCAAGGAAGGGGTCCATCATCCAGAACTGGATATACTCGACGTTCGAGCTCTCGAAGTTCGAGTTGTCCATCTTACGCATGATGCCGCCCCAACGCTTCTCGGGATAAAGGAGGTTGCCCTGGTCGTCGATGTCGGTCGCGTCTAGGTTATACGGACCACGTTCTTTGGGATAGAACGAGAGGTTAAGGGTCTGGATGTAGTTGGCCTCGCCGTATGCCAGTTCTCGGTTGGGGAAGAGCTCGTTGACCGTAACCTCGCGGACATAGGGGTTCGAAAGTTGGTCAAGGTCGTTCTTCAGATAACCCGGGAGCAGGTTCGAATTCTTCTGGGTGAAGAGACGGTCCACATAGTTCCAGGCGAGAAGTGCACGGTTCTTGCCGTAGTCGACATTGTCAGACAGTGCGGCCTCCGGGAAGAGGGCATCGGCCGACGAGTCATAGGGAGTAGAGGCGAGGAACCACGAATAGGGCGAACGGAGGTCGACTCCGGTCTGGGTGGTCTCGAAGTCGTCTATGAAACTTGAGCCGCGGTTCGAGCCGCTCTTCTGCTGATGGGGAACCAGCTGCGCGAACTCGGCGGTCACGTTGAAGGTCGAGGGGGCCGTTGCGTTGACGGTCGGAATCTTGTTCAGAAGGTTGGTCAGCCAGTTGAACTCCTTATTATATGAGAGGTTCAGACCCCACATGGTGTTGTTGATCACCTCGTCGCCGATATTCACCTTTTCGGTCAGTGATTTTTCGGAGAAGTGCATCAGAGTCGCGCCGAGCGTGAAGTCTTTGTTGAATCTGTACTGGGCGTCGAGACCGAGAAGCGTCTTTCTCTGCATCGAGAAGAGCGACTGGTTCTCGAGGGTGACCGACACGTTCGTGCCCGAGTCGATGATACTCTGGTTGGTAATCGTCACGATACCCATCGAGTAGTCTACGGTGTAGTCCGAGTTCTCGGTCAAAGTCACGCCGCCGGCAGTCACAACAACCGAACCGCGCGGGACGTTCATGGCCCCGAGGCGGATCTGCGCACCGTTCGAGGCCTGATACTCACCGATCAGCGAGAACTTATTCTTGTCTGCAAACTGCTGGGCGATCACGAGTGTCGAGTCGTAAAGCTCTTGATAGACATAGCGTTCGGCCAGCGCGTCGTTTCCAATCTTCGACTTCAGGTGTTTACCGAAAGGCTCGGCGACTGGGAAGATGATCTTACCGTTCGACGACTGGACGGTGTATCCCTCGATATAGTCGAAGAATCCGTCGGAATTCGACTCACGGTTGGAGTCGATGCGGTCAAGGTTCATTACCTGCAGAAGAGGCTGGTTGGCAATCTCCCCTACAGGCAGATATGAAATTTCAGTACCCGTCGTGTCCGACAGATACTTGATGTTCATCTTAAAGTTTTGACTGCTCAGCTGATAGGCACCGAGGGCATAGACGTTTTTCATCATCAGCTGCCACATCGGGAGGCGGGGCGACACGGTCGTTCCGCGGAGCATCTTCAGGTAGAGGGCCGACGAAGTGTCTGTCACGTCAGACGAGAACTCACCGACCTGATAGACCTGACCGTTGTATGTGTACTCGAAAGCGACACCGAGCACTTCGTCGGTGTTCAGGGCCGATTTCAGCGAGATGTAACCGAGATCGGCGTTGTAGCTGTACTCGTTAGACTTCAACAGACGCGCACTCTCGACCTTCTCGAAGTCTCGGCCTCCGACAATACCGTATGCCTGAAGGGGCTCGAGAACCTGAGTTACGCGGTTGATGTTGCGCGCCTCGGGATATTCGTTCTTGATCACCCTCAGGAGGTTGTTGCTCTGGTTCGAAGGGACGGGCACCGACATATCGGGAATCCAGTAGTCGTTGCCAAGTCGCTCATTCTCACCGAGGTCCATGAAGCCTACGAAGTTTCGGCTCTCCTGATATGAAGAGTTCTTGTTGGTGATCCAGACTTCGAGACGGGTGATGTTGATACCCGACGACACATAGGGAAGCTTGGAGGCGAAGCGGTCGTAGTTGAGATAGAAATATTGAGAGAGGAAGAAGTGACGGTTGGCGTCGTAATTGTCAGCCTTGATGTTGAAGGGTGTGCGCTGAACGCCACCCGTTGTGTTGACGGTCTTGGACTCCGAGTTCTGCTGGGAGACAAGCCCGGTCAGGGTCAGCTTTCCGAACTGAAGCTTGGCCTTCATACCGAACAGGGCCGTTCCGCCGCGGATAAGGCTCGACCCGGTGGTCATCGAGACGTTACCGGCTTCGATCGACTTGACGATCTCGTCCTCTTTACCCTCATAGGCAAGCTTGAGGTTCTTCGAGTCGAAGTCGAAGGTCGCGTCGGTGTTGTAGGTCATGTTGAACTTCAGCTTGTCGCCTACCGACGCCGAGATGGTAGCCTGAATCTTCTCGTCGAAATCGAAATAGGTCTTCCGGCGTGACTTGAGCGACAGGGCCGGGTTGTCGGTCTTATTGCTCTTCACACCCATCGAAAGCTGGATCGAACCCTGGGTGGTCAGACGCACACCGCCGGGACCGAACACCTTCTCCAGGGGTCCGATCGCGAAGTTCATGTCCAGGACGTTGAAGGGTGTCTTCTCCTTGTTCGAGAAATTTTCGGCGTTCTTGGACGCGAAGTATCCGAACATCTCCTGCCGGTTGACCATTCTATGATAGTCTTCGGCATCGAGCACCAGCGGAGTGACAATGTCGTTGTCTCCGACCTTGGTGTGGATGTAATATCGTTTTGATTCAGGGTCATAGATCGCCTCGGTCTTGATATTCGAAGGAGTCTTGAGGTCGGCGGCATACTCGCGCGCCTCGACAATTGAGTATCCCTCCGGGATCGTTGTCTGAACCGGTGAGGGAAGGAAGACCGAGTCGGGAATCATCGTGCCCCCGAGATACTCCGACACCGGCGGGGGTGGCGGGGGAGCGAGCTGTGACTGATAGTACTGAGAAAACGACACACCGAAGGCCGGGAGCAGAACAACCACCCCGGCTAGCCACTTGCGCCCGATGCCCTTCATCTCCTTGCGGACCGATGTTCCGGCACCGGATATATAGTTACGAATTCTCTTGAATACAGTCATTTATGGAAAACATACCCCTCAGAGGGGGAACACTCTGAATCAGAGCATAGTAAGCGCCTGCTTGACGGCACTCTCGACCGAAAGGGCCGGATCGGCCTTGAACAGCTTCTCGAGTACCTTCTTGCTGGCCGGAGCGGCGAAGCCGAGCATGAGCAACGCGGCGAGCGCGTCGTCAAAGCCCGAAGCCGTGAGGGCCATACTTCCAATTAACGCATCCTCACCTACTTTTATTTTATCCTTGAGGTCCACGATTATGCGCTCGGCCGTTTTGCCGCCGATTCCCTTGACTGCTTTCAGAACCTTGACCTCCCCGCCGGCTATCGCGGCGCCGAGCTGGTCGGTTGTCATGGCCGACAGAATCAGTCTCGCCGTGTTGGGTCCGACACCGCTGACTCCGATCAGCTGGCGGAAATATTCGCGGGCCTTCTGGGTTAAAAATCCATAAAGGACATGGGCATCCTCGCGGATCGCCTCGTGAACAAAGAGCTTGGCCGCGGTCTTTCCCTGAAGTTCGGCGTTGTCAATCAACGTGATGTTGATCTCGTAGCCCACACCGCCGCAATCAATCACGACATAGGTAGGGGTCAGTTCGGCCACCTCGCCGCGTATGTAATCGATCATAATATGAAAAGCCTGTTTAACGTTAAAGTATAGGCGCCGTCAAGATGACGGCGGCCTTCAAAATTACAAGACAAATGAACCTGACATATAATTCAACACTTCTTGACAACGCGGTCGCGGAGCTGGCTAAGCTTCCCGGGATCGGTCGAAAGACCGCTCTCCGGCTGGCGCTTCACCTTCTCCGGCAGGAGCCTTCGGAGGCTCTGGCACTCGGAAAGGCCGTGATCGAACTGCGCGAGAATGTCTGCTACTGCAAGGAGTGTCACAACATATCTGAAACCGAGGTCTGCGGAATCTGCTCCGACACTCGGCGCGATCACAAGACCGTCTGCGTCGTCGAGTCGGTCAAGGATGTGATCACCATCGAGGCGACCCACGAGCATCGAGGCTTGTACCACGTCCTGGGAGGCGTCATCTCACCCATCGAAGGGATATCCCCTTCCGATCTGGAGATAGATTCGCTCGTAGAGCGCGTTGAACAAGGTGAGATCGAGGAGGTTATTCTTGCCTTGAGCCCGACGATCGAGGGCGACACCACAAACTTCTACATTTTCCGGAAGCTCGCGCCGACGGGCGTTAAGATTTCGGTACTCGCCCGGGGAATCAGCATCGGCTCCGACCTGGAATATACCGACGAACTGACTCTCGGACGCTCGATCCTCAACCGACTACCCTTCAAGCCGGTCTGAACACCGCGCTACTTCAGATCTTGTCTCTCCGGTCTGGATATCCATTATACGTCAGATTTTGTCTATGTAGTCGTCAATCGACTCATAGCCGCCCCCATACCCGTCGTCATCATCTTCGTCATCTATGCCCGAACGGCCCGAGAAGGGCGAACCGTAGCTGGCGTCATCGTTGAGACCATAGAGCGAGAACTCATCCATTCCGGCCATAGTCGCGTCGCGTCCATAGGAGTCGGGAATATCCTCGCCCATCACACTGAGATAGAAGATGGCCCCGTTTTCCTTACCGTTGTGAAGCCAACCGGGAAGCACTCCGATCTTCTCGAATCCCACCTTCTCGAAGAGCCTCATCGATGCCTTGTTGCCGGCCGCGATCAGAGCTTTCATGTGGGTGACTCCCATCATCGCCGCGATCTGTACCGCCTCACGCAGAGCCTCGGTGCCAACTCCCTGACCACGAAATTTTTTCGAGATATAGAGGCCGATGTCCGCGTGACCGTTTTTCTTGCTGATGCCGGTGAGGTCGATCATGCCTGCGGCTTTGCCGTCGACGTCGACTATAAGACGCGCCTGGCTCGGGTCGGCACCGGTGCGGTTAAGGTCAATGAAGTTCTTGATGTCGCCCAGCGTGTAGTCGGCATCGAAGTCTGAATAAGCGGTCGCCTCGGGACTCTGCTCTTCCTTGAGCATCCACTCGGCGTCGCGCTGATCGGGATATCTGAGTTTTATTATTGACATAGTCGGTGATTAAAATCTTATGGTTCAGAGTAGTCTGAACTCTCTGAGTACTCTGAGAATTAGATTGTTAGTTATCTGAAGGATTTTCGGGGATCATCAGCCACGAGCGATACTTGTCGCCGAGGTTGGCCACCTCTTCACGCCAGTAGTCGCTTCCGCTGCCGGTCAGGAGGAGCTTCGGGTCATAGTTGCGGCTTACCGCCCAGAAGTTGCCGGCTATCTCGTCTTCGAGCTGGCCCTTCGCCCACCCCGAATAGCCGATAAAGAAGCGCATGTCGCCGGTGATGGCCGCTCCGCCGGTGACGGCGCGGGCGATGTCGGTCAGTTCGCCGCCGACATAAATACCATTGGCTATTTCGAGAGAGCCCTCCACCTTGTCCCCCAGAGTGTGGAGCATGAACAGACGGTCACCGTCGACCGGACCGCCGCCGTAGACCTCGACGTCGAGAGCCTCCTGCGGCAGGTCGAAGATATCGCGCATCAACAGACGCGTAGGCCGATTGAGGGTCAGACCCAGAAAGCCTCCGTTCAGATCCTTCTCCAACAACAGCACGGCCGACCTGTAGAAGTCGGGCTGCTTCAGAAAAGGATTGGCAAGCAGAAGGTCTCCCCTCTTCAATTCGATTGTTTCGGTCTTGTTTTCGTCGTTTCTTTCCATATTCGCGGATTCCTCCTATTCCTATAACGCAAGATTTCGTAAATTAGCACACCGAGGCGCGCAAAATATCGCAGGGAGTAGCCACGAAGTTTGGCTACACGACCTCTTTTTATTAATTTTGCAGTGTGTTGTGTCGCCCGGACACTCTCCGGTCGGTCTTCCCGACACTCTCTAATCCGGACGCGTCCGTTTAAAATCAGGTATTATGCATGTGCTTAAATTCGGAGGCACTTCGGTCGGAACGACCGAAAGTCTGCTGAATGTCAAAAATATTGTAGAGGCTTTTAATGAACCGGTGATTGTCGTCGTCTCGGCCCTCGGCGGTCTTACCGACAAATTGATAGCCACGGCGCGTATGGCCGCTGCCGGCGAGGACTTCAAGCCGGAACTCGAAGCCATCGCCAAACGTCACCATAATATTATAACCGACGTCGTCACGCCCGAGAAGCAGGAGGAGGTCCGACTCTTGGTCGACGCCCTTCTAGACGAGCTCGGACGCAACTATCTCGGCGTCTCCTATCTCGGAAATATCCCGGCCGAGACCCTCGACGTCATCGTAAGCTTCGGCGAACGTATGTCGTCGATCATCGTGGCCGCCATGATACGCGGAGCCCGCCATCACGACTCGCTCTCGTTTGTGAAGACCGAAAAATGGTTCGGCAAGAATATTGCCGACCGCGTCCTGACGTCCGAGCTGATCGCCGCCGAGTTTCCCCTCGACTCGATCGGGACCGAAGTCACCGGCGGTTTCATATCTACCGACCGCGACTCGGGTCTGATCACCAATCTGGGCCGTGGAGGCAGCGACTATACAGCCGCCTTGATAGCCGCCACTCTCAACGCCTCAATGCTCGACATTTGGACTGATGTCGACGGTTTCATGACCTCGGACCCGAGGATTATCCCGTCGGCTCGCGTGGTTCCGAATATGTCGTTTGTCGAGAGCATGGAGCTCTGCTCGTTCGGTGCGAAGGTGATCTATCCGCCTACGATCTACCCGGTTTTCCACAAAAACATCCCGATCAGGATTCTCAACACATTCAATCCCACGGCTCCGGGTACCCTCATTTCGGAATACGTCCCCGGTTCGCCATTCGAAATCAAGGGAGTGTCGGCGCTGAAGGATATCAACGTGGTGACCCTCAACGGTGAAATTGCCCGTAAGGGTGGAGAAATCAACTCCCGGACATATTCGGCCCTTTCACGCCACGGGATCAGCATCTATCAGCTCAATCAGTCCCCGCGTCCCAACGCCTTCCCGTTCGCGCTGGCGAAGAGCGACGCTTCGAATGCGGTGAAGATTCTTGAAGAGGAGTTCGCACCCGAATTGCTTGAAGGTGAGCTGAAGTCAATCGGTCTTACCGACGGTCTTTCCTCTCTGGCGGTGGTCGGCGACGGACTCAAGCACCATCCGGAGGTTTTCGAGAAGCTGGAAGAGGCTATCACGCAGGCCGGTGTCGAAATTGCCGGTGCGTCGGTCGGCAACTCGGAGACAACCCTCAACTTCGTGATCCCGACCGAAAAGGTCAACGAGGCGATCAAGGTCTGCCACAATCTGATCTTCGACTCTGGCAACGGATGTTAATCAACCATCGCGTGCCTCAGACGTTAGATTAGTAAAAGACTAAGACCATGATAATCAAAAACGCACAGTACGAAATCAGCAATGTGAAGGCCTCGAAATGTCCGGACACAAATGTGCCGGAGTATGCCTTCATTGGTCGTTCGAACGTCGGCAAGTCTTCGCTCATCAATATGCTGGCCCGCAGGTCATCATTGGCCAAGACTTCTCAGAAGCCGGGTAAGACCTTGCTGATCAACCATTTCAATATCAACAACGGGCAGTGGTATATCGTCGACCTCCCGGGATACGGTTATGCAGCCCGTTCTAAAGACGCCCGCGAGCAGATCCGCAAGATCATCGAGGATTATGTGCTTAACCGCCATCAGATGACCTGTCTGTTCGTCCTGCTCGATGTCCGCCACGACCCGCAGAAGATCGACCTGGAGTTCATGGAGTTCCTCGGCGAAAACGGAGTGCCGTTCGCCATCATCTTCACCAAGGCTGATAAAGTCGGCCCCGTAGCGGCCGAGCGCAATGTGGCGGCCTACAAGAAGGTGCTTCGCAAAAGCTGGGAGGAGCTTCCCCCAATTTTCCTCACCTCTTCCGAGAAGGGAACAGGGCGCGACGATGTCCTCGACTTCATCGAGAAGACCAACAAGGAGATCTTAGCCCTCGAACAGGAGGGAGAGAGCGCACCCGAAGCAATAGCGGAGGCGGCCGCAGAGATTGCCAACGAAGAAAAACCAAATGGAACAGAAACAGACAGCCCCGAAGTCTGAAGGTCTGATCGGCCGGGTCCGCGATCTAGTGATGGGCTCCGGCCGTTTATCTGAAATCATACGTTTCGGAATCACCGGAACGATCGCGACCGCCATCCAATATGGCCTGTATGTCGTGTTTGTCGATGCCGTCGGCTTGGCGGCCACAGTGTCGACTATCGTCAGCTATGTCCTGAGCTTTGTCTGTAACTTCTTTCTCTCCAGCTACTTCACGTTCAACTCGAAGCCCAACACGAAGAAGGGGCTCGGTTTCGCCTGCTCCCACCTTGTCAATATGGGGTTGCAGGTAGGTCTCGTAGCCGTGTTCCAGTTGATCGTCGGAAAGACCCTCGCCCTACTCCCGGCGATGGCGATATGTATCCCTATCAACTATCTGCTCGTCAGGTTTGTCTTCTCAAGCAAGTACTTCAAGTAATACGACCCAAAATCACCGCACATCTTAGACGCCATGAAGTTCCGAACCGAGTTGAAACCCGAGAGATTCCCCTTCTCTCTGGACCCGAAGAGGCCGGTGATTACTCTCGGATCCTGTTTCGCCGACAATATTTCTGAACGCATGCGTCGGGCTATGTGGACTGCCGAAAATCCCTTCGGCACCCTCTTCAATCCAATCTCTGTCTCCTCTGCCATCCGGTTGGCTTTGGCCAACGATGCGGACACCTATAAAGACACTCTGTTCAGGGACAGTGCCGGAACAGTCCATTCCTGGGCTTTCGGCTCCGTCTTCTCGGCTACTGAAGAGGCCGAGAGTTGCGGGCTATTCACAAGGCAAGCCGACAGGTTCAACGGTCTGCTCACTGATTCCGAGGTGCTTTTCGTCACATTCGGGACTGCTTTTGTCTACAAGCTGGCCGGCGGCGCAAACGACTATGTCGTCGGGAATTGTCACAAGGAACCGGCCGAGAGATTCAGCCGGGCCCGACTGACCGTAGATGAGGTTGTAGACGAATGGACTGAGACGATCCAATTATTGAGGAGCATAAACCGCTCCCTGAAAGTTGTCTTCACAGTCAGCCCGGTGCGCCACAAGAAAGACGGACTCCACGCAAACACACTCTCCAAGGCTATCCTACACCTTGCTGTCGAAAGGCTCTGCTCCTCAATCAGCGATGTGTATTATTTCCCGGCCTATGAGCTGCTGATCGACGACCTCAGGGATTATCGTTTCTTTGCCGGTGATCTGGTTCACCCATCTGAAGCGGCGATCGAATATATATGGGAGTATTTCCGGGAGACCTTACTCGACAAGGAGGGTGAGGAACAGGTCAGACTCGGGGAGAAAGAATATAAAAGACTGAATCACAGACCAATAATTCAAAACAACTTATAACCAAAATATCATGAAACAGAAAATAGCTTTTGCTTCAGACCACGCCGGCTATGCGCTCAAGAAGGTGATCGAAGCTTACGTTCGCTCAAAAGGTTACGACTTCGAAGACTTCGGGTGCTATAGCGAGGAGTCGTGTGACTACCCCGATTTCGCCCATCCCTGCGCACTGGCCGTCGAGAGCGGCGACTGCGACTTCGGTATCGCCATGTGCGGCTCGGGCAACGGTATCCAGATGACCCTCAACAAGCATCAGATGATCCGCGCGGCCCTCTGCTGGCTCCCGGAACTCGCGACTCTCGCCCGTCAGCACAACGACGCCAACATCCTAGTTCTCCCCGCACGCTTCATTTCTGAAGAAGAGGCGCTGAAGATCGTCGACGCTTATCTCGCCGCTGAGTTTGAAGGTGGCCGCCACGAGCGCCGCGTCGAGAAGATCCCCTTCCAGTCGCTTTGATCCCTCACCATCAGCTCTCGTTGATGAACACAATGACAATAGAACTTGCCGACCTGCGTTTTTTTGGCTATCACGGCGTGATGGACCAGGAAGCGCAGGTCGGCAACGAGTTCAAGGTAGACCTTGAACTTGTAATTGACGCCACTCCGCTCGAAAAGATGGTCGCCGACAGACAGGAAGCGCTTGAGAGGACAATTTCTTATGCTGACATCTTCGAAGTGATCAAAGCGGAGATGGTTACCCGTCGCGAACTGCTCGAAACGCTTGCGATTGCCATCACCGACAGGATAGTCTCGAGGTGGCCTCAAACGTTGGCCCTCAAGATTCGCATCTTGAAGATCGCTCCCCCTATTCCGGGTTGTAACGGGCAGGCGGGGGTGAGCTATAATTGGACCAAAGAGGACTGGAAAAGCCAAATTGCGGGGATTTTTAACATTAAAAGATTCTAATAAACCTAAATAAACGTTAAAAATGACGTTTTTGCGTCATTTTTACGCTAAAAAACTTGCGCGCGTTAAACCAACGCACTAATTTTGCGTCATAATAACGCGGGGTCATTGAAACCGACTCCCAAGCGTGACTAAAACAGCACAGAACTATGAAAGATCCGAAGAACAATCATCCGGAAGAGAAGAGGGAACAGGGCGGTGAGTACTGCTATCGTTATCCGCATCCGGCAGTCACCGCCGACTGTGTGATTTTCGGATTTAACGGCAAAGCGCTCAAGATCCTGCTGATCGAGCGCGGAAATCCTCCCTTTTTGGGCTATTGGGCCCTTCCGGGTGGCTTCATGCGACTCGATGAGACCATCGAAGGGACGGCCGCACGCGAGTTGAGGGAAGAAACCAACCTCTCGAACGTTTACCTTGATCAATTTAAGGTATATAGTAGAGTGAACCGAGACCCGAGAGAGAGAGTCATCACCGTGGCGTTTATCGCTCTGGTGAAACCGGACGACTATGAGGTGATCGCCGGTGACGACGCCGCCAAGGCTTTCTGGTTCGACGACGATATGCTACCTCCCCTCGCTTTCGATCACGCACAGATCATCCGTGAGGCCCGCGAACATCTGAAGGAGATCCTGGTCCTCAAGCCCGTGGCCTTCGAACTTCTGAACAAGACATTCACAATCAGCCAGCTCCAGACGGTCTACGAGGTGATCAACAAGACGAGCTATGACCGACGCAACTTCTTGCGCACCGCCATCGACTCGGACATCATCGCTGAGGTGCCGAATCCGGAGACTTCCGGACGGAACGGGAAACTCTACCGACTCAATGAGGAGGCTGTCCGCGAGGAGGAGCGGCCGGAGGCACCAAGGGCCTCCAGTATGCCGGGCCCCTTTTTGGAAGAGGCGGAAATGGGGTTCTCATCTTTGCCTGAAGAGGATCGCAACATCAAATACTCAATGCCCCCCCGGCATTCTCGGATCCTGAGACCGGCACTCACTCAGAAGAGTAAGCCGAAAGAAGAAAAGGAGAAGGAGAGCCGAAAGGCACCGACCAAGGGACTCTTCGGGTTCCTGGGCCGAAAGAAGTAGAAAAACAAAAACAACGCAATATCAGCCCCGCTGAAACAAAGCTACGAAAAACAAAACATTCAACACCCAAACAAAACACAATTATGGAAAAAACATCGAAGACAACCGTGTTCAACCTCATCATCCTCGACGAAAGCGGTTCAATGGATCCCGTGACCAAGCAGACCGTGGCCGGATGTAACGAGACGCTCAACGTCATCCGTTCGCTCGAGAAGAAGCACGGTGACACTCAGCGCAACCTGGTGAGCATCTATCTGTTCCAGTCGAACGCCGAGCTTCCTTCGCGCTATGTCTACAAGAACCAGAGCATCGCGGACGTGAAGGATATGACGACCAAAGTCTACCGCCCCTGGGGTGGAACTCCGCTTCTCGACGCCGTCGGCTCGACGCTTGTCGATCTGAAGGCCGTCGCCTCGACCCACGAGGATTCGACCGGTATCGTCACCATCATCACCGACGGCATGGAGAACTCCTCGGAGAATTTCACCTACCAGCAGGTGGCTAGTCTGATCTCCCATCTCAAGGAGCTCGGCTGGACCTTCAACTTCATCGGGGCCAACATCGACGTCGACGCCATCTCGAAGAAGATGAACATCGACAACGCCATGTCGTTTACCTCAGACCGGGAAGGCACCGACCGAATGTGGACAAAGTTCAGAAATAACCTGAGCGCCCACGAGGAATTGCGTATCACTGAGGAAGCCGATATGGCTTCGTGTAACCCGGAGGAGGTAAGACAGAGCAGAATTAAGCGCTCCAAAACCTTCTTCAGACACGACATCTAATCCTACTCCACCACCACAGGCGCATTTCAGCGCCCAACAAAAATGTCACGCCCCGGAAATGAGGCGTGACATTTCTTTATGCTTGAATGATAGGAGTCAATCGGGGCTTAGGAACCGGGAACCGGGAATTCGCTTCCTTTCCCTAGTCTCCATTCGCTAACGGTATAGGTTATTCCCACTCTGTCGCTTATTACGGGGTCTCCGGCAGCGGGAGCAGTGGTAGTTACCGATGGATCGAGAAGCCCGACCCCGAGAGTATAGTCGAGAGTATAGGTATGTACGTATCCGGGTGCCCAGTTGCCTGTGATTGGGAGTGCAGCCCAGCCGAACTCTTTAATTTCATCCGTTGCCGGAAGGGTGTAAGGCGCCGTGCATCCCTTGTCGGTGAAATAGTCGTCCCCCTTCTTATAAACCTGAGTAGAGACTTCACCCGAGGCCTTGTTGACAGCCAAATATACAACCGGGATATTCAGAGCGTCCGGTCCCTCAGTTAGGTCCTTATAGGGGAAGCGTTGCTTATCGACAGGATTTTTACCGGCAGGCTGTGTTGCATCCGTTACTCTGAGCAATACGCTTATATACATTAGGTTGTTGTTGTTCCGCCGATCATCCTTATAATCCCATTCACCATAGGTCGAAGGAATAAGCATTGCGCAGTTGTCATTGCCGTCAGAGCGTTTCTTACCCATTATCGAGACAGCGTTGTCGGAAGAGATTCGATGGTTCCTGCCACACTCGATAATCTTGTCCCCTTGGCGGAAGATGTACTCTACAATGTCGCGCGTCGGAGTTCCGGACCATACCCCTCCCCCATCCTGGGGCTTGAACTCGAATGTATCCTCGACGCCTGTTCCACCGATACGCACGCCGGCAATCTCGATGTCACAGCTCTTGTGGGCACCGTAGGCTTTGATCTCTATCCGGCTGAGTTGATGGGCGAAGGGGAGGGTGATTCCCGAGAAGAGATTGGCTTCCATAGATCCGGTCGTATAGGCGGTGATGAAGTCCACTTGATCCGCTATATCCGGTGTCACCCGGAAACCTGCAAGCTTATAGTTAACTCCGCCGGCGGTAGAGTTATTTTGCAATTGGGAACCGCTCACCTCTGCAACTCCGGGATAGAAACCGAAGAAGGAAACTGTATGGCTCTCCTTATATTCAGCGGGCCAACAGCAGTTGGGCGATGTGTAAGCATTCTTTGTGCCGGTCACCGTCACTTTCTGGTTTGCGAACAGTGGCCCCATAACACCTCCGTTGATCAATGACGCGTCCTCGAGGTCGAAGGCGGTGACATAGAAGTATTTGAGATTGTTCTGATCGATCACGTCGGCTCTGGTCGTCAGCTCGGGCAGTGATGTCCGGAAGAGGATCTGTCTGCCGTCACCGTCATTCGGTCCGGGCAGATCCTCATTCGAACACGACGAGAGAGCAATCGCCGAGCCGAGGAGCAGATATGTGGATTTTATCTTGAGGTTCATTACAGAACGGTTTTTATTTTCTTGGTACTGTTGTGTTTACGGGTTCTTTAGGCAACCAATCGTTGACTGTGACGCTGAACTGCACTAGGCCATTGTCGAGTTTCAAACCCAGAGTGATGCTTGAAGCCGGATCCCAACCCGTCGGGATGATGGCCGAAACGGTTTCCTTTTCTCCGGTGCTTGTTGTGTAGATCATAACCAGTTCAGGCTGGTTTTCCGGGTCAAGGATATTGGGCAAAAGGAAGAGGGCGTCGTTGCCTGAGAATAACTTGAAAGAGCCCTTGTTGGCTTCAACTATCCTGGGAGCATCTTCGGGGAAGGTTATGTTCAGGCTTCCGCGTTCGTTGAGGGTCCATCCTTTTTGAGAGTTGTCGTCATTGACCCAGTCGGACGTCATCGTGCTGTTGGCTGTCAGTGGCGCCGGCTTGATGGCGTAGGTCGACTTGGTCGGAATGTTGCGGAAGGTCAGCTCGTCGATCGTTATACTGGACGGTCCGGATGAGGACCCGTTGTAGGTCACCTCGACATTCATGTTAGTGAGGATGTGAGAGAACCCGAAGTTTACGGGCGTGGCGTCTCCTCCGGGATAATCGCGACGATGGGTCGAAATCAGAAGATCCGAGGCGTCGTGATAGTCCGCCGGTTGGTTATATGTGAATTTTAGCTGATTGTTCGAGTATTGGATATCAGACAGATAAGAGAGGCCTGCCGGATAGAGCGCGACGAAAGAGTATTGAAAGCCGGGGAACCAGTATTGGAGGTTGTCGTAGCTCCATTTCCTATCGGATGTGTTCCATCGGACTACTGTTGCGTCGTGAATCGAGATATATTGCGACTCGGGGGTACGGTCGATGCTTATCATGTCGCTGAAGACGGCAAAAGGATAAGCTGTGATGTGTCCACTGGTCATAACCTCGGCGCGCGTATTGAGCGCGACGTTGAATTTCATCGCCGACGAGCCGGTTTGCTCCTGAGGATCCTGAGAGTCGCAAGCCGACAGCATGCCCAAGAGGAGCAGAGGTAAAAAGCTATGACGCAGATTGTTAGACATCACGAATAATTGCTGAGATTAGTTTGAGGAAGAGAAATAGGGTGAGAGAGGGGTGAAGAGAGAAAAGAGTTTATGAAGAGAGTATGGTAACTGAAGGTGTACCCACAGGTGATACACCTTCAGTATGTCATTACATCCAGTAGCGGAGATTACTTGCTATCGATTTCGATCTTACCGTTATCATCGCTGCCCCAGTTGGTGATGATGTTACCCTGCCCATCGGCTATAGTAGTGAAGGCGATAACCTGCAGATTAGCGGTAGAGCCGCTGACAACTACATTGTAGGTGTATGAGTAGCCTTCAATCCAGCTGGGATTGAATTTACCGGTGAGTTCCTTTACAAGGATCTTTTCACCCTTATTGTAGACAGTCAGAGTGAACTTGAGGTATACCCATGTGTCGGGAGTTGTTTCTGTAGCATCCTCACCATTGTAAGTGAAGGGAAGCACGAAGGCTGTATTTGTTACAGCGGGATCCTGACCGGCGATGGTCTTGACCGGCTTGATAGGATTGTTTCCTTCCTCGTCCACATAGTCGGTATCGAGAAGGAAGACATAGGGAGATCCTTCCTCTAAACGAGATACGTTTTTCCAGCCGCCGTTGGAGTTGTAGTCTCCGATGTTGCGGATGTTCTCCAGGGAGACATCGCTGATTTCTACAGTGTAGTCGGTGGGGAAGTCGCTGGTAAACTGAGCCTTCACTTTAGAGAGCAGATGCTTGAACTGGAAAGAAACGAGACCGTTGCCCTTTTCCTTTCCGAGAATGCCGGCGAAGGCATCGGTCTCGGTTGCACCCGTATTGGTTGCGAAGATCAGGTCGTGCTGGTGGGTGGCATCACACAGATAGTTGGTGATGTTGAAAGTACGATCGGCCGCAGTGAGATCGGTTCTCGCCAGATCAATTGAGAACTGACCGTAGTCAGAGTTCAATTTTGCTATGCTTCCACAGCTATAAGCATAGAAGTAGTAGTGGGCGCCGGGTACCCAATAACGGTCCTTGTCCTTATATGCCCAGGTACCTCCCGACTGTTTCTCTACGGGGGTGTCATTGAACACCTCTACAGCAACCTTAGCGTTGTCAGGGGTTGTGTAGAAACCGAACACGTTGAACTGTTTGAGGGTGCCGCTCGTGAGATCATCTGCACGTGACAGCTTGTCCACCACGTTCTCGAAACCGATGACGTTCTGCTTCTTGGCAACGTCTTCTACCACTTCCTCAGAGGTGCAGGCCGTGAGGGCAAGGGCACCTAAGGCGAAAAAGAATAGGTTTCTTTTCATGTGATTAAGTATTAGAGTGAATAAATTAGATTGTTTGTTTATTGAATTTCTTTTCGTTATTTTATTGCTCCGGGTTGGTTACCCATTGGTAGTTCGATAACCTCTCCTTCGTCATCCCATTCGGTAACATCTACTGCAAATCCGGATGAGTTGTCAGCCTCCTTATCTTCAACACGGATCCCCTTGATAACAATGACTCCGCCTCGGGGCTGATTTTTCATTTGGTCTGCTATATCGTAGTTGAATTCGAGGGTCTTTCCGTTGTTGAGCATGAGCTCCAGGTTTACACTATATGGTCGTTGCTGGGTCGGAGCGGCGGATCGTCCGTAATAGGCGTCCGGGAAGCCGGGAACTCCGAAAGAGTGGACCTCGGCCCGACAGTGGTCTGACTTGACTTCACAGTCGAAGAGGATGATCGAGGTCTCTTCTGACGTCACGCCGGTGCGGAGATAAACCGATTCTGCCATGCCTCCGAGGGCTCCGCGTGCCAGTGCCACATGCTCGATTCCATACTCGAACTCGTATCTGATCACGTAGGTATAAACGAGCGGCTGCATCTTGATCGGCATCTGATGGCGGTCGTGGTTGTTGAGTGCCGGGACGTGCTCGACAAACGCCGCGTAAAGGATATCGGGCGGGTTGGTAGTGCGCGAATTCTGATGGGCTTCATACATCGCCGCCAGTGAAGCGCGTGAACGTGAGGACGCTTCGGCTCTGGCGTCCGTGACGGATGCTACGTCTGAGAGAACGATATATTCGGTGTCTCCGTTGTACAGTAGCACCGAGCGGCTGTCGCCGGCCTCGACGATAAAGCTGCGTCCGTCTGGCGACAGAAAGGCTTCCGAAACTCGACCATCCTTGTGATAGTTCACCATGTTGATCCATTCGGGCATTCCGGGACGCAGGGCGTCGTACTCACAACCGTGATAGTCGACATCCCAGACGCCAAGGTGGTGTTCGCCATAGTCGCGCTCCCACTCCTGCTCCCACTCGAAATTGACGTCGATCGTGGGGTAATGGTCATAGCACAGTTCCTGGCGACACGATGCCAACATCGGCAACATGGCGAGCAAGACAGCCAATATGTCAAATCTACGCATCTTCATGAAGCCGGGTTAGCTATTATTGGTTTCTTACGGTCGAGGAAGCGCCACACGAGCGAGAAGTTCAGCTTGACGGGGCCGAAGTAGTTGATCTTTCTGGTTCGCAGGTATACGTGGTGGCCCTCGATGGGTTCATACTCTTTGTCAACGATGTGGGCGTAGCCGGCTCCTATCCCGGCCTCGAGCGAGAGGGTGCGGGTGACGGGCCACATATATCCGAATGTTACTCCGGACATCAGTCCCCAGCCGTAATGGCCCGGCGTACCTTTCTCTATATCATACCAGCCTCCGCCGGCAATGAGGCCGACATACATTCCGTGCCAGGGTGCGCGGGGCTTGATCCAGTAACGGCCTTCGGCGTCGAGAAGTGCGAGGCGGTAGCTGCGTTCTTTCTTATAGCTACCCCACCAGGCGACATTACCTTCTACTGCGACCGACCAATGTTTGTTGATCAGCCACTCTAACTCGGCGTTGGGCAACAGAAGACCGTAGTATAGGAGGTTGGTCTTGAGCGCAAGAATGGAATGTGTTTTCTCTGAGCTTTCGGTGAGGGGGTTAACTGATTCATCTGAAGAACCGGAAGAGACATGGGCTATGGAAGCATCATCACTCTCATATATCGAGATGACTTCAGTAACCTGCTCCTGAATAGCTTCGGGAGCTTTTGCTTCTCCTGACGCATCTTGGAGCTCTACGGTCTGGTCGCCCGTTTCTTTTGCCTCTACACATTTTTCTATGACCCCTTCATTCAGTTCTTCGGTCCGGTCGGAAGTTTCGTTGGTGTAGAACGAGATACCAATGGCATTTCGTATCTGTGGAAAAAGATGAATCGTGAGCCATTTCCAAGCGCGGCCGCCGGCAAGATCCATCAGCTGTTTTTTCCGGCCGTCTACGACACGCCCGCGGCTGTCAAGGACTTGAAGCGGAGTGTTGTCAAGGATATCGATCACCTCGTCACGATGGGGAACGTCCGGGTTGGTGGCGACAAGGCGTCTCAGTTCCGTCCAACCGATGCCTTCGGGACACTGCTCGATAAGGGCGCGATTGACCCCGGTATGCGAGGCTATATATTCTGCCAGTGAGGCACAGCGGTTGCTTGCGAGACGTTCATTCGCCTTGGGTTGGCCGTCTGGCGAGGCATAGCCGTAGATGACAATGCGCTCAACTCCTCCCTTTCCCATCTGGCTGCGCACGTTGGCTACGAAGTCGTTCATAACCGCACCATTCTCTCCGAGCGAGGGGTCGAAATGAGACTGCCCTACACGGAAAAGCACATTGACCGAATCGGTACGACATGTACCGAAGGCAACCAATGTGGTAATCAGTGCAACTATAAACGAAAAGAATCTCATCTTTCAGAGTTCAGTTTGGGAAATGCGACATGTGGCTAATTGCTGAGTTGAGAATCTATAGGTTAGTTTCTTCAATGCAAAGTTACAAAATAGTATTATACCCTCCAAACGATTATAAACTTAAAGTATGATGAAGTATGCGCCTAGAATAGGTCATGTGCCTTTTTTCAACCTGTTTCCAATTGCACGAAGCCTTTTAACCCCTCCTTCAACTTGCCATAAATCAAGAAGTTACAAATAACACCCCTAATATAATACAAATTAACATTTATTAACACTACTCCATTCTAAGGGGTAATGTTAAATTTCTCCTGCCCTATTTAAGATAACTTTCAAAGTGTTAAAATACACTGAAAGAGGTTAATCGGGTTATAGTTTCCCGAAGAGCGCGCGGAGACGCAGCTTGATGACACCGAAGACTGCCTCGCCGAATATAGAGGAGTTCATCTTGGAGGTGCCGAGCTGGCGGTTGACGAAGACGATGGGTATCTCGACGACCTTGAATTTCTTCTTCCAGGTCTTGAATTTCATCTCAATCTGGAAGGCGTAGCCCTTGAACTCGATCTTGTCGAGGTCGAGGGTTTCGAGGACATTGCGGCGATAGCATACGAATCCGGCGGTCGAGTCGCGTAGCGGCATGCGGGTGATCATCCGGACATAGGCCGAGGCGAAGTATGACATCAGCACGCGCCCCATCGGCCAGTTGACCACGTTCACACCCGAGATGTAACGCGAGCCGATGCTCATGTCGGCGCCACGGTCCTTACATTCGTGATAGAGCTTCGTGAGGTCATTGGGATTGTGTGAGAAGTCGGCATCCATCTCGATCACAAAGTCGTAACCCCGCTTCAGAGCCCACTTGAAACCGTGTATATAGGCGGTTCCAAGCCCGAGCTTGCCCGAACGGCACTCGAGGTGGATACGACCTTCGTATTCTTTGGCCACGCGACGCACGGCGTCGGCGGTCCCGTCGGGCGAGCCGTCGTCGATGATCAGTACGTCGAAACCGTCGGGAAGGGCCATGACGGTGTGGAGCATCTTCTCGATGTTCTCTATCTCGTTATATGTCGGAATGATTACCAGTACGTCACTCATTCTACTTTAGTCTGTTTCCGGAGCGGATGCTCCGCATTAACGGGGCAAAATTACGAAAAAAATCCCGATTGAGAAAATCAACCGGGATCACGATTCCACTATCTTGAGCTCCGAAGGTGTCGAAGCTGCTCTTGTTTATCAGAAAATGACGTTGTATTTCTTCAGAAGATCAACGGGATGATAAGATTCTTTGGCTTTCTGTAGACCGGGGTCGCCGGCGGCATCCTCGCGGTTTATGAAGCGCACTTCGGGGTGACGCAGACAGACGGCGGCGGCGAAAGCGTAGTTGATCATTTCGTAGCTTCCTTCGTATCCTCTGAGGGCCTTCTCGACGTGTACGAAGAGAGTGTCGCCCTTGACGTCGCCTATAGTGTAGGCACAGACCTTGCCGTCTTCGGCTCTGAGAACAGCCGCCTCGAGATTCGAATCACCCTCGGCGACGCGCTGAATCAGGCGGCGTGAGAGTGCGCGCTCAACTGCGGCCATCTCGGTCTGGTCAGCTTCGAGTTCGAAGTCGTCCATCATCACGAATGCTTCAGCGGCATTGTCGGCCGTCAACGGTTCGAGTTTCCAGTTCGGATTGAGCGAGCGGAATTTGTTGACGTGATTGCGCTTCTTGCTCATCTTCTTGCCCGAAAGGGTAGAAAGTTTCTCGGCTTCGTAAAGATAGTCGGCCCAGTCGGTCAGTTCCTCGACCTTCACGGGGCGGAGCGCACGCAGTTCGTCGATGGCATATTCGGGCACAGCCGAGAGCTCGGGGGTGATTCCCTGGATGCGACAGTAGGCCTTGATTAATTCGATAGACTGATGAAGGGGCATCGGTCCGACGGGCAGCGAGAAGGCTGGCTTCGTGATGTCGTCTTCCACAAGACCCTTGATGAAGAGGGTGCCGTCGACGATTGCGTATTCATATTTGAAATAGTCGACCCACATCAGGAGGCCGGCATAAGAGAAGTCTGTAGTTCGACCCGGTTCCTTGGAGAGGATGGGCCAGATCTCGGCCATAGCTTCTGCGGTCACGGGACGGAAGTCGAGACGTGAGCCATCGAGCTGGGTCTTGAAAAGTTCGCCTGCATTCTTAAGACTCTCAGGCACTCTGAGAGGGGCGTGGGTGAGATATCTTGCAGTTTCCATAATTTCGTGTGTTTTTGATAGTATTCACGGTCAAGGAGCTCAGACAGTCTATGACCATTCAACTGAAGTTTATAGTGTTTTTCATAGCGAGGCCGGAAATCCAACCTTCGATACTATAACAACCCTTCCCCCCTCGCGGTTTGAAATCCCCCAATAAAAAGCGGCGATCACCTCCGTGACCGCCACTCTTAGTTATGCGTCAAACTATTGTATTCCAACCCGTTAAAGACTCACCGCACAATACGTTTTTCGACTCCGCACGAAAAGATGTTATAAACGAACAAGAGGCTCGCTTCTTTGAAAAAGCGAGCCTCTTGAGGGGTGACTCCTACAGGATTCAAACCTGTAACCTTCTGATCCGTAGTCAGATGCT
>CAZTSQ010000024.1:0-31970 GCA_964615915.1 uncultured Sangeribacter sp.
ACAAACTGAAAATAGTGGCTGCTGATGGTAAGCAATATAATAGTGATGCTTTATCACCAGAAGACATTATCACACTCGCAAAGCATTACCCCAACAATAGGGCGAGCAAGTTTCTTGACTGGTTCACATACAGCGACAATACTATTGACGGTCAGAGCCGTAAGAAAGCATACACTCTATTCGAAAGCGGTCTGCTCAACTCTCTTGAACCGGGAAGTATTAAGTGTTTACAACAGATTCACGCCTATCTATTTGGCGGATTATATGAGTTTGCCGGGCAGATAAGGACAAAGAACATTTCGAAGGGTGGATTTACTTTTGCCAACTGCCTTCATTTCTCGACCATAATACCAACTATTGAGAATATGCCGGAAACTACACTTGAAGAGATAGTTGACAAATATGTTGAGATGAACGTAGTGCATCCGTTTATGGAAGGCAATGGCCGAAGCACACGCATTTGGCTTGACCTAATGCTACGCCGCTCATTGAAACGTTGCGTTGACTGGAGTCAGATTGAAAAAAACCAATATCTCACCGCCATGCGCGAAAGCGTTGTTGATTCCACTCACATCAAGGTCCTGATAAAGGGAGCGCTGACCGAAAAAATCCATGACCGCGAAATGTTCATGAAGGGTATAGACTATTCTTACTATTACGAAGAAGAATAGCAGTGCCGAAAGCCTAATAATAAATGGATAATAATTTGGACAAACACGTAGAGGAGGCTCTGAAGACACATCGGGCTTCGGGAATCGAGGATCAGGTGGACTATCAGAAATTCTACCTCTACTCTATCGGGACTCATTACACAGCAATCAAGGGCTCGACCGGTTATGAGTTGGGATTCATCCCTTCTATCGTCAGAAAAGAAGACAAAGGAGAATACATTCAATCGTTAGTGGACAGTCGGGAAACCGAAGACTCCTCCATCGTACAGGACACGCTGCTTCGCCACCACTTCGCCAACCTCAACCGTCGAGTATTGGAGTATAAGGAAAGCATTAGGATAGACTATTGAGCTTTATCACCGCCGTAATTATTACCACGGTGACAAGGTTTAAAAACTCTTCAGAAGTCAAAGAACAATCTGATAAAGGACATGCTGGCGCAATGTAGAGTCTTCAGGAAGGTTTGGATGTTCAAACTCATTGACTTTTGTCATCCCTATCTTTTGCATCACTCTCTCTGATGGGATATTCTTTTTGGCGGTGAATGAGTATAATCTTTTAAGGCCTATGGATCTTGCCAATTCGAGAACACCTTTAGCAGCCTCTGTAGCTAATCCTTGGTTGTGATAGTCTGCATCCAACCTCCACCCTATTTCTACACCAGGAGCAAAATCTGCATCAAATCCAATCTCATGCAATCCTACATATCCGATAAATTGGCGAGTTGATTTCAACTCAACGGCATACAAACCCCAACCGTTCCTCTCAAACTCAGATTGTATCCTGTAAAAGAATGACTGCGTTTCCTCTTCTGTCAAAACAGATGGAAAGAAGCACATGACACGTTCATCCTTGTTCATTGCTGAAAACAAGGGTAAATCTTCTGACTTCCAATCACGGAGCACCAATCTCTCAGTCTCAACGTACTTCATAGTTCAGTGTTTTATATTACCATAGAAACAAAATTACAAAACTTCATCAAAATCGCCAAACATGACTCGGTAATTAGTAGGAAAGTTCTCTGGTTCTTAGGCACCTGCGGTAATTAACAATTGTTTATTAGTGGAGTTTTTCGTAATTTTGTCTTGGTAAAAATGATAACGATGAAAGACAAAAGGAAGAACCGATGCCTATATTTTTCAGACTTTAAGTCGTTTGTGAGTTCTGACCCGTATGCGATTCTGGGACAGATCCATAACTCGTTTCATGGGCAGGCTCTGACTACGACCGATGAAGCGTGGCTCGATGAGATAACGCTGTTGCAAAGGGTGTTGGCGCCTTGGAAGAACGAGGAGGCGGAAATCATCTTTGAATACGAAATTCCCCGGCTCGGTAAGCGGATTGACGTTGTACTGCTTCTTCGCGGACTCATCTTCTGCCTTGAGTTTAAGGTAGGACAAAAGGACGCGCTTCAGACCGATGTGGAGCAGGTGATGGACTATGCTCTCGACCTGAAGAACTTTCATCGCTTCAGTCATGACCGCACTATTGTTCCCATCTTGATTCCGACGAAACACAAGACATCCTCTTCATCGTTTCAACCTTCAGTCTACGATGACTCCATCTTCAACCCTCTCATCACGGGTAGTGATGGTCTTCAGAGTATCATCGACGAAGTTTTGAAGCACGCAAATGCACAGACTCCGGGTACGATCAAGGATTGGGTAATCAGCCCCTACACCCCTACCCCGACGATCATTGAGGCGGCCCGTTCACTCTATGAAAATCATTCGGTCGAGGATATAACGCGCCATGAAGCGGATAAGGTAACCACAGACGCGACCATCGCCGCAATCCTCGACGTCATTGACCACTCGAAGCGAAAGGGAGAGAAGAGCATCTGCTTTGTGACCGGTGTGCCGGGAGCCGGAAAGACCTTGGTCGGTCTTGATGTGGCCGTGAAGCAGTCATATAACGAAGAAGGTGAGCTCAACAAGGAAGACGGTGCGGTATATCTCTCCGGTAACGGTCCGCTGGTTGCGGTACTGACCGAGGCTCTCGCACGAGATAACTTCAAGAAAGCCAAAGAGAAGGGGGAGGCAAAGAAAATAACCGACTCACGGAGAGAGGTCGGGAAATTTATCCAGATTATCCATCGGTATCGAGACAACATGCTCGCCAAAATCAAGAACCCAGTCGAAGGCGGCAAACTTGAGATCGATCCTCAAAAAGCCGTTAAGCTTGAAGAAAGCGGATATGGTGAGGTAGAACATGTCGCCATTTTTGACGAGGCACAACGGGCGTGGACCCACAAACGAATCGCGGACTATCTGAGAAGGGGTGGGACTTACGGCAACAAGCTTAAGGTTCCGAATTTTCCCGTGTCAGAGGCAGCTTTTCTGATCTGGTCTCTCGATCAGCGTGAGGACTGGGCAACGATCGTCTGTCTCATTGGCGGTGGTCAGGAAATCAACACCGGCGAGGCTGGAATATCGGAATGGATAGCCGCTCTCAACGAACACTTCCCGCACTGGAAGGTCTACATCTCCGATAAGCTCACCGACGTCGAATATGCTGAAGGGCGAGTCAATGAACTTCTCAAACACAATCCCAACGTAGTCTACTCAGACAAGCTTCACCTCGGAGTCAGCCTCAGATCGTTCAGAGCAGAACGACTCTCCGCCTTTGTCCACGCTCTTTTGTCTTTTGCGCCGGATGCCCGGAATCTTTACCGCGATGTGGTTGCTCATGGCTACCCGATAGTGATGACACGAGACATGAATAAGGCGAGGCAATGGCTCAGGCAACAGGCGCGGGGAACCCAGCAGACCGGTATTCTCATCTCAAAGGTTTCGGCCCGGTTCAAACCGCTGGCGGTTCACGTGCTACCGCAA
The DNA here is from genome assembly GCA_964615915.1 of uncultured Sangeribacter sp. GTDB lineage: Bacteria > Bacteroidota > Bacteroidia > Bacteroidales > Muribaculaceae > Lepagella. Next base: position 3,506 of record CAZTSQ010000024.1, read on the forward strand.
AGCGATGACAATGCGGTCCATTGGTTTTTGGAGGACAAGACGGATGTCCGTTCGTCAAACTATCTGGAAGAGGCCGCGACCGAGATTCAAGTGCAGGGCCTTGAGGTGGATTTCGCCTGCGTGTTGTGGGATGCCGACATGAGATGTGAGGGTGACCATTGGTCATTCTGGAAGTTCAACGGCAAGAACCAATGGACTCCGGAGAAGAACTCTGAGACCCGGAAATACATGCTCAACGCCTATCGCGTTCTGTTGACACGCGCCCGTCAGGGCATGATCATCTGTATACCTAAAGGCAACGGCCGCAAGACCCCCGAAGGCTTCATGGAAGATCCGACCCGCCTCCCCTCCTTCTACGATTCCACTTACGACTACTTCAAATCCCTCGGGATCAAAGAGATTTAGCCCCGGTGCAAAATAAATGGCAGCCTTCTGAAAGGTTGCCATTTTATATAGGAGTTTCATCTATCAATGTATGCTTTTCATGGGCCATGCCTTGAGATCGAGTTGTGTTTTTCCTCTAAGGGTGAAGAACTCGATGCCTGACTGGGAGGGTGACGCGTAGGTCAGCAATGTCATCACCTTCTTTCCGTTTTCGGCGAAGATCTCTACCGTTGACTTATCGACAAATATTCTCAGAGAAATGTCGCGGGTTCCCGGAGGTGCAATCTGTGAATTGGAAATCCTGTCGAAGAGTTTTATCTTCACGTCCGAACAGTTAGTCCGATCCAGAGTGAGATATCCTGTCGCCACATCATAGCTCAAAGAGACTTTTCTGCCGTCTCCCATACATAAGTTGAAACCTGTGAGGTCATTTGGAGACGCCGAAAGCTTCACGTCGAGTTCAAACTGATTGTCCATGGCTGTGATCTGAGAAAGCTTATAGCTACCCGGTCCATATGTTTTCCTGATCTTATACTCTTTTCCGCGTAGCTTCTCCAACGCCTTTATAGGGGTCTGCCTGAGCCTCAATCCTTCGGGAGTTTGATAAAGGGAATAAGTGCGTGGAATAGACCAGATGCCTTTACCCCATTTTGAAGGAGCCGCCGGCGCATAGTCCCAGTAATTCACCCACCCGAGCGTAACGGGTTGAGCATCCTGATCGGAGTCAAAATTCTGGAACACTCGGGAGGCATAGTAGTCCAGGCCATCGTCCACATAAAGTGCGTCAGTCTCCGGATCGTCAGGGATGAACCGCTCGCCATCGAAGTTTCCGACAAAATATTGCTCGCGCGTCCAGTTCACAGAAACGAGGAGGACCCACTTCTTTTCTCCGGTTTCTTCAACCGTCACCTGGAAAATGTCGGGGCACTCCCACGAACGTTTGTTATCGCCTGCCGGTCCGAAATCACTCATCCATGTCCAGTGTTTCAGATCATCCGACTGATATAAAGCCACCTTCTTTTCCAGCGCCTTGGCCACTGCCATCACCCACTTTCCCGACTCTTCGTGGCGGATGACGGTCGGATCGCGAAATTCCGTGCTCCAAATATCAAGCACGGGATTTTGATCGTAATACTGGTATGTCATACCTCCGTCGCGACTGAAAGCGATTCCCTGTGATTGTTTCTTTGAATCTTGATCAAACACGGTGAAGACAGCGATCATGGCATCCTTTCCCCACCCCGCCGAATTGACCGAATCAACGACCACGCTACCGGTGAAGGCCGAAGTGCGGGGCGGAATACCCTGAATTGCATGGTCAGACTTCTCCCGCCAATAAACGAGGTCATCAGACTCCACCCCACCCCAGCTATATGCCAGATACTTTCCATCCTTCTTCACCAGACCGCTCGGATCTCCTATCCAGCGGTGAGCCGGGGTGAAATGATATTGCGGCCGATAAGGTTCCTTAAACAGCACTGTATCATTATCCGTTGCCGATGCTGAAATTGAGACTTGAGAGCATAGCATTAGGGCAGCGAACGGGAGAGCCTTTAGACAATCAGATGACAAAGTAATCATAGTTATAGTTTTTCTGGGTTTAGAAGTTTAGAATGGCCGGGAAGTCGTTGATTATAAAGGTTGGATGTGCGCTTTGAAGCGAAGCAAGGGAGCCGTTGCCGTAGGTGACGGCACAGGTTTGACAGCCGGCGCCATTTCCCATGAGGATGTCTACGTCGGCGTCGCCGATGACCAATGTGTCGGCGGCCGACCATCCGAGTCGATCAAGGATTGTGAGGACCGGCTCGGGATCAGGCTTCCCTTTGGCTACGCTCTCAGCCCCGACTATCATTTTGAACCAATCTCGGATTCCGAGCTGATCGAGATATTCTTTCAATGACGACTCCCGACGGCTCGAAGCGATAGCCAGCCCGTGACCCGTATCATGCAGTGTCTTTAGGGTATTCATCACACCGGGATAAGGCTTCTCCATGGCCTCAGCTTTCAGGCGTTCATAATTCTCGCGAAAGATTCGTGCAAACTCTTTGTTTGAGATCTCGAGGTCCGGATAAAGATAACGGCCGGCTTCGTCGGTCCGTATGCCGATGATCGACCTGCACTCGTCGTCGGTCTTTTCCGGTAAGCCCATTTGCTTGATCGTCGCTTTGATCGTCGCTAAAATGACCTCGGACGTATCCATCAAGGTACCGTCGAAATCAAAGATATAGTTCATAGCTGAAATTTTGCCACAAAGTTAACTAATCTCCCCCTCTCTACAAAAAAGAAAATTTGTAGATTCCAGATAGGAAGTGACATTGGGATAGCAGCGGGCATCGGCGGCTGCCCAATCTAGAGAGGGAAGGTCTGATGGTGTCACCCAACGGAGTTCGTTGTGTTCAAGACAGTGCGGGATCTCTCCTGCACAGAGGTGACAGATACAGATTGTCATACGCAGAATGAAATCCGGATATTCATGTTCCATCTCCGGGATTAGTGCATCTACCTCAATCTCACATCCCAATTCTTCTTGGATCTCGCGAACTATGGCCTCCTCTTCCGACTCCCCTGTCTCAATCTTTCCTCCGGGAAACTCCCATTTCAGAGACTTATAAGGTATATCAGACATAGCACGTTGCGCAACGAGTATCCTCCCGTCGCGTACGATCGCAGCTCCAACAACCCGAACTATCTTCTTTATAGGCTCCTCAGTGTAACACATATTTATGGTAGAGTATAATTTTTATTTCTTCCTGCCTCTCCACTATCCTTAAGCATCGACTTGGAGATAAGGTCGTTGATATCCCGTAGAGCAGTGTCCTGAGAGCAACTGCAAATTTTTGCCCACTTTGATGATGTCAGTTTACCTTCGAATCCATCCCAAAGCCGGTTGATGATCTTTCGTTGGCGTTCATTGACTTCGGTATCTCTGAACTTGTCCCAATACTCGGCTTTCAATAATGTACGGGACACTGTACCTATAGCCCTGACGATAGCTTTTTCAAGGCAATCAAAGAACCATAGGAGCCAATCGGTAATATCGAGATCTCCATGCTGGGTACGCTCGAGTATCTCATAATATTCCTTTTTATTTCTGTTGATCTCAGCCGACATACTGTAATATCTATTGTTACCCATATCACTGCGTGCCAACATCATATCTGCGAGAGTTCGGCTTATACGTCCATTCCCATCGTCAAAAGGATGAATTGTTACAAACCATAAATGTGCGACCCCGGACATGATAAAAGGCGAGTGGGCTGCAGTGTTCACCCAATCTATTAGAGCTTCCATTTCACCCTGAACCATCTCTGAAGGGGGGGCTTCAAAATGGACTCTTTCATGTCCCATAGCCCCTGATACAACTTGCATTGGTTCAGAGCCCTTCCGCCAATCGGCTACCGTAATTCGGTGCATCCCGCTTCTTCCAGTCGGGAAGAGGGCCGCATGCCAATCGAATAATCTATCTGTGCTTAAGGGTATACTACAGTTACGCACAGCATCGATCATCACGTCGACCAAACCCTCTACATAATGATCTTCGCTCAGCGAACCATCATCTTCAATCCCCAATCTACGGGCGATACTACTTCTGACAGAAGAAGGATTCAGTTTAACACCTTCTATTTCAGAAGAAGCCGTCAACTCCTCCGTCATAGCTTTCAATGATGCCCTACTTTTCTCGTCAAAGCCCAACACAGACATTTGTCCTGACAATTCTCCATGGAGATGACTCAGCCGACTCATTGGCTCGATCAGCCACTCCGAATTCCAACGGAACTTCGGCCAGTCTTTTCGTTGCCAGATAAATGGATTGTGGTCATATGTGTGTCTCATAGTGCAAAATTAGCGTTTTACGGCGAACCAGCCAAATATTCTCCGCATTTTTGCGGAGATTCAACCTATCATTCTCCGCATTTTTGCGGCGAATAGTTTAGCTTTCCCCTCAGCGCGTCAAACGCATGTACCTCAGGCGTCTCGCCTGAGCGGAAGAATAAAGGCGAGTGTAACGTCTCCAGCTACGGCCAACAAAAGACAAACTCCCGATCAGCAGTCACTTCTGGACCGGCGCAATTCCGATCAATATCCTGCTAATGGGGAGTTCTGTATGAAAAAACTGTTCGAAGCGCCTTCCGACAATGCTAATAGCGAAACTATTAGGACGGGCGAACCTTTGGCAATGACCTCGAACAGCTCTTTATCGAACGCTTCAAAAATGGAACTAGTAAGTGTCTCTACGCCGAGAGTTACACCTAGTAGCTCCATTCGTGGAAAGCAGAGAGCAGACAGCGCCGAAGCGCCCGGTACTCTGACAGGCGCAAAGTTACTATAAAATATTGAGAAATCCTTCGATCCGGGTAAAAAAATGCTCGATGAGAGCAAAAAGAGGACGAAAGGCTCGCTGAAAGGGGCTCGGAGGAGCCGGAACGGATGCGTATGGGCGACGGTAAGGGTGTGTACACCGACGAGGAGATAGGCGTAAGTAGTTGATACAGAAAAAGAGAGCCGACGGTTGGAGGGCTCTCTTTCACGATTCCACTATAAACTATATCTAACTAAACTTTAAACCGCGTGCAACCTATCTCACGATACCTTGAACGCTAACCATATTGCTTTCGTTCTTGCTTTTGTACTTTTAGAACACCTCTCCCCTACCTATGGTTGACCCCTTTCCCGTTTTTAACTTTGCCTAATTTTTTTAACATTATTGCGTCTATCCTCTCTCCGTAATAACAAAGAGTCGGCCCGAATTTGAGCCGACTCCTTGTTATTATATCTGAGTGTTTTTAACGAACAAGCAGTTTGCTGACTTTGCCGTTCATTCGGATGAGGTAAAGGCCAGCCTCGGGGAAGGTGAAGCCCTTCGTTGAGCGAGCCAATACCGATCCAGAAAGGGTATACACTTCAAACGTATTGGAGGCGGTCAACTGTCTTCCATTAAGTGTCAACGAATTAGAAACAGCAGCTTCAATGCCGGTCCCAGGCCTTAACTCCACGATAACCGTATTCGAAGTGACCGATTTCTCTTCTCCGTCGGTGGCCACGATCGAGTAGAGGTATTCTTTTTCGAAGTTCAGTCCTTCCACACGAAGCGAAGTCGCACCGTTGGTAGAGACCCCATTGTAGTTTTCAAGAACCTCCATCGTAGCTCCGCGACAGATAATCTTGACATCGTCGATGGCAATGTTGCCCTTTGTTTTATTCCATGTCATTGTCAGCTGACGGACTCCCTCCGGGATCTCATCGATGACGATAGTCTCGCCCTGGTTCGCTGTCGGCGTAACATTTTTGACAAGGACGCTCGAGCCGTCTGCTTTTAAGCCGGTTATTTCGAGTGAACTTCCGTCATTCTGCTGACCCTTGATCCAAAGCCGGACTTCGGTGATGTCTGCCTCATAATATGGAGTCTTCAACCAGGCCCCGTTTGAGCTAAGCTTGAGCGAAGGAGCGGCAAGACCGAAGTTTCCGTTTGAGGTATAAACGGCGGCCGATGACGCCTCCCACTCGGCGGGGAGTGTCAACAATTCTCCCTCACCCATGTCAGCAGTGTCCTCAAAGCCGAAGACACCCTTGTCTTTTTCGTAAACGGTCAAAAGATAATCAGTAGCGGCTTCGACAGGTTGCCACTTGGCGATGAACCAATCCTTTCCGATTTCATCTTCCTCAGGCTCAAGAGCTACGGGACGACCGAACTTTCCGAGTCCACCCGCAACTGAGAAATAGATCACCCCATTTTCTTCACGGATATTGGTGATGGGGAGATCAATCGCCTTACCTGACCAAGATTTAAGGGCCGGAGTGGTATTGGCGGTGAGCTCGGTCGCACCGGTCGTTCCGGGCCAGCACCATCCGGCGGCAATCTGAACTCCGTTGGCATATCCATGGCGGAAATCGGTGTCGATAACGTTGCTCGCCTTGATGATCTCGACGTGCTGATGGCGCTTCGAGTTGTTGACGGTATTGGCTTCAAAGATGTCTTTGTCCCAATCGATATGCCAGACCAGCATTCCGGAATACGGGATATATGTATCCCATCCTACCTGCTGGCGATTCTCGAGAAGGAAGAATTCATTCGGGTTGTCCGTCTGAATCATCTTGTAGGCACGAGATTCTGCTAGACCCTCGAGGACGACATCGTCCGGACCATCGATAAGTTCGGGCTCCTGCCACTGCATGGCGTTCAGCTCGAAGGCAGAATAGTTTGGAGGAGTACACCCGTTGTTGTTATAGGGGCCGTAATCAAGGACAGACCAGATAAAGGGAGTGCACGAAAGGTCACTGGCCGTGTCATAAAGGTCTGGGAGACCGATGACATGCGAGAACTCATGAATGAAGGTACCGACGCCGTCCGGACGATCGCCGGAGATCTCACACGTACATCCGTAGGAATCGACCCATACTCCATCGATCTGGAACTTACGTCCCGTGCCTCCCAGATGGTAAGCATGAGGCCAAACGGCATCATCTATTCCTGAAGCATGTTCGCCAACTCCGGCGTAGAAAACGAAAACGTTATCAAGATAGCCGTCGCCGTCCATATCATACTGTGAGAAGTCATATTGGTCATCGAGCGCCTTGAGGCCTTCGATCACCATTTCCTCAGCGTTGGAATCATCGCCATACTTATCGTTTTTGCCGTAGTATGAACGGTTGTGAGAGAGCTTCACGGGACCGACTACATCGAATGTCGGAATAAACTGGTTGTTTGAGTTTGCACGGAAATACTCAGCCGCGCAACCCGTTGCGCCATATCCGTCGAAGCCATCCTGATTGAGCAGAGCGGGGAAATATTCGGCCGCATCCTTACGAAACGACACATCCTGATACTCGACTAGCAGAATGAGGGCCTTGACTTCTCCCTTATTTGGGAAAGCCGACTCACAACGGCCCATTCCGTACTGGGGTATGCTGTTGTTGGGTCCTATTACCTGAGCGGCAGAACGTTGGCGGGAGTTCCGAGCGTCATATGAGCGGGGCTTACGGTTCATCCTCACCTCGGTGACCGCAGTCAGTTGATCCTGTGTAGCTATTGAGGCTGCCTTGAGTTGGGCGGTGGTACGCTTCCCGGGATCAGCGGCTAGCACCTTTGTCGATTCGACGCTACCGTCGTCAGCGATGCGACCGAAGAAATACGAACCGTTTTCTTGGGTAACGATTGCTCCGTCAGACGTCAGCATGAAGTGCGAGCGCTCGTCGCCAATCAGGCGGACCGTGAGTGTCGAGCCGTCCGGCTGGGTGACCGTAAACGGATCGATCTTGGCCCTGATCGCAACTGCCGGCATCGAACAGGCCAGCGCGAGCGCGGGTAAAATCAGGTGTTTAAATTTTTTCATGAATTATGTCAGTTTTATATTAGGCGTAGATAATTGATGATTCGCATAGCTTTGCTACGCGCGAAGTTAACAAAAAAATCTGTACCGCCCAAATCCCGGCGCTACAGATTCACCTTTTTTAAGACAAACGAACTAAGGCAAACGGTTCTTCCAACTATCAATATTGGAGTCAAGATAATAAAGATTGTAAGATGGAACTGACAAAATTAAGGCAAAATTGTAAGAAGGAACTGACAAAAATAGAGCAAAATTGTCAGTTCCAAATGACAAAATCAGGGTAAAATTGTAAGATGGAACTGACAATTTTTGGGGGAGCCGCAGTAGAAAAAGTTAGTTTTTCTTTTGTGACTGGATGATTTTGACGAATGATTCGGGGAGGCGGACGTTGTAGAGGTCGAGGGCGTCGGCAAAGAGAGGGGCGATTTCTTCGTCGGTGAAGCCGGCGATTCCACAACCAATGCGGGTGACGTAGAATGTGTTTTGATCACACTCGCGGGCGAAGTCGATAAACTCGTCGACATAGGGTTTGATCGTCTCTACTCCACCCTGCATCGTCGGAATGGCATACGATTGCCCCTGGAGACCTACTCCCTGACCCATGATGGCTCCGAATTTCTGTCGTGCTACTCGGGCGGCACCTCCAAGATGAGCTCCCTCGAGATTGCTTCCGAATACGAAAATCTCATCCTGATCGAGCGAAGTTATGTTTTTCGGTGTGTATTTCATTCTATAGATTATTTGGTTTGATACTTACCTTTATAACAATAGAGAGCTCTATTCGGTCACGTTAGTTATGGATTGGAATCAACTCCTACAACAGGAGACGGCGCTCTTCGGCCACAGTGATCGGTGAAGAATGGCCGGAAAGGAGCAAAGTATCGTCCGGTAAAGTCAGTATCTTGTTCACTATGGATTCCTCGAGTTCACGGCGGTTGCCTCCCGGGAAGTCGGTCAAACCGGGGCCGTGCTGATAGAGTGTGTCGCCGACAAAAGCCACCCGTTCTTCGGGAGAATAGAAAGTGACCGAACCCGGTGTATGCCCCGGAGTATGGATGACTTTAAGGTAGAAGCCGGAATTATGTTTCAGGCGAATTTCCTCGCCGTCATACAGTTCCTCATAATGGGGAACCAGTATCGGGCGACCATAATTGCCGCTGAGATTCAGATAGGGGTCGGTCAGATATTGCGCGTCCGAGGGGTAAATATAAATCGGAGCGACAAGTTTCTCGCGCAGAAGTTCGGCCGCTCCCATATGGTCAAAGTGACCGTGGGTCAGTAGAATCTTTTCGATAAGCCAGCCGTTGCGGACAATCGTGTCGTAGATATCGCCGGCTTGTGCTCCGGGATCAATCAGGAAACCGGCCTTAGAATGGTCATCGATATAGAAATAGGTATTTTCGGCAAAAACACCCTGTACTTGAAGTTCCTTTACCATAGTTTTTTCTCCTAAATAGAAGATTTTCCCTACCTCAGCTCCTCCGAAGTGAAAAGACAGAGATCGGGAAAATCGTTTGACTTTAGCTTACACGAGTTGGCATCCGTCGGGACCGCAGACATGTGCTCTTTCACCAGTCCCGGCATTCTTCTCCGCTTCAAGGATACGTTTTGCGGCACGCTCGAGAGCAGATTTCATTCCGTCGACGGTCAATGCGCCGGGAACCGCAAACTCACCGTTGAAGACCATGTAGGGCACACCGTGGACACCGCGCATCTGTGCTTCGCGCTCGTCAAAGCGAACGTCGTCGGCATAGCGGTCGCTGTCAAGCACCTCGCGGACTTCCTTTTCATCCATGCCTGCCTCTTTGGCTACGGTCTCAAGCACCGAATAATCAGCGAGCACCAGATTCTTGGTGAAATAGGCCTCGAAAAGGAGCTCGTTGAGCTTCTGAACGGTAGCGTAATCATATTTCGCTTCGGCCAGCTTCATCAGCCTGTGGGCATCGAAGGTGTTGCTGTACTGCGTGGTGGCGTAACGGAAATCGATTCCGAGTTCGCGACCGAGTTCGGAAATCTGTTCGATCTGCTTCTTGGCGTCCGGAACGCTCAGGCGATACTTCATTGCGAAGCGTTCGGGAGTGGTTGTCGTCACATCTTTGGGAGCGGTCGTATCGAGTTCGAACGCACGATAGTCGATCTTCACCTGATCTTTCATTCCGAGTTCTTCTATAGCCTTTTCGAGGCGTGTCTCGCCGATATAGCAATAGGGGCATGCGAAGTCTGACCAAATTGTGATGTTCATCATAGTTGTGTTTCCTTTCGTTTATGAAGTTATTCTTAATTGTTTACTATCTGCTTGAGAACCGAGACAAAGGTTTCGATATCTGTTTGAGAGGCGAGGCTCGACAGCTCTCTGTGGCGTTCCTCGGCTATTTCCATTATTGTCGGCCGGATTTCTTGAGCCCGTTCGGTCAACCAGACCCGACAACATTTGTGGCTCACCTGTTCTTGTTTGACAAGATCCTTGCGGGCGAGATTGACGACACACCTCGAAACCGAGGCCTTGTCTTTCCCGACCATGTCGGCTATCTCGCATTGCTGTAGACCGTCGCTCGAATACAGTGCCCTGAGCACCATGTATTCCGGCGCCGTTATCGGCATCCCGGCTTTTTTAAGGGAGATCTCCAGCTCGCAGATGAGTTTCTGGAAAGCCGAGCCAACCAAACAGCCTATGAAAGGTCTATCATATGTCTTTGTTTCGTTTCTCATAGCATTAGTAAAACACCTCAGATTAAAAATGGTTGACTTCTCAACCATTTTTCTTATTTTCTGCCACAAAAAAGAAGCCTGGAATATTTTTAAGGGGTGTGTATCAAAAAATGAGACAGGTTTGTGTTATCTTTGCGGTTTTGAACCGATCCGGACACACTCCTGTGCCGCGTCTTTCTTTTACACCGTCTGATTAACTATGAAGGATAATACCGTTCAATATACAGCCGCTTCCGGGGGTCAACTTAAATCTTTAGGTTCAAGGCTCCCCGAGCAATTGGCCGAAGAAACCGATCACGCACTCCGGAGACTCAAGGAGAGTCTGGGAGGCGATGTAGCCGGATATGTCGCCGACCGCCTGCGTCTTTCGCCCGAGGAGCTCGCCGCCGCCCTCGCCTCCGAGCAGGTTGACGGCGTCGCGTTGGCTATATATAATATTGAAGGGCGGAGTCAGTCGGTGATCATCGGCGACCAGACCGGTATCGGTAAAGGCCGACAGGCGGCCGCTATGATTCGATACGGTATTCTGGCCGGTTATCTGCCTATCTTCCTCACCGATCGCTACACCCTTTTCAGCGACATGTATCGTGACTGTAAGGCACTCGGGATCAAGGATGCGCGCCCTCTTGTGCTGAACCAAAAGGTTTCTGTCGTAGATTTTGACCATATTGTTGAGGACGAGGAAAACCGGAACAAAGACGAAGAATGGACTCCCGACGAAGACGATGATGACGGTTCGAAAGAGATTGGCCTCTATCAACAGAAATATGAAGAAGTGTACCACTCCCCGCTGAAGAAGGAGCTCGAGCTGATGTATAAGGACGGAGACATCCCCAAGGGGCGGTTCGAATACTTGATGTTGACTTACTCACAGCTGAAAGATGCCAAACGAGACAGGACGCGTCTGGAATTTCTGACCGAGCTCTGCCGGAAACATCGGGTACTCTTCATATTCGACGAGGCCCATAAAAGCAGCAGTGTCTCGGAAGGAAACGTCTCTGTTATTACCCAAGGGATCAACTCATTGCTCGAAGCAAATCCGGAAACACAGTGCCTCTTCCTCTCGGCTACCTTCGCTAAGAGGCCCGAGTGTCTGCTGACTTTCATGAAAAGGACCGTCTTGAGTTCGCTGGCCTCGAACGAAACCCTCCAGCTGGCCTTCGCAAACGGAGGAGTACCCATGCAGGAATATGTAGCCTCAAAACTGGCGCGCGAAGGACAGATGATTCGACGGGAACACTCGAACGATGACCTACCCGAACCGGTCTACACATATCTCGACGAGGAACTGACCTACCACATTCCGCTCTTCGACAAGGTGATGTCATGGTTTCGCGAACTGGTCAAGCTTTCGGACATGGTCAAGAGGTTGATGTCGCGCGCATCTCTTCTTGAAGCAGATCATTTCAAGCCCTACCCTACCCGGGCTCAACTCTTCTACATTAACAAGGTGTTATTGCTGTCTCTTAAGGCGGCCGACGTGGCGAAGGCTGCCGTCAAGGATGTGCGAGAGGGAAAGAATGTGGTGATCGGCCTCAGCGACACGCTTGAGTGTATTCTGCGAGACTCGATCAACCCCGAGACCGGCAGATGTGACAACGGAGATTTTTCGACCATCCTCCTGCGACTGCTCGACAAGACTCTGTCTAACCCGAAAGTCAGCAGACAGACCGTCTTTGATCTGGACTTCAGCGACGCCGACGATTCGGCTTCGCTCGAAGGGATGCTTGACGAGATACGTCTTTATTCGGATCAGATCCGTCGAGGGATCAAAGAAGAGGTTTTTCACCTGCCGGTCTCACCGATCGACATTATCCGCCAGCTGATAACCCAAGAGACGTATACCGACCTTAAGGGTGTGACGCGCCACATAAGATTTGAAGAATGTACCGGCCGCGCACGACAGCTCGAATACCTGTCGCCCGAAGGTGATGATGACTATGTGAACGTGACCGTCAAACCGAGAAAGAAACGACACTCCAACCATATCTTCAACGACTTTCAGAACAACAAGCTCGATGTCATACTGATCAACGCCTGCGGAGCGATCGGTGCCAGTGCCCACGCGGTCGCAACTGCAGAGGTGCCCGAAGAAGAGGTGCGTCAGCGCAAGATGCTGATCGTACAGAATGACCTCGACGTCAACATCGACCTCCAGAAGAGAGGGCGCATCAACCGAACCGGCCAGGTCGAGCACCTCCCACCGCTGTACGAGTATATCATCACCGGTATCCCGTCTGAGAAACGTCTCAACATGATGTTGCGCGCCAAACTTCGCTCGCTGAGCGCCAACACGACGGCCAACCAGGACCAGGACAAGCGGCAGGCCGATTTTGTCGACATCACCAACAAATACGGCAACCTCGTCTCGCAGGAATATCTCGGCAACAATCCCGATCTGGCCCTTCTTCTGGGGCTTAGCAAGAAATCGAACGCGAGCCAGTTTCTCGCACGCCTCGCGATGCTGAATGTCAACGAACAGCAGGACATCATAGAAGAGGTCATCAACTCCTATCAGAATCTCGAAGACGAACTCAGGCGGCTCAACCAGTGGGATCTTGAACGCGAATTCCGTGACTTCGAGGCCGAATACGTCGACCAGGAGTTGTTCACTGCCCCTATTGACGACACGGCTCTCGGAGGGGCCTCAATGATCACGACCTTCAAATGCAGGCACCGGACATACCCGTATGACTCGAAGACACTGATGAATGAATTCGCAGACGCCAGGAAAGAGTACGGCAAGCGGCCAGGCAATTCGGTTGAGCTCCAGAAGGAGATCAACACCTGGTATCGCAAAGAGAATAAACGGATAGTCGACAGAATAAATGCACGCCGAAAGATTCTGGAAGAGAGCCTACTCGCCACACTTCAGAAATATATCGAGGAAACTGAAGAATGCAAGCACATTGTTTCTCTCGTACAGCTGACGGGCCAGAAGGGTGTCGACAAGATCAAGAGGCAATATGCCCGCAATCCGAAGGTGGCGAGAATCGTCAACCGGCTGAAGGCCTATTGCGAAGACATGGAGACTCTGGCAACCCGCGAGCACAAGGAGCGCACGCAGAAAAACATGCAGAAGCAGAGGCTAATGCGTGCGCTCGGCCGCGCCGAGATCGGAAAGGGATACATGAACATAATGAGTGAATTCCCGGTCGAGGGAGACTACCGCCGGGTGATGGCTGTACTCAAGGAGATCCGGTTTGGAGAGACCGAGAAAAACAGGTTTCTGCCCGGCAAGGTGCGCTTCGTCTTCGCCCTCTCGGCTGTCCACAAAGAGCTCGTACTCAATTTGGTCGCCAACGGAAAATCGAACAACTACGATCGGCTCGACCGTATCCTCCATCTTCCGCTCTGGAGTTTCAACGCCCAGATGTGGGACAAGGAGATAGCCCGGTATAACAATCGGATCATCCGTCGGAAGATAGTCACCGGCAATATCCTCGGTGCTTATGCCCAACCGTTGATTCAGGACCTAAAACCCCGATTTGTCTCGTTTTCACTGGCGCCAGACTCTGATGGTGTCTCTCACATTGAGCGAGGATTGCTTCTGCCCCTCTCAGCGACCGACTCTACCAAAAAATTGGGAGATGTCGCGTTGCCGTTGGCCGATGCCCTCAAGTTCGCGACCGGAACCAACCACGTCTACCCCATTTCGGGTATAGGCGTTGACTTCGCCATCACTCCCTCGAAGACCGACAGCAACCTCTACTTCTATGTCAATGTCGCCGAGCGCGATTCAAGGAAGTTTGAATCTGACAGTCGCTTCGATGTCATACGTCAATATTTTGTGGCCTCTCCTGTTAAATCTGTCTACAGCGGCACTTCCTCACCCTCATCGAAGCGAAGATTGATGAGATACGCCACGCCTAAATTGAAAGCCGACTCAGCCAAGTTCATCGAAATCACCACCCTCCTGGCTTCGCTCAAGGCGGTGATAATGGTGCCTCGCGATTATCTGACGGTCGGAGAAGTAAAGGGATACACTCAGAGCCGTCCGGAAGACGCCAACTCAAACTGGCCCGTACTCGATTGGCGGTCCAAGTTGATCATGCCCCCGGTTAGGAAAGAAGTGGCGATCCACATCAGCGCTCCGCCGGCCTCAATCGGAATGGCAAAGGAGGTCGAAGAATTCTCCCCCTCCGTAATTCTCGCGAGAAACACCATTGCCTTTGAGGGCCGGTCGTTAAAGGATCCGGCTGTATTGACCCAGATCCGCGCTTTGTATCTGGAATGGATGGCGGCTCGCACCATGTTCTCCGGAGGCGAGCGTGATTCATATTGGAGACTGGTGGTCGACGGAATCGTAGCTGAACTTCAGACCATCCTGACCAAATCGAAGACTGAAGACATTATCCACTACAGCGACAAAGGAACGGCGCGACTCCAGGCAGAGATAGAAACCGAGGTTCTGACACCCGTCGGCGAGACGATCAGGAAATTCCGGGAGGAGTACCTGTTCCTTGCCCCTCCTAAAGAGGAAGCCCAGATCTTTCTCGACAGTTGCCTTTGCGACCCGCGGTTGAGCGCCGTTCGTCTGGGGCTTCAGAACTATATCGACGGAAAGACCGACCTCATCCTTGAAGGTTGAGGCCGGTCTGACACACATATGAATAAGGTTATTTCTTCAAGGGTGAGATTTTTGGAACCTTGAAGACAGTTGCGACGAAGACACCCGCGATTACCAGAAGTGAGCCGATATAGTCGTACGAAGACATATGGTCATGGAGGATAAATGTGCCGAAAAGCACAGCCCAGAAAGAGTATGTGATGTTGAGGCACACTGATCTCGCGGCGCCGATCATGAAGATCGACTTGTACCACAGATAGAAGGAGAACATACCGATGACGGCGGTGGCGACGAGCAGAATCCACGCCGTGGTGTCGGAGAAAATACCGGTGACGGTCACTCCGAGATCCGACAGATCGCCGATGATACAGGCGATGATGATTATATAGGCGATGGCTGAGATTGTTTCTCTCATCAAGGTCGCCGTTCTATAGTCTATCTTCCCGCTCTTGGTGCCGTAGGAGCAGAAGACAGCCTCAACACCCCAGCCGATGGCACCACCGGCGGCAAAAAGAATGCCGGCGATTGAGCTGCGATCGCTGAAAGTGTCGGGATTGAATCCGATATAGAAGATTCCGACCATAGCCACCATCAGGCCGAGCCAGTTTCGGGGGTTCAATCTCTCCTTGAGGAGAATCACGGCCAGAAGGGTGCCGATAAAAGGATAGATGGCCGTAACTCCCGCTGTAAGCGCGACGCCGCCGTTCGAAAGAGCGAAGACGTAGCACGATATGGCGAAAGGACCGCCGCAAAGGGCTCCGACGGCGATGATCAGGCCATCGCGGGTACAGAGCAACTTGAAAATATTTCTCAGACGTCCCCGAACTCCCAAAACGGCACTGAGCATGAGACCGCCGAGAGCTTCGTGAATCAGACAGCAGACAAAGAAGCCGGCTATGGCCAGGACCGGATCTGAATTAAAAGGAACAAGGTGAAGGACATACCGGAGCAAGACCACATCGAGGCCCCATGTCAGTCCGGAGCATAGGCCGGAGACCCATCCTACTTTGTCATTATGTTTGTTGGCTATTGACACTTGCATATTATTGTCTAATTACGTTGAGACTGTCAGTCTGCTCCTTCTCCCGAGTTTTGTTTGGTTCCTTCTTCCCTGTTGACTTCTCTTCAGACGAATCGACCGAGAGCCTCGGCATCATAGGTGCCGGTGCGTTTCTCCTTTATCACGGCCGCGTCGGGATGATTGCGCAGACATCTGAAGACGAGGATGTCGGTTTCCTCACGCGTCCGGCAGTCATCGAGAAGTTTTTCGGCCTCTTCCATCCTCATCGAAAAGGGATCGAACAGATAGCAGGCCAAGAGACGCGACTCGCGGCAGTCCGCTTCGGTCCCCCAAAGTTTTTGAGCCAGTGCGGTGCGTTCTTCAGGGGTTGTTTCCTCGAGCACCTCGCGGGCGATCTGTGAAAGCTGGGGAAGCTGAAGGCCGAAGATCATCCGGTGTGGATCGCCGGCGCTTTTGAGGGCGTCGACGACCACTCCGTTACGATAAGTGTAGAAGAGCTTTCTGATATTTTCCATCAGAAGGAGATTATAATCAGAGAGTTGAGAAATCGCGGCTCAGACGGAGCATCTGGTCGATATAACCCTCGGTGTAGTCGAGAGTGATGTCGATGATCTCGCCGTTGGCATCATAGACGACATTGTAGACCGGGTTCACGAAGCCCCTGTAGGGAGGAATGTTGAGCGTCGAATAACGCTCGAGCACCTCCTTGTGGAGTTTCGGATCAACCTTGATCGCATAGTCGTTGACGAGCTTGTTGCCGGCGGCATAGTTACCCTCAGACTTGATTGTCTGGATCTCGCTCAGAAGCTGACCGAAGAGTTCGCGAAGCTTCTTGTAGTCGTTGATCTTGACGTAGGTCTTTCCGTTCTTCTTCACGAGTTCTACCACCTTGTTCTTCTTGCCCTTCTCGAGCACCCACTTCGAGATCAGCTGACGGTTGCGCATGTGAGCCTCCTCGATATCCTTTCCGGGTTCGATTCGGTTGAGCTGGGTCATCAGGCCATTCATCAGATACTTATAGTACTCTGCCTTATACGCCTCGGGGTTGTCGAGGATGCCGAGCTCGATCAGCTTCGGATCGGCCAGGTAGTAAAGAGCGAACAGGTCGGCGCGCGCCTCTTCGAGAGTCGAGCCGTGCTCCTTCAGAGCATCGGGGTCGGTACCGGGACGCAGACGGCCTGAACCGTGGCCGAGACATTCGTGAAGGTCAGTGTGGAGCATGTCGGTGATGTACAGGTACTCATCGAGCAGCTTACGGGTTGGCTCATCGATGACGAACTCCTCGTTGAAGCCGTTTCCGCGCGAAGCGAGAGCATAAGCCTCGGTGATATTTTCGAGGGTGACGGACTTCGAACCGTGAGCGGCACGAATCCAGTCAGCGTTAGGAAGGTTGATACCGATGGCGGTGGCGGGATATGCATCGCCGGCGAGCATCGCGGCATTGATCACCTTTGCCGACACACCCTTCACCTCGGGCTTGCGGTAGTCGGGGTTGATCGGTGCGTTATCCTCAAACCATTGGGCATTTTGCGAGATGGTATTGGTGCGCTTGGTCGACTCGTCGTTGCGGAAGTTGACATAAGACTCCCAGCTGCCGGTCATACCGAGAGGGTCGTTATAGCTTTCGATGAAGCCGTTGACGAAGTCCACCTTGCTCTTGGTGTCTTCAGCCCAAAGGATCGAGTATTCGTCGAACATGCGGAGGTCTCCGGTGATATAGTAGTCGATCAGCTTGGTGATGTACTCCTTCTGTGCGTCATTCTCGGCGACACTCTTGGCCATGTCGAGCCAGTAAATGATCTTGGCAATCGCCGGACCGTACAGGCCGTTGAGGTGATAGTGCTGTTCGGTGACCTTGCCGTCTTCCTTGACCACACGGGCGTTCAGACCGTAGGAGATCGGGGTCGGATCGTTGGGATCCTTGAGGGCGGCGTAGTAAGCCTCTACCTCCCCCTGAGTCACACCGTCATAGAGGTTGCCGGCCGAGTTGGCCACCACGTCGAGAGAGCTGTCGAGATTGACTTTCTTGGCGAAGAGATTGGGATTGAAGATGATCTCCACCAGATCGGTGCCATCCTGAGCCTTGGCCAGGTCGCCGGCTTCGGTGCGGAGGAATGTCTCCGAAAACTCGGGCACGAACTTGTCGTTGCTGTAGTGGTGGTGGATACCGTTGCCGAACCACACCTGCTTCAGATACTTCTCGAACGCCTTGAATTCTTTCGAATTGCGGTCGCCCTTGTAGTTATTGAAAACACCTTCGAGCATCCGGCGGATCTCGAGGTTATATTTGCCGTTCTGATCCCAGATGATATCGCGACCCGCCTGGGCTGCCTGAGACAGATAGTAGACCATTTTTTTCTGCTGGAGCGAGAGGTCCTTGAAACCGGGGACCTCATAGCGAAGGACCTCGATGTCGGCGAAATTGTCGACCACATAGTTGAAGTTGGGATCCTCGGCTCCTTTTGCTGAGAGTGCAATCATAGCTGCGAAAAGAAGTGATGATGTCAGTTTTTTCATTCTGAGTTGGATATGGTAGTTTTTCAGGTAATTTGTCTGAGACAGGGGTGTTAGCGTCACTCAACCTCGAGAACGAGGCCCTTCAGATATTCTCCCTCGGGATGCGAAAAGTCTATCGGATGGTCGGCAGGTTGAGTCAGCTGATGAAGTATCCTCACGCGGCGTCCGGCCTTGGCGGCGGCGCTGAAGACTGCCAGTCGGAAAGCCTCGCGCGTGACAACTTGAGAACAGGAGAAGGTGAACAGAATGCCACCCGGTTTAATTTTCTCGAAAGCCTTGGTGTTGAGCTTTCGGTAACCGATCAGTCCGCGCTTGAGGGCACTGCGGTGTTTGGCAAATGCCGGCGGATCGAGAATGATGAGGTCATACTCCTTGTCGGGCATCTCGTCGAGGAACTTGAAGGCGTCTGTGGCGTGGGTCTGGTGGCGTTCGTCGCCCGGGAAGTTGAGCTCGATATTGGCATCTGTCAAAGCGGCCGCCTTGGCCGATGAATCGACAGAGTCGACACGCTTCGCTCCTCCTCGCATCGCGTATACCGAGAAGCCACCCGTGTAGCAGAACATGTTGAGCACGTTCCGGTCCTTGGCGAATTTCTCGAGCAACGCGCGGTTCTCGCGCTGGTCAATGAAGAAGCCGGTCTTCTGGCCGCGAAGCCAGTCGATGTTGAACTGCAGGCCGTTCTCGAGGGCGATGTTGCCGTCATACGAGCCGACCAGGTACTCGTTCTCCGGGTCGAGGTTGGCCTTATACGGAAGGGTGGTCTCCGACTTGTAGTAGACGTTCCGGATCTTGGCGTCGGGCAGAGCGGTCAGCGCATCGGCAATCTGACGGCGAACGAAGTGCATACCCGGCGAGTGAGCCTGAACGACCGCTGTGTCGCCGTAGATATCGACGACAAGCCCCGGGAGGAAGTCACCCTCTCCATGGACAAGGCGGAATGAATTGTTGTCCGGTCGGATAAGACCGAGTGTCTTGCGGACTCTGAAGGCCTCTTCAAGACGCTTGGCAAAGAAGTCGGCCGGGAGCTCTTCGACACCGAATTCGAGAATACGGACGGCGATACTTCCGATCTGAAAGTGACCGACCCCGATCGTCTCCCCTTTTGAAGTCACGACTTTCACGAGGTCACCCTCTTCGACACCGTCAGAGATTGAGGCTACGGCGCCCGAAAATACCCAAGGGTGACGTCTGAGCAGTGACTCTTCCTTCCCCGGTTTTAGTTTTATGGTGTGCATATTTAGCAGTCTTTATTTACAGGAACAGATCCTTTATTTGAACAGGCGGACAATGTCCATCATGTTGGCGTAAAGCAGTAGGCCGATCAGCAGGAACATACCGATCATCTGGGCGGTCTCAAGGAACTTCTGGCTCGGCTGGCGACCGGTAATCACCTCGTAAAGAAGGAAGAGCACGTGACCGCCGTCGAGGGCCGGAATAGGCAGAATGTTCATGAACGCAAGGGCGATCGAGATGAAGGCGGCGATATTCCAGAAGGCAATCCAGTCCCACTTTTCGGGGAAGATCGACCCCAACGCTCCGAACCCGCCGACAGACTTCGCCCCCTCTTTAGAGAAGACTATCTTCATCGACGAGGCGTAGCTCGCAAGACGGTCGGTGCCCATCTCGATTCCGCGCGGGACGGCCGAGAATATGCTGTAGTGTTTCTCCTTAACGTCATAGAAGTTAGCCGGATCGACCTCGAGTCCTATTCCCATCTTCCCGTTGTCGGAGAGCGCGACCGGAAGCCTCAGAGTGTCGCCGGGCTGGCCGAACGCACGGGGTTTGCCGTCGGCTGTCAAGGGACGGACAACCGTCACCTCAACAGTTTCCCCGCCATGCCACTGAAGGGAATCGAGGAATTCGACGAGAGTCGGAGTCTGCTCATCGTTGATCGCAATGATCTCATCCATAGGCTTGATACCGGCTTTGTCGGCTCCCTCGCCTGCCATGACTTGAGTCACACGGGTCGGGAAGCGATAGGTCATGAAGCCGATAGGAGACTTACCTTCGGTCATCTCATCGTTGAGCTTGACCATGAAATCTGAGGGTAGCGCGACCGACATGGGCTTCCCGTCGCGAAGCACCTCAACCGTCTCGGCCTCCATCATGGCGACGCGGGCCTCGCCGGGATTGTCGAGTTCCTTGCCGTCAGCCTTCAGGGGGATGTCGCCGTCTCGGAAGCCGGCTTCTTTAGCCACGGGGCTGAACGACATGCCCATCTGAGCCTTGTTGACCGGGACGTACTTCTCGCCTGTGAAGTAGACGATTCCGGCATATATGAGGATCGCCAGCAGGAAGTTGAAGAGAACGCCGGCTATCATGATCAGCAGACGTTGCCACGCCGGCTTGGACCGGAACTCCCAAGGTTGGGCCGGACGTTTCATCTGTTCGGTATCCATCGACTCGTCGATCATGCCGGCTATCTTGCAGTAACCGCCGAGAGGAACCCATCCCACACCATACTCGGTGTTCTGCCAGAACCTTTTCCAGCGCGATTGCTTCTTCTCCTCCTCATAGCCTGCCTTGTCGAGATCAGATTTGAGGGCAACCTGAGCTTCATAGGTTGCTTTTGTTTCCTCAACTTTTTTACGGGCTTCGGCAATCTCCTCGGCCGTGGCGTTTTTACGGGCTGAACCTCCAAAGTTCAGACGCTCGGCCAAAGAGCGGTTCTTCTCGGGCTCCTCGAGTTCCTGAAGTTTCTTCTGTGCCTCGGCATACTTGGCCGATGCCTCTTCGAGGGCTACGTCTACATTATATTCCCTCTCGCCCGATTCGGAGAGGAACTTGATTTTTGAGAGAGAGCCGACGTGCTTCTTCGGCTTCCACTTGAACAGCGAGCGGATCGGATTGAAGAAGATATAGAACTTCTCGACCTTCACCCCGAAGATACGGGCGAAAAGGAAGTGACCGAACTCGTGTATGATGATCAATATCGCCAGCGCCAGAATTAGCTGGGCGGCTTTGATGAGGAATGTTTCCAAACGTCTGTTATGTTGGTTAGGTTAGTTGTAAAAGTATTTCGCGTGCCTTGTCTCGTGCCAGGCTGTTGGTCTCTACGAGAGTTTCGAGATCCGTTTCGTCGGAGACTTTGACAGAGTCCATTGTTTTCCTGACTATCTCGGCGATCTGAGTGAAACAGATCTTGTCTTCAAGGAAGGCGGCTACGGCCACCTCGTTGGCCGCGTTCATGATACACGGAAGTGTTCCGCCTCTTTCGATGGCCTCGAATGCGTAACCGAGCAAGGGAAACTTCTCGAGATCGGGAGCCTCGAAGGTCAGCTTGGAATATTGAGAGAGATTCAGCGGTGGCTGTTCGGTATGGAGACGCTCCGGATATCCGAGAGCGTAACGGATCGGCAGGTGCATGTCCGGGACACCAAGCTGGGCCTTGATCGAACCGTCTTCAAACTCAACCATGGAGTGGACGATGCTCTGGGGATGAACCACGACTTCGATTCTGTCAGGCGGACAGTTGAAGAGCCAGTGGGCTTCGATCATCTCGAAGCCTTTGTTCATCATTGTTGCCGAGTCGATGGTGACCTTTGCCCCCATATCCCAGTTCGGGTGACGAAGGGCGTCGGCCGCGCGTTTGGAGGGCAGTTCCGAAGCCGGAACGGTACGGAACGGTCCGCCCGAGGCGGTGAGGATAATCTTTCGTGCGTGGGCTGTCCCTTCTCCTTCGAGACACTGGAAAATGGCCGAATGCTCACTGTCAACGGGGACTATCTTTACTCCATATTTATTGGCCAGACCTGTTATCAGATCGCCGGCCACGACGAGAGTCTCCTTGTTTGCAAGCGCGATAGTCTTGCCGGCCTTGATTGCGGCGATAGTGGGGAGCAGTCCGCTGTAGCCGACCATTGCGGTCACGACCATATCGGGTCCCGCCATAGAGGCGGCCTCCTCGACTGCCTTCTCGCCTCCTCTGACCTCAACCGGAAGATCCTCGAGAGCCCTGCTCAAGGGTTCCAGAAAGCGTTCGTCGGCGATCACAACCCTTCGGGGAAGGAACTGACGCGCCTGACGGGCCAACAGCTCCCACTGGCGGCGGGCTGTCAGAACCGATGCGCGGAAGCGGTCAGGATATTCCGCTATTATGTCGAGCGTCTGGGTTCCGATACTGCCGGTGCTCCCCAGAATCGCGATCTCTCTTAGTTTTGCGTCATTGTTCATAACGTCATCTTAGTTTACTTTCACTTCCCCCGTGTTGTATTTATCTTCCCATCGGGTCTCCGGCCAGAATCGAAGGCTCGGCCGGAATATGGGTGTCGCTCCTGACATACTGGGCCGGAACGAGAGGCTCGCCGTTGTGCCACATTTCGAGAGCGATCTCCGAGCGTCGTCCGCTGCGGTTCTGAAGTCCGATTACCTGACCTCCCGTCACCTTGCTTCCGGGTTCCACGAGTGCCATCCCCATCCCGGAACAGCGGCTGAGAAAACCCTTCGGATGCTGAATGACGACATCGTAGGTATCGTTAGGCAGACGGGAGACGGTTATGACCGTACCGTCGGCTATTGCGCTCAGCGGTGCCGAAACGGGAACGACAAATACCGCCCGTGTCTGCTCCAGGCTTTGGCTGGTTATGACTCCCTCTTCCGAAAGGGGATAGAACATCATACCGTCGGCCGCCAAAGGTGCGAGCACGGAGATATTGAACTTCTCGCGCTCACGCATCATCTCGACAAACTTACGCTCGGTCGGCGAGGCGTCGAGAAGTGAGTCGGCGCGACCCTGCATACGGCCTCCGACGGCTTTGAGAGAGTCTAACGGCGCGCGATCGGTGTCGGTCACTGCCAGGAGATTATCGAGAAACGCACGGGTCTGAGACTCTGAGCGTGAAATTGAATCGAGACGCAAGATAGCCTCCTCTGCCTTCAGTCGCTCGTCGCGGCCGAGATAACCCGGAAGCATCATCCTCAGCGGCGTCAACATGACAACCAGGGCTCCGAGCGCCACGGCGACCACGATGACAGAGGCGGTAATCACCCCCAGTTTCCACCCCGAAAGGCGGAAGGAACCGAGGTCGTGAAGCCGGGCTTCGTCGCTGATGGTTATCTTGTATCTGCTTTTTCGTCTCATTCTCAGATGTTTACGCAACCAAAAATCGATCCGCGACGAAAAAAGCGGGCCAGATTTGTGACTGCAAAGAAACAACCTGCGAAGTTAACGAAAAAGAGCGAGACGGCAAAATTAAAATTTTTTCCGAAAAATGTTTGGTTAGATAACGGAAACATTGTACTTTTGCAACGTAAAACCGAGCGGCCCGGCTTCGAAAGGGGCCAATCGCCCGGCTCGACACTCAAAAAAACACAAATAGTTTAACCATAAATCTAAGCTAACTCATGAACATTAATGAGATTATGGCCGGTCTCGAGGCCAAGCACCCCGGCGAGAAGGAATACCTTCAGGCTGTGAAAGAGGTTCTTCTCTCAGTAGAAGAAGTCTACAACCAGCATCCCGAATTCGAGAAAGCACGCATCATCGAACGTATGGTTGAGCCCGACCGTATCTTCACTTTCCGCGTGACTTGGGTTGACGACCAGGGTGAAGTTCAGAACAACATCGGCTACCGTGTGCAGTTCAACAACGCCATCGGCCCCTATAAAGGAGGTATCCGCTTCCACGCATCTGTAAACCTTTCGATCCTGAAGTTCCTCGGCTTCGAGCAGACCTTCAAAAACGCTCTGACCACTCTCCCGATGGGCGGTGGCAAGGGTGGCTCTGACTTCTCTCCCCGTGGCAAGAGCGACGCTGAAATCATGCGTTTCTGCCAGGCCTTCATCCTCGAACTCTGGCGCAACCTCGGTCCCGACCGTGACGTTCCGGCAGGTGATATCGGCGTAGGTGGCCGTGAGGTAGGTTACATGTACGGCATGTACAAGAAACTCGCTCGCGAGAACACAGGTACTTTCACCGGCAAGGGTCTCTCTTTCGGCGGCTCACGTCTCCGTCCCGAGGCTACCGGCTACGGCGCAATCTACTTCGTTCAGGACGTTCTCAAGAAGAACTGGAACGAGACTATGGAAGGCAAGACTGTCGCTATCTCTGGCTTCGGTAACGTAGCATGGGGCGCAGCCAAGAAGGCTACCGAGCTCGGCGCTAAGGTTGTCACCATCTCTGGTCCCGACGGATACATCTACGATCCCGCAGGTCTCAACGACGAGAAGATCGAATACATGCTCGAACTCCGCGCTTCTGGCAACGACGTTGTCGCTCCCTACGCTGAGAAGTTCGCCGGCTCTACTTTCTTCCCCGGCCGCAAGCCTTGGGAGCAGAAGGTAGACATCGCTCTCCCCTGCGCTACTCAGAACGAGCTCGGCGACGCTGACGCTAAGGCCCTCATCGAGAACGGCGTTCAGATGTGTGCTGAGGTTTCGAACATGGGTTGCACCCCCGAAGCCATCGACGCATTCATCGCCGCCAAGATCATCTACTGCCCCGGTAAGGCTGTCAACGCAGGTGGCGTAGGCGTTTCAGGTCTCGAAATGAGCCAGGACGCTGAGCACCTCCAGTGGACTGCTGAAGAGGTTGACGCTAAGCTCCACCAGATGATGAACTCTATCCACGCTGCTTGCGTAGAATACGGCACTCAGCCCGACGGATACATCAACTACATGAAGGGTGCCAACATCGCCGGCTTCCTCAAAGTAGCTGACGCTATGATGGGCCAGGGCATTATCTAATCCGAGATCCCTCATCAACAATAAGACGGACGTCTCCCCCCGGAGGCGTCCGTTCTTTTTTTTTCGCCTCGATTTTTCACCTCAACTTCATATCCACCTCTCCCCTTCTCATCTTTTCAACGCTTTCTCCTCCCTCCGCTCTCAAAGTCGCCTGAAAACTTGTCGAAAAAAAATTCCCTCAATAAGTCCCTGAAAATCACCACCCTTAAAAACTTTTGAAAAAACAAAATCAAAATGCTATTTCAAGTTCCGAAAGTTTTTCGTTAATTTGCAATCGTTTCGCCGAAAGGCAATCCCCCAACAGACGCACTATGGCAGAAGATTTCAAACAAATGTGGCAGAAATGTCTCGATATTATCCGCGATAATGTCGGGGAGGCTCACTATGACATATGGTTTGCCTGTTCAAAGGCCCTCAAGTTTGAAAACAACCATCTGACCATATCCGTCCCGTCTCAATACTATTTCGAAGTCTATGAGGACAAGTTCTTCGATGTCCTCAGCCGTGCGCTGAGACGCGTCTTCGGACCCGCTATCCAACTCGATTACGACATAGCGGTAGTCCAGGGCGACGCCGGCTCGAAAGTCAACCTCAGCTCGACCAACTACAGCCACGCCATCGGCTCGAAGTTGGCTCAGTCCTATCAGAAGCCCGACGCAATGGAGCGTCACACACAGGCACGTGGCTCTGAAATCGACTCTCAGCTGAACAAGTCTCTGACCTTCGAGAACTATTGTCTTGGCGAAAGCAACCGACTCGCCGTAACCATCGCCGAGTCGATCGCCAATAACCCGCACAACGTCAACTTCAACCCCTTCTTCCTCTACGGCCCCGTCGGAATAGGCAAAACCCATCTGATCCAGGCTATCGGCATCCGGGTGAAGGAGAAGAATCCCGAGGCAAAGGTGCTCTTCACCACTGCGCGCCAGTTCCAGCACCTGTATGCCAACGCGGTCATTCAGAAGAAAATTCCGAGCTTCATCAACTGGTTCCAGCAGATGGATGTCCTTCTGCTTGATGACCTCCAGGAGCTGTCGGGTAAAATCAAGACTACTGACGACGCCCTCTTCCCTATCTTCAACCATCTTCACCAGAGCGGCAAGCAGCTGGTTTTCACCTGCGACCGCCCTCCGATGGAACTCGATGGCATCGCCGACCGTCTTATTGACCGCTTCAAATGGGGTCTGACCGAAAAACTCGACCGCCCCGACTTTGAATTGAGAAAGAAGATCCTCACCTTCAAGGCGCGCAAAAACGGTCTCACACTCCCCGACGAGGTTATAAACGAGATCGCCACGCTAGCGACAGCCTCGATACGTGAACTGGAAGGAGTGGTCATGGGTATTCTCACCCGCTCGATTACGACCAACTCGCCCATTACAGTCGAGATGGCTCGAGAGGTTATGAAGAACTCGGTGGCCAACATGGTCCGCAAGCCCATTAACTTCGAGATGATCATCGAAGCGACGGCCGACTACTACCATCTTCGCCCCGAAGTTATCTTCGGAAAGAGCCGTGTCCGCGACGTTGCCGACGCGCGTCAGGTCGTCATGTATCTCTCGCGCAAGCTCACCGACCTCTCATCTTCAGCCATAGGCTTCAAGCTCAATCGCCGCCACGCAACTGTGCTCCACGGCATCACAACCGTCAAAGACCGTCTCAACGTGGCCAAAGACCTGGCCGAAGCTGTAGCCGCCATCGAACACGAGCTTTCACGTTGACCCGTCTCGAAAGAGCATAGACCGACGGCATTCTGACGCGGAGCCTTTATCTTTCCCTCAGCTTGCTGTCAACCCTTTAGGGCGAAAGGTTGTTGAAATAGAAAACCTTTCGCTATGCTTCTACAGAAAATATCAGACTACTTCCGCCACGAATTCAGTGTGATTTCTCGTGTGCGCCCTCTCGTATGGATCATGCTCTATATAGTCTTGATCCCGATCTTCGCGTTGATTTACCATTGGCTCCCCGATTCACAGTTCAGGATGCCTGAAGGCGCGCCCACAGACTACGCCGCTTGGCTATACTATTCAATCGTCACCATAACCACGTTGGGCTTCGGTGACTACACCCCGGCTCACGGCTGGGCTCAATCGGTCACCGCCGTCGAGGTCATGTGCGGTTTGCTCGTGCTCGGTTTCTTCCTCAATGCGGTCGGATCTCTGAAGTCCGAAAATGATGTCAGCGCCGAGATCGAGAAGCAGAGAAAGCTTTACGAGGCCCAGGAGACCGACAAACTGAAGAAAAATATTCCGAACGTACTTCACGCCATCAGCGTCTTCCTCTCGTCTGCCTATGCCGATCAAGAACTCAAGAAGGCAGGGGCATCTGATTCCAACGTCACTCCCGTTGACGAAACGCGCCTGATGAAGACAGCCTTCAACGCCGCCATATGTCTCGACTCGCTCCAGATGCACGTTGACTTGACGCTGTGGCCCGAGTTGCTTGAGAACTGCTTCACATTCGTCGCCAACTATCAGGTCTTCTCGGCCGACAAGACGCTCGAACAGGCCGAGTTTGACACATATCTGAAAGACAATCTGCCCATCGCAGCCTCGATCGAAGACACCCTCGAGAAACTTGCCAAAGATTGAACAGTCTCACCGACAGTTTGAAAGTTAAAGCCACACTGAGGCAAAATCCTCAACGGTCTAAAAATAAACCGGTTTCCTTGAACGTTTTTAGTTCAAGGAAACTTTTGTTTCCCACACACTTAAATCATAAAAGCCCACCCCCTTAAATCATAAAAACCAAGCTCTATGCAACTACAGATAAACTTTCAAGAGATCTCGAGCTATCTCGCCTCTCAATTCTCAAAGAACATTCAGTTCTCCTATATCAGCTCCTCAGAATTCAAGGTCGTTTATCGCCAGAAGGTTCTGATCGCCGAAGTACCCATTCCGCTCGACGTCAAGATCGACGAAGTGACCGAGAACAAGATCACGCTGTCGTTCTCTGGAAAGATGGGAATCGACACGATTATGCGAGGCTTCCTCGGCTATCTGAAGACTAAATTCCCGAAGATCTTCCAGGCCTTCACGCTCAACGAAGGACGCTCGCTGACAATCGACCTCACTCGTCTGAAAGAGACGCGCAACTTCATCGAGACCGTCGAGCTCCACTCCGTGACCGTCACCGGCATCGGCTTCACCATCCTCGCCGCCCTCCGCTAAAACCCAGCTCGGCCTTCCCCGAGACCGCCTCCGAGAGCGAAAGCCGAGCCCGAGAGCGAAAGCCGAGACCGAGAGCGAAAGC
>CAZTSQ010000024.1:32070-36728 GCA_964615915.1 uncultured Sangeribacter sp.
CCGAGAGCGAAAGCTTCAGGGCGGCTTGGTTTGGCGACGCGAGCGGAGCTCGTGTCCGAGGCGTCTCGAAGGGCCACTCGCGTCTCGAAGGGCCGGCGGAGTCTCGGAAGCCGGGCCGAATTCTCCCCTTCCTCAAAACTTCAAACCGAAAATCAAATTCCGATGGCCAAAGACGACCGCGATTTCTCAGAGGAGCAGAAGAAGAGGTTCTTCAAGCCGATCAGCCATCATCACAAAAGACGCGCCTGGTGGCACGACTATACCTCCCGATGCTTCTATATGGTGACGATGACCAAAAGTTGTTCGACCCCAAATCTTTCCAACCTCGTCGGCTCTCTGAAGGAACCCGGTTCACCTCCTGAAACCATTCTGACTCCTACGGGACTCATAATAGCCCGTGCCCTAACTCTTACCCACGAGAAATTTCCCTCGTTTGAAATTCGGAAGCAGGTGATCATGCCTGATCATATCCATTTGCTAGTAAATATCACAGCCGATGATTCTCCCCATTTAGGGAAGATTATCGGCTGGTTTGCAGGTGAATGTACTCGACGGCTGAGGGCCCATATGTCGACCGGTTCAAACTTAAGTTTCTTTGAAGGCGGTTTTCACGATTGGATAGTTCATAAAGAGGGTCAAGTGGCTTCTTTTGAGAACTATATTCTCGACAATCCGAGGCGGTTGATGATAAAGCAGGCCCGACCTGACCTTTTCACCGCAAATCAGATAGTAGCTATCAATGGATCCCACTT
Organism: uncultured Sangeribacter sp.; assembly: GCA_964615915.1. Taxonomy (GTDB): domain Bacteria; phylum Bacteroidota; class Bacteroidia; order Bacteroidales; family Muribaculaceae; genus Lepagella. The sequence goes on from CAZTSQ010000024.1 coordinate 32,823, forward strand.
TTCAACGAAGGGAAATATTTTCTTACTTCGGCATCCCTTGAGAGCTCAAGTGAGATTCAGTCGGACTCTCTCTCCAGAGCAATGGGAGGCACGTTGTAGGTGTTGGGACGAAATCATTCAGCAAGGTGGAGTCTTAATATCCCCTTTCATTCATCCAAACGAGAAAGAGTTTATGACTAAGGCAATAGAAGCCGGAGCGGGTATAATAATTCTTGTGGATAATGGTTTTCGAGAAAGGAGTGCGCCCTACGGAAAGCTATTTGATCTTTGCGCTGAAGGAAGAGCTCTGATAATAGCGCCGGCAGATTACGACCCTACAAAAAAGGTCATACAAAGAGCGGAATGTCTACGGTTAAACTCCTGGGCCCGGCTTTTCGCCGAGCAGGATCCGGAGTGTATTCTTAGGTGAAGTTAGAGAGAGTCGAGACCGAGAGGAGTAAGATTCCGCACCGGGACACGGGCTCTGCCCGCGTCGCCAAACCAAACCAATTGAAAGTCGAAACCGAGAGCATAGCCAAAACTGGAAGCGTAGCCGAAACCAAAACCGAGCCGAAACCGGGCCGAAACCGGGAGCATGGCCAAAACTGGAAGCGTAGCCGAAACCAAAACCGAGCCGAAACCGGGCCGAAACCGGGAGCATGGCCGAAAGCGGGAGAGAAGCTCGTGGCTCGGCTGACATAAAAGCGGCTCCCGGGGTGGGAGCCGCTTTTGTTGGGGCTAATCGGAGATTAGCTATGGGTTCTGAGAAGGAGATTAGAGAGCAACTTTAGAAGTTTTGTTGCCCTGAACCTTGATGAAGAGGCCCTTTTCGGGGTTAGCTACGCGAACACCCTGGAGGTTGAAATAAACAGCCTCAGCGTTGGCAGCGTTGATAGCCTCGATACCGCTTTCAACAGTCTCAGTGAAGGTAACAGTTTTCTTTTCGAAATCGACCACGATGTCAATTTTGAACTGACCTTCCTCACCGGGATTGGTAGGAGTCAAAGCAAAGTTATTGCTCGTAGGCATTATGAAAGCTTCAGGAGTGCCGAAAGTAGTCGGATAATTGTCTGAAGCGGGACCGAAGCGTTTAGGATTAACTGTATCCCAGTCACTTGATTGAATCTCTGCGAAGGTGATCAATGCATAGTCAAGACCGTATGCAGTCTGAACCTCAAGATTTGAGATGGTGAATTTGTTACCATCCTTCTGCAGCTCTTTAGAATCGCCAGGTGCCCAGTTGCTTCCGTAGATCGTACCGAATACGTAGAGCTTTTCAGGAACATACACCGTACCATTATCATCGTAGGTAACTACGAGAGTTTTGGTATCGAATGTATATTTGAAGACGACGTTCTCAGCGGGATTCACTGCGAGGTTACAGTTATTCTCGTGAGAATCATACAGTTCGTAGCTTACTCCTGATTGGATAAGGCCATTAGTATAACCCCACCATGCACCATCTGCTACGACCTTGAAGTCACCGGAGAAGCTGTTGAGTTTGAGTTCGAAGACGCCGGTCTCGGTTTCGGTAAACTTGTAGTTGGCGTCAGTGGCATTATAGCCATTGAAGCTACCAGCAAGATACACGTTGTGTGTAATTTCGATGGTACCACCGGTGAATGACTCGCCAGTCGGGCCTGCCGAATTGTAGATCATATTCTCTACCGGCTGAAGAGTAGCAGACTGGGCGTTTCCTGCCTTATTGCAGAAGATCACAGAGGGGCACTGGGTATCCCACTTGTAGTAGGTTTTCCCGTCTTTCTGCACTGTCTCGGTCATTTGTGTTGAACCGGGCCAGCTTCCTTGGTTTGTCGCGTCCGGACCACCCCATTGCCATACCATGATGGGGTCCCATCCCTTGTCGTTGTCATAGTAGATTGTAGTCGCGGAAGCAGACACACCTACTACGGCTGCAGCAGCAAGAAGTAAAAATTTTTTCATTGCTCTTTGGTTTTAGTTATTTGATTATGGTTATAGTGAAACAAGTGTTTCCTTACCTGAGAGTTGTGTGTTTCATGGAGAAGTGAGAGAGACCTTTTCCGAAATCGGGCGCAAGTTAAGCATTTTTTTCTTTTCGTGCAAATTTTTTGGTTAAATTTTTCAAAAAATTTTTCTCCGTCCCCTCCAGTCAACCTTTTTGGCACCAAATGTGTTGAATAGTCAAAGAAAAACGTGAAAAACACTAAAATCTATATTGTATGAACTTCAATAATTTCACTATCAAGTCGCAGGAAGTGATCCAGAAGGCGATTGATCTGACCAAGGCCGAAGGCCAGCAACAGATCGAGCCGGTTCACATCCTCAAGGCACTGATTGATGAAAGCGAAAACATTATCAATTTCGTTTTCCAGAAGTTAGGTGCCAATCTCGGCGCGGTGAAAATGGGGCTCGACCGTGACATCAAGGCCCTCCCGAAGGTTTCGGGTGGCGAGGTCTTCCTCTCGCGAGAGAGCAACGACGCCCTTCAGAAAGCTATCGACTATTCGAAATCGCTCGGCGACGAGTATGTTTCGGTCGAAGCAATGCTCATGGGAATTCTCAAAACCAATTGCTCCGCTTCCAGAATCCTTAAGGATGCCGGTGTGACCGTCGACGGTCTCGCCGCCGCAATAGCCGAACTTCGTAAGGGCAACAAGGTGACGGCCCAGAACGCCGAAGACACCTATCAGGCCCTCTCCAAATATGCCATCAATCTCAATGACCGCGCGCGCAGCGGCAAGCTCGACCCGGTGATCGGTCGTGACGAAGAGATTCGCCGCGTGCTCCAGATCCTCAGCCGCCGAACCAAGAACAACCCGATGCTTGTCGGCGAACCGGGTACAGGTAAGACCGCCATCGCCGAGGGCCTCGCCCACCGTATCGTCCGCGGCGACGTTCCGGAGAACCTGAAGTCAAAGGTCATCTACTCGCTCGATATGGGTGCCCTCGTAGCAGGCGCCAAATATAAAGGTGAATTCGAGGAGCGTCTGAAGGCCATCGTCAATGAGGTGACTCAGAGTGACGGCGAAATCATCCTCTTCATCGATGAGATCCACACACTCGTCGGCGCCGGTAAAGGCGAAGGCGCTATGGACGCCGCCAACATTCTCAAACCGGCACTCGCCCGAGGTGAGCTCCGCTCGATCGGCGCAACCACCCTCGACGAGTTCCAGAAATATTTCGAAAAAGACAAGGCTCTCGAGCGCCGTTTCCAGAAGGTCATGGTCGACGAGCCGGACGAAATGTCGGCTATCTCGATTCTCCGTGGCTTGAAGGAGCGTTATGAGAACCACCATAAGGTTCGGATCATGGACGAGGCCATCGTTGCCGCCGTTCAGCTTTCGGTCCGTTATATCACTGACCGTTTCCTCCCCGACAAGGCGATCGACCTTATCGACGAGGCCGCTTCTAAACTCCGTCTCGAGATGGACTCGATGCCTCAGGCACTCGACGAGGCACGCCGCAAGATTGCCCAGCTTGAAATTGAGCGCGAGGCTCTGAAGCGTGAGGGCAACGACTACAAGATCAAGGAGATAGACGAGGATCTCGCCAACCTTCGCGACACCGAGAAGGAACTCAAGGCCAAATGGCAGGCTGAGAAGACCGAGATCAACAAGATCCAGCAGAACAAGATCGATATCGAGCAACTGAAACACGAAGCCGAGATGGCCAAGCGTGAAGGCGATTACGCAAAGGTAGCCGAGATCGAATACTCGAAGATCAAACAGAAAGAGGCTGAAAACGCCGAGATTCAGGAGCGTCTCCGTGCCCTTCAGGGTGAAGGCGCCATGATCAAAGAGGAAGTTGACGCCGAAGATATAGCCGAAGTTGTTTCGCGCTGGACCGGAATCCCCGTGAAGAAGATGGCCCAGAGCGAGAAGGATAAACTTCTCCACCTCGAAGAGGAACTTCACAAACGCGTTGTCGGTCAGGATGCCGCCATCA
>CAZTSQ010000025.1:0-36697 GCA_964615915.1 uncultured Sangeribacter sp.
GTGAGGCTCTGTTTCCGTTTCACAATGCAAAATTACACTCGCTTCAAGGACATCTTAGGATTTTTTGGTCCGCACGTTCAATTTCTCGCGGACGCCAACCAAAACGTAGGAATAGTATTCGCCTAATAAACCACTTGCGGGCCGCTTCTCAGCGACCCGCAAGTGAATGTTTTCCATAATACTTTCAAACTAACCTAACATCATGAAGTGAAACGAATTTCTTCTTTCTGTATCTTAAACGCCTTCACCCCAACTTTGGTTCGCCCGAAAGTAGTATTTCGTGAAGAAAAAAGTCAGGCGGGGTCCGGGGTGAGGGCGAGGATGGTCTCGAGGATGGCGAGGGCTTCGGAGACGCTCTTTACGTCGGAGAAGAGGAAGGAGTTGATGCCTTTGTTCTGGCGCGGACGGACACGCATGACGTTCTGCTGGATGTAGGCGAGCATCTTGCGGAAGGAGAGGCTGTCATAGTAGGCCTGGTTGTCGGACCCTACGAGATAGGTGTACATCTGGCCATCTTTCAGGATCAGACGCTCGATTCCGAGGCGACGGGCTGCCATTCGGAGCGGAACGACCTTGATCAACTCTTCGGCACACTGCGGAATCTCCCCGAAGCGGTCGCGGAGATGAACACGGAACGTCTCGATCTGCTCGGGACGCGTCATGTTGTCAAGCTGCTGATAAAGCGAGATGCGCTCTCCTTCCTGTGGCACATACTCGGCCGGCAATCGCAACTCGAGGTCGCTCTCGACGACGCAGTCGGCGACGTACTCGTCCGAGTCGCGCGAAACCTCGTCGAACGAGTCGGCGAACTCTTCGGTCTTCAGCTCGGTCATCGATTCGGCCAGTATCTTTTGATAGGTCTCATAGCCCAGATCGGCGATGAAGCCGCTCTGTTCGGCGCCGAGCAGATTGCCGGCGCCGCGGATGTCGAGGTCCTGCATCGCGATGTGGATGCCGCTTCCGAGATCCGAGAAGCTTTCGATCGCCTGCAGACGGCGTCGCGCCACCGGGGTCATCGCCCCTCCGGGAGGCACAAGCAGGTAGCAGAAGGCCTTGCGGCTCGAACGACCCACACGTCCACGAAGCTGATGCAACTCACTGAGTCCGAAGTTCTGAGCATTGTGGACCAGAATCGTGTTGACATTCGGCATGTCGACACCACTCTCCACAATCGTGGTCGAGAGGAGCACATCATACTCATGAGCCGCGAAGTCGAGAATCGCTTTCTCCAGTTGCTCGGGGGGCATCTGACCGTGAGCCTTGACGACACGGATATTGGGAATCAGTCGAGTGAGTGTCGCCTCGATCATGTCGAGGCTGTCTATCCGGTTGGAAATGAAGAATATCTGACCGTTGCGCGAAAGCTCGAAGTTGACGGCCTCAGCTATGAGGTCGTCGTCATATCCGCCGACGGTCGTCTCGATCGGCTGGCGGTTTGCCGGCGGTGTGGTCAGCGACGAGAGGTCGCGGGCTCCCATGAGCGAGAACTGGAGTGTGCGCGGAATCGGCGTCGCGCTCAGCGTCAGGGTGTCGACGTTGCTCTTCAGCTGGCGCAGTTTCTCCTTGACCGACACGCCGAATTTCTGCTCCTCATCGACCACCAGCAGGCCCAGATCCTTGAACTTCACAGCTTTGCCTATCAGCTTATGGGTGCCGATGATGATATCTATCTTCCCCTCGGCCAGGTCGGCCAGTATCTGCTTGACCTCTTTGGGCTTCTTTGCGCGCGAGAGGACCTCGACCCTCACGGGGAAGTCTTTCAGGCGGTCGGTGAAAGTCCGGAAGTGCTGCATGGCCAAGACGGTGGTCGGCACGAGCACGGCCACCTGCTTGCCGTCGGTCGCGGCCTTGAAGGCGGCTCGTATCGCCAACTCGGTCTTTCCGAACCCGACGTCGCCACAGACGAGGCGGTCCATCGGCCGGGCTGACTCCATGTCGGCCTTGATAGCCTTCGTGGCCGTCAGCTGGTCGGGGGTGTCCTCATAGACAAAGCTCGCCTCCAGTTCATGCTGGAGGTATGAATCGGGAGAGAAAGCGAATCCCTTCTCACGACGCCGTTCGGCATAAAGCTTGATCAAGTCGCGGGCGATGTCCTTCATCTTGGTCTTCGTCCGTTCCTTCACCCGCTGCCATGCACCCCCTCCGAGTCTGCTGACCTTGGGGGGGACTCCCTCTTTTCCGCGATATTTCGAGAGTTTGTGGAGCGAATGGAGCGAGACGAGGATGATGTCGTCGTTCTGATATACAAGCTTGATCAGCTCCTGAGGATGACCGTTGGTCGAGGTCTTGATCAACCCGGCGAAACGGCCGATTCCGTGGTCGATATGGACGATATAGTCGCCCACTTCAATCTGGCTCAGCTCCTTGAGGCTGAGCGCCAGTTTACCACCGCGCGCCCGGTCGCTCTTCAGGTTGTATTTGTGGAAGCGGTCAAAGATACTGTGGTCGGTAAAGAAGCACTTCTTCAGCTCATTGTCGGCGAAGCCTTCATGGACGGTATTCTGAACCGGCGTGAAGCGGACGTCGTCGCCACGGTCTTCGAAGATGGCCTTCAGTCGGTCGGTCTGATAGGAGGCGTCGCTACAGACCATTATCTCGTAGCCCTCTTTCTCGAGACGCACGAACGAGTCGGCGATCAAGTCGAAATTTTTGTGGAAGAGAGCCTGGGGAGAGGTGTCGAATTTGATGGTGGTGTCGGCCGGAAAATCGGCTGTAGGCGCACCGACAGAAAATTGGACGAGGTTGAACTCACCGAGACGCAAGTCGAACAGGACGGGATCGATCACATTCTCCATCGCGTCGGTCTCACCCTCGCCGGCAAGCAGGGCCGAATCCGACAGGTGTTCGGCCGCGATAGCGGTCAGCCGCTGGCGAAGCCACGAGAAGGAGGTGCAGAAAACGGGCGTCGCCAGATCAGCGAAGTCAAGAAGCGAGTAGCGGGTAGGCTTGAGATGTTCCGTTCCCGGGGGGATGATTGAGATCTTATCCACCTTCTCCTCAGAAAGTTGGGTCTCGACATTGAAGGTGCGGATCGAGTCGATTTCGTCATCGAAGAAGTCGGCGCGATATGGCATCTCGTATGAGTAGGAGAAGACGTCGAGAATCGAACCACGCCGCGAAAACTGCCCCGGTTCGTAGACATAGTCGACCTCATGAAAGCCCAGCTCACGAAGCCTGACGACGACGTCGCCCATCAGGATCCGCTGTCCCTTCTTAAGGACGAAGGTGGACTCTTCGAGATCTTCGGGAGCGGGGACTTTCTCGGCCAGGGCTTCGGGATAGGTGACGACCCAATGAAGGTCCTGAGAATTGCGCCAGGCGTTCAGGGTCTCGGTGCGCAGAATCCGGGCCGGAGGGTCAGGCTGTCCGTACTTGATCGAGCGTTTGTAGCCGCTCGGGAAGATGGCGACATGCTCTTCGCCGACGGTCTGGCAAAGGTCATGATAGAAATAGCCGGCCGCATCGGCATCGTCGGCTATTATCAGCGTCGGGACTTTCGGATTCACATAACCGGCTGTCAACAGTGCCGGCGCCGATCCGGTCAGTCCGGTCAGCGCCACACGTTTGCGCTTGCCCGACAGCGCCTTTTTGAGCGCTTTGATCCTCGCGGGCGTGGCGAATAGATTATCTGCTTCCTTGAGAGTCACGTGGCTTTCCTTTCGTTAATTTCCCGGGCTTTGGTTGGTGACCGGGGGTTGGTTATTTTCCTGCGGGCTGGAGTATCTTTCGGTAGAGATCTGAATTGAGAATCTCGAGGGCCTTGTCGAGACCGGGATCACGACGGAGCCGGACGATGTTCTTGCCTTTGTCGTAGAACCAGATCTGCGCGAGGTCTTCGGCGAGATACTGGCTGATTTCGTCGCGCTTGAGCATCAGGTCTTCCGAGAGGTCGATCTGGAGCGACTTCTCGAGCGAGTCTATCTGGGCCGAGATCTGGTCGTTGAGATAGCCCTCGTCCTTGAGGAGTGTCCGCAGGCGGGGCATGGCGTCCTGCCACGTTCGGTTATACTTCAGCGAGTCGGCGGTCACGTGGTCTACGAAATCGGCATACATCACGTCTGTAATCACGACATCCCCGGGGGTTGAGGGTGCGGGATTTTTGGCGGCATATTCGATCGCGTAGTCAAACAGGCGGTTGTCACGTACAAGACTGTACATCAACTGCGTGGGTTGCAGCCAGTTGACGGTCGAGTCGGGAGTCAGTCCGCCGCCGTCGCGGACAATGCGGCCCCCGCGGGTACGGTATTCGTTGGTCAGCGAGTCGGGTGTGCGCGCGACGGTTCCGTCTTCATTGCGCCGGCTGTAGTCGAGCGCCTGAAGAAGTCGGCCCGTCGGCAGATAGTATTTGTCGACGGTCACCTTCAGCACACCTCCGTAGGGGAGGTTGCGGGTGGCTTGGACAAGCCCCTTGCCGAAGCTTCGGGTGCCGACAAGAACTGCGCGGTCAAGATCCTGGAGCGCGCCGGCGGTGATCTCTGAGGCCGACGCCGAGCCGCCGTCGATCAGGACGACCATCGGGATGTCGGGCATCATCGGCACTTTCGAAGTGCGGTACACCTTGTCGAGTTTCGAACCCTTCGAGCGGGTGGAGAGTACCTGTGTACCTTTCGGAAGGAAGTTGCCGAGGATATCGATGGCGCTGTTTACCAATCCGCCGCCGTTTCCGCGAAGGTCCAGAATCAGCTGGGTGACTGCGGGATCGGCCTGGAAGCTCTTGAGCGCCTCCTCGACCTCGGCCGGCGTCGATTCGATAAACGAGTTGAGGGCGATGTAGCCCGTGTTGCCGTTGATCACTCCGTAATATTCGACGCTCGGACGGCGGACGCTTTCACGTACAATATCGAACGAGAACACCGAGTCTCCCGGCGCCGACCACGGCCTTTCGACCTGGACGCGCACCGTCGTTCCCGGTTGGCCGCGAAGAAGCTTCGAAACGTCCTGGCCCTTGGGGTTGACGACGTCTGTCGTGTCGACGCGCAGAATCTTGTCGCCAGGACGCAAACCGCCGATGGCAGCCGGCGACCCCTCCATCGGGAAAGAGATATAGGTCACGCCGTCGCGCGTCATGATATAGCTCCCAATTCCGGCATACTCTCCGGTGGTCATCTGCCTCAGGGTTTCCTGATCGTCGGCCGTGTAGTATTCGGTATACGGGTCGATGGTCGACAGATAGCCGGCTATGGCGGTCTCGAAGGCCTCGTCGGGGCGGGTGGAGTCGACATAGTTCTGTTCAACTTCGCGGACAACGGCGTTGAAGATCGCCAGATTCTGGGTCACGGCGGTGTCATGGCTCTTGGGGCGTGTCTGAGACGCCGCCCACGAAGCCATCGCGCCGGCAGAGACGACTGCGCCGGCTATAAGGGGGAGTATGGTGCGGTGGGTCATGTTCTATTTATGGGGATAATCGACAGAGAAGTGGAGGCCGCGGCTTTCCTTGCGTTCGCGGGCCTGACGCATGATCAGGTAGCCGCAGTTGATCAGATTCCTCAGCTCACACAGCGCGCGCGAAGGCTTGCTGGTCTTGAAGAGCTGTTCGGTCTCGTTGTAGAGGATGTCGAGGCGGTTCCACGCGCGGTCAAGCCGCAGGTTGCTTCTCACGATACCAACGTAGTAGCCCATGATCTGGTTCACCTCCTTGGTCTCCTGGGTGATCAGCACCATCTCTTCGGGGTGGGTCGTGCCTTCGTCGTTCCACTCGGGGACATCCGTGCGCCAGTCGTAGCCCTTGATGGCCTCAGAAGCATGTTTGGCCGCGGCGTCGGCATAGACGACCGCTTCGATCAGCGAGTTGGAGGCGAGGCGGTTGCCGCCGTGAAGGCCGGTGCAGCTGCATTCGCCCAGCGCGTAAAGGCGCTTGATGGTCGACTCGCCGTTGGTATCGACAACGATGCCCCCACAGAGATAGTGGGCCGCCGGGGCGACGGGAATCATATCCTTGGTGATGTCGATTCCGAGCGAGAGACATTTCTCGTATATGTTCGGGAAGTGACGCTTCGTCTCCTCGGGGTCCTTGTGGGTGACGTCGAGATAAACATGGTCGGTTCCGTGAAGCTTCATTTCAGAGTCTATCGCGCGGGCGACGATGTCGCGCGGGGCCAGCGAGAGACGCGGGTCATATTTGTGCATGAATTCCTCGCCGTCAAGGTTGCGGAGAACGGCGCCGTAACCGCGCATCGCCTCGGTGATCAGGAACGAGGGGCGGTCGCCGGGATGATAGAGGGCCGTGGGGTGGAACTGGATGAATTCCATGTCGCGGACCTCGCCCTTCGCGCGATAGACCATCGCGATTCCGTCGCCGGTGGCGATCAGGGGGTTGGTGGTCGTCGTGTAGCAGGCTCCGACGCCGCCGGTGGCCATTACGGTCACCTTGGCCAGGAAGGTGTCGACGCGGTCATTCTCTTCGTCGAGCACATAGGCGCCATAGCAGGTGATGTCGGGAGTCCGGCGTGTGACGACCTTTCCGAGATGGTGGGGAGTGATGATCTCGACTGCGAAGCGGTTCTCGTAGATGTCGATGTTCGGGTGGTTTCTGAGGGCCTTCATCAGGCCGCGCTGAATCTCGGCGCCGGTATTGTCGGCGTGGTGAAGGATTCGGAATTCAGAATGGCCTCCTTCGCGGTGAAGGTCGAATTTACCGTCATCGTTGCGGTCGAAGTTGACACCGCGCTCGAGAAGGAAGCGGATTCCCTCCGGGGCGTTGCGGACAACCTGCTCCACGGCCTTAGGGTCTGACAGCCAGTCGCCGGCGACCATCGTGTCGTGGATATGTTTGTCGAAATCATCGACCTCAAGATTCGTGACGCTCGCCACGCCTCCCTGCGCCAGGGCCGTGTTGGCCTCGTCGAGGGTCGACTTGCAGACTATCGCCACGCGTCCCTTGTCGGCCACTTTGAGCGCGAAGCTCATCCCGGCGATGCCGGAGCCGATCACAAGGTAGTCATATTTCTTAACCATTGTCGGATTAGATTTTTGTCGGTCTTTTTGTCACCCCCTTCCGCAACTTGCAAATTTAATGAATTCTGCGGAAATCAGCAAAACTATTTTGGGTCAGCTCCCCTGTTAAAAAACAGCCGCGCTGACTTCAGCGCGGCTGTGATATAGGGGAAAGTTGATGCTTACTTCAGGAGCGAGCGGCCTTTTTCGATAGCCTGCTCGTTGAGGGGGATCAGCTTGTGGTGACGCTCGGGCAGAGACTTCTTCAGACCCTTGATCACGTTCTCCATCGGGAGCTTGTAGGGCATGGCCTCAAGCAGGGCGCCCATAACGACCATGTTGTAGGCCTTCGAGTTGCCGAGGTCGAGGGTGGCGTCCATCGCGTCGATCGGATAGATGGTGATGTCGTCGCGGTTGGGAACGTTGTGGATACCGTTGGTATCGTAGATCAGGATGCCGCCCGGTTTTACCTTCGGAGCGAACTTGTCGAGGCTCTGCTGGTTGAGGGCGATCACGATGTCATACTTGTCGAGTACGGGCGACGAGATTTTCTCGTCAGAGAGGATAACGGTCACATTGGCCGTACCGCCACGCTGCTCGGGACCGTATGAAGGCATCCAGGTCACCTCCTTGTCGTCCATAAGGCCTGAGTAGGCAAGGATCTTGCCCATCGAGAGGACACCCTGGCCGCCGAAACCGGCGATGATAATTTCTTCTTTCATTGTCTGTCGGAATTAGGATGTGATTGGATATTATTCGTTCTTGAGGTCACCGAGGGGATATTTCGGGAACATGTTCTCGGCCATCCATTCGTTGGCTTTCTCGGGGCTCATCTTCCAGCCTGAGTTACAGGTCGAAACAACCTCAACGACCGAGGTGCCCTTCTTGGCCATTGCGTTCTCGAAGGCTTTCTTGAGGGCGGCTTTGGTCTTGCGGACAGCGGCGGGAGTGTGTACGCTCTGACGGGTAACGTAGCATGTTCCGTCGAGGATAGCCATCAGGTTGGTGATCTCGAGGGGGTGACCGTTGAGGTCTACGCGGCGGCCGTAGGGGGTGGTGGCGGTCTTCTGGCCTACGAGGGTGGTCGGGGCCATCTGGCCGCCGGTCATACCGTAGATAGCGTTGTTGACGAAGATCATCACGATGTTCTCACCGCGGTTGGCGGCGTGGATCGATTCGGCGGTACCGATAGCCGACATGTCGCCGTCGCCCTGATATGTGAACAGAACGTTCTCGGGCCAGAGGCGGCTGGCGGCGGTTGCGACTGCCGGTGCGCGACCGTGGGCGGCCTCGATCCAGTCGACGTCGATATAGTTATAGGCGAACACGGCGCAACCTACGGGCGAAACGCCGACGGTGCGGTCTGTGATGCCGAGTTCGGCGATTACCTCAGCCACGAGTTTGTGGATCACGCCGTGGCTGCAGCCCGGGCAGTAGTGCATGTGAACACTCTGGTCCAGGAGTTCGGGAGCGGCATATACCTTGTTCTCCTCGCAGATAATATCTTTGATATCCATATTTGGAAGCGGATTCTTATTTGTTGATAATTTTCTCTTCGAGAGCTACTACTACCTCTTCGGGGCTGGGGATGATACCGCCGAGACGACCGAAGTGCTCTACGGGGAGGTTGTCATGGACAGCGAGACGGACGTCTTCGATCATCTGGCCGGCGTTGAGCTCGACGCAGAGGATACCCTTCTTGCCCTGGGCGGCCTTGGCGATGGCGTCGGTCGGGAAGGGCCAGAGGGTGATCGGGCGGACGATGCCGACCTTGATTCCCTTTTCGGCTGCGAGTTCGCGGGCTTTGTCACAGATACGGGCGATGGTACCGAAAGCGACGATCAGATAGTCTGCGTCTTCGACACCGATCTCTTCCCAGCGGGTCTCGTTCTTTTCGATCTCGCGATAGCGGGCCTGGAGCTGGTGGTTGATGACCTCCATGCGGCTCGATTCGAGCTCGAGAGAGGTGATCACGTTGCGCTTGCGGCCATCCTTGCGGCCGTCGGCAGCCCAGGGGCACTGTTTGCGGATCTCTTCGTCGGTGCGGCGCGGACGCTGCTCGGGAAGAACAACCTTCTCCATCATCTGGCCTACGATACCGTCAGCGAGGATCATGGCGGGGTTGGTATATTTGAAGGCAAGGTCAAAGCCGAGGCCTACGAAGTCGACCATTTCCTGAACGGTCGAGGGAGCGAGCACGATCAGGTGGTAGTCACCGTGACCGCCGCCCTTGGTGGCCTGGAAGTAGTCGGCCTGCGAGGGCTGGATGGTGCCCAGACCCGGACCGCCACGCATAACGTTGAGGATCAGCGCGGGCAGCGATGCGGCTGCGATATAGGAGATACCCTCCTGCTTCAGGCTGACGCCCGGTGATGACGACGATGTCATGACAGCCTTGCCGGTGGCGGCGCCGCCATAGACCATATTGATTGCAGCAACCTCCGATTCAGCCTGGAGAACTACCATGCCGGTGGTCTCCCACGGCATCAGCTCCTCGAGTGTCTCGAGTACTTCCGATTGGGGCGTGATGGGATATCCGAAGTAACCGTCACAGCCATAGCGGATGGCTGCATGGGCGATTGCCTCGTTGCCTTTCATGAGTCTTACCTCTTCTTTCATATTTTAAAGGTGTGTTCGTTTGTTTTCGTTTTGTTTGTTTGGGTCTTCTCAGTCTACCTTTACGCGATAAACCTCGATACATGCGTCGGGACATACCCATGCGCACGAGCAACAGCCGGTGCAGTTGTCCGGGTTAGCCATATATGCGTAGTGGTAACCGCGGTCGTTGACCTCGTTGGGCTGGAGGGAAAGGGTATTGGTGGGACAAGCAACCACACAGAGGTTGCAACCCTTGCAGCGTTCGACGTTGACAGTCACCGCTCCTTTTACTTTTGCCATAATTATTTGTGTGTGATGTTGGTTAGATTCATCATTTGTTTTCTGACCGCCGCGTTACCCCCAAAGGAGCAAAACACGCGCGCGACCGACAGCAGACACCCGCCTCAGACACCTAATCGCCTATAAATTAGCGACTAAGCCGAAACTGCCTCTTCTATCTCTACAAAAGTAGTCAATATTAGTGATTTTTCATCACTCCCGTTTTATGTTATTCAACATATTTCGGTCAATTTCCCCCTTTTCCCCTCTTCTACATACCCGATTCAGGGTAGCCTCATTTCCGCTCTTCGAGAAGGCGCGCCAGGGTCTCGACCCCTTTGGTGGCCGGCTCGGCGATCACCGTCACGTTGCGCATGTTCTGGATCGGTGCCGGATTCGGGTCGATATAGTAGATCGGAGTGTCATATTTCACGCAGTCGATCAGCCCGGCGGCGGGGTAGACGACCATCGATGTGCCGATCACCACAAAGATATCGGCCTCGTGGGCAATCTCCATCGCTTTCTCGATGTTGGGGACCGGCTCCTGGAAGAAGACGATGTGCGGACGCATCGGGTCGCCGTTCTTTCCGCGTGTCTCGGGGGTGGTGTCGAGGTGCTCCGCGTCGAGCGACTCGACATATTCGGGGTGGGTGATCGACCGGATCTTCATCAGCTCGCCGTGAAGGTGAAGGATCTTGCTCGACCCGGCGCGTTCGTGAAGGTCGTCGACGTTCTGGGTGATGATATAGACGTCATAGTCTTTTTCGAGCTCGGCCAGGGCGCGGTGGGCGGCGTTGGGCTCGGCCTTCAGAAGGTCGTGGCGGCGCATGTTGTAGAAGCGGTGGACCAGCTCGGGGTCACGTCTGAAGCCCTCGGCCGAGGCGACCTGCATCACCGGATAGTTCTCCCACAGACCGTCGGCGTCGCGAAAGGTCTTGATTCCGCTCTCGGCGCTGATCCCCGCGCCGGTCGATATCACAAGTTTCTTTTTCATAATTAGGTGAATTGTGAGTTCTGTGAGAACTGTGAGAACTGTGAGGAGTGAGAGAATTGAGAACTCCCAGTGCTCCCAGTGCTCACAGTGCCCTTACTAAAAAGGTGCCTGCGGAAGTGTTCCGGCAGGCACCTTCGTTATGGATCGTTCCGTTGGATCTTATTTGATGATCACTTTTGAAGTCTTGTTGCCCTGAACCTTGATGAACAGACCGTTGGCGGGCTCAGCCACGCGACGGCCGTTGAGGTCGAAGTAAACGGCAGGGGCGTTCTCGTCGGCTACGACTGCCACACCGGTGTTGGCGTCCTTAACGACAACTTCCTTGAGCTCCCAGGTAACCGAGATCTCGTCGGTCGACATGTACTTGGCGCCGAGCTGGATCTTCTTGCCTGCGTAGTCGGCGAGGCTGATTTCGCCGGCGGCTACGAATGTCCAGTCAACAGGCCAGTTGGCGATAGTAAGCTGTGCCCATTCGCCACCCTCTTCGCGAACGAAGAAACCGCAGTTCTCGCGGAAGTAGGTGCTCTGAGCCTCAGACATACCCTTGGGGCCTACGGCGTGCTGGAAGTCAACGACGGGAGCCTCAACCTCGGTGAGGTCGATCACGGGCGAGATAGCCCATGCCTCGGAAGCGAGCGACTTGTTGTCCTTGTAGGCGGAAGCCTTGATGCAGTTGTACTTAGAATCCCAGCTCCATACATAGTCGAGAGTCTCGGGAAGAACAACGTTCTCAAACTCCCAGTTGTTCGAGCCGAAGAGACCTTCGTAAACGTTGTCGCCGGGATTTACCGGGTTGTCGGGAATGATGATCGCGCCTTCAGCCGAAACGGTGAAGCTTTCGATCTGAACGTTGGGGTTGTTGCCGTCAGAACCTTTGACCGAAGGCATGGTGAAAGTCACCGTAGTGGCCTCGGCCGAGTTGTTCCACACCAGTGTCTTGGCGTCGGCGTCTACAGAGGCTTCGCCCGAGCTGACGGTGATGTTGTCAAGACCCTTGAGGCTCTTGAAGTTCCATGTGATCGAGCCGACCTTGGTCTCTGCGGGGAAGCTGATGGTCATCACGTTGAGCTTGTAGAGACGGATTGTCACCGGGGTGGTGGCCTCGTTGTTCATGTAGAGAGCGGGCTCTGAAGAGAAGCCTTCTTCGGTGCCGAAAGTGAAGGCGAAATCACCGATCTTCAGCGACTCGAGGGGCTGATAATGGGCGGCAGCCTGAACTCCGCTTCCGTCTGCCTTGTACTGAGTTTCGGTGAAAGTACCCTGGATATCAGTGGCTGATGCAACCGAGAGAGTGGTGTCTTCGGCCATCATTGTGCCGGCGGCCAGTGCCGCTGCGGCGAGAGTAAGTAAATATTTCTGCATAGAGTTGAATATAGGTTAATCTCCGCAAAATTAAGCTAAAAATTCTCAACCACCAAACTCCGAACGTTAAAATTTCACCGAGACCATTATTTTCATATTTTTTAAACCTTTTTACGTTTTTTAATGTTTAGATGACAGGAGGGTCTCACTGTGAGCTTTCTCACTGCGCGCCCCCCTACATTCCAATTTGCTTATCGCTCTCGTACAATATAATATATGAAGAAGCTTCGCCTCCTTATAGCTGCCGCAGCCCTGGTAGCCCCCGCGTTTGCCTTCGCCGACCTGCAGGATCCCGCCGAACTTGCAGACGCCGCCTATTGTGACACGACCTCGGTCAAGGGGCGCCATCTCCGCTACACCATGGCCACCGAAGAAGACCGCCAGCTTCTTCAGCAGATCCGCGAAAAGGATCCGCGCGGCATTCCCGTCCCGAAGTTCCTTCTCCGAACCGAAGACCGCATGTTCGTCATGGGTATCGGCGGCCAGCTCAACGCTATCGTCGGCGCCGACCTCGGCAACAACCTCTACAATACCAACGACGCGGGAATCAGCTTCATCACTCAGGATATCCCCGTCCCCGTCCCCAAGGGTAAGCGCGGTGACTTCTATATCAACCCGTTCAATTCGTACATCGACCTTCAGGTCGTAGGTTTCGGCCACACGAAGAACGCCATCTCGGCCTACTTCAAGCTCGGAACCAACGGTATGACGCCCGGTGTGAGCATACAGCGTTGCTACATCTCGTGGCGCGGCCTGACAATCGGACAGAAGCTGACGCTGTTCCAGGACGGCGCCGCCTGCCAGCCCCCGACGATCGACCCGGAGGGTCCCTGCGGCGACGTCTCGGCCGTGGCTTACGAAATCAGCTACATCTCCCCCTCGTTCAAGGGCTTCCGCTTCGCTATCGGTGTCGACAAGCCGACATTCTACACCTCGTCGGGCCGATACCTGGGCGACCTCAACCAGGCGACCCTCGACTTCTTCCAGAACGCCGGCATCACCGACGACCAGGTGGCCGACGCAGACTATACCAACCAGAATATACCCGACATCCCGGCATGGGTCGAGTATACCGATCCGAAGAACTCCAACAACCGTATCCGCCTTTCGGGTATGTTCCGCGCCTTCACCTATCGCGACAACATCGAGCAGAAGACACGCGTCTCTCCGGGTTGGGGCCTTATGGTCAGCGGTAACCTGAATCCAGTCGAGCCGCTGATCCTCTACTTCCAGTGTGCCTACGGCAAGGGTCTGGCCAAGTATATTCAGGACCTTTCGGGCCTTCCCTACGGATATGTGCCGAAGATCGGCGAAAACGGTATCCCCAACGGCCAGATGACTCCCTCGCCAATGATGGGTTGGGAAGTGGGCGCGACGTGGAACTTCAATCCTCGCTGGCAGGTGAACGCCGTCGCCTCGATGGCCAACATCTGGAAAGTCGGCGACTACGCACGCCAGGCAGACCTCAGCCAGAACTACAAGAACGCCACCTATGTGGCCGCCAACGTCTTCTATACGATGACCTCATACCTCCAGTTCGGTCTCGAATACCTCTACGGTCACCGCCAGACCTACGGCCACGGGGGCGCCTCAGACCATCGTGTCCAGGCTCAGGTCTCGTTTACGATCTAACATAATTCCAACAAACTATACCTATACAACATCATGCGGGCACCCCACTCTTGACGAGCCGGGTGCCCGAAATCTTTATCGCTCCGTCTCCCGGACAGAGGGCGACTAATTATACCTTGGAGATCAACAGCCACGCCAAGGCGCCGTAGATCAGCAAGGGGACGAGGACGCAGATGATGACGGAGCTGAGCGTGTAGTTGCCGCCGAGACGGTCGAACCAAAGCAGGAAGTCGACCGACTTTTGGAAGGCTCGGTCACACCAGGCACTGAAATTATGGCGCGTGCCGATGAAGATGCCGACCCAGATCAGGATCAACGCAATGCTCGCCACCGGCTTCCTCAGCCAGCAATCGAACATCACGCACCACGACAGCGGGATCAACAGATAGTAGACTATGATGTTGACCTCGTTATAGGTCATTCCGCACGCGTTGCCGATCGCCAGCAGAGCGTTGGCGACCCAATCAAATACTGTCTTTATCATCTCTTCTTACTGATGAGGGGTTCGATCTCGTATCTTCGTGTTGATGAGGATATCATCTCTTCTTACCGAGGACAGCGTTGATGAGTGCGCGGCCGACCTTACGTTCGAGGCCTGCGCGGGTCGTCGGAATGCCCGTAGCACGGGCGATATCGCGTTTCACTTGTGAAACGCCCAACGCGCGCTTCCACGAAAAGCTTACACCAGGAATCTTCATATCTCTTTCGTATTTAAAATGTCTGATTTTCACCCGCAAAATTACCAAATAATCCCACTCCTACCAACTCCCCGCAACGTTTCACCCTTTTTGCCCCCTCACCTCCCCTCATCCCCTGCAACCTTACAGTCCTACGACACCCGTTTTTAACTCAATTTAATAAAGTGAAACCGCTCAAAAACACAAAGTGAAACCGCTCAAAAACATAAAGTGAAACCGCTCAAAAACACAAAATTCGTCTTTCAACTGATGTATCGATCCGCTCTCCCTTATCAAAAACAAACGTTAAAGTTGCAAAAGTCACAAAGATCGACTATCTTTGCACTATGATTACGAAAGAGCAAGTGGAGAAATTCTTAGAGGATTTCAGCCTGAAGGTAAAAATCTTTGGCATACGTTTCCGAGATGACCGGCAGAAAAACCAAAATAGTCTGGTGGAGTTGGGTATTACCCCTCATCAGCGCATGGAGGTTATAATGAACCTCAATTGCTATGATTATTCCGAAGGGCCTATAGTGGATGCTCTGAATAATCAAGGTGAAATGTGGGTGTTCGGGAAGGATGTAAGAGGAAATGAAATCTATATCAAGATAACTCTTGGCAAACCGAACTCCCATACGATTTGCATCTCGTTTCACAAAGCAGAACACCCTATGTCTTACCCCTTAAAGCCTAAAAACGATGGAGAATAAGAAGTTGTTGCCAGGAGAAAGGTATTTTCAGGAAGTAAGGACGGCTACCTTTCGAAAGGAGGAGTACCCATATATCCACACCGGCATCATTGATGCGGACGGAGAAATGTGGACCACAACAGAAATGGATGAGGCCAATATCTTCCAGGTTTATAACCAATACAGGGTCAAACATGGGATTCCTTTCCCTGATGAAATCGCGGGGATAAGGAGACATTATGGACTTTCGGCAGCCAAGATGTCACAAATACTTGGTTTCGGCATCAACCAATACCGGATGTACGAAGACGGTGAAGTTCCGAGTGTGTCGAACGCCCGGACCATTTTAGCCGCCCGAGAGAAAGAGGTCTTTCGGTCCTTTGTTGAGGCATCTAAAGCTGAAATGAGCGAGCAGGATTATTTTCGCACGTTAAAGAAAGTTGAAGTTGCAGATGGGGATTATAAATCTATCGGGCAACCGTCGGAATATTCAGGCTACCGGTCATTATCCACTGATAAAATAACCAATGTGGTTGGGTTGATCATCTCGAAAATCGGAGCCACATTCGTCACAAAGATGAACAAACTCCTGTTTTATGCCGACTTTATCCACTATAACAACCATGGCTTTGGCATAACAGGTCTCACATACAAAGCCTTACCGTTTGGTCCTGTACCTGACCAATGGGGGGCGCTTTACAGCTCCCTTCACGGTGTTTCTATGGAAGAATTTGTATATCCGAGCGGACAGAGTGGGATACGTTTAGAAGTCATGAAGCCTCCAGTCGATGTCCTCAACGAATCGGAAATCAGCACGATAGAACGAGTTTGCGCATTATTTTCAGACATGAGTGCCGGTGAGATATCCGAGACGAGCCATCTTGAAAAGGGCTGGGTCGCAAACAACGCTACACGCTCGCCCATCTCATATCAGACCGCCTTCGCTTTAAACTACCGATAGGCTCGCCTCTCTTCATCCGATTGACCATCCACGCCAGCAGAGGCTTTACGTTGACTGTCGTCGGGCGCCGCACCGACCACCGATCGGTATTCTATTGGATTCTTTTCTATCATGCTTACTATAGAGAGAAGTATCAGTATTAGTATTAGTATTAGTATTAGTCTTAGTATTAGTTTTAGTCTTATATATGCTTACCGAAGCACTTACGTCAGCAGTTTCCGAAGCACTTACGTCAGCAGTTTCCGAAGCGGTTACCTTTTTGATAGTTTAAAAACGTGTTTGATCAGCTCGTAAATGTTCATCTTTCCCGTCCCCACAGTAGCACCGGCTTCCAGCCGGTAACTGAGTGATGATCTTTGCAATTACCAGCTATCTCCTACCCTTCATCTCTGTTATGGGTAGTGTCACTGAAACGCATCCCTCTAGATTGAAGGTAATTAAGACGAGGCCATCCTTAACCGGATCACCTCGTCTTAATTGTATCGGAATTTATTCCCCTTTTATCAGCAGGCCGAAGTCGCTAGCTCCTCAGAAAAGATTGCCTGCATGCATTTCTCCTTGATGGTATCCATAAGGATATCGAACGATACGCCTTCGGCCTGGAACACCTTCTGAGGCACCACACACGAGTAGCTGCCTCCGAGATGGATGTCATCGGCAGGAATGAGAGTCACCTTATTGACCTCGGTTACGAGATGACCTATATTGGTCAGAGACTTAATACGGTCAAGAGACTCCTCTATTTCCGGGAAGATTCTCTTCTCGACCACATTGTGATCCACACCGGACATGTTCACGCAGCATAATGCATACGCATCGCGATTCTCTACGCTCGTCCTCATTTGAAGCGGGGACATTTCCACCGATTGATCCACGCCCCAGCGAGATTTGATCTCAATGAAA
The DNA here is from genome assembly GCA_964615915.1 of uncultured Sangeribacter sp. Classification (GTDB taxonomy): domain Bacteria; phylum Bacteroidota; class Bacteroidia; order Bacteroidales; family Muribaculaceae; genus Lepagella. Next base: position 17,032 of record CAZTSQ010000025.1, read on the forward strand.
TAGACGGACTCCCCGTTGACAGTCACGGTGAGATCCTTACCGTATTGTTCGTTCAGAACTTTGATCTCCGGGAGGGTCTCCTTCAGCCCACCCTCAATCATGTGTGCCAAACGTTGCTCGAGCGTTTCGGTTAAGATCTCCTCCACATACTCTCCCAGCTTAGCTTTGTACTCGAACTCAGCTCGCTGAAGACGTTGTGTTTCCTTGGCTTGTCTACCCATGCGGATAATCTCATCCAGATCAGTCTCATCCGCCAACTCGGCCAGTTGCTTAAGTTTCTCGGAATCATCGATCTTCATCAGTCGATAGACACTATCCTTACACTCGGGCTTCACCTGCTTCATGAAGATGTCTGCCTTCTTTTCGCTCACGTGGGGAAACAGTCTCGCATACATCAGATCTGAATCAATCAGGTCGATGATATCCAACACACTGGAGTGTTGGAAGTTGTCTTCCTCAAGTTTATCCTCTATCTCTTTTGCAACCTCAGCTGCCTCCAGAGTGGGGATAGAGATGAAGTCACTGAAGTCATTGGCTACCAGACGACCTCTGAGATCGGTATCCAACACCGCCTCATAGAGGTCCATCAGTTTGGAAGGGATGTCCTTGCCAAACTTCAGATCAGCCAAGAGCCGGGGCTCATTGAGTTGGTTGGGTAAGATGGCGTATCTGTTGGCTACTCCATCAGTTCTATCGTTACCGTAATAGAACACCCATTTATTCAGAGCTTCATGAAGTCTGTAGACATATTCTCGATTAGCCACCATCCACGTGGAGTCACCGGACGAGATCTCAAGACAGAGATTCTCAACAAGATGCTGGAACGGGAGTTCGGTGAGATCCCTCTCTTCAGAGTCAAGGGCTGGCAACACCACGGGCGCATACGCCATACCCAGGTGGTCACATATCGCTTTCATGGCACGAGTACGATGATTGTCCATCTCATCATTACGCACGATCATGGAGATCTGCGCCATGCCTTTGAGAACCTCCATATCGGCCGTCTGCGGATTTACGGGTTTTCTGAACGACTCTTTCGCGATCGAAAGGAGAGCGTCGTTGAGGTCCTTCTTCAGTGAGTCGCGACCATAAACGTTCAACGACACAAGTTTACTGAAGTCACGGGCCACAAACTTGGCTACCGAGTTCGGAATAAACTGCTTCACTAGCTGACGAAGCCAATCCGGAATAGCCTCGGCATCAACAAGGTTCGCAGATACCTGTTTCTGGCCGTCGTGATTAGGTAGAAGCGCGTACCGTTCGAAGAGATGCGTGAGTTTCTGCTCCGAAAGGTAACTGCAGAAGTTGAGTAGCACCACACGGTCACACTCAGCATCGGCCAAACGAGCTGCGATAGTCTCGTCTGAAATAAAGGACAAGGAATCTTCGTACCATGTCCCGATCGTCTCACTCCACTTCATGATGTGCTCTTCGCTCGGAACATTGCCCACATATTTCGCGCCACGATATACCACAGGACGCCAAGCTTCTTTTTCTCCGGCAAGTTCAGTGCATAGAGCCTGCGAGTAGACACGTACATTTCCACTCTTTACAGTCTGGCGCACACCGTTGATGTCTACCATCGGCAGTTGCTCGTAAGCGTGAACCCACTTCGCCTTGAAGTTGGAGAAGAAAGTGTTGGTGATGTCCTCTTTGTTACGGAAACACTCGAACGACAACGATGTCACATCCTGCCAGCCGGTGATCTCGAGAGCATGCTTCTCGTAGTAGTCAAACACTATACGACTCATTTCTTCGAGAACGCTGACGTTCTTCTCATATTTCGCCTTGACATTTGCATTCTCCACCGGAAGGTGAAGAGCGTCTCGCTCCTCGACCGGAGTGAAGCGGTTTGAATGGAATATCGCATCCATGCCGAACGATTCCGTTCCCAAAAGAGGGAAGAACACGAAAAGCTTTGCGATACCATCGAGAGGACTTGCTTGCCCAACGCTCTCAAGCGGCAGGATAACTGTGTCGCTTCCATCTTCACTCTGAAGATAGAATATCTTTTTGAGGGCAACCTCGCCGTTCTCTTCGATGAAGATAGCCATCACCTTCAGACCGTTTTCTTCGGGAAGGGCTTCTTTGCGGAACTTGATATGGCGACCGGTTGTCTGATCCTCGATTTCGACATCGCCGATAGGTTCATTGATAGTCATTACGTAGGGCATCACCTTGATGGCTTCCTCAAGGCCACGAGTTACTTTTTCAGCTGCTTTGTCAGCTGAGTCAAGTTGGTAGTGGAGTTCGGTCCACTCCCGACAGGAGGTTGTGAAAGGACCGTCGGCATACTTGTCGATCTCCACAAGCTGGGCCGCCATCTTGTCTACGAAATCGGGGATTTCGTCAAACACACGGTCGATTACGAAGCCGTCGATGTCAACAAACTGGCCTTTGACGAGGTCTTCCATGTCAAGTGAGCCGTAAATACGGATTCGACGGCCGAACGAATGCGTTGTCAGAAAGCCGGTGCCATACTGACCGACGCTTTCCTCATCCTCTTTTTCTTGAGCCGACACCTGTTTGACCAGCGAGCTGAAGGAATCGTGTGTGAACGGACGACCTTGATGAGCGAAGATAAACTCTTCAGGCGTCACCTTCATACGAATATGGGCTATCTTACGTCCAGCTTCGTCTCGACGAGCCAGATCTCGCGCATTCTGGAACAATTCCCAGATAGCACGCTCAGAGCTACGGTTATCCAATTTCTCGAGGCCTTGAGAAATTTTAGTGCAGCTCTGCTTGCAGAACTGACGCTTTTCTTTGATAGCCCACTCTTCTCTGATCTTTGATGCGTCAGAGAGGTTAGCCACGGTTACCGCGCTTGAAGCGCTGTTTGATGCGTTAGATACGTTTGAAGCGTTTGTTTCCATATTGTTTTGTTTTTGTTTGATTTTCGGTTTGGGTCAGACATTGGCGTCTGATTTCGGCGGCAAAATTACTTACTTTGTTTCTGCTCGCCTAATATTCGCAACGTTTCAATTCTCACACCCCCTTTCCTTACCCTCCGAGGTTGCAACGTTGCAACGGGCTCCTCTACTGCCCAAAAGCGACAGTCAGTTTCCCTCCCCGTTCCCAACGCTTCTATATACCCTCCATCTCAAATGGTAAACAATTAGCCATATAGAATTTTGTAATGTGAGAAAGTCGGAATTTTAAATAAGACACTATAAAATTCAATAATATTATCCAATAGTACCCTGATTACTAATCATTTTAAATGACAACATTCATATATAACCTCTTCATATAGTACTTATTAGCTCTTCTTTATCAAGATTTTTGATATTACCTTTTGAAATGTCGAAAGATTGTCTTAATTTTGTACTCCAAAACATGCTTAAAAATTATGGTCCATTACTTCTTAAGATTTAGAGGGGCTCTTTATCTCAATATTAACACTCAAGGCGATTTTCCTTACGAAGAAAGGGAAGATGGCTATTGTTATGTGAATGGGCATAGAATAACTCATCACCCTGATGGGAAAGAAACCATAAGAAGAAGTCTAGGCAACGATTCTTATTATGGTTCCGATGATGTGTATATAAAGTGCGAATATCGTATTGATCACAAAGGCTATGTTATTATTGAAGATCGCGTTTCTTCGGGGAACAAGGCCGAATTTTACACAGTGAGGGGATGTAAAGCAGTTGGAAGCATTCTTAGCAAAATTTTTAGTTAATTAATCCTTAAAATATTACTACAATGCGCATGCCTATTAACCATACCACTATTACTCCTTCGGTTCAGTTAAGCCTGGCCTTGGGACGACTCGCTCAAATTGCAGCCGCAGCCCATGTACTAGGAGTGAGCAATCTCGAAAATCAAGCAACCGAGGCTTATAATAACTTGGTGGCCGAATATAATAATCAATTGCCATCTGATAAGCCCAAAGGTTTTTGGGCGAAATTCAAGGATAATTTGACATTTAGGGATTTAGATACCACCGTTGCATTGAGATTGCCTTTGCTTCATGCGTCTAATGATTTCGATTTATATAAAGATATCTATGCAAAAATGAATCATTCTGAGTTGACTAATATGCTAAATAAACTGTTAAGTAATCAACTGTGAGATCAACTTCCCTTATGTCTAAATGAACTCGAATGGGGGGTGATAGATTCTCCGTTCACAACAAGCCTGCAAAAGACCTTGTGAGGGTATTTACCACGCAGGGAGCCCTTATATCTGAAACCTCAGAAAGTCAGGTCAAAGATCTTGCTGTCGGCATTTATATCGTAACCGTTGGCAACAAGTCGTTCAAGGCGAAACTATGAAGTTGGCAAGTTAAACTCAGCAATACCAACAAAATGACTCGATCACTGGAAGAACAGTGGTCGAGTCATTATTTTGTAGGTTAAAGGTGCGAGCACAGGAGGGGTCCGAGGACTGACCGGGCTATCTTTACCGGCGACTGCCGGACCCGCCGTTACGGTAGTCTTTGCGGGCGCGGGTCATCTGCTCGCGGATACCGCCGTTGAGAAGGAAGTCGCGCTTCTGGCGTTCGATCAAGCGGTAGAGCATCAGGTCGGTTTGGTGCAGTAGCGTGATGGCTATGTTGGCAATGGCCTCGTCAGATCGCTCCGGAAGTTTCTTCATTATCTCGGACGAATCTTTCTGTTTAGTACAGTAGCTTCGGGTCTGAAGCACTTTCGGACTCTCTTTGGTCCAGCGCTCGAGTCCGTTTACCCGCAAATAGTCTTCGTAGTCCAACAGCAACTCCTGTAGGCTGGCCTTGGCGACGTTCGTCAGCTTGATCTCGGTTTCTTTTGAAGTTGAGCCGGCAGAGCTCCCCTCGGCGATATTCTGTTTGCCACTCCTTGCAGCCTGGATCATCTGGTCGACTGTCCTGTCTCCTTTCTTCAAAAATCTATGTGCGAACACATAGGTGATGTCGTAGATGATCTCCGCGAGCTGATAAACCCTAAGGTTGCGATAGAATCCTTTCTGCGGAATGAAATCGCCGTTTGACATGGTAGTTGCCGGTATTGGTTAGGGAACAAAATTACGAAATAAAGTCGAGACTGGAAGAAGAAGTGTCAACTTTTTTCCATGGAATGACCCTCGGGGGTGCCTAAGGGTTGGAAGTCTGGGAGGGACTGCCCGAGGGCGGCTAAGGGTTGGAGTTCTGGGAGAACTGGGAGAACTAGGAGTTCTGGGAGGGACTGCCTGGGGTCGGCTAAGGGGCAGCCCTCCCAGTACTCATAGAACTCATAGTGCTCATAGAGCTCAAAAACTTAGAGCCAGCAATCACCGCGTGCGGATTTCGCCGAGGCCTTGGTCGAGCTTGGTGAGGTGGACGGCGCGGAGGCGGCGGGCGTCGATGTCGCCGAGGCCCTGGACGGTCAGGCGGGCGTTGTCGGCGGTGCCGGTGAGGTAGGCGTCGCCCGTGCCCTGGACCGTGGCGCGTAGCGTCGTGACCGTGGCGTCGTTGAGGTGAAGGTCCGACACTCCCTGGACCGTGAGATCGGCCAACGTAGCTACCAGCGAGCGGACCGTCAGGTCGCCCGCACCCTGCAGGGTCGCCTTGAAGGTGGTCGTCTCCACGTAGCCGAGCTTGATGTCGCCCGTGCCTTGCGAGAAGGTCTGGACCGACGAAGCCTCAATGGTCCGGATGTCAATGACGCCCGACCCACCGGCTATCACCTTCAGGTTCGAGGCCTCGATCCGATCAACCTTGAGGTCACCTGCGCCGACATTCTTGATGGTGAGCACGGTTCCTTCCGCAGCCGACAGGTCCATGTTCCCGCTTCCGAAAAGAGTGACGGAGGTTAGACTGGGAAGCGAGACCGTCACGTTGACGTCTTCGGAACTGAATGTGCCTCCCTCTCCCGAGGGTACTATCTCGATCGACGCCCCCTTGTCCCTCACCTCGATCTGTCGGATAGCCTCGTCAGACCCGTCGATCACGACCTTCGGATTTCCCATAGTATAGACTACGGTGAGGGGTACGAAGCTGCTCAGTTGGCTGGCATTTTCGGAGATCTTCACCACGCGCCGCTCCGCAGTGGCCGCGAAGCCACCGAAGAGCACGCAGACGAGCGTCACCACAACTGAACTGAGATATCGGCGAGAATTATCTGACATATCGAGAGGAGGTAAAGATGAGGATTACTGAAGAATGGCCGAGCCGACGCCCGAGGCTTCGCGGAGCTCGTCGTTGCGGTTCACCTTCTTACCGTACGAGAAGGTGTATGACATCGACAGAGAGATTCCGCGCGATAGATTTGAGGTGCGACCTACAGACTTGCACGAGAATAGCGGCGAGTTAAACACCGAAGTGTTGTAGCCATCGGTCCGGAACCAGTTTGCGAAAGATACGGAGGCACGGAAATCGCCGAAGGCACAGCTCGCATAAAGTCCGTATGACTGCGGCACATAGGTAACCCAACCCTTCGACCAGGCATCGGAACCCTTAGCCGGCGGATTATAAAACAGGTTGATCGACCAATGATCGCGAACATACTGTACCGATGCGGTGGCACCAAAATTATTGACCGAAACTGCATCGAGACCGGTAAGCACATATCTCTGCGCATATCCCGTAGCCTTTAACATCAAGGAGTTACCCAACAGTCTGAGCGAAGCCGAGACATATCCTTCGTACTGGTGTGCGCTACCGCTGTTGACGATACGGTGAACGAGGCCGTCGTGGTCCGGCAACACGAAATACTCCAGTGCCTGGCGGTGGGGGTTCCCTTCATACTTGAGCGCCGCGGTGAGAGAGAACTGGTTGGTCGGTATGAAGTTATATGAAGCCTGAACCATCTGGAAGAGGGTGTTGCGGAGGTCCGGATTACCCATAGACCATTCGAGCTCGTTGGTCTGTATAAGCGCATCGTTGGTTGTCGACGGACTCGGGTGAGAATTGCCCCACCATCCCTCGAGCGTCATGCTGTGGCACTGGTTGGCGCGATACTGAAGCTGGAAACCGAGACGCGGATTCCACTGCTCGAGAGTGTTGACGCCGTTGAGGCGCCCTATGACGTAGGAGGCACCGACGCGCGAATAGAGGCTGAGACCAAAGCCCCAGTTCTGCATGTATTCGAGGAAGAGCATGTTCTCTGACGACAGCATCTTCTGGCGGTCTACGTACGAACCGGCGTAGTGCGTGTCGTAGATCGAATTATAGGTCATCAGCGCCGTTCGGAACGTATTGTTATGGCCCAGGTTTTTCGAGTAGCTGATGTTGGCGTTCGGCACGTAGACCTCCTCGCGGTTGTCTTTCAGAATCGGATTCTGACCGAGGAGTTCATAGAGGCTATGGCTCTTCGTGTGGCCGTAGTTGAACGACCAATAAGCGACAATCGAATTGCCCTTCGGGAGCGAGAACTGATAGTAGGCGTTGATCGAGGGTGAAATCGTCTGAGAGCTTGACTCGTTGAGCGAAGACGAAGAGTTGATGATCTCGGGCGAGAAGGTCACGTCACCGTTGTTGCGCGAAAGTGGCGAACCCTGACGGTTGAAGCCGACGTTGTGCGAGATGTATATATTTTCCTTCTGATAGGCGGCGCGGAATGAGGCCCACTCACTGTTGGCCCTCGACTTATAGTCACGCCCTGAAGCAGATTCGCGGATCACCTCGGGATATCTGGTGCCGTCGTACCATATGTCGCGGAAAGTTGACCGCGACCATGAGTCATCACGGTCATACCAGCGGCCGCGGCCACCCGCGTTGGCATCCAGAGTCCACTTGCCGGTTACAAACTTCGAATAGCCCGCCCCGGAGACAGAGCGGTTGTTGGGAAGGAATCCCCCCACTTCCAGTTTCGTGTAACCGCCCCACTCATATTTGACCATGATGAAGTTCACGACACGCTGAGCGCTGTTGAAGCGCGGATCCTGCGGATAGTCGAGCACCTCGACCCGAAGGACATCCTGCGGACGCAACGCACTGATATCGGACTCAGAAGCAGGGATAAAGTCGATAAACAGCGAATAATCCTGGCCAAAAAAGTTGGTGACCTTGGTCGACCCGGGCGAGGTTATGAGCTGCGGGATCTGCATCATCGAGAGCAGATGGGTGGCGTCCATCGCCAGTTTCTTCACTTTCTTGTCGGGGGTATACTCGACGCCATACTTGATTACACGTTGGGTGCGTCCCTCGACCACAAACTCGGCGAGGTCGGTGACTTTTATGCTGTCGTTTTCTTCGGTCACCTCATCTTGGGCGCGGGCAGGAACGGCCGTCAAGCCGGCGGCGAGGGCGGTGAGCAGGTATATCTTCTTCATGGTGGAGTCAGGAATTAGGAATTAGGAAGGGGGGTTAACGTTTGAGGCCGTCTTTCCAGTCGACGACAACTATTTCGCAGATATTAGGGGCATCGGAGCTCCAGATGATCATCTGCATCAGGCGATTGTCTTTTGAAAAGCGTTCGTAGATCACATATTCGCCCGATGCCTCGCGGGTACGCATGACCACCTCCATGTCGGGATGTGACTTCAGATAGTTACGGAGGATCTTACGGGCTTTGTCTACTGCTTCGACCGAATAACACTGATAGGTATAGAGAGACGAGAAACCCTCGTTGAAATTAATCGCGTGCGATCCGGTCTGGCTTCGCCACATCGGCATATTGTGGGCCATGCGTCCGGAGATGTAGGTGCTCTCAACCTGCTTGATATCGGCCAATTCGGCGAAAATCTCTTCAGCCTTAACAGACAGTGAGGCGAACAGACTGAGAGTCAGGAGCATAGGTACAACCAACATTCGGTGTCTCAGGGGTTTATATTTCGGCTTCATCATATGGCTTCATGTCTTAAATTTTCCAACTCGGGATTGAGGTCGCCCAAGTCATTGATTTTCTGGATCTCGGCGGCATATTCCACTCCTATTCCTCTGAGTTTGCCGGTTTCGAGCTCCATATATCTGTCGAGTTTCGAGAAGATCGAAGTCAGAATGGCTCCGGCTTCCTCGTTATTGTCTACGATGCGGTAGTTTTCAGGGCGCGCAAGATTCATGTCGGCCTCGGCCAACAGAGTCGGCTCGCCCACAGAGACGGCCTCATCCTCCTCAATTATGACACTCTTTTGGGGGATAGGTTTAGCCTGTCTTACACCAGTGCTCTTCATACCCGAGCTCTTCGCCACGGTGTTATTCGCCACGAGACTTTCTGGCATGGTGCTTTCCATACCGGCTGGAAGCCGGCGCTCCTTGGGGGCGGGCGTCGTATTGGCCATGCTGTCGACCGTCAGGGTCGACATTACCTTCTCTGTTGCGGTGGCCAGCACTTTCTCGGCGCGGTGATCCTCACCGATGTGATTGACGATGAAGAAGCCGGAGAGACAGGCGGCGACCGCGGCGGCTCCCCACCAAAGTCGCGTCTGGCGGAGGCGACTGCCGGCAAAAGACTGTCGACGCTTTTCCGAACGCCCTATCTCCGCATCGAGAGCAGCCGAGATCCGCGCGGCTACCTCAGCCGGCAATTCCTCCTGAGCCTCGTCAAGTTCGCCAAGGGCAAGCAGGAGCTTTCGGTCCGCCTCAAGCTCGGGAGGCAGATCGACAGCATCGGCCATCAGGCGGCGAAGCTCGCGCTCTTCGGCCACCGAGGTCTCACCCGCATACCAGCGGTCGAGCAGGGTTCGTATTTTGGGGTTTATCTGGGTCATAGTTTGTTAATTTTGAGGATCGATCAACTCGCGAAGTCGGCGACGGGCTCGCGAGAGGAGTTGGCGGACATTGCCGGGTGAGAAGCCAGTGGCTTCGGAAATCTCGGTGACGCTGAAGTCTCCGAAACTGCTCATTCTGACTACGGTCCGCTGACCTTCGGGAAGAGTCTTCATCAGCGTCTCGACCCGGTTCAGTGTGTCTCGAGACTCGGCCGTCTCAGCCTCGGGAGGGGCCTTGAACGTCTCAGCCTTTTCGAGCGGGTCGGTGTCGCGCCGCTTTCTGATGACGGTCACACACTCGTTGCGCAACGTGGTCAGACAGTAGGCCTTGAGCGCCGGAGGATCGTCCGGAATCGAACCCCGCGACCGCCACAACCGGAGCAAAGTCTCCTGGAGGGCGTCGGCCGCATCGTCGGGTGGCATTCCGGACTTCAGCGCGACGCCATACATCAGCCGCTGAAGCGGGATCACCCTGGTTCTGAACTCCTTTTCATCCATATATCCTCTCTTTGGCTTCGGAATCAGTTTCCACTGTGATTTTTGGTTGAAGAGGAGGCCTCTTTCTCGATCGAGGCAGCCGTCTGCTTGACCGACGCTGTCAGACCGCCGAAACGATAGGAGATGCTCACACCTACCTGCCATTGGGCATAGCGATAGTTGCTCGTGATCTTCAACGTTTCGTCTACCTGCTTGTGGCCGCTGGTACGATAGGCCGGAAGGAAGTTGTGGGCGCTCAGCTGAAGGGTCAGTGCGTCGTCTTTCAGCCACGACTTGGACGCGCCGAGGCCATAGTAGTATCCCGTCTGCGTTCCACGACTCTGAAGGTCGATCCAGGGTGTCCAGAAGCCCCCGTAGGCACTCAGCCGCAGGCTCTTCGGGAGGGTATAGTTGAGGTTGGTCCCGACATTTGTCTGCCAACCGGCGGCAGTCTGACGCAGCATCTCCGAGTCGGCCTTCATATAGCTGTATGAGCCCGACGCGTAGAGAGACCAGCGGAAGGCGTCGGTGATGTTCCAGTCGCCCGAGAGATCGAGCATCGCCATGTGGGAGATGCCGATGTTGGCATACGTCACGTTGACCAGGTTATCTTTCATGAACATAATGTCGGTCAGCGAGTTGTCGGAGTATCTGTAGGAGAGTTGGGCCGTGCCGCCTAACTTTCCGCCATAGTTAGAATAGGAGAAGGAGACCGTGTGGCCGATCTCGCTCTTGAGGTCGGGATTGCCGTATGAGATCACACCCGGGGTCAACGTGTTCACATACGGGTCTATCACCTGGATGCCCGGGCGCGAGATACGCATCTGATAGGCGAGGCGAAGGCTCGAGGCCGAAGCGAGATTATAACTGATGGCCGCGTTGGGAACGATGTCGTTCAGACGGGTCGTGAAATCGGTGTAATCACCTATCTTGTAGCGGGCACCCATCCGGGTATGCTCATATCTCAGGCCTCCCTTCACACTCCAGTTGCCGAACGAACCGGTATAGGAGGCGTAGAGGGCATAGATGTCCTTCAGTTGCTTGAGTCCGACTACGCGCGCCTTGTCCTCGACAGCCTCATCTTCCGACTCGCCGGCATAGGGACGAGTGACGGAGCTGTTGTCGTTGAGGTTTATCTTGGCGCCCGATTCGAGAAGGTGTTTCGGACTGAAACGGTTGGCATAGTCGAGCTGGATGATGTGCCAGCCGTAGCGCGACCAGTTCCTGTTTCCCGAATAGGGACTCTCGGCGAGGATACCCGAGAGTTGCTCGAGAAAGTATCGTTCCCGATTGCCCATCCACCCGGCGTCATACTCGTATGAAGCTACTATATTATGGTCATCGCGTCCGAAATTGTGCTGATAAGAAGCCTGGAGGCCGAGTCCCTGGTAGTGACCTTTCTGATCTACCTTACGGCTGAGATCCCATAGAAGAGTCTCATCGAGCCCGAACTGCGAGCGACGCTCGTTGACGTCGGAATCCCACCCGTTATAACTGTAGTTGGCGCTGAGGGTGAAGAGATTGAGAGTGTCCGGCTCCCACGACATCTGCAGGTTGACGCCCGTATAGTCCCAGCCGCCTACGCTTTTGCGGTCGGTGATCATTAAGTGGTTGGGCGAATCGTCGAGCGCCTCGCTGGTAGTGGTCGACGTGTTTTTTCGGCGAAGAAGCCGCCCGTTGTTGTAGGAGACCGTCGCGTCGAGCATCACCTTGTTGAGCTTTGTGCGTCCGTTGACCGAACCGCCTGCCGAGAATGGATTTGCCCATCCGCTGATCTGGGTCATGAAGCCCGAGAGTGTGCGCGAACGGTCGGTCACGATGTTGAGGATACCGCCGACACCTTCGGCCTCATATTTCGCGCCCGGTTCGGAGATGACCTCGATCTTCTTTATGGTCGAAGCGGGGAGAGACTTGAGGACAGTTTTGATATCCCCTTTGAGCATCGGGTCTTCGCGCCCGTTGAGCAAAATCTTGAAGCTCGACTGACCCTTGACCTTCACGTTGTCTTCGGCATCGACAGTCACGCCCGGTACCTTACGCAGGATATCGAGCGTATTTGAGGAAGCTGACGCCGGATCTTCCGACACATTATAGGTCAGCGTCGCCCCGTCGTTCTGAATCAGCTTCTGCCGCTGAACGACCACCAACTCGTCAAGTTCGGCAAACTGCGCCTCGTCGAAACCGACCGTATCGGTAGGGACCGTATCGGTCGGGACCGTATCGGTCGGGACTGTATCGCCATTAATTTGCGCAACGGGTTCTTCGGCGCCGGCGCTGGCTCCAATCAACAGAGACGGGACAGATAAAGCGAAAAGCAAGGTCAGTTTGGACTTCATAGCTCTTAATTCTTGGGAAGGTCAGACATCGACTCTCCCCTATTTACTCAAAAGACGCTCTCCCACCTCCATCTGTGACACCCTCCCCCCAACTTTTTCATTTCTTCACTCAATCGCTCTCATCTGATTCCGAATCCTCCAATTGTGATTTTAAATAATCCTCAATCTCTTTTGGGGATATATTATATATTGGAGTTAACTCCGAAAAATTATTATCTGGAATAAAGCGTTCAGAACGGGTAATGAGAGCAAGAAGATTCTTTGATTTGAGTCTATGACCGGAATACTTAAGAGCTAAATTAATCATCTCTTTTATATTGACACCAGCTCTTGCCAACGAATAGATATCATAATAGTCCCTGAACTTGCTCCGTCTGAGCATGACTTCCATTTTCATGGCTCCTATAGACAGGAGATCAGCAAGTCGCAAATTATTAAGATAAGGGACTTCCTCTTGAAGAGGAGAATAATTTGGATTGGCGTAGAAAGAGACTTTCACACCGCTGACAATAAATTCCACATGATCGCTCTCGTAAATATCGAATTGTTGAATTTCTCCTATCTCCTCTAATTCCTTTTTAATAGATGGCCAATCAACCTCTCTTTTCTCTTTCCTATCCTTTCTCCATGACATAAAGTCCAGATCCTCGCTTTGGCGTGTACCTAATTGAAGAGAAAGAGCCGTTCCTCCTACTAAAACATAGGGCTTGATACTTTCCATTTTTGAAATGGCAGTAAAAATCTTTCCTGTATGCGGAGCCAGTCCTTTCATAATACTTATTTTATAACTCCAAAAGTCGGTTTAAGTGACGTGTCTGAAGAGACTTAAGGTATGAATCCGGATTTTTTGCTTTAAAATAGTACCAGGCGAAAAAACGATTGAGTGTGTAGAGATACTCACCCTCGGGAACCAGCAACCGCTTCCAGGCTTCTTTAATCTTTTTAGTAGAGAAAATTGAAAAAAGCTCCCTTATCTCCGGTAGATCGAGATGACGCATGGTCAAGGCAATCAATTGATCATCTTCTATAGAGTCAAGAGAAACCGAATCGGGAGCATAAGACCAAAAGGCATGCTCCTGCTTGAGTTGTTCAAGCAGAGAACTCTTAATCTCTTTGACTCTTTTTTTATCTCGGACAATCATATGGGTGGAATTTGCAGTTCGCGAATTGCAAATTTAGCTAATTAGTTCTATTATAACAAATAAAAGTTACATGAAAAAGTCAGACGAGGGCGACGGTGATGATGCCCCAGATGACAAGGAGGATGTTGCTGACGGCGTAGGTGACGGTATAACCCATCGTCGGGAGGGTGCTTCCGAGAGTCTCTTGAACAGCACCGAGCGAAGCGGTACAGGTGCGCGTCCCCGCCGTACATCCCAATGTGATCGCCGGGTTGAACTTGAACACATACTTACCGAGTGCCAATCCGACACAGAGTGGTATGAGCGTCGCCACAGCTCCGGCCCCGAGCAACCCGAAGCCCACACTCTTCACGCCGCTGACAAACGTCGGCGCCGCGTTGATTCCGACAACGGCTATGAAGACGTTCAGACCCAGGTTGTTCATCAGCCAAAGGGCTGCCGGCGGTATATAACCCATTGTCGGCCTGCGGGTGCGCAACCACCCGAAAACCAGACCGGCGATCAGAGAGCCGCCGCTGAGTCCGAAACTCATCGGGATCCCTTCAATCACAACCGGAATCGCCCCGAGGAAAGCACCGATAAATATTGCCAGACCGAGGAACATGAGGTCGGACTTGTCGGTCGGCACATCGACATATCCAATCATTTTCGACACCTTTCGCAGGTTTGTCTTGCGTCCGACAAGGATCAACGTGTCTCCACGGTGAATTTCTGTCTCATCGGTCACTTCGATCACATTGTCCTTTCGCTGAAGTTCTTCGACCATAACGCCGCGCATTTCGGGCATGTCACGCAACTTACCGACTGTCATGCCGGCCATCTTGCGACCGACTACAAGCACCGGGATACGCTCAACGGGATATTCGAGCAGTTCCGGATCATTCACCTCGGGGCCGAAATATCCGGTATGTTCCATCAGATATTCGCGGCGTCCACAAATGACAACCGTGTCGCCCTGACGGATAATGGTCGAGTTTTCGGCCACCTCAATGGTGCCGTCGGCCCGGCGCAAACGATCGACATACAGGACGCGCCCCGTGGCTCGCAGGTAGTGTTCTACAGTAGCCACGATTCTGCCACCGGCGAAGTAGGGTTGCTCTACCTTAAACGTACGGAAGGCTATTGTCCGCAGGGCACTGATATTGACCGGGTCTGCCTTCCATGTCGCCTCGTTCATCTCGGCTTCAAGCTCGGCAGTCTGACGACGGACCTTATCGAGGCCACCGAGAAGCGACGGACCGAGTGTACCCAGAAGAATGACCGTACCCAAAGTTCCGAAGACATAGGTGACCGCATAGCAGACCGGCATCAGGTTGAGCATCGTCTGTTTCTCGCCGGCACTTACGTTCATGTTGTTGATGGCGTCGCCGCCAACGGCGAGCAGCGACGAACAGGTCTGCGACCCGCCGAAGAAACCCACTGTCTCTCCGGCATTATATCCCAACCACTTGGCCAAGAGAAAAACCGAGAGGAAAGAGGTCGAACCCATAAGGACGGCAAAGAGCACCATCTTCAAGCCCATCCCCTTCAGCGAGCGGAAGAACTGCGGCCCTACGCTATAACCGATGGAGAAAAGGAACAGCATGAAGAAGACCGTCTTCAGGTCATTCGAAAGGGTGATTCCCAACTGCCCGACGAGCACGCCGATGATCAGCACCGACGTCACGGGCCCGAGCGAGAAATTCTTGTATTTAAGTTTGCCCACAAAGAAGCCGAGTCCTACGGTCAGGAACAGGGCGAGGGCCGGATATTCGCGGAGTATGTCGAGTATATAGTTCATGGTACGGATCGATTATACAATTTTAACAGATCGAAACGGAGGTTGGTTTTTGGAGGGGAGTGGAGAACTTGGAGAACTAGGAGATCTATGAGCTCTAAGAAGACCGACCCCTCCGGGCCCTCT
Source organism: uncultured Sangeribacter sp. (assembly GCA_964615915.1). Taxonomy (GTDB): domain Bacteria; phylum Bacteroidota; class Bacteroidia; order Bacteroidales; family Muribaculaceae; genus Lepagella. The sequence goes on from CAZTSQ010000025.1 coordinate 32,502, forward strand.
TTCTTAGATCTCCTAAGGCTCATAGAACTCATAGAGCTCCAACCTGAGTTGTCAATAACCTGTAGATAACTTGTCGAAAAGCTGTCACAAAAGCTGTCGGAAAGCTGAAGAAAACCGGTAAAAAAGCTGTCTGAAAGTTTTTAATAACTTCATTATCAGTAAATTTGGAAATCTCGGGGATTCGTATATCCCGAAAGCGCCCTGAAATATGCAAGTCTAATTTCAAGGAAGTTTCGGAAAGTTACCGACAGCTCCGGGTGAAGATTCTCTACCCTTTTTCGACAGGTTTTGACCTCCATGATGATAATTTTTTCTAATTTTGCGAATTATCTACAGTCTGTCGATAAAGTCCGCATCCGACTGAAAATGAGAAGAGGGGCATGTCGATAACCGGTAGATAAAACGGTCTGTAACGTCAATAAGCGAAAGTTCCAAATTTTCACGGCTAAACTTATTGGCAGTTATCTACAGGCTATGTTGTTATTGTTGAGTTTAAAATTCTTTATTTTAATATTTTCATCTTAAAAAGAAGAAATGAAAAACGAGGGTGACAAGAGCGCTGCCGATCAGCGTCACGAGAGTCTGGTCGAAGAAATTCTCCGGCTCAAGAAAGAACGTAATGCGGTCATCATGGCCCATTATTATCAGCGCGATGAAATTCAGGAGCTCGCCGACTTTATCGGTGACTCGCTTGCCCTGGCCCGTCAGGCACAGAAGATAGACGCCGACGTGATCGTCATGTGTGGTGTTCACTTCATGGGCGAGACGGCCAAGATCCTGTGTCCCGACAAGACGGTTCTCATTCCCGATCCGGAAGCGGGCTGCTCGCTGGCCGACAGTTGTGACCCGGTGGAGTTCGAGAAGTTCGTAAAGGCTCATCCGGATCATACGGTGGTTAGCTACGTGAACACCTCAGCCGCCGTCAAGGCCGTCACCGATATTGTCGTCACTTCAGGCAACGCGCGCAAGGTGATCGACTCCCTCCCGGCCGACGCGAGGATCATCTTCGGTCCCGACAAGAATCTCGGCGGATACATCAACAATGTCACCGGTCGCGAGATGTTGCTCTGGAACGGTGCCTGTCATGTTCATGACCGCTTCTCTATAGAGAAGATAATCGAGATGAAGAAGGAGCACCCCGGCGCCAAGATCCTCGTTCACCCCGAATGTCGCCGTCCGCTTCAGCTGATAGCCGACAAGGTAGGCTCTACGGCCGCGCTTCTCGAATATGCCGCCAACGATGAGGCGACCGACTTCATCGTGGTCACCGAGAGCGGAATCCTCTTCGAGATGCGTCGCAAGTGTCCCGAGAAGAACTTCATACCGGCACCGGCCGAAGATTCGGAGTGTCAGTGTAATCAATGCGAGTATATGAAGCTCAACACTCTCGAGAAACTTCGTGACTGTCTTCGCGACCTGAAGCCTGAGATCACGGTAGATCCCGAAATAGCCGAACGCGCCGTGCGCCCCATCGAGCGTATGCTGGCTCTGTCGTAAGAGGGTCCATAGCTTCGCGTTGAAATTCTCGTGATGAAAAAGAAATCGACGGTTGAGCTGACCTTGATGAGTGTCGAAGAGGCGGTAGCGGCGCGTAAGCTGCCGCTCGCCGTCGTGCTCGACAATGTCCGCTCACTTCAGAATGTAGGCTCCGTGATGCGAACGGCCGATGCCTTTGCCGTCGCCGAGGTGATTTGCTGTGGAATCACCGGTGTGCCTCCACACCCCGAGCTCTCCAAGACAGCCCTTGGCGCCGAGGATAGCGTACGCTGGCGACATGCGGAAGATTCGGTGGCCGAATGTAGACGACTTCAGGCCGACGGCTGGCGTCTGTGTGTGCTCGAACAGGTTCACGGAAGCATACCCCTCGACCGCTTCGAGGCGCGGGAGGGAGAGAAATATGCTCTTGTCTTGGGCAATGAGGTGGCCGGTGTCTCGCAGGAGATAGTCGACATGGCAGACTGCGTGCTCGAGATTCCGATGCATGGCGCCAAACATAGCCTCAACGTCTCGGTAAGCGCCGGGATCGCCCTCTGGCAGATGTCGGTTTCGATAAGCGGCTGTAGGTCTTGATGGATCGAACCTCAGGTTCTCTCCCGGCGTTATAACCGAAAACAAAGACTTATGAAAAAGATAGTTATAGTCGGCGCGTCGTCAGGCATCGGTCTGGCGGTCGCCGAGGCCTTGGCCTCGCGCGGAGTAAAGGTGGGACTGGCCTCGCGCAAGACCCATGTTCTTCATGAACTCCAGCAGAAATATCCCGAAAACGTTGTCTACCGTCAGATAGACGTGACCACGTCTACTGCCCCCAAGCATCTCGAGGAACTGATAGAGAGTTTGGGCGGGATGGACATCTATGTCTACATAGCCGGTGTGGGTCACGAAAATCCCGACATGGACCCGAATCTGGAGGCAGATGTGGTCAACACCAACTGCACAGGCTTCGCTCGGATGATATCGGCCGCCTATGACTATTTCGCCGCGCGTCCCGAAGGAGGGTCGATCGTGGCCTTGACCTCGATTGCCGGAGTGCGTGGAATGGCACGTCTGGCTGCCTACAGTGCATCCAAACGTTTCGACTATACCTATCTCGAGGCGCTCGACCAGCGGATCGCCATGAAGAAACAGCCGATCACGTTGACCGACATCCGTCCCGGTTGGATCCGCACCCCGTTGCTGAATCCCGACAAGAAATATCCGATGGAGATACCGGTCGAGGTGGCTGCGGCTCAGGTAATCCGCGCCATTGTCAAGCGTCCGCGCTATGCCTATGTCGGCTGGCAATGGGGTGTAGTGGCGGCTCTTGCGCGCACGATCCCGCCCTGTCTGTGGCGCCGGCTGGGGTCGCTGACCGGCGAACTGTAAGCGTTTTGATTAGCTTTTGAGGCCTGAAAACTCCTGTAGAAGGGGGTGAAAGGCCTTAAAAAAGCGATGCAAGAAAAAAATAGTGAAAAAAATGGCCAAAAATTTGGCTGGTTGAAAAAATTGTTGTAATTTTGCACTCGCAAACGGGGAAAGCCCCTGAATGCGAAAGACTCCGTAGCTCAGTTGGTAGAGCAAATGACTCTTAATCATTGGGTCGTGGGTTCGAGCCCCACCGGGGTCACAAAAAACAGCGTTGATGTCCTTATGACGTCAACGCTAATTTTTTTGTGTGGGCGAGCAAATGACTCACATTGTCTACTTTTTTGGCATTGGGTCGTGGGTTCGAGCCCCACCGGGGTCACAAAAGCGCTGACATCAAAAAAAGACGTCAGCGCTAATTTTTTTGTGTGGCAGGGCAAATGACTCACATTGTCTACTTTTTGGCATTGGGTCGTGGGTTCGAGCCTCACCGGAGACATAAAAAAGGAACGCGATTCGCGTTCCTTTTTTGTAGACAGTCGAAAGATTGGCGGTTTATTTTAGGTCGGCGTATTGGTCATCCGTCACCGGCTCAAGCCATTCATTGGATGTGTTTTCTCCGTCAAGTTCAAAGGCGAGATGAGAGAACCAGCTGTCGGGCGCCGCTCCATGCCAGTGCTTTACGTTGGCGGGAATGTGTATGACAGTGCCGGGAAGTATCTCCACGGCAGGTTGGCCCTCTTCTTGATACCAGCCTCTTCCGGCAACTCCGACCAGCATCTGACCTCCGCCTTCAGTTGCGCGGTGGATGTGCCAGTTGTTGCGGCATCCGGGTTCAAACGTCACGTTGAAGAACTTGACCTGCTCCGTGGAGATTGGAGCGAGATAGCTCCGGCCGATGAAATATTTTGCGTATGCGTTGTTGGGTTCACCGATAGGGAAGATCATCTGTTTCTGAAACTCAGCCTTGGCATCGTCACCCTTGATCTCATCATTCCATACGTCTTTAGCCAGTCGGAAAGCGGCCCAAGCTTTAGGCCATCCGGCATAGAAAGCTATGTGGGTGATTATTTCTGCCGCCTCGGTGCGGGTGATTCCATTCTTTTTTGCTTCCTGAAGATGGAAGGTAAGCGATGAGTCGGTGATACCCTGCGATATGAGGGAAGTGATGGTGACGAGGCTACGGTCTCGTAACGAGAGAAGATCATTACGGCTCCATCCTTCGCCGAAAAGGATGTCATCGTTAAGACGGGCGAATTCGGGAGCGAACTCACCAAGCTGTGTGCGACCTGCGGTCTGCACTATTTTCTGCTGTGCCATAATACTTAATGCTAATATCATTATTAATGAAAGGA
>CAZTSQ010000026.1:0-33020 GCA_964615915.1 uncultured Sangeribacter sp.
CTCGATGGTTTCTTCCGACTCTCAGGCAATGGGTCGCGTAGGCGAATCGTTCATGAGAACCTTCCAGATGGCTTCTTACATGAAGCAGGCCCGTGGCAAACTCAAAGAGGATTCGGATCAGAACGACAACTTCCGCGTGCTCCGTTACCTCGCTCAGATCACAATCAACCCCGCTATCACCTACGGTATCAACGATATCCTCGGTTCGATCGAAGTTGGCAAGATGGCCGACCTCGTTCTCTGGGAGCCTGAGTTCTTCGCCACCAAGCCGAAACTTGTGATCAAGGGTGGTCTGATCAACTGGGCGAACATGGGTGACCCGAACTCGTCGCTCGTTACTCCGCAGCCGAAGATCATGCGTCCGATGTTCGGAACTCTCGGCGAGGCAGAGCCCTCAACCCGCGTGACCTTCATGTCCCAGTCTTCGATCGCCAACGGTATTCCCGAGAAGTACGGTCTGAAGAGCCAGATCTTCGGCGTTCACGGTTGCCGCCAGCTGTCGAAGCACGATATGGTCCGCAACTCGGCAACTCCTCACATCGAGGTGAACCCCGAAACGTTCGAGACCTACGTAGACGGCTATCGCGCCTACGTTCCGCCGGCAAAGGTTCTGCCTCTCGCACAGCTCTACTGGTTCAGCTAATTTCCCCCTTCATTATCTATATACCTCACGGTCGGAAGCCCCTCGCTTCCGACCGTCTCTACTTTTGAAACCATTTTTATAGTTTCAACAAAATAAAAGACAGTTATTATCCGTTGCGATTTAAAAAGAAATATCATGGCAAGACCAATAAAAGAGACTCCCATCCTCACCGGAGCTGATGCTATCCGCTTCCAGCAGATGATTGACTCTCCCTCTCCTGTTTCCATTGAAGAAAAGGAAAGGGCAAGAAGGGCGTATGAATTAATGAAGTCGATCAGTAATTTCCAATGGTAAAATGGATCTAAATAAGCTCCGCCAATTCCAACTTTCTCAAGATACTGATATAAAATCATTTCATTGTTCTGACGATGATTTGAACGAGTTCCTTTATGATGATGCCAAATATTTTCTGAGGGAACTCATGGCTGTTACCTATATTCTCGAGGATATGGAGAATAATTCTACTGCTGCTTATTTCAGCCTTCTGGCAGACAAGATAACATTTGACCCAGAAGATAAAGTCATTTGGAATAGATTAAACAGAAAAATCCCTAATTCCAAAAGACGCAGAAGCTACCCGGCAGTAAAGATAGGTAGATTGGCGGTTAGCGAAAAATATGCCGGAGAGGGAATTGGAACCTTAATAATAGATAATGTTAAGTTTGCTTTTACAAATGTTAAGCGGTTAGGATGTCGCTTTATAACTGTTGATGCCCTTTTTTCTGCAATTCCATTTTACCAGAAAAATGGTTTTTCATTCTTGTCAGAGCAGGACGTGAATGATGAGACACGTCTAATGTTTTTTGACCTGAAAAATTTTCTTAATTAGCAAAGAAATAATAAGAGTAGGTATCCGTCTAGGTCTCTACCAGTACGGATACCTTTTTTATTTCCAAGAATCCGCTGAACTATCGGAGGGACAAGTGGGTTATATAGAAAAGAACTATCCAAATCTGAACTATGGAAATCTACACTACCGTTCTCGGTAATATGAACCGCTCCAAGGAATGGAGCGATAAACTGGCAAACGCCGACATCGACTATATCTTCCTCGATCAATGGACCGCCCAGAAAAGCCGTTTCCTCGGAAAAGGTGTCTCGGGGCGTGAATATCCCGTTGCCCTCGCGCGCCATACACAGGTCGCTGACGGCGATGTGATCGCCTTCGATCCTGAAAAGAACACCGCAGTCGTTCTCAAGATCGAACTCAGCCCCGTCCTTGTGATCGACATGTCCGGTCTCAACGGCCGTTCTCCCGAAGACATCATCCGTATCTCGGTTGAACTCGGCCATGCTATCGGCAACCAACACTGGCCCGCAGTAGTGAAGGGTACGACCGTTTACGTTCCTCTTACTGTTGACAAGAAAGTCATGATGTCGGTTATGGAGACCCACAACATCGAGGGCATCAAGTTCGATTTCCAGAAGGGTGTCGAGGTCATCCCTTATCTCGCGCCTCATGAGCTTCGCCGTCTCTTCGGAGGTGCAGGCCACGAAAGCCACGCCCACACTCATGATCACGGTCACATCGTCCATCCCTTCGACCACGACCATGACCACGATCACCATCATCATGACCATCATCATGACCATGAGGTCGGCGAGGACACTGCTCCCGACGCCCACAACGGCGAAGACTACTTCAACTGCTGATCCAGCATAGACCTTTAACCCACAAGGCCAATGTCAAATACAAACGACGCTTCGAAGCTCGCGATCATGCGTCTTCTCCAGTTCACGGACTCGACCTTCCCTGTCGGCACTTTCTCCTTCTCGAACGGATTGGAGACGGCGGCTTACGAAGGGATGGTCCACAACGCGGAGACCCTCGAGGCTTTCACACGTTCACAGGCGCTTCAAGGCGCCTTCAGCGACGGAGTTGTGGCTCTGCTGACCCATCGCGCTGCTCTGAAGAATGATTACGACTCGATACTGAACGCCGACTGTCGTCTCTATAACTTCAAGATGAACGACGAGGCCCGGCTGATGCTTCAGCGTATGGGCAAAAAGCTCGCCGAGCTTGCTGTCCAGCTCTTCCCCGAGTCTGATTTAGCCTCTAAGTGGCTCGAGGATATCAAGGCCGAGCGCACTCCCGGATCATATCCCGCTTCTCAGGGAATCATCTTCGCCTTAGCCGGAGTGGAGGAGAAGGATCTCTTCTACAGCCATCAGTACGGAGTGATCAACATGGTCCTCTCGGCTGCGTTGCGCACGGTCCGCGTCTCACACTACGACACTCAGAGAATCCTGTTCAATATCGCCCCCCAGGTCGAGGAATATTACGAAAAAGCCCGGACTATGAGACTCGAAGACATGAATGCCTTCGTTCCTGAGATAGATATCCTCGCCTCGCTCCACGAGAAGGGCAATATGCGAATGTTTATGAACTAAGAGACTGTCAGATTCATTGACGGTCAACTAACCATCTCAATTTCAAAAGCAAACTATGTCAACCTGCAGAATAGGTGTCGGCGGTCCCGTCGGCTCCGGAAAAACGGCCCTTATCGAGGCCATCACTCCCCGTCTTCTTGAACTCGGCCAGAAGGTGCTGATCATCACCAACGACATCGTCACCACCGAAGACGCCAAGCACGTTCGCAAAACCCTCAAGGGTATCCTCGTCGAGGATAAGATCATCGGCGTCGAAACCGGTGCATGTCCCCACACCGCTGTTCGCGAGGATCCCTCGATGAACATAGCCGCCGTTGAGGAAATGGAAGCCAAGTTTCCCGACACAGACATCGTCTTCATCGAGTCGGGAGGCGACAACCTGACGCTCACTTTCTCGCCAGCCCTGGTCGACTTCTTCATCTATGTTATCGACGTCGCTGCCGGCGACAAGATTCCCCGCAAGGATGGACCCGGTATCTCGCAGAGCGATATCCTGGTGATCAACAAGACAGACCTTGCCCCCTATGTTCACGCCGACCTCGGCGTGATGGACCACGACTCACGTCTGATGCGTCCCGGCAAGCCCTTCGTGTTCACCAACTGCATGACGGGAGAGGGAATCGACGAACTCGTCGACCTCATCTTCAAGATGGCCCTCTTCGACAAGAAAAACTGACCCCGATAAACAGACAAGATGCTAAACGATCAAGTCAAACACAAAACCGAGGGTGTCCCCGAAGTGGACTTCTCTCACGCTCCGGAGATGGCCCCTTATCTCAAGGAGCCCGAAGCGATGTATGTCGGCGCGCCGGGTAAACATGGATATCTTCGTCTCGGATTTCAGCTCGACAAGGATGGCAAATCGGTCATGAGGGATCTCGACCGCCGCGCCCCGTTGATCGTGCAGCAGGAACTCTACTTCGACGAATATCTGCCGAAGCTTCCGTGTGTCTATATACTCTCTTCCGGAGGCCCGAACGTAGACGGCGACCGCTATCAACAGGACTTCACGGTCAAGAAAGGGGCCATGGCATGGATTTCGACCGGAGCCGCCACGAAGTTGGCCGAGATGCGCTTCAACTATTCGGGTATGATCCAAAACATCACCCTCGAAGAAGACGCATACCTCGAATATATTCCCGAGCCGATAATCCCGTGTAAGAACACCCGCTTCATCTCTGACACGACCATTAATATCCACGAGTCGGCAACTCTCTTCTATAGTGAGATTTACATGCCGGGCCGCAAGTATTATAAGGAAGGTGAGCTCTTCGAATACGACATCCTCTCCGTCTGCTGTCACGGCCACCGTCCCGACGGGAAGGAGCTTTTCCGCGAGAAGTTCCTCATTGACCCAAACGTTACTTCTCCACGCCAGCTTGGAATAATGGGTTCGTTTGACGTCTTCGCCAATGTGATCGTCATGACGCCCAAGGAGAAAGCCGATCAGATTTATGAGGCGACCAAAGCCTTCATCGACAAGGAGAACAAGCTTGCGGCCGGAATAACACATCTGCCCAACGGATGCGGAGTGCTATATAAGGTTCTCGGAATGGAACCTGGTCCGGTAAAGAAACTCGTGCGCGAATTCTGTTCGACCGTCCGCCAGACCGTCAAGGGAGTGCCGGCGATGCAGGAATTCCCCTGGAGATAAAGAAGTCAAAATATCCGAAAAGCCTCTTCAGAAACCCTCTGATTTACAGGAGGGATAAAGAAGCTATCACACAGCCTGAGCCGGTTAGCGCCGGTATCAGGCTTTTTCTTTTGTCCGAGTGAAGGGCAAGTCCGATCAGTGCTATGCCGGCGAGCCAAAGAATTACGCAAGTCAGATCCGGTTGAACATGGAGCACACTCGAGCCATCGGCCGAAAGCCATCGGCATAACCTGTCGGTCATCGACAGCGCGTAGTCGAGTCCTCTGCCGATCCAGACGGCTTCGATGCCGAACGCATACAAGAGAAAATAAAGAAGTGAGCCGCCGATATAGAAAGGGACGAAGGGAAGAATCAGAAGGTTGGCGGGTAGGAACAGGGTAGGAACGGAGCCAAAGTAATAGGCTACGACGATCCAGGTGCAAGCCGTCGAGACAAGCGTGGCCAATAGGGTAGAGGTTGCGAGATAGAGGCGCCGGTGAGTAAAGAGATCGAAGGGATTCAGTCGTTCGCAAAAGATTGTCAGCGAGGCGACGCAGAGGAAACTAAGCTGAAAACCTGGGTCGAAAAGGGCCGAGGGCATCAAGAGGAGGATGAAGATCCCGGCCCAGCAGAGAGCCGTCCCGGCTTTTATTCGCCGCTCAATTAGAAAGCCCACGAACAGCGCCGTCATCATTATTGCGGCCCTGACGGTCGAGGCGGCGAAGCCGGTAACGAATACGAAGACCCATAACAGGATGATACTCAGGACAAATTTCCACTTCCGTCGCCCGATCATATCGAACGGAAAGAGAAAGGCAAGAAAGATCGAGGCAATGATGCCGGTGTGAAGGCCACTGACTGCCAAGACGTGGCTCAGACCCACGTCAGAAAAAGTCTGACGCAAATCGCGATCGAGAAATTGTTTATCGCCGAGCATAAGCGTGATCAGGAAATCTTTTGTCTCCCGGCTCAACCCCGTGTGTATGATCAGACTCTCCAACCGGTCGCGTACATCTCCGGCAAAAGTCATCAACGTCGCCGACCTCCCGACCTTCCTGATCTTACTCTTGGGTGCATAACCCGTATACAGAATCCCCTGCTTCGCAAGGGACGTTGGCTTCGCCGGTACTGAAGGCTTCGCAAGGAACGTTGGCTTCGCAAGGAGCGCCGGCTTCCAGCCGGTACTTTTTGTCCTTGATCCATACGTGTTTACTATTGGTTTCCTAAGGCTATCCACCGGCATCAAAGGCCCCTCAATCACCACCAAATCCCCTCTCCCATAAGGCGTCGGAGGCGTCAACACAGTCGCCTTACATCCCAAATTAAGTAGCTCGACCGTCAGTAAGTCCCCCGTATTCTTGGCCACATCATCTATAATACGTGCCCTCTGCCCGACGACGAAATGGCGACCTTCAACCGGATAACGGTAAGCGAATACGTAATCTGAAGTCGCCCCTAATGATATGAAAAACAAGGAGATCCAGACATAGTGGAGTCGTACGACACGAAGGCTGATCCCCTTTTTGCGTGCCAGAATTTTTGTCGAGGCGTAAGATATGAATGCCAGTCCGAACGCGATCGCAATCTCTCCCGGTCCGCACCCCGTCAACTGTCGCAAGAGAATTCCGACAGCGATGGCGATCAGGATGATGATGGGCGAGCGAAGCGTGTCCATGGCGTTCAGATTATCTCATCCCAGAATTTCCACCCCTCTTCGGCTTGGGCAGTTAACATTAGTAAACCGGTTGCAGTCTTGGCGCCATGGGCTGCACAGATTTTGGAGAAGACCGTCTCCCTGGGATTGTAAACCAGATCGAGGCACACGTGACGCGGTTGAATATACTCGTAAAGTATTGGCGGGGCGCTTTTTACATTCGGTTCCATCCCCAGCGGGGTGCAATTGATGATGATGTCTACGTCCAAAATATCATCCATTGTTAATTTGGAAAACTCCTTGACCTCAGGGTCGAAACCGGGGTGAGCCTCCTTGAATTTTGAAGGCTCGCGCATAGCTACCGAGTAGGTGAAGCCGCGTTTTTCGAGCGCCGTCATTACAGCCCCGACAACACCTCCGCCACCGAGAATCAAAGCCTTTTTAACACCTGCCGGCCGTGGCAAATTCTTCTCGAGAAGTGCTAAAAATCCGGCAACATCCGTGTTATGGCCTATCAGCTCACCATTTCGGTTGCGACGAACGCAATTGACTGCACCGGCTCGCTTGGCTTCGGATGTCAGAGCATCAAGATATAGGATCACCGCCAGCTTATAAGGGGCCGTAATGTTGAACCCGATCAAATCCTCGCCATATTCCTTGATAACAGAGGGCAATTCCTCTATCGAGTCGAGTTCGCGCAGGTCATAGCGCGCGTCGATCCCCTCTCGCTCAAATTTCTCGTTGAAATAGTTGGCCGAAAACGAGTGACCTATGGGTTTACCGATCAGAAAGAAGTGTTTCATTATTATAGGGACATGCCTTCGGCATGTGGTCTTTGCGAATTAGAGGGTCGTAACCCTTGTAGGACATGCCTTCGGCATGTGGACTTTGCGAATTAGTGCGGAGGTAACTCATGTGGGGACATGCCTTCTTCCACATGCCGAAGGCATGTCCCTATAATTTGATTACCAGATAACCACACGTTCGCTTTCGGGGCGGAACATGGGCTGACCCTCTGTAATTCCGAAGGCCTCGAAGAAGGGGGCGATGTTGCGGAGAGTTACGTTCACGCGGTTGCTGCCCAGAGAGTGGGGGTCAGATTTTGTGCGCGAAAGGATCTCCTCGTCACGGATGTTGCCGGCCCAAACGTTTGCGTAAGCCAGATAGAAGCGCTGAAGCGGAGTGAGACCGTCGATGTCCTGCATCTCCTGGCCCTTCATTGCGTCGAGATATGCGGTCAGCGCCACACGAAGGCCACCCTGGTCGGCGATATTCTCACCGAGGGTGAAGCGACCGTTGGCGTGAACACCGGGAGCGACTTCGACTTCGTCGAACTGAGCTACGAGCTGGTCGGCCATCTTGGTGAAGTTTTCAGCGTCGGCCGGCTGCCACCAGTCGTTGAGGTTGCCGTCCTTGTCATACTGGCGACCCTGGTCGTCGAAACCGTGGGTCATCTCGTGGCCGATCACCACGCCGATCGCGCCATAGTTGCAGGCGTCGTCTGCGGTCACGTCGAAGTAGGGAGCTTGAAGAATGCCTGCGGGGAAGCAGATCTCGTTGGTCGTCGGGTTGTAGTATGCATTGACGGTCTGCGGAGTCATGTGCCACTCTTTCTTGTCGACGGGTTTGTGAAGCTTGGCGTAATTGTCTGCTGTATACCACTTTGAAGCCTCGAGAACGTTCTCCATGTACGACTTGGTCGGATCGATTTCGATAGCCGAGTAATCTTTCCAGGTGTCGGGATAACCGATCTTGACCGTGAAGGTGTTGAGCTTCTCATGAGCCTTCTCCTTAGTCTCGGGGCTCATCCAAGCGAGGTTGTCGATGTGCTTGCCGAGCGCTACGCGCAGGTTCTCGACGAGAGTATTCATATATTGCTTACTCTCCTCGGGGAAGTACTTGGCTACGTACAGTTCGCCGACAGCCTCACCGAGCATCGAGTTGGGGATACCCATCGCACGTTTCCAGCGCGGCTCCTGCTCTTCCTTGCCGCTCATCACGCGGTCGTACATCTCGAAGTTGGCGTTGATGAAGTCGTCGCTCAGAAGATTCGAAGCCTCAGAGACAACACTGAAGACGGCATAATCCTTGATCTCTCTTTCAGAGAGCTTCGGGAGGTAGTCGTTGATGAAGGTAATATAGTCGAGGCTGCTGACGTTTGCCTTCTGGACGTCACCGATCTTGAGGTCGTTGAAGTATGTAGTCCAGTCGATGTTGGGGAACTTCGTCTTGATCTCCTCGACGGTCATCATGTTGTAGCGGGCGTGGGGGTTGCGTTTCTGTTCGCGGGTCATCTTGTTTTTGGCGAACTCGGTCTCGATCTTGATAACGTTCTTCCAGATTCGCTCGGCGTCTTTCTCAGAGTAACCGGCGAGCTTCATGACCGTCTTCACATAGTTCTCGTAAGCGGCCATGATCTTGCGGTTGTTTTCGCTGTCTTCGAGATAGTAGTCTCGGTCACCGAGGCCGAGACCGGTTTCTCCAATGTGGAGAATGTTTGAGTTCGAGTCCTTCTGGTCGGTGCCGACACCGGTTCCAAAGAAACCGCCGGCCACACCACTGTGCATCCACGCGAGGAACTGACCCATCTTCGAGAGGTCATAGTTCTCGACCTCCTGGAGAAGGGGCTGAAGCGGAGCAGCACCTTCGCGATTGAGGCGCACTGAGTCCATTCCGAGTGCGTAGAGGTCGCTGACCTTCTGGGCATTGGTTCCCTTGATCTTTGCTTCGGGAGTCTCCGAGAGTGTGAGAACGAGGTCTTTGAGCTGGTTGCGGGCATTCTCGCGCAGCTGGTCGAAAGTGCCGAAGCGCGAGTACTCGGGAGAGAGGGGGTTGTTCTTCATCCATCCGCCGCAGGCGTACAGATAGAAGTCGTCGCCCGGCTTGACGTTCTCGTCAAGGTTGGTTTTGTCAATGCCGTGACCACCGACGGCCAAGGTCATCAACGGAATGCCGGCCAGAGCGCCGAGCATCATTTTTCTAAGGTTCATAGATTCGGTTATTTGATAGTTCATTGGTTTTCAGTTAATTCTAGGTTTGGGAGTTCTAAGAGAACTATGAGTTCTATGAGATCTGTGAGGTACTAGAGAACTATAAGTGCTCTGAGAACTCAGAGTCCTCTGATAATTTATAACTTTAATTCCTCCAGCTCCATCTGGGCGTCTTCCCAGACCGACATGGCGTTCTCGAGATCCTTGCGCTTTTTCTCGTATAGGTCGAGGGTTTGTTGCGAAGTATCTCCGGAAGAAAGCTTGGCCTCTATGTCGGCCTGTTCAGCTTCGAGCTTGGCTATGGCCTCTTCGGCGTCGCGCACACGTTTTTCGGCGCGCTTGACGATCTTTTCACGCTCCTTCTGTTCCTGATACGACAGCTTCCTCTCTTCCTTAGCCGCAGGTTTGGATTCAGCGGCCGGTGCGGAGGGATTTTCGACCTTTTTAGGTTTTTCTTCGGCTTCTTTTTCAGCAACGGTTTGTCCGCCTCCCGGTGACTTTGAGAGGTGCAGTTCGTCGAGCGATTCCAGGTTGCGACTCCTGAGGAAGTCGTAGATGCCCCCGAGATTCTCACGTACCTTTCCTCCGCCGAACTCATAGACCTTTTCGACAAGTCCGTCGAGGAAGTCTCGGTCATGACTGACGACGATGACGGTGCCGTCGAAATCCTTGATGGCCTCTTTCAGAATGTCCTTGGTCCGCATGTCGAGATGGTTGGTCGGTTCGTCGAGGATTAGGAAATTGACCGGCTCGAGAAGGAGCTTGATCATTGCCAGACGGGTCTTCTCACCCCCGGAAAGAACCTTGACCTTCTTGTCTGAAGCTTCGCCACCGAACATGAAGGCACCGAGTATGTCGCGGATCTTGGTCCGGATGTCACCTGTGGCTACGTTGTCGATCGTCTCAAAGACAGTCAGGTTCTCGTCGAGCAACTGGGCCTGGTTCTGCGCGAAGTAACCGATGTGGACATTGTGTCCGATCTTGAGGTTACCGGTAAAGGGGATCTCACCCATGATACACTTGACCAGTGTCGATTTGCCCTCACCGTTCTTCCCGACGAAAGCGACCTTCTCTCCGCGCCTGATCCTGAACTCGGCGCCGTCAAAGACCTGGTGGTCACCGTATGCTTTACCGACGTTCTCGACAATGAGGGGGAAGTCGCCTGTTCTCGAAGCCGGGGGAAACTTAAGTCGGAGGTGGGAGTTGTCGACCTCATCGACCTCGATCGGTACGATCTTTTCGAGCTGTTTGATGCGGCTCTGAACCTGGACGGCCTTGGTGGCCTTGTAGCGGAAGCGTTCTATGAACTCCTCGAGGTCGGCGATCGTCTTCTGCTGGTTTTCATAGGCTCGCATTTGTTGTTCGACGCGTTCCTTTCTAAGCTCTACAAACTTCGAGTAGTTGACCTTGTAGTCGTAAATCTTGCCGCAGTTGATCTCGATCGTGCGTCGGGTGACGTTGTCGAGGAAGGCACGGTCATGGCTGACGAGCACAACAGCCTTCGCCTTTGTCTGAAGAAACTGCTCGAGCCACTGGATCGACTCGATATCGAGGTGGTTGGTGGGCTCGTCGAGAAGGAGGACATCGGGTCTTCTGAGAAGTATCTTTGCCAACTCAATTCGCATTCGCCAACCTCCCGAAAATTCAGAGGTCGGACGGTCGAAGTCGCTTCTGACGAATCCGAGACCGATCAGTGTTCGCTCAAGTTCGGCCTCGATGTTGCCGCCGTCTTCGAGAGCAATTCGTTCGTTGAGCCAGTCGAGTCGGTCGATGAGCAACGAGTAACTTTCAGATTCATAATCGGTTCGCTCGGCCAACTCGGCGGTAACCTTGTCGAGCTCCGCGTGCAGGCTGTCGATGTCGCTGAAGGCCTTGCGAGTCTCCTCTATGAGGGTCGTTTCGTCGGCCAATTTCATCTGCTGGGGAAGGTATCCTACAGTCACCTCGTTCGGTTTCGAGAACGTACCCGAGGTCGGCTGTTGAAGACCGGCCATGATCTTCAGAAGCGTCGACTTCCCGGCACCGTTCTTCCCGACCAGTGCCACTTTGTCGTTCTTATTGACGACAAAAGATATATCATTGAAAAGAGGTCGCGCGGAAAACTCCACGCTAATATTGTTGACAGAAATCATTAGTGTTCTACAATTATTCGGAGATCTGAGACGTCATTCCCCTTAAATCTAATTCGTAGATCAACATGAAGGAGGGATCAGAGGAGATCATATCCGCTTGTTCCTGAATCCATTTTTTCAAGTGGGCTACATTAGTGTCGAACGTTTCGGTACTGATCCCGTGGGTCCCCTGATAGGCAGATGATTCAGGGAAAATTTCTCCATCACGCAGAGCAGAAACCTTAATCTTTTCAGCTTCCCGGTCAATGAAATCAAGAAGCTCAGGGAGTTTGTTGTCGTAAAAATCTTTCCACAACGTTTCGAATGCCGCCACAAAGTCCGGGTGTGTGACTAAGTCAGTGAAGAATGCCTCGCCCGGTAAGAATGTACCGTTATTGTAGTGGAATATGAGGTACCTGTGCTCAGGTTGCATCACTGCGTAATCAAAACCTTTGTCAAAATCCCAAAGAGGTCCGAAATGGAGCTTATCCTTTATATCCTTCTTGTAGGCGAACACACTGTTAAGGTGATTGAAATCAAAGTTACAGCTCAAATTCTGAACCAAGACATATTTGGCAAAATCATCTAGATCAACCACTTCCCATGGATTGCCCTTCTTTATCTCTCTTTCCATGTGGTAGAAATCTTTCCTCCACATTTCAATGTACTCGTCCGGGCTCATACAATTATAGGCGGCAGCTTCACTGATATCCGGATCCTTGGGATATAAATTGATTTTATATGTTTCAGTTGGACAAAGATATTCAGGGAAACCAAGGCTGTTAAACTCCCATAATATTCCCTTTCTTTCGTCAATGTCGACACTCTGTTTTCCGATGCCAACCTTCCCGGTCAAAATATAGGAGCCTTTATATCTGTCATTTAAATACACATCTACGGGTACAGCGTCCATGTTATAGGGCATTCCCAACATCCGGCCCAATTCATAGGCTACGGTATTCCTCAGCAAAGTATAATCACAATAATTCGCAAGTAGCGCAAAATCCTTTGTGACGGGAATTCCGAGAAGATTAACCTTATAGTCACATTTGAGCCTGTAAGGTTTTTTGGGCCAAGCCCACGTTGAATTACCCCTTCCCTTAATGTTCAGTCCAATGGGGCCTAGATTTTTGGAAGGATCGTCGAAGGATACCGTCATATTACCGTGGAGATAATAATCTTTTGATTGTATCTCATCTAGCGGTTTGTCGAGATTGATTCTGATTTCGGGTAGATGAGTTGTAATCTTAATCTCGTCAAGTTGATTCAACTTGTAACCTATAAGATCTCTATTGGCCAGATTAACTGAGTACTCATTATATAATGAGTCCCCCTCTTCTGACCTCAGGTTACTCTCACTGAAAAATATAGTTGGTGAGTCCTCGAGCTCAAACGAACGGACTGTCTGAAGTGAATCCGTTCTGTAGAAAAAATCAACCCACCGAGGTGCCGTCTTCTTTTCCTCGGCGTGTGAAATACTGATGTAGAAGAGGAGAGAAAATACACATATGATTGTTGTTGTGAATAAATATCTTGTTATCCTCATTTCAATTTTATCAGAAGTTTTCAATTTTTAGCTTGATGGCGTTTTCTCCGATCCGGAATAAATATATTCCGGAGTTTAATTCAGATAGATTATACACATATGTACCTGAAATTTCAGTTTGGAAAACTTTTTGGCCTTTAATATTAAAAATGTAAAAAGGACGTTGACTGTAGCTCTCAATCCTGAGGTTGTTATCGACTATCTCGATTCCCATCTCTGAAGTGAGTTCGGAAACCTTCGAATTCCTATCGATCATCCGTTTATCTCCTTTTGAGAAGGAGACGAAGCTATCAATTGGGATGGTTATATTGGAAGCCTCTCCGGCCACTTTCACTCCGGTGGGTAAGAACGCTACCCGGGTTGAGGGTGTGATTTGAACTGTCACTTCCCCCGCATCAACCGTAGAGATGACAATGCTGTCATACCCGAATTTCACTTCGCTCGATTGTGAATAGGCCGAGAGAAGACAGAATGGCAGAGACATATAGAGTAGAAATTTTTTCATCTTCCTTTTTTCTTTCATAACGTTGACGTAGAGTTTATATTATAGATAAGTAGACAAAGCTACAGTCTTAGGGTGACAAAATGGATCTCAAAATAATAATCGGGGTTCGTTTGGGGTGAAAAAATGTGAAAAGGGGCTAAAAATCGGGGGAATGGGGCGAGCGGTGTCAAAACAAAGTGTTAATTTTGTCGCCAGAACTCATACTTCCCATTATGAAACTGAAATCTCTTTTTGTCTTCGGGTCGTTGCTCGTCGCCGGTTCATTGACTGTCTCCGCACATTCTCCGGCAGCTGAGACTAACATGCCGAAGGTCTACTACATGAAGGATGTCACGCCCGAAAACCTCGTCAAGGTCTATCAGGCGCTCGAACGTCAGGCCCACGGTGACAAGATCGGAATCAAGATCTCGACCGGTGAGTCCATGAAGTCAAACCACCTGGACACGGCCCTCATCCGTCCGCTCGTCAAACTCATCGGGGGCAACTTCATCGAGAGTAATACCGCTTATGAAGGAAACCGAAACACCACCGAGGCTCACCGGCAGGCTGCTGCTGACCATGGCTTTACATCGCTTGCTCCCGTCGACATCATGGATGCCGACGGAGAGGTCAAGCTCCCTCTCGAAGGGGGGAAGCATCTCCAATTCGATATCGTCGGCGAGTCTTTCCCTACATACGACTTCGTGGTCGTCCTCTCTCATTTCAAGGGCCATCAGATGGGGGGTTTCGGCGGCGCGCTGAAGAACATATCAATCGGAATCGCCTCCTCAAATGGCAAGGCCTACATCCACTCCGGAGGCAAGGTTGACGATGCGTCTGTGATCTGGCGCAACACTGCCGAGCAGAAGGACTTCATCGAGTCGATGGCCGAGGCATCGAAAGCCATTATCGACCACTGCGGCGACAACATCCTCTATATCAACGTCGCCAACCGCCTGTCGGTAGACTGTGACTGCAACGGCAATCCTGAGGAACCGAAGATGGGAGACCTCGGCGTTTTCGCGTCACTCGACCCCGTGGCTCTTGACCAGGCGTGTGTGGATGCCGTCTACAACTCGACCGACCATGGCAAGGTTCATCTCATCGAACGCATGGAAAGTCGCCTCGGCCCCCATATTCTCGAATATGGCGAGCAACTCGGCATCGGCTCCCGCACCTATGAATTGGTGACCCTCCAGTAGTCACGGACGACAATCCGGGTAAATATCAGTGGGGACGCGAAGAAATCGCGTCCCCACTGACATATTAAAGGGTTATTTTGGGGATGCGATTGATCGCGTCCCTACTACTTAAATCTCTGATTCTACGGGGGTTTCCTGGACCTTCATGACGTCGTCGCTGCCTTCGCGGATGAAGACGACGCAGATGGCGCCGATGGCGATGGCGATGCCGGCGATGAACATCATCCAGTACTGGGGAGCGGCTGCGTCAGGCGTAGACAACGCACCGAGGATCCCCTTGCCGGCGAGAGCGGCCACAATCTGCGGGATACAGATCGTGCAGTTGAACAGTCCGAGGTAGGCGCCGATATTGCCTCCCTTCAGTGAGTTGGTCAGGATCGTGAACGGCCATGCCAACATCGCGGCCCATGCACAACCGATCAGCACGAACGAAACGAACAGCACATACTGGTTGGTGATGAAGGCCGATGAGATAAAGCCGATGGCGCCGAGAATAAGCGACAGCGAGTAGGAGAACTTGCGCGACTTGAAGCGCGGAAGCAATACTGCCCAGAGCACCGAGCCGATAGCCTGGACGGCAAAGAGAACGCCCACCCAGTTGCCGGCCTTGTTGTATTCTTCCGAGGCTGTGTCCAGCTCAACTTGACGGATGGTCTGAGCCTTCGAGGGGTCGGCAATCTTATAGGTCTGCACCTCGTCGAGGAAGAGCTCGCCCGTAGCGGGAACGGTCGACATGATGCCGGCCATCTTGATCTCCGAACCGGCGGGAAGCTCCTTGAGATCCATCTTCTGGACACCGTTCTCGATGATCACCTTGTTGTCTGCGGTGAGGAAATACTTGCCGGTGAGGTGCACGGGTTGTCCGGCAGCGTCGGTAAACTCTATACCCTTCACAGCCTCAACCTCGGGTGTGTTGAAGGCATTCGGCGCAATGGTTCCCAAGGTGTAGGTCCACATGAAGAGGAATGCGAACCAGCAGAAGAACTGAACGATACCGACGGTCCAGAACGTCGAGGGAGCATGCACGAGGAGCTTGAAGAGATTCTGCTTCGGAGCCTTCTCTTTCGGTCCCTCCTCGATGCCGTTATATTCGTTGTAAGTGTGAGGGGGCCACTCCTTGATCTTGACCAGCGAGTAGATTACGCAGAGGAGTAGAATCAACGCACCGATATAGAAAGACCAGACGACTGTCTGAGGAACCACACCGGCCTCGGCAGAGTTCTGGATACCGATCCACGTCAGGAAGATCGGGAAGACGTAGCCGACGATCGAGCCGGCGTTGCAGAGGAAGCTTTGGATCGAATAGGCCAGGCCTTTCTGCTTCTCGTTGACCATGTCGCCCACAAGCATCTTGAAGGGCTGCATCGCCATGTTGATCGAGGTGTCGAGCATCATCAGGGCGAAGAGACCGACAAGGATAGCGCTCGAGACACCGAGTCCGAAGCTGCCGGCGTTCGGGAGCAAGCACATCACGATGATGGCTACCAACGCACCGAAGATCAGATAGGGGAGACGTCGGCCGAAACGGTTCCAAGTCTTGTCGGAAGCTGAGCCCACGATAGGCTGCACCACGAGACCCATCAGCGGGGGGAGAATCCAGAAGTAACTGAGGTCATGCGGATCCGCTCCGATGGTGGAGAAGATACGCGAGACGTTTGCGCTCTGAAGCGCATAGGCAATCTGAACGCCGAAGAACCCGAAGCTCAGGTCCCACAGCTTCCAGAAGCCCATATCCGGTTTAGTTTTCATTGTATTATGGAGTTGGTATTTGATTGCTATTTGGAAAGGTAAGGCAGTAGCGCCGGCTTCCAGCCGGTACGAAAAGCCCTTGCTTGGGCTAGCCGGTAGTAAAAATCCCTTACCGCCTGGAAGGCGGCGTTACTGCCGGCGACGCCGGTATTAAAATTCCATTACCGCCTGGAAGGCGGTGTTACTGCCGGCGCCAGCGGTATCTCCGCTCCTTCTTCCAGCAACTCGAGGGCGTAGAGCCACTCGATTTCCTGTTGCCAGATCTCTGGGTTGGGGGTCTCGAGTATGATCGGCATGTTGTCGAAGCGGGGGTCTTTCATCAGTCTCAGGAAGAACTCGACGCCCAAGGTGCCCGTGCCGAGCGACGCGTGTCGGTCGATTCGCGACCCGAGCTTGCGGAGGTCATCGTTGAGGTGGAGCGCACGCAGATACTGACCACCGATGATGTCGTCAAACTGTCGCCACGTCTCTGCATAACCCTCGGGAGTCGCCAGATCGTAACCGGCCGAGTAGGTATGGCATGTATCCAGACACACCCCGACGCGCGTCTTGTCTTCGACACCGTCTATGATCCGCGCAATCTGCTCGAATGAGTGACCGAGGTTCGATCCCTGACCGGCGGTTGTCTCCAGAACGGCCGTCACCCCCTCGGTTTTGTCGAGGGTGATGTTGATGGACTCGGCGATGCGGTCCAGACACTCCTCTTCGGTCATCTGCTTCAGATGTGAGCCGGGGTGGAAGTTGAGCATCTTCAGACCGAGCTGCTCACAGCGACGCATCTCGTCGAGAAACGACTTGCGACTAAGCTTCAGCTTCTCCTCTTCTGGCGACCCGAGGTTGATGAGGAAGTTGTCGTGCGGAAGGATGACGTCGGGCGAGAACCCGAGTTCCGCACATCGATCCTTGAATAGCTGACACTCCTCCTCGGGAATCGGTTTGGTGATCCACCGGTTTGAATAGCCGGTAAAGAGAGCGAAGGCCTTCGCTCCGATGAGCGACGCCTCGAGCGGAGCCGAAGCGACCCCGCCGTTGACACTCACATGCGCACCTATATATTTCATTCTCAATCAGTCTGTTGGATTAATTTTGTTTTCCAGTAAACGCAAGAATAACAGCACGCATTTTGTTGGCCGAGGCCCATATTTTCGACGCGAGCTGTTGTTTGTTCATAACGATACTTTACCAACTGCAAAGTTAACAAAATTAATCGTCCTGACAAAATCATGTATCACAGGCGTCCCCGCCTGTGCGGGGTAGCAAACACCCTCTACCATTACTCTACCCCTCAGGCGGGGACGCCAGTTCTACATGCGTTTGACCTATCGAACAGGCGGGGACGCCTGTTCTACATGCGCTTGACCTCGAAGTGATGAAGGGAAACGTCCTGTGGATTTTTGGCGCGAAAATTGTAGGTGTCAGGATAAAGTGTTAACTTTACGAAACGAAACCGGGGTTTCCGAAACCACGGTTTCGATAAGATGAAAATCTGAGAAGTGCGGAGCTAAAACACTGGAATAACGATGAGATATCCGGAATTGTCGAAGACGAAGGGGGCGGTATATGCGCGGTTGGGAAGCGCGAAGGTGCGCCGAAAGGAGGGCCTGTTTATGGCGGTGGGTGAGAAGTGTGTCGCCGACACACGGGAGGCCTTTGAAACCGAGGCTCTGATCTGCACGCCGGAGTGGGTCGAGTCACATCGCGAAGAAATTGAGCGATGTTGGGACAATGAAATCATCCGGCTTGCTTCGGCTTCCATCTTGGCCTCCATTTCGGGCATGACCTCTGCTCCCGAAGTCATCGCCATCTACCGTCTTCCCCATGCTTCTACATCCGATCTCACTATCGGAGACGGTGAACTTACATTGGCACTCGACGGCGTACAGGATCCGGGCAATTTCGGGTCTATTCTCCGCACGGCCGATTGGTTCGGCGTCACGAAGGTTTTTGCGTCGCGCGAGTCGGCCGACCTCTATAACCCTAAGGTTATCCAGGCGACCATGGGGGCCATCTCAAGGGTGAAGGTCATCTACACCAACCTCCCCGATGTAGTCGACGCAAACCCAGGTGTGCCGGTTTACGGGACACTCCTCGACGGGACCGACATCTACGAGACAAAGTTGTCCCAGCACGCTCTCATCGTGATGGGCAACGAAGGGAAGGGCCTGACTGACGAGATGAGACGGCTCGTCACACACCCGGTGCTGATCCCTCCCTATAACCCGGTGAGCCACGGCGAATCTCTCAACGTCGGCGCCGCCACGGCAATCACCCTCGCCGCATTCCGTTTTAAGCATTGATCATTATGGCATTGAAAACCAAGACAGTATATTTCTGTAGCAACTGCGGCTACGAGTCGCCGAAATGGCTCGGCAAATGCCCGTCGTGCGGCGAATGGAACACCTTTGTCGAAGAGAAGGTAACCCAAGTCAAGGGTAAGTCTGTCAAACAGAAGGGTCTCTTGGCGTCGACAACACGCCCCGTGCCCCTTTCGCAGATCGAACCCCTCGAAGAGCCGCGAATCAAGATGCCGTCCGAGGAACTGAACCGTGTACTCGGAGGCGGACTCGTAGCCGGCTCGCTAACTCTTCTCGGGGGTGAACCGGGCATCGGTAAGTCGACTCTACTGCTCCAAAATATCCTCTCGATACGCAACCGCCGAATCCTCTACGTCTCGGGCGAGGAATCGGCTTCACAGCTCAAGCTTCGTGCCGACCGACTCGGGAAGATCTCGGACAACACCTTCATCTTGTGCGAGACACGCCTCGAACAGATCTTCACGCAGATCGAGAACGTCGAGCCTCAGTTAGTAGTCATTGACTCGATCCAGACCATTGCCTCGGCCGACATCGAATCAGCCGCCGGATCGGTAAGCCAGGTGCGGGAATGCGCCGCCGCCCTTCTGCGTTATGCCAAGGAGAGCAACGTGCCCGTCATACTCGTTGGCCACATCAACAAAGACGGAGCGATCGCTGGTCCGAAGGTGCTCGAGCACATTGT
Organism: uncultured Sangeribacter sp.; assembly: GCA_964615915.1. GTDB lineage: Bacteria > Bacteroidota > Bacteroidia > Bacteroidales > Muribaculaceae > Lepagella. The sequence continues at coordinate 19,401 of CAZTSQ010000026.1, forward strand.
CGACACGGTCATCCAATTCGAAGGTGACCGTCAGTATCTTTACCGTCTGCTGAGAAGCATCAAGAACCGCTTCGGCTCGACCTCCGAGATAGGTATCTACGAGATGGTTCAGCGCGGACTGAAGGAGGTCAAGAATCCGTCGGAGATGCTTCTGTCTGAGAATCGGGACGAGGCTATGTCGGGTATCTCGATCGGTGTGACGACCGAGGGTCAGCGCCCCTTCCTTGTCGAGGTACAGGCTTTGGTGTCGACCGCAGCTTACGGTACACCTCAACGTTCGGTCACCGGATTCGACAAGCAACGACTGAATATGCTTTTGGCCGTGCTCGAAAAGCGAGCGCGCTTCAAGCTCGGCCAAAAAGACGTGTTCCTTAATATAGCCGGCGGACTAAAGGTTGCCGACCCGGCGTTGGATCTTTCGGTTATTGCGGCGGTAATGTCGAGCAATTTCGACGTAGCGTTGCCGCTGAAGACGGCATTTGTAGGCGAGGTGGGACTGTCGGGTGAGATCCGCACCGTCTCGCGTATGGAGCAGAGGGTAGCCGAGGCTGAGAAATTGGGCTTCGAGAGCATTTATATTCCGCGCGGCAACCTCAAGGGTGTTCAGCGCCAGTTCTCTATCCGCATCATCGAAGTCGCCACTGTCACCGACCTCTTCCGCTCCATCTTCCAAGGCTAATCCAGTGGTTAGAAGGCGAATTGGACGTAGGCGTCGATGCGGTTGGCGTTGCCGTGCGAGCCGTCGATGTTCATGCGCTTGCCGATAAGGTATTCGCCGCCTACTTCGAGACGCGGAGACATCTTCCAGAAAATGTTGACGGCGCCATAGAGTCCATATTTATATGTGTCGGCCGGTGAGCCGCTCTTGGTGAAGGCCCTGAGCTCAGAGAGCGCCAGATCCATGTAGAGGTTCTTAAGTATATTGTATTTCACTCCCGCAATCAGGCTCAGCGATGTCGGCGTGTACATCTCACCATTCTTACCCGGAGTCGGAAGCAGATCGTTCGGACCGATCGAGAGGTCGCCGCTATATGAGGCATGTCCCTGGCCGACAGACGAAATTCCGTAGAGTGTCCACGAATTCGAAGCCTTGGCCACACACGAAACCTGCGCGCCCCATCCGATCTTGGTGTGGTTCTTCATCGACACCAGATCACGATAGGGGAGGGTTCGGAAAAGACCGGCGAGACGAACATGGCTGACCGAGTTGTCCCATTGATACTGGGTCATCACAACCACATCGGGAGTATAATCCTTCAGCTTCTTTGTGTACACATTGTCTGTAGCTGTAGCCGACCCCGGAAATTCCACGGAGCCGCCCACTGTGTAATGTTCCTTGAATGTATGGAGATAGCGCACGAGTACGTTCGTCTTCGACATCTTGCCGTTGACTCCCGATCCGTCGACCGTTGTCGGCTCGGCCGCAGGGTCGGAGAAGGTCGACGAGTCATAGCCGACGGTGAACTCGTTGATCACGAAGTAAGCCTTCTTGAGGCGGAAGTCCAGATGCTGGTAACCATTGAAATTGGCCTCGATATACCCCTTGAAATTGCCTATGGCCGTTCTTCGGCCTATTATCGAGAAGTAGATAGCCGTTCCTGCCGGTGTGGCACCGATAGCCCGAAGCTGATCCGGCTGACGCGGAACAGGAATGAGGTAAGGCGAGAAGCCGTTGGCATCGATCGAGCCGTTGAAGTCATACCAACCGCGCATACGGATCACACCGCCGATCCCCATCGCCATCGTCGCGTCCTTACTCATCAACATAAAATATGGGGCAAGAGGATCCTGCGAGTGACGGAACTGATTCTCATAGAAGGTCAGGATCAGGTTGCGAACCGAGTCATTGTATTGCGGATTGGTGTTGACGCCACCCCCGGCGATCACGTGGGTGCTTTTGACGAGACTTTTGAGAGCCTCACGCTCGTAGTAGGTCCGAGTCGAAGTCGAGTCCGTCAGCAGATTGGCGAGCCGAGGAGCGTCCGACGAGGCATATGAAGAGACGGCGACCGCCATGGAGGCGACCGCAGAGACGATATAGCGGGTGAATTTCATGTTGTGCAAGATTTGAAAGCAAATTTGACTTAATAACATTCTTTAACGTCTCTTAGTTCAAGATTTTTTTGTAATTTTGCCCTGAATAACAGAACAACATGGGAGAAGTCATAACATACAAGGGGGTACAAGTTGACCGTGCCGAAAAGACGGTACTCAAAGACGTCTCATTCACCATCGGCACCGGCGAATTCGTGTATCTTGTCGGCAAAGTAGGTAGCGGCAAGAGTTCGCTGATGAAGACGATGTACGGCGAAGTGCCTGTTAAGGACGGTGAGACGGCCGAGGTCATGGGTTACAACGTGCTCGGAATCAAAAAGAAACAGATTCCGTTCCTTCGCCGCAAGATCGGCGTTGTATTTCAGGATTTTCAGCTGCTTCAGGACCGTTCGGTCAAGGGTAACCTGGAATTCGTGCTGAAGGCCACCGGCTGGAAGAACAAGGCCGACATAGAACAGCGGATCGACGAAGTTCTTCGCGAAGTCGGGATGGACAACAAGAGCTACAAAATGCCCCACGAGCTGTCGGGTGGCGAGCAACAGCGAATCGTCATTGCCCGCGCGCTGCTCAACAAGCCCGAGCTCATCCTCGCCGACGAACCGACCGGCAACCTCGACCCCGAGACGGGCGAACAGATCGTGCGCCTTCTGCACCGACTCGCCGACGACGGCCACTCCGTGCTGATGGTCACGCACAACATCCAGCTCTGCGACCGTTTCCCCGGCCGTGTGCTCGAGTGTAGAGACAAAGAGGTCGTCGAAATCAGATAGCAACCCGCGTGAGGGCCGGAATCGCTCGAAAGGGTATTTTGGCCCAAAAACATGTTGTTCAGCAGTGTTGCAAAATATTTTCAGCCGCTCGCGACGATAAAAAGCAGATTCGGGTGTCGGATTTTGCGAAAATTTTATATCGTTACGAAATTAATGCTTATCTTTGCACCGAAAAGCGGAGAGACCCCTGCGTGGAGTGTCTCCGAGTCTAACCTGACAGAGAAAAACTCTTTACTATCGCAATAACAGCTATAAGAATTATGGCAGAAAAAAAAGAAAATTTGTTTGACATGTTTCCGCCTATCTCCACTGAAGAGTGGAAGGCGAAAATCAATGTCGATTTGAAGGGTGCCGACTTCGACAAGAAGCTCGTCTGGCGCACCAACGAAGGCTTCAACGTACAGCCTTTCTACCGCCGTGAGGATCTCGAGGGTCTGAACACGCTCGGCACCATGCCGGGTCAGTTCCCCTACGTTCGCGGTACCCGTGACAACAACGACTGGCTGATCCGTCAGTTCATCCCCGGTCAGAACGCAGAAGAAATCGCCACCGACGCACGCCACGCCATCGACCGCGGCGTTGAGTCAATCGGTCTCTGCATGTGCGAGCTTCAGGCTTCTGACATTGCCGTCATTCTCAAAGATATCGACCTTAAGAAAATCGAAGTCAACATCAACTGCTGTCCCGGCCACGCCGTAGAGTTCGCCAAGGCTCTCGTAGAGGCTGTCAAGGCTCAGGGCGCCGAGAAGGAATTCCGCGGCGCGATCGACTTCGACCCCTTCAAGCGCCTCCTGAAGCGCGGTCTGCCGTTCCCCAAGGACGTAACCGCCACCGCTCTTGAAGTTTACAACACCGTCAAGGAAATCGAAGGTATCCGTTGCTTCGCAGTCGACAGCTACCTCCTGAACAACGCCGGCGCCTTCATCACCCAGGAACTCGGCTACGCTCTCGCATGGGGCGCCGAATGGATGACCCTTATGACCGAAGCAGGTCTGACTCCCTGTGATGTCAACAAGCGCATCAAGTTCAACATGGGCATCTCTTCGAACTACTTCATGGAGCTCGCCAAATTCCGCGCAGCCCGCATGCTCTGGGCCGAGATCGTGAAGGCCTACGGTGCAGAAGAAGAGTGCTGCAAGATGCACGTTCACGCTGTGACTTCACAGTTCAACATGACCATCTATGACGCTCACGTGAACCTGCTCCGCTCGATGACCGAGACCATGTCTGCAGCTCTCGCAGGCGTAAACTCGATCGAGACTCTTCCGTTCGACCTCCAGTACAAGAACCCCGACGAGTTCTCAGAGCGCATCGCACGCAACCAGCAGATCATGCTCCGCGAGGAATCACACCTCAACAAGGTTGTCGATCCCGCCGGCGGCTCATACTATATCGAAACCCTCACCGCAAGCATCGCCGACCAGGCATGGAAGCTCTTCAACGAGGTTGAGGACAACGGCGGCTTCGAGGCTATGCTCAAGAAGGGCGAGATCCAGGCCAAGGTTAACGAAAGCGGCGTGAAGCGCCACGTTGACGTTGCCCGTCGCAAGGAGATCCTCCTCGGCACCAACCAGTATCCCAACATCAACGAGACCGCTCTCGACAAGCTCCAGAAGACCGAATGCGGCTGTGGTTGCTCAGCCGAGCCCACCGACGGTGCCGTTGAAGCACTCAACTTCGACCGCGCAGCAAGCCAGTTCGAGGCTCTCCGTCTCGACACCGAGCGCTCAGGCAAGCGTCCGAAAGTGTTCATGCTCACCATCGGCAACCTCGCCATGCGTCTCGCACGCGCTCAGTTCTCGGGCAACTTCTTCGGTTGCGCCGGCTACGAGATCATCGACAACATCGGCTTCAACACCGTTAAGGAAGGCGTTGACGCAGCCGTCAAGGCCGGCGCCGACATCGTTGTTCTCTGCTCGAGCGACGACGAATATGCCACCTACGCTCCCGAGGCATTCAAGGAGCTCGACGGCCGCGCAATGTTCGTGGTTGCCGGCGCACCCGCCTGCATGGACGAACTCAAGGCCCAGGGCATCGAGGACTTCATCCACGTTCGCGTAAACGTGCTTGACACATTAATTGGGTTCAACGCTAAACTGCTGAAATAAGACAATGAGACCTAACTTCAAAGAAATCGATATAAAGAAAGTCGTAGCTCCCGCTGCGGCAGCTCCCGAAGTCAAGGGAGAAGAGTGGCTGACCGCCGAGCTCATCCCGGTTAAGCCCGTCTACACCAAAGAAGACCTCGAGGGTCTCGAACACCTCGACTATGCAGCCGGTCTTCCCCCGTTCCTCCGTGGCCCTTACAGCGGCATGTACCCCATGCGCCCCTGGACCATCCGTCAGTATGCAGGTTTCTCGACCGCTGCCGAGTCGAACGCATTCTATCGCCGTAACCTCGCTTCGGGCCAGAAGGGCCTCTCTGTGGCATTCGACCTTCCGACCCACCGCGGTTATGACGCAAACCACGAGCGCGTTGTCGGCGACGTAGGTAAGGCAGGTGTGTCTATCTGCTCGCTCGAGGACATGAAGGTTCTCTTCGACGGCATCCCCTTGAATAAGATGTCTGTGTCGATGACCATGAACGGCGCCGTTCTCCCCGTGCTCGCATTCTATATCAACGCAGGTCTCGAACAGGGCGCCAAGCTCGAAGAGATGGCCGGTACGATCCAGAACGACATCCTCAAGGAGTTCATGGTTCGTAACACCTACATCTATCCGCCGGCATTCTCGATGAAGATCATCGCCGACATCTTCGAGTACACTTCGAAGAACATGCCCAAGTTCAACTCGATCTCGATCTCCGGCTACCACATGCAGGAGGCCGGCGCAACCGCCGACATCGAGCTCGCCTACACTCTCGCCGACGGTCTCGAGTACCTCCGCGCAGGTGTCGGCGCAGGCATGGACATCGACTCGTTCGCTCCGCGTTTGTCATTCTTCTGGGGCATCTCGATGAACTACTTCATGGAGATCGCCAAGATGCGTGCCGCCCGTATGCTCTGGGCCCGCATCGTGAAGCAGTTCAACCCGAAGAACCCGAAATCTCTCGCTCTGCGTACACACTGTCAGACTTCAGGCTGGTCGCTCACAGAGCAGGATCCGTTCAACAACGTCGGCCGTACCTGCGTAGAGGCTATGGGTGCCGTTCTCGGTCACACTCAGTCTCTCCACACCAACGCACTCGACGAGGCTATCGCTCTCCCGACTGACTTCTCTGCCCGTATCGCACGTAACACTCAGATCTATATCCAGGAAGAAACCTACGTCACCAAGCAGGTTGACCCGTGGGGCGGTTCATACTATGTCGAGGCTCTCACCAACGAGATCGCCGAGAAGGCATGGGCCCACATCCAGGAGATCGAGAAGCTTGGCGGCATGGCCAAGGCTATCGAAACAGGTCTTCCCAAGCTCCGCATCGAGGAGGCCGCTGCCCGCACCCAGGCCCGCATCGACTCAGGCAAGCAGACCATCGTCGGCATCAACAAGTATCGTCTCGAACACGAGGATCCCATCGATATCCTCGAGGTTGACAACACCGAGGTTCGCAAAGAACAGTGCGCACGTCTCGACGATCTCAAGGCTCACCGCGACGAAGAGGCTGTCCAGAAAGCTCTCGCAGCCATCACCGAGGCTGTGAAGGATCCCTCGAAGGGCAACCTCCTTGACCTCGCTGTCAAGGCTGCCGGCGTACGCGCAACCCTCGGCGAGATCTCTGACGCTTGCGAAGAGGTTGTAGGCCGTTACAAAGCTGTAATCAAAACTATCTCAGGAGTGTACTCTAACGAAGAAAAAGGCGATCCCGAATTCGAAGAGGCTCGCAGAATGGTTGCTGACTTCGCAGAGCGCGAAGGCCGTCAGCCGCGTATCATGATCGCTAAGATGGGTCAGGACGGTCACGACCGTGGCGCTAAGGTTGTCGCCACCGGTTATGCCGACTGTGGCTTTGACGTCGACATGGGTCCGCTGTTCCAGACTCCCGCCGAGGCTGCCCGTCAGGCTGTCGAGAACGACGTTCACATCCTCGGTGTCAGCTCGCTGGCCGCCGGTCACAAGACTCTCGTTCCGCAGGTTATCGAGGAGCTCGAGAAGCTCGGTCGCCCCGACATCATGGTTGTTGCCGGCGGTGTGATCCCCGCTCAGGACTACGACTTCCTCTACAAGGCAGGCGTATCGGCCATCTTCGGCCCCGGCACCCGTATCCCGAAGGCTGTGATCGAAATGATCCGCATCCTCAACGAAGAGCGCGCCGAAGCATAAGCTTCACGTTCCACATAACAATGTCCCCGGTCCTATTTTTGGGCCGGGGATATTTTTTTGGTCTGAACTTTGGACCAATTTCGCCGTTGATTTTGTATCTTTGCAGTTCCAATCTGGGGACGCGATGATCCAACAACCTGGGGGACGCGATGAATCGCGTCCCTGCTGGATGATTCAATAAGCTGGGGGCTGGGAGGACGCGATAAATCGCGTCCCTACTAAATGAAATCAAGATGAGCAACCAAAACGATATAGAACCCACACGCGTAGCACCGATGTCATCGGAAGATGGCGAGGACTACGACCGCGACGGCGCATACTATGAGATTGAAGATCCCGACGAGCCGGAAGAGAACCGGAGGGAACCGAAAGAGCCGAAGAATGTAGGCATTGTCAAGTATCTTAAGCTTTTGATCAAGATACTTATCTCGCCGAGGGTAGGATGGAAGGAAGTGAGACGTCTACGGATTAACGGAGACGAGGCGTGTCGCAACCTTTTCTATCCCATGGTCGGACTGGCAGCGTGTGCAAACTTCATGAACCTCGCCTTTGACCCGGAACGGACCGTCACCCAGGAGGTAGTCAATGCGTTGCTGACGTTCGCCTCCTTCTTCTTCGGTTACTTCCTCGTCTTTCCGTTCGCCCGCCTCTTGCTGAAGGGCGAGGGCGCGGAAGTGGTATCGACAGGCTTCGGCAAGTCATTCGTCGCCTTCTCCATGTCAACGCTTGCCCTCTTCTACATCCTCTACTGCCTGTTGCCGATGCTTGAACCGATAGTGGTCATGCTCCCTCTGTGGACCATCTTCGCCATCACCCGAGGCATCAAGATGTTGCGCATCCCCGAAGAAGATCAGACCAGCGCCACCGTCTGGCTCTCCCTTCTGATTGTCGGCCTCCCCATCGGCGTCGGCTACATCTTCAGCATCATCATGCCCTACTGACCCCCTCCCCATGCTGATCCAAGCAATCATCGCCCGCCAAGTAACAGTAACGCCGGCTTCCAGCCGGTATGACGCAGTAACGCCGGCTTCCAGCCGGTATGAAACAGTAACGCCGGCTTCCAGCCGGTATAAAACAGTAACGCCGGCTTCCAGCCGGTACTTAAAACTCATCTCCCTCAAAAACAAACTCGAAGTCAGCGACAACTTCGCCGACTCCGAGCTCATCTTAGATTATTTCCCGACTATCGAACCATTCGACGGCACGGAGCGTCCGTTCACCGTCGCGGTCGACAAGCCGCTGAAAATTCGTGTAGTTACTCCTTGATGTACACCTTCTTGGTTTCCCGAGAAGACCTCCAGATATAGATACCTCCGGAGATTCCAACCGGCCATGCGCCAAAGTTCACACCCTTGAGGACAATTCTCCCGTCAAGAGAGAACAAATCTCCGCAGGTAGCCTCGGAAGAGCCGACCTCATCCACATAGCTACCCGGGTTGTCGGGAACATCCGGACCGGGTTCCGGCTCCTCGTTCTCTTTCTCAGGGAATATCGGCAGAGACGGGAACCAATAGTTCATGATCATCTCATAGTCACGGATCTTGGAACCATCTGGAGCATAGCGTCGCGTGATATAGGTCGGCGTTCCGAACTCGTGGTACAGAGCCATATACAACTCATCCGTCTCGGGATGAACCCCGAGCGCACACCCATAGAGCTTCCAGTTCGCCCCTTCCTCTTCGAGGTCTATGAAGAGGGTCTGGGTACGGGAGTCGCAATCGTACTTATAGATCTTAGTCCCGGTAAACCAGCGGTTAGGACCACCTTCCCAATAGAGGCAGTTCTGTACCTTCGACGCCACGAAGGCGTCCGGAGTCCATGCATACCAAGAGTTGGACGGTGGGTACATCTCGTCAGCAATAGGGAGGACCTCATACTCGAGCGTAGAAGGATCGAGCCGAACTATGTAGTTGAGAGTTGCGCCCGTACCCTGGAGATTCTTGGCAACCGAGAGCCAAAGCATGCCATCTTTCGACTTGACTATCGAACCGATGCCGGCACCTTCCTGAACGATGTCCATCGAAATGGTTTCGATCACCTTGTCTTCCTCGGGATCGCCAACCAACAGGCCATACTGCTGATGGGCAACGAAAACGCGCCCCTCGGCCATGACCATCATTCCCGACTGTCCGTGATAAAGAGAGCCGGTAGGGTCGGTATTAGGTCGGTCATCGTCGCCACCGGCGTTCGGGTTCGCAGAGCCGGCCACCTGACCCTTGATCTCGTATGAATCCAAGTCAAAGATCCAGACTCCGTTGCTCGAAGAGACATATCCCTTGTGGGGCGTCACGCCAAGAAATCCGCGACCGTCACACTGAGCCCCCGAAGGATCGATCAGCGATTGCTGGTGAAGTACCTTCATGGTTTTCGCGTCGGCTACCGTTATTCGACCGCCGGTGATCGTCGCCCCCGGATCCTTGTCTTGCTTGGCAATCAGGAAGAGACGGCCGTCCCAGAGTGCGCCGTATTGGTTTGTACATCCCAACTCGACCCCGGGATTCTCGGTCTGGATTACGCGGTACTTCCAGTATTCACCGTCCGGATCGTCCGGCTGAAGGAAATTGACCGTCGAGTTCTGATGCCCATACCAATCCTCATTAACCCAGATGATCCCGTTCGTGTAGTCGGTATCGGCAAAGAGGGAAGAAGCGGTGAAGAGGAGAGAGGAGAGGGTAACGAAAAGTTTGTTCATAAGTTTATTGAGTTGTAACGAGCAGTAGCGCCGGCTTCCAGCCGGTAATTATGGAATTATAAATGCGTTTACCACTACATACCGGCTGGAAGCCGGCGTTACTGTGTTTACTTAACCATTACCTTCGCGGTCTCTCCGTTATCTGACTTCACGACGAATACGCCGGTGTGAGTGCCGAAGTCGAAGACGAAGTTGTCGGTGTCGGGAGTGAACGAGAAGATGTTCAGACCGGAGTTGTCATAGATGTTGATCTGGCGACCGGCCATACCGCGAACCATGAGGCGACGGCCCTCAACCGAGAATGAAGAGGCATAGAGATCTTCTTCGTGGATACCGCTCGCGATGTCGGTCACGGCGATGTTGAGGTTCTTGGTCGAAACGCGTCCGTTTGACTCGGCAACGAGAGTGACGTTCTTCAGACCTGCCGAAACGGGGTTGACTTTAAGTGTCTTACCATCGAGAGAAACGTTGGCGATCAAAGCTTCGGGCTCGGCCAACATGTTGACGTCGAGAAGCGACAGACGGATGTTGGCGTCGTTGCTGTCCTTGTCGGTAACGGCGTCTGCAAGGTCAATCTCAGCCTCACCTTCGCGGACATCGACCGTGAGGTCGCCGAGGTTAATTTCAGCCTCATGTTTGTCGGGGAAGATGGCGAAGGCCTGGAACCAATAGTAAGGCTCGAGATCGATTGTGCGCTTGATTGCTCCGGTCTCCGGGTCGACGAAGTGTGTCCAGTTATAACGGTAGTGACCCGACGAGCTGTCTTCGGTAGTCATCACGATCAGCTCGTCCGAACGGTCATCGAAGCGAAGCGTGCCGTAGGTCTTCTGATGAACGCGGCTGTTAGAACCTTTGAGATAAGGCTCGTTGAGGGCGAGAATTGCGGTGAGCTCAGTCGGATCCGATCCTATCTCCCAGCCATAGAAGCGGTCTTTCGAAGAGCCGCCGGCGATACCGCCACCGGTGTTGAACCAAAGAACATTGCGGCTCTGACATCCGGTGAAGGGAGTGCTTCGCCAAGCGCCCCAAGAGCAGACGGGATAACCAACTTCCGCTGGGAGTGTCACGCTGCTCTCTTCGTCGATCTCGAGTGTCTCGAGGTCAACGCAGGTGAAGCGTCCGCAACCGCTCACGGTCGACGCAATCCAGACGTTGCCGTCCGCACTCTGAGTGATACCCTGTACTGTTGTGAAGGGATACTTACGCACAACCTCGTCGGTCTCGACATCGATAGCGAATGCTCCGACGCCCTGAAGGATACCGAAGACGTAACGGCCGGCGTGAACCATGTCACCGATCTGTCCCGAGTAAAGGTCTGCGGCCGAGTCTGAATTGGAGATGCCCGCTACCTTACCGATCACTTTTGCGTCGTTCAAGTCAATGATATATACGCCGTTGGATGAACCGACGTATGCCTTGTCGGGCGTCGCACCGGCGACGGCACGACCGTCGGCGCTTTTCTTGTCATCGCCGAACATCAGATCGTCGATGCTTCCCTGACGCTTCAGGGTCTTTGCATCGGCAATTACCACGCGACCTCCGCCGGGAAGGGGATCGCCGCCGTCAACGGCCTGTTTGGAGATGGCAATCAGACGGTCGGCCCAGATGGTGGCGTATTGAGAAGTGGCGCCGAACGACATGCCGGGATTCTCACGCTCATATACTTGATACATCATCTCGCCCTCGGGAGTGATATAGTTCAGACCTCCGTTGGTGTGGCCGAACCACTCTTCATTGAGGATGATCGTGCCGTCGAGGTATCCGTTTTCGAGCGGCGTGCGGTCCTGTTCTTCAACGCGCACGGTGTATGTGTGGCTTGCTCCCGATCCATCTTTGGCCGAGATTGTCAACTGACATTCGCCTACGCGGTGGCCGCTCAGCTCATAGAACTGGACGCGGGTGTTGTTTTCGTCCCAATAGTTGACCTTGTACATCGACGCCGTCATGTTGTTCCTATCGGTACCGTTGCCGGTGAGAGTCACGTCGAAGTCCTTGATGTCTGCGTTTTCGGGATAGACGTCACACAGGATGCCGATCATGCGCTTCGGGTTGAGTGTGATGACGTTACCCTCGACACCCTTGATTCTCAGATCGTTCACATATACACGCTCAGGCAGGTAGTTGAGGGCGGCAGTGTTGATCTGATCATCTGTGAAGGTGAAGAGCACGCAGTCTTCATATTCGGTGAGGGTCCACTCACCGTCGCCAACTGAATCAGCGCCCGTGGTCACGAACTTGCCGTCACCGTTGGCGTCGAAGATCAGTCGGTTCTTGTAGACCGAGAAGGCCGGGTCGGCGTTGAGAAGCGTCAGTACCTCGCTCGCTTCGGGAAGCTTGTCGCCGAAGTGAAGTCGGAGCACAATATTCTCGGTCGGCACGTTTCCACCGAAGTGAATGACCATCGGGAGCGTGTTCACACCTGTTCCGAGGTCACGGACCGCTTTGGTGAAGTCGACGGGAGTATTGCCGAGCAGAGCGGGCATATACCAGATTGCACCGTCTTCACACGGAGCGACACCTTCGCCCATTCCGCCTACCATCGCGCTCTCGAACTGGGTGTAGCTCCAGCCGTCGACAGAGCCGTTGACCAACGACCGGCCGGTGTAGCCTGTGCCGGAATACATCCAGTCTTGTGAAGGTTTGTTGGCCGTCCAGTAGCTCCAGTAACCTTCATACCAGGCTGCCTTCCACTTCGGTCCGTACTGGCCGGGATCCGCCCGCTGGGTGAGCTCCTTGTCAAGGAGCCAGCAGTCATAGTCATAGGCGGGGTAGTGGTAGACGTCATAGTTGAAGGGGTGTTCGATCACATGATTGCCGCGCTTCGCCGCTTCGATGGCGGCCTGTGCAATCTCCGGGGCCGCATCGCCCGGAGCCGACGTCTGACCCATGAAGCTGCTCGAGTTGTAGTAGTCGAAGTTGATGAAGTCGAAGTTCAGGGCCTTGTCGAAGTCGAAATAGACATGGTCGAGCACCTCCTGATTGAGCGAGTAGCCGACACCGTTGACGGTCGAGCCCATCGAGCCCGTCTTCTGCGACAGGAGAGAGAGTCGGGCTGAGTTGGCACAGATGGCCTTGAACATAGTCTCTCCGTTGGGCTCCTCGCCGTTCTCCCATCGGTAGCCCCAGACGTAAGAGTCTGTGCCGTATTCGGGGAGATTGAACTGCACGACCAGAGCCGCACTGTTTGGACCGGTGCCGGTCCAGTGTTGAATCTTCGCGAAGTCAATCGGGTGAGAGGCCAGTGTGAAGACCGTCGCACCCATGACCAGCGTCATGAATCCTTTTTTCATGTTGTTGATAGTTAAATGATTATGGAGTTGGTAATTTTGGTAACTCTATGTGAAGATCTTGTGCTCGGCTCAGTTCGGTCGAGGTTTCGCCGAGCCATCCGCATGTCTGATTGAGGGCCGTGTAAACCCTGACGAAGTCGACACCGGGAAGATGAACTGGAGTGCCGTGAGCGTCGACCGCGCGGCCGATGTCGAACGAGTTGAGATCCTCGTATTCATTCGGGTGATTGTCGACATATCCCCAGGGGTAGCTGTAAAGCACGAAGTAGCTCCCGTTACCGCTGATATCCTTTGCGTTGGGCGCGAGCAGTGTGCCGGTGAAAGTGAGGCTGTCGCCTTCGACCCATTTCGGCCAGTAATCCTGAGAATGGAAAATGTTCTTCGGAATGAATCCCTCGGTTCCGTCGCTGTCGCTCCATCTGACATAGTGCGTGTCGGCGAGGCTGTTGTCATCGTCTTCAATTACCTCGCGGTCCGGGTCGGGCTTGAAGTATGTGAGCGTGTAGTTTTTGCGGGTAAGAGGGGAGTGGTATTCGCTTCCGGCAAGCTCGTA
>CAZTSQ010000027.1:0-32938 GCA_964615915.1 uncultured Sangeribacter sp.
GAGCGACGGATTGTGGTTCCGTAGGTCGTGGGTTCGAGACCCATCTTTCACCCCGAAAGCTCTCTGAAAAGAGAGCTTTTTTTGTGTCCGTATACATTATTTGAGGGCCCATTTTATTTCTCGGAGCGTTATTGGGCGCGGGATTTTGTCATGTGCCGAAGTTTTTGTAATTTTACGGCCGAAGACGCCCGTCCCGGCGCCCGGCAAACGAATCTAACACTATGTACAAAAACTTCAAGAAGCATCTCGAATCTGAGTTGCAGGAGATCCGCGACGCAGGTCTCTACAAAAACGAACGTGTGATCACTACGCCCCAGAAGGCCGACATTCATGTCGAAAACACCGAGGGCGAGGTTCTCAACTTCTGCGCAAACAACTATCTCGGCCTGGCCGACAACTCACGCCTGATCGAAGCCGCCAAGCGTGCGATGGACAACCGTGGCTACGGTATGTCGTCGGTTCGCTTCATCTGCGGCACTCAGGACCTTCATAAAGAACTCGAACGTGCAATCTCGGACTACTTCAAGACCGAAGACACTATCCTCTACGCAGCATGTTTCGACGCCAACGGCGGTCTCTTCGAGCCTCTCTTCACCGAAGAAGACGCCATCATCTCCGACTCGCTCAACCACGCTTCGATCATCGACGGCGTCCGTCTCTGCAAGGCTAAACGCTTCCGTTATGCCAACGCCGACATGGAAGACCTCGAGCGTCAGCTGAAGGCTGCCGACGAGGCCGGCGCACGCTACAAGATCATCGCCACCGACGGCGTCTTCTCGATGGACGGCAACGTGGCTCCGATGGACAAGATTTGCGAACTCGCCGAGAAGTATGACGCTCTCGTGATGGTAGACGAAAGCCACTCTGCCGGCGTTGTCGGTCCGACCGGCCACGGTGTGGCAGAGCAGTTTGACGCTTACGGCAAGATCGATATCTTCACCGGCACCCTCGGCAAGGCCTTCGGCGGCGCAATGGGTGGTTTCACAACCGGTCCGAAAGAGATCATCGACATGCTCCGTCAGCGTTCTCGTCCCTATCTGTTCTCGAACTCGGTCGCGCCCTCTATCGTAGGGGCCAGCCTCGAGATGTTCAAGATGCTCAAGGAGAACGACGATCTTCACACCAAACTGATGGAAAACGTCGAGTACTTCCGCACGAAGATGCTCGAAGCCGGCTTCGACATCAAGCCTACCCAGTCTGCAATCTGCGCCGTGATGCTCTATGACGCAAAGCTCTCTCAAGAGTTCGCCGCCGAGATGCAGAAAGAGGGCATCTACGTGACCGGCTTCTACTATCCCGTAGTTCCGAAAGGACAGGCACGTATCCGCGTTCAGCTCTCTGCCGGCCACAACCGCGAGCAGCTTGACCGCGCCATCGCCGCCTTCATCAAAGTCGGCAAGAAGCTCGGCGTCATCAAATAATCGCCCTTCACATCCCACATCATACCCCACCGGAGACGACGCCCCCGCGTCGCCTCCGCTTTTTTATTTGTTAGACCCCCGCGCCACCCACCGCTAAGGGTTAAAGAGGGTTAAGAGGATGAACCGGGAGAGGGTCCGGGCGTTAATAGGGTGAAGCGAGCGAGAATTGATTCCCCGGTTGCCGATGAGTATGTAGGGTGGCACCGGGGAATCCCTCGGTTCCCCGCTTCGGGGCTGGACGTAAGTCCAAGGCCCTCCTATCACAAAACACAAGCCAAAACAATTATGGAAACAAATGTAGAAATCAAAACCCCTCTCCATCTCGAAGACCAGCTTCCGGTAGTCGCCGGTAAGGTCGAGAGAAAACTGTTGGTTGCTAATGAAAACGGTCTCGTGCAGCTGCTGACTTTCGCAGCCGGTTCAAATCTGACTCCCCACACCGCCAATGCGCCGGTGGCCATCACCGTCATCAGCGGTCGCGTAAACTTCAACATCGAAGGCAAGGAACATGAGATGAAGGCTGGCGACGCCATCGTTATGCCCGCGAATGTGGAGCATGCGGTCAGCGCTCTTGAAGACACCCGCATCGTCATCAGCAAACTTGGAGGTATCTAACCCCCACTACCCACAAGGGAAGATATAGAAAACACAAGGAAATCAACGCAAAACGCCGACAGCCAAAGAGGCCGTCGGCGTTTGAGTTATACGTAAATTGGAATCGTGAGCTTTAAGCGAGGGCGGTTTCGGGTTTGGCGATACCGAGCTTGATGCGGAGGTTGGTGATCATGTCGACGGTCATTGCGTCGAGGTCGAACTCGGGCTTCCAGTCCCATTCGGCGCGTGCGCATGAGTCATCGAGGCTATCGGGCCAGCTGTCGGCGATTGCCTGACGAAGCGGATCGAGCTCGTATTCCATCTCGAAGCCGGGGATGTACTCACGGATCTTGTTGTAGATCACCTCGGGATCGAAGCTCATCGAGGCGATGTTGAACGAGTTACGGTGAACGAGGCGTGCGGGGTCGGCCTCCATGATCTCGATTGCGGCGCGAAGGGCGTCGGGCATGTACATCATGTCCATCAGTGTGCCGGGCTTGAGGGGACATTTGAACTTCTCACCCTTTACGGCAGAGTAGTAAATGTCAACGGCATAGTCGGTTGTACCGCCACCCGGAGGGGCTACATAGGAGATAAGGCCAGGGAAGCGCACCGAGCGGGTGTCGACACCGAAGCGTTTTGCGTAGTAGTCTGAGAGCATCTCACCGGTCACTTTGGTGACGCCGTAGATGGTTTCGGGGCGCTGGATGGTGTCCTGTGGAGTCTTTACATGGGGAGTGTCCTTACCGAAAGAGCCGATAGAGCTCGGGGTGAAGACGGCGCAACCCTTTTCGCGTGCCACTTCGAGAGTGTTGTAGAGACCGCCTACGCCGATCTTCCAGGCGAGCTGGGGTTTGGCTTCGGCCACGGCGCTAAGGAGAGCGGCGAGGTTATAGATAGTGTCAACGTTATATTTGTCAACGGCCTCGGCGATCTGCTGAGGATTGGTGATGTCAACCTCGTGAGAGGGACCGCTTTCGAGGAGTTCACCTTTCGGCTCGGCGCCGCGGATGAAGCCGGCGACAACGTTGCCGTTGGGATATTCACGGCGCAGACGCATGGTCAGTTCCGAGCCGATCTGGCCGGTGGCGCCGATGATGAGGACATTTTTCATTCTAAATCAATGATGATGTTGAGGTCAGGTAAAGATGTTTGAAGGTTACCGTTTTCGCGCGAAATCCAGCCTCAGATTCCTCAGCCAAACAGTCGCCCTCAAACGGACACTGCAAAATTAGGAAATTTCCGCTCCCCGACAAAATTTTTCACCCTCTTTAACGGAGTCGCACCTCTAAATACCCTATTAGATCACTGATTTTGTGGTGTCGGGATAAATAGCTAACTTAGCATCGCAAAAAAGGGGGGGTAGTAAATTGACTTCACCAATGAGTAAGATAACTTGGGTCATAGTGGCGCTCACGATATTGTGCGCATGTTCCAAAACGGACAGGATGCTCGATTCTGCCGAGCACGATATGATGGATAGCCCGGATGAATCTTGGGCAGCATTGACTCATATGGATACGCTTTCCATGTCGGAAAGTCAGAAAGCTCGGAGGGCTTTGCTTCAGGCTTATCTTCAGACCATCTTTGTTCAGCCTGGCGATATGACCCCTGCTGATCTGGAGAGGGCAACCTCTTCTTTTGACGGTGATTGCTCTGCCGACGAGGTCAAGTCCTTGATTGTTAAGTCGGAGCTTGCCAAGGGGGATGGTAATCCGGTCGCACGACTGGAATTGCTGAAAGATGCTGAATTTCTCGCCTCCCAACTCGATGACAAAAAGGACCTGGGGTTCATTTACCTGTATCTATCGAATGTTTACGCAAACGGTTTCAACGGCACCGTGAGCGAGTATTATGCCAACAAGGCTCTGAAAATCTTCAATGAGTTAGGGTACCGAAAGCAGAGTATCGACGCACGGATGGCTATTGTCGGCGCCTTCACGGTAAAGAGGGACTATAAAACCACGCTTGACTCCATGCTTTCGATGAAGAAGGATGTGATGGACTATTCTTCAGAAAGTTACAAGCAGTTCTTTCTCGATATGCTTGCCCGTTCACTCGACGAAAACGGGCGCTCTCGCGAAGCAATAGACCTGTGGCAGGGTATCTATTCCAATACTGCTCCATCTGCCAACACATTGGCTCACTGGGCGAACGCTTACCTTCATAACAATCAAGCCGACAGCGCGGAGATATTGATCAATAAGGCCATAGCGCTCCCCCACCCATCGATGAGTGATGAGTTCCTGTGTCGCAATGTACAGTACATGATTGCGGAGAAATTGGGGAGGAGATCCGACCTGGCGCGCATAGATAGCCTTCGAAACCAAGCAGCCACAAGAGACTATAACGACCGCAAGATTGCGGAGTCGAGCCTTGCGCTGAACATGAAGTATGACTCGGTGACACAGTCCGCTTGGAAAGAGCTTCAGGCCAATCGACAACGCAACCTCATCCTCACCTTCATATTGATTATGGCGCTGGTCTTGTTGGCAGGGAGTGTTCTTTATTCAAGGAACCGCACCAGACTACTGAGAGCCGAGAATGAAAACAACCTGTTGAGGCTCCAGAGCCTTGAGAAAAATCTCTTCGCTACTGAACGCCAGCACAATGAGGTTGCACAACAGCTTTCGACTATTTTTAAGGCTCCGTTTGAGACAATAGACCATCTTGCTTCGGCATACTTTGAGTGCCGGGAGACGACCCAGGAACAGAAACGAATCTTTTCAGAAGTCAAGAAGGCCATCGACGATTTTTGCTCGGCCGAGTCGTTAGCAAAGATGGAAGGCATAGTCAACTCTGCCCACGACAACCTAATGAGCTCTTTTGACGAGGATTTCCCGAAAATGTCAAAATCTCAACGGCGTCTGGCTCTGTTTATCTTTTCTGGTCTGTCTCTACAATCCATAAGCATCTTTCAAAACACGGACGTCCGCAACATCTACGTCTATAAATCTCGCCTCAAAAGTGTGATCGCCAAAAGCGAAAGCCCACGAAAGGACCTATATTTGGCCTATTTCGGATAGACTAGGTGGCAGGTAGAGTCAATGTAAGAAAAGAAAAATTTGGAGCTCTGAAAATCAAGAGCTTAGAAATGAATGTGTAAGGTCAAGTAGTTTGCCATTACCATGAGCAGGACTAATTTTGCAGTCAAAATCTGAACCAAAAACAAAATCCGCTCATGAGATTTTCACTCCGACTATTGTGCCTGTTCACACTCTCAGGCACAGCCTTTGGCGGGCTGACCGCAAAAGCATCAAATAAGCTTCAGCCCTATGAGAAAGCTGCTATCGCCACCCGATTCGCATCTGAGGTGAAGTACAATTTCGCCGAATATGACCGCTTCGGCCAAAACTTTGACAGTATCTGCCGGGCAACACTTCCCGACCTTGTCAACACCGAGACCGACGAAGAATTCAACCGAAAGATTCAGCTGTTTGCAAACCGACTGAAGGATGGCCACACAAGCATTGGCTTCAACGCCGACGTGACCTACGCTCCGATCAGTCACAAAAGGATCGGCGACAAGGTGTTCGTCACCGAAGTCTTCTCTGACGAGTACACACAGAAGGGGGTCCGCAAGGGGACAGAACTCGTGGCCATCGACGATATGCCGGTGATTGAGTACGGTAATCAATTTGTGGTCCCATACATTCCGTCGTCTACTCCTCAGTGGGCCGAGTCCTACGCCTTCGGATCAGTCAATCTGACCAAGGGGAACAGAGGTGAGCCGATCAAACTGACATTCAGGAATGGGAAGGGCAAGACGTTCGACATCGTCGACAAGCGTGAGTCGCCCTGGGGAATTGTCAATCCGGACATGGCGATCAAATTCGAGTCGCTCCCAGACAACATCGGGCTCTTGCGCATTCCCAGCTTTCGGAGCGACACCTTCAACTGGCAGGAATTCTGCGATATCTACGAGCAGAAAATATTACCGACCGACGGGCTAATCATCGATCTGCGGGACAACACGGGTGGCAACAGTCAGGTGGGCGATGCAATGATGATGCTGCTTGCCAACGACACAATTCCGCAGGCTGACTGGAGCACACCGAAATATGAAGCGGCCTATGCATCATGGGGCAAACCATGGGAACTGGAATCGGTACCTTCGGATTCTATCGTGCCTTTCTGTCTTACACACCCCAGTGAAGTGCTGAAATATGGTAAACCGATGGTGCTTCTGGTCAACGGTTCGACCTTTTCTTCGGCCGAGAACTTCGCAGTACTATTCCGAAACGCTAAGCTCGGTAAAATTCTTGGCACACCGACTGGAGGAAGCACCGGCAGTCCAATCTTCATCGACTTGGGTTGGGGCTATTACGGCAGAATCTGTACGCGCCACCAGAAGTTTGCCGATGGAACCGAGTTTATGGGCATCGGCATTCAGCCCGATGAAGTAGTCGAAGAAAACGAAAGCGTAATCTTCGGCAAGGACAACGTCATAGCCCGAGCGCTCGAGGTAATCAAGCAATAAACCAGCGTCTTTGCATAAAGCAGCCGGGGCCGATTTGGATTAGTGTCGGCTCCGGCTGAATATTGGGCTGGATATTGGGGGATTACTGATTGACAAGCATGGCTGATGCAACAGAGTCGGCTACATCGTTGCCTTTTGTCGCGCGGATGATCTCGATGGCGAAGGGGAGTGTTGTGCCGGGACCCTCCGAAGTTATAAGGTTGGGCTCGACCACTACGGTCTGTTTCACGTATTCGCCTCCGTTTGAGTTGATTGAATCACCGAGACCGGGATAACAAGTGGCTTTCTTGCCTTTCAGTACACCGAGCGGGGCAAGCACGACAGCCGGACCGGCGCAGATAGAGGCGATACGTCCGTTTTTCTGATAGTGGGCCAGTACCTTCGCTTTCGCCGCGTCGTTGGCATAGAGGTTCTGAGCACCTGGGTCACCGCCGGGAATGATGAGCCAGTCGGCGTCTTCGGTGTTGACGTCCGATATCAGCGAGTCGGCAACCATAGTCTGGCCGGTTGCACCTTTGATCTGAAGATTATCGGCAACTGCAACCGTGATAACCGGGATGTCGGCGCGTCGCAGAGCGTCGACCGTTGCCGTTGCCTCGACCTCCTCAACTCCGGGAGCGAGGAAGATATAAGAATTCTGTGCGTTCATAAATACTGTTCCTAAAACTAAAGACAGTGTCGCTAAAACACTTCTTAAAATTGACTTTGACATATTGTTGTTCTATTTTCTTGTAATATAACCCCGGACTATCACCGAAAGTTCGCACCCGCGCCGTCACCCTCCCCCGTGGATTTGCCATTTCCGATAAAAAGTGCTATATTTGCAGACTGATAAACCCCGTCATGCAGATGAACACTCCGATCAAATATCCCGTAGGAGACCAATCTTTTGAGAATATCCGCTCAGGCAACTGGCTCTATGTTGACAAGACCCGCTATGTGGAAATGATAATCAACGGTGGCCAATATTACTTCTTAGGGCGTCCGCGACGCTTCGGGAAGAGCCTCTTTCTGGCCACTCTCAAATGTTTCTTTGAGGGCAAGCGCGAGCTTTTCAAAGGCCTCTATATCGACTCGATCGATTGGGACTGGAACGCCTATCCAGTGTTGTTGCTCGACCTCAACGCGGCGGACTATACGGTTGATGGCGGCCTGGAAAGAATTATTGAGTATCATCTTAATGTATGGGAATCCAAATATGGGATTGAACCTCAGAACCCGGAACCTGCTTTAAGATTTAAAGCCATAATCCAAGCGGTTTCCGAAAAGACCGGTAAGAAAGTCGTGATTCTGGTCGACGAATATGACAAGCCACTTGTCAAGAATCTTCATAACAAGGTTCGTTTCGAAAGGCATCGCGAAATGCTTGCCGGACTTTACTCGACCTTCAAGTCTACGGCAGACTACACCAGACTCGTGTTCCTCACCGGTGTCACCCGCTTCGGTAAGCTAAGCGTCTTCTCGGGTCTCAACAACATCTCAGACATCACTTTCAATAAGGAATTTGCCGGGGTTTGCGGGATAACGGAGTCGGAACTTTTCGAATATTTCGAGGAGGGAATCACCGCACTTGCCGATGAGGAAGAGCAAACAAGAGATGAGATAGTAGCCCGGCTGAAACGAAGATATGACGGCTATCACTTCGCGAGAGTCTCACCAGATATCTACAACCCCTATTCATTGCTTGAAACCTTCAGCAACAGGGAGTTCCGCAACTACTGGATAGACTCGGGTACCCCCTCGGTTCTTCTCGAGGCACTGAAGCGCACCCACACCGATCTGCAAAGACTGGAAGGGTCACGCGCGGACATTAAGGATCTTTCGGGCCTCACTATTGAAAAGATGGAGCCATTGGCGTTGTTCTATCAAGCAGGTTATCTGACAATCAAGAGCTATGACAGAGAGTCTGGGTTCTTTGAACTTGGCTACCCCAATGAGGAGGTGACAGAGGGCTTCTTCCGATACATACTTCCCTATTATGCCAACCTTCACCAAGAGGGGACCATGGTCTTTATCTATGATCTTGTCACGGAGTTCAAGCGCGGAGATGTGGAGGCGGCGATGACGCGACTTCAGTCGCTGTTCGCCGGCCTCTCCTATGACTTACAGATCAACGAAGAGAAGGATGTGCGCAACGCCCTGCTGATCGTCTTCAAGCTCCTCAATGTGAGAGTCGAAGCCGAATATCGGACGTCTGACGGGCGCATCGACATGCTTGTCCGCACGCCGGATTACGTCTATATCATGGAGCTTAAGTTCGACAAGACGGCAGACGAAGCTCTTGACCAGATCAAGCGCAAGGAGAATCATCTGCCTTGGTCGGTAGACAATCGCCAGATCATCGCCATCGGCATCAACTTCTCGTCCGAAAAGCGCCAGATCGACACCTGGAAAGCCGAACGACTCTGAAGCTTGAAGGTTATATCTTCTTAATTATCACAACCCAACTTTAATCACTACTTAACCCGCATCGATATGATTAGACCTCTTGCTCACCTCTCGCACAAATCACTTAGGGTGTTTGTGCTGGCTATCTTCCTTGTCAGTTGCCTTCCGTCTTTTGCATACACCTATCGTCAACACTCGGGAACATACAAGGCTCAAAGCACGATCGACGTGAAAGATTATCCGGATAATCGGGCCTCAACGATTCACGAGATCAACCGGGGAGAAGTGTTCCAGACTAAAAGCACGATAGGACAGATGGTCCATCCCAATGCCATTCTGTCACATTTATTCATGCCCGATTCCAATTGGATGGCTGTGAGGCTACCATCGGGCAAGATCGGTTTCGCTGAGTATAAAGGCTCTAAAGTTGAAAAAATAGCCGGCAAGGAGAGTGGGCTCAATGTAGATGAAGAAGAAATCATTCAGGCCTGGAATGAGGGTAAACATAAATACGTTGCCCAAGGGAAGAGCCATCTTAAATGGCTTGGGATAGCAACGTTGGCTGTAGCTGTCCTGTTTTGGTTGGGAGGTGCATTTTTCGAGGATAGCACGATCATGGCCATCATCTCACTTCTGGCGATGACCGCCTTATTGATCGGCATTATTCTCTACTTCATACATAATCCCCATTCCATGTGGTTCGTATCTCCGACATGTAATGGCTGGTGGTATACAATCCTCTGGATACTTCCTACTATCGTGATTGCGATGCTAATATTCGGAGAGTTCGTCGGCTCGATCAACAGCCTTTTCCACAATCCGATCAATCTGATCGAGACTATCCTTCTCGGAGCAATTCTTTTCTTTATCGGGAAAGCGGTTTATCTCGAGGTATTGGACATGGTAGGCCTGATGCTGCTGGCATTAGCCGGTGCCGGTGCCAGACCATCTTCTGAGCACGGCACTTTGGTGGACCAAGCTACTGGAGAAACCCTCATAGGAGTTCGCTTTTCAGGGAACAAAGCCTATAGCGACGGTCGCACATTTACCAACCGAGGCGATGGCCTCTTCCGGTAAGAAACTTTACTATAAGGTTTTCATTACAAAATAGCTGCCCTATTTGGTGGATAGAAAAATAATTGCTAATTTTGCCGATGCAGACCGCTCAGCAGAAGCCCCGGTCTGGGGGTGAGCGGAGTGGGATGTAGACATACATTTTGAAAGCGTTTATCCGCGCTGATTCTTGACCATCAGAAATTCTCGCAAAATTTCATATCGAAGTCAAGGATTGAGCAACGGTAGATGCCCGTGGTAGTGTAAATTTATGCGATGGTCTGGATTTCGAGAGAAATTCGGCCATAGCTCAATTTACATATACGAGCGTGGGCTTCTGCGTTGCCGTCCGACTTTGATAGGGCAATGCGAGAAGCCTCTGATGGTAGGACGGTAACAGATACAGATTCCTACGCTTTTTTCATCAACCCTTACTGCCGACGAGAGGATGACCGAGGCTTCAAAACAACCACCACAGAATGAAGAAACTTTTACTTCTAATGTTCGGGGTGCTTATGGCCATCCCGGCCTTCTGTCGGGACTTCGAGTTTACCTATGAAGGCCAAACGCTCACCTATTCTGTCACTAACGAAGAAGAGAGAATCGTTCAGACAAAAGAGGCCAATGGAGAGGCGGGGAACAATGTCTCCGGTCACTTGGTCATCCCTGCCGTAGTAAAAGACGGAGACATCGAATACAAAGTCAATTCAATCGGCGCGTATGCTTTCTACGGATGTACAGAATTGGAATCCGTGATCATTTCAGAGGGCATATCCTACATCGGTAGAGATGCATTCTTTAATTGCAGTGGCCTTAAGTCGGTTATTATCCCCGAATCCGTCACACAAATGAGTAGAGAGGTATTCTGGGGATGTAGTAGCTTAACTTCGGTCACCATTCCAGAATCAGTTGAATACATGGGCACTGGGACCTTCACAGCTTGCACAAATCTCATATCGGCAACCCTCCCCTCCTCTCTAGATAGAATTGAAGACTGGACATTTTATAATTGTTCGAACCTTCAATCATTCAATATTCCAGAGAATGTCACTATTATATTCGGGAGTGCATTTCATGGATGCAGTAGCCTGACATCACTTATCCTGCCGGAAACTCTCACCACCATCGGATCCTCTGTCTTTGAAGGCTGTTCAGGTCTAACAGAGCTTAACATTCCCGAATCTGTTACTTCATTGGGGAGCGGTGCGTTCATAGGTTGCACCGGTTTGACTTCTTTTACGGTACCCGAATCTATCACTTCAATCGAAATTGGTACTTTCGCCGATTGCAGTGGCTTGACATCTATGAAGCTTCCTGAGGGTCTGACCTCTATAGGTGGTAACGCTTTCTCTGGATGCAGCGCGCTAACAGAGCTAACCATTCCCGAAACAGTTACTTCATTGGGGAGCCGTGCGTTCGTAGGTTGCAGCAGCCTGACGACTTTGACGCTTCCCCCTCTAATCACCACGATCGGCGAGTCCACATTCTATAAATGTAGCGCGTTGACGTCAGTTACCCTCCCCGAGGCTCTTACAGCGATCGACAAAAATGCCTTTGAACAATGCGAGAGCCTGACCTCCATTAATCTTCCGGCCACAGTTACTGCAATCGGCAATTACGCCTTCCAGTACTGCAAATCTCTCACAACACTAAATCTCCCTGAGGGCTTAAGCTCATTAGGTGAAAATGCCTTCGATCGTTGTAATAGTTTGGAATCAATAAACCTACCCGATGGGATCCCCTAAATTGGATACGGTACTTTCCGAGATTGTTCCTCTTTGACATCGATGACCATCCCCGAATCAGTTAAATCAATCGGCTCTTATGCTTTCGAAAATTGTAGCGGGTTGACAGCGTTGGCTATTCCTGAGAGTGTTACGACTATAGAGTACAGCGCCTTTAATGGTTGCAACAGCCTGACGACTTTAACGCTGCCAGAGAATGTAGAATCAATTGATGACTATGCCTTCTATGGTTGTTCCTCATTGAGGAAAATATATTATGCCTCCAAGGAACCGGTAACAGCCTCCAGGAACATATTCAGCAATTCCACATATCACATGGCTGAACTCTATATGTCTCAGGAAGGTAAGGACTTAAGTGTTGTTCCCTGGAACAACTTCTACGATGTCATAACGTACGATTTCGATCATGATTTCGACTTTACGTATGAAGGACAGACTCTTACCTATACTATCCTTGAAGGCGACGAGAAGACTGTCAAAGTGAAGAGTGGGGGAACCATCACGGGAGACGTGGTTATTCCTGCACGTATAATGAGTAGAGGAGTTGAATATACAGTAGTGGAAATCGGAGAAGATGCATTCAGTGACTGCAGCGGCCTCACTTCTGTGACAATTCCGGAAACGGTCATCACCATAGGCGACAGCGCTTTCTCATATTGTACCGGACTGTCTTGGGTTGACATCCCCAACTCCGTCATTACCATAGAGGGCTATGCCTTCCATCAATGTGAGGGGTTGGTAGTGGTCAATATTTCCGAGTCTGTCGAATCAATAGGTTACTACGCATTTTTGGGTTGTACCGGACTCGTAAATATTTACGTGGACCAAACTAACCGGTATTATGCTGACGTAGACGGAGTTCTTTATAACAAAGAATTAACGACCCTCATCCAGTGTCCCAATCGTAAGACACGGATCGGAATCCCAGAATCGGTTACAACTATCGGTGACGGTGCTTTTTATTCTTGTAGCAGCTTGAGGACAATTGCTCTCCCCGAGAATCTCACCTCTATTGGAGACTACGCATTTACCGACTGCATTAGCCTTTCTTCTATGGAAATCCCGGAAAAAGTAACTAGAATAGCCTATGGAGCTTTCATGCGATGCACCAATTTAACTTCGGTTACCATTCCCAACTCTATCAAATCAATTGGGATCAGTGCCTTCAGAGAATGCAGCAGTCTGACTTCTGTGGACCTACCTGAATCCATCGTTAGCATCGAGGCTCAGACATTCTTAGATTGCAGTGGGCTCACATCGGTTACTATCCCGGAATCCGTCACTGCCATACGTGATTATGCATTCAACGGCTGCAGAGGATTGACGACATTGACAATTCCCGAATCAGTAAATTCAATAGGGTACGGGACGTTCGCCAGATGCAGTAGCTTGGCTACGGTAACCATTCCTAAATCGATTAGTTCCATCCAGTATGAAGCCTTCGCTGCATGCAATGAAGTGGAAAGTATTTACTACGGAGCAGATGAGCCTATAGAAGCACATTCCTCAGTATTCTCTGATGTTACTTACAACAATGCCATTCTCTACATGTCTGCGGAGGGTAAGGCAAGGGCAAGCGAGATTGACCCATGGAAAAACTTCCTCACCATCGAAGAATATGATTTCTCAGAAGGTGACAGTAAGGTTGTTGAGCTGGCCAACGGTATTGAAATAGGCGTAGAGAACGGGATACTCGTCGTTCAGTCTGCAACTGTTGGTGACGATATCCTAATCTACAATATATCAGGACACTTGGTCAAAGAGCTAACTATCAGCTCCGAGAAAATGATGATTGATCTCAACCATGGGATGGTTTATATCGTCCGGGTAGGAGACAAGACAATCAAGATCAAGCTGTAAGCGCCATAGTATACAGGACAAAACGATTCTTCCACCACCCTAACAATACATAATTATATCCAGAAACGGCACCCTACTTTCGTTGGAATGCGAAAGCAGGGTGCCGGTATTTTACCCAATTTCATGGGTGGTGAAGTTGATTAGGGTGGTTAGCATTTAGCGCGGGCGCAAGACACGGGCGCATGCTACTAAAGTTGGGACGTTAGTAAAACTTCAACAGAAAATATCGTCAGACGATATTTTCTGTTGAAAAAGTGACGAAAAGGAGAAGACGAGGGCAAAATCCGTCAAACAGACCAATAAAACCGAAAAAATTACGCGAATAGAACAAAGAGGATTCAAGAGGATTGAGTAACTTTGCAGTCTGAAATTTGAACAGACTAACCTATGTTGTATAATAGACTTTTCAAGCCGTTCGTCTTTGCCGCTACGCTGCTTCTTTGCGGTGCGCCGGCTCTGGCTCAGGCTACCAGCGAAATACCGGAGGAAGTTCCTGAGTTTCACGAAGTTCCGGGACGCTGCGACACCATCAACGTGTTGACCCTTGAACAGTGTCTCGAAATAGCTCTTGCCCAAAGCCAGACCGTCCGCGTCGCTGACCTTGAGGTCAAGAAAGTGGAGTATGCCAAGCGCGAGACCCAGGGCGGCCTCTTCCCCACCATCGACTTCCAGCTCGCCTATCAGCGGTCAATCGAACTCCAGACGGTTCGAATGGACCTCGGCGGACAGAGCCAGAGCTTCAAGATGGGTTCGGATAACACCTGGAACATGGGCTTCAACGCTCAGATGCCAATCATCGCCCCGACCCTCTGGAAGGCGATCCGCATGAGCGACACCCAGATCCTCGCCAACCTCGAATCGGCACGCTCTTCACGCCTCGAGCTTATTGACCAGGTCACCCGCGCCTACTACTCGCTTCTGCTCGCCAAGTCGAGCCGCGAAGTCATAAAGCAGAGCTACGACATCGCCCTCTTCAACGCCGACCTCTACTCCAAGATGTTTTCGCAGGGTACTGCCTCGGAGTATGACGTTCTCCGCTCGTCGGTTCAGGTCAAGAACATGGAACCCCAGCTTCTCGAAGCCGACATCGCCGTCAAGCAGTGCCTCCTTCAACTGAAAGTGCTGATGGGCATCGACCCGGAATTCAACTTCCAGCCGGCCATCACCCTCGAGAGCCTCGAACGCGACGTCTATGGCGTTCTCGCCGAGCTCCCCTCGATCGAGAACAACTCGTCGCTCCGTTCTCTGGACATCGCCACCAAACTGGCGCGTCAGAACGTCGACCTCAAGAAATTCGCCTACATTCCGACCGTCGGCGTGAGCTATAACCTCAGCTGGCTCTCGCTCAGCAACGGCTCGCCGTTCAAGAACCAGGAGTTCAATCCCTACTCAAACGTGAGCCTTGCCGTCAGTGTCCCCATCTTCTCCGGTCTTCAGCGCTGGAATCAGGTCAAGCAGGCTCAGGTACAGGTCAAGGAACTCGAGCTTCAGCGCGAACAGCTCGTCAATTCGCTCAAGATGCAGGTTGAGCTGGCAATCGACAACATGAATATGGAAGCCCGACAGATCGCATCGTCGAAAGAGGGTGTCCATCAGGCCGACAAGGCTTACGACATCGTTCAGAAAAGTTTCGAGATCGGCGCGGCCTCATATCTCGAACTGCGCGACGGCGAACTGGCCCGTACAAGCGCACGCCTCTCCTACTTCCAGTCAATCTATAACTTCCTCTGCTCGTCGTCTCAGCTCAACCTGCTGATCGGGCGCGGAATAGAGTGAGCAGTCAACCAACAAATCAATCAGAAAATAAAGAATCACAAGATATTATGAACTTCAAGCGCTTCATACCCGCCGTCTGCCTAT
Source organism: uncultured Sangeribacter sp. (assembly GCA_964615915.1). Classification (GTDB taxonomy): domain Bacteria; phylum Bacteroidota; class Bacteroidia; order Bacteroidales; family Muribaculaceae; genus Lepagella. The sequence continues at coordinate 15,402 of CAZTSQ010000027.1, forward strand.
TGCTTCTCGCCGGCGTTTCGCTTTCATCTTGCTCGGGCAAGAAAGAGAAAGACAAAGAAGAAGAAAACACCAAGCCGATTGTCAGAATCGAGAAGGTTGGCGAAGAAGACGTCGACCAGACCGCGACATATACCGCTACCGTAGAACCCGAGAAGATCAACAACATCTCGGCGATGATGGCCAACCGCATCAAAACCATCACCGTCGACGAAGGCATGCGCGTCTCGGCCGGCCAGGTTCTCGCGACCCTTGACGACGTGAACACCACCAACTACGAGATCCAACTCGACAACGCCCGCGCTCAGCTCCGAAACGTCCAGGTAAACTACAACCGCGCGGTCGAGCTCCTCAAGATCGGCGGCGGCACGCAACAGAACGTCGACCAGATGGAAATTCAGCTGACAAGCGCCAAGAATGCAGTCGCAAGCGCTGAGCGCGCACTGCGCAACGCCCGCGAGAACACAGTCCTCACCTCTCCCATCTCGGGTGTCGTCACCAAGCGCAATTATGACCCGGGCGACATGACCGGCGCACTACCCATACTCACCGTCGCTCAGGTCAACCCCCTGAAGATCGTGATCAATGTCTCGGAATCTGAGTTCAGCAACGTGAAGAAGGGAATGCCGGCCAAGGTAACGTTCGACACCTATCCAGGCGAGACTTTCGAGGGCCACGTCACCCTCATCTCGCCCACAATCGACACCCAGAGCCGAACCTTCGGCGTCGAGATCACGGTCAACAACACGGACAACCGTATCCTCCCCGGCATGTTCGGACGCGTTACGCTCAACTTCGGAAACGCCCGCCACGTGGTTGTGCCCGACCGTGCCGTCGTCAAGCAGAGCGGCTCGGCCGACCATTACGTCTACACTTACTCGAACGGCAAGGTACAGTATAACAAGGTTGAACTCGGCCAGCGCCTCGGCGACAAATATGAGCTCATTTCGGGAGTCGCTCCCGGCTCGGACGTTGTCGTCACTGGTCAGAACAAACTTTCAAACGGCGCCGAGGTGAGCGTGGCCAAATAAGCCGACACCGACGTCCTAAACCGAAAAGTCCATAATACTAAAGACTTAAAGAACAATGAGTATATACGGCGCCGCGGTGAAGCGCCCGATCATGACGACCCTCTGTTTCGTGACGGTTGTCATCCTGGGCCTCTTCTCGCTTGTCAAACTCCCGATCGACCTCTTCCCGGACATCGACACGAACACCATCATGGTCATCACGATGTATCCCGGTGCGTCGGCTTCGGATATTGAACAGAACGTAACCAAACCGCTCGAGAACTCACTAAACTCGGTCGAGCATCTGAAGCACATCACGTCTCAGTCTCGCGAAAACACGTCGGTCATCACCCTCGAGTTCGAGTACGGCTATGACATCGACGTGCTGACCAACGACGTCCGCGACAAACTGGACATGGTCAAGTCGATGCTCCCCGATGACTGTGAGAACCCGATCATCTTCAAGTTCTCGACCGACATGATTCCCATCTGTCTGCTCTCGGTAGAGGCCAAGGAGAGTATGCGCGGTCTCTACAAGATTCTCGACGACGGTGTGGCCAACCCCCTCGCGCGTGTCGACGGCGTCGGCACCGTGTCGATCTCCGGCGCGCCGAAGCGTGAGATCCATATCTACTGCGACCCGCAGAAACTCGAGGCCTACCACCTTAGTATCGAGCAGATATCAGCCGCCATCAAGGCCGAGAACATGAATATGCCGGGCGGCTCGTTCGATATCGGCTCGAATACCTACTCGCTCCGTGTCGAGGGTGAGTTCGACGACTCGTCTCAGATGCTGAACCTTCCCGTCGGCTCATACAACGGCAAGACCGTCTACCTAAAGGAAGTCGCCACCCTCGACGACTCTCTCGAAGAGCGCACCCAGGAGACATATATCGGGGGCAAGACGGGCGCGATGATCATTATCCAGAAGCAAAGCGGCGCCAACTCGGTCCAGATCTCCGAGAAGGTGATGAAGATGCTCCCGAAACTGGAGAAGAACCTCCCTTCGGACGTGAAGATCGGAGTCATCGTAGACACATCCGACAACATCCGCAACACGATCGCCGCCCTCGAGGAGACGGTCCTCTACGCGCTGCTCTTCGTCGTCATCGTGGTGTTTGTCTTCCTCGGCCGCTGGCGAGCGACAATGATTATCGTCATCACGATTCCTGTCTCGCTTATCGCCTCGTTCATCTATCTGTATGCCACGGGCAACACTCTGAACATCGTCTCGCTCTCAGCCCTGTCGATATCGATCGGTATGGTGGTCGACGATGCGATTGTGGTGCTTGAGAACGTGACGACCCATATCGAGAGGGGATCGGATCCGAAACAGGCGGCCGTTCACGGAACGAACGAGGTCGCCATCTCGGTTGTGGCCTCGACTCTGACACTTATCGCTGTGTTCTTCCCGCTGACTCTCGTGACCGGCATGACCGGCGTGCTTTTCCGCCAGCTGGGCTGGATGGTGACGATCATGATGATCATCTCGACCACCTGCGCGCTCACGCTGACCCCGATGCTCTGCAGCCAGTGGTTGCGCCTGAACAACAAGCACGGCAAACTCTACAACACGCTCTACGTTCCTATTGAGCGAGCACTCGACCGTTTCGACAACGGATACGCCAACCTTCTCCGCAAGGTGGTTGCTCACCGGACGGTGACAATCCTCGTCTGTCTCGGAATCTTCGTCGGCTCGATCTTCCTGATGAAGTTCGTAGGCACCGAGTTCATGCCCACACAGGACAACGGCCGTCTCGGCGTCAACCTCGAGACTCCGATCGGCACACGCGTCGAAATCACCCGCGATGCCACCGCGCGTCTCGACTCACTCTGGCGCGCCAAGTATCCCGAAATTAAGGTATCGACATTCACCGTCGGTCCCGCAAGCTCGGACAACACCTTCGCCGCCATGTCAGACAACGGCTCTCATATCGCCTCGATGAACATCACCCTCACCAACCCGGGCGACCGTGACCGCGATATCAAGGAAATAGCCGACCTCATGCGTAAGGACATTCAGCGCGAGTTCCCCGAGTTCAAGAAAGCCACGGTTAACGTCGGCGGCGGTCGCGGAATGGGCATGGGCGGACAGTCGACAGTAGACTTCGAGGTCTACGGCTATGACTTCAACGAGACCGACTCAATCGCCCGCGCGCTCCAGCAGATCCTCTCCGGTATCCCCGGTACGGCCGACGTGACTGTCTCGCGTGCGGACTATCAGCCGGAGTATCAGGTTGACTTCGACCGCGACAAGCTCGCCCTATACGGTCTGAATCTCCAGACAGCCGCCCTCTATCTGCGCAACCGCGTGAACGGCGCCGTCTCTTCAGAATTCCGCGAAGATGGCGAGGAGTATGACATCAAGGTGATGTATGACAAGGAACACCGCACGACCCTCGAAGACCTCGAGAACATCGTCATCTACACCCCGAGCGGTGCCGGCGTACGCGTGAAGGACCTCGGAAAGGTTGTAGAGCGCTTCACACCCCCGACAATCGAACGTAAGGACCGCGAGCGTCTCGTGACGGTCTCGGCCGTAGTCGACGGTGTGCCGATGAGCCAGATCGTGACCCAGGCCGAGATAGAGATCGACGAGCTCAACCTTCCGCCGGGCATAACGATCCAGATCTCAGGTTCTTATGAAGATCAGCAGGATTCGTTCTCAGACCTTCTCCTTCTCGGTGTCCTGATCATCCTGCTCGTCTACATAGTGATGGCCGCCCAGTTCGAGTCGTTCACCTATCCGGGCATCATCATGACCTCGCTTCTGTTCGCCTTCTCGGGTGTGTTCCTGATTCTCTGGCTCTCGGGCCATACACTGAACGTGATGTCGATGATCGGTGCGATCATGCTGATCGGTATCGTGGTGAAGAACGGTATCGTGCTCATTGACTACATCGCTCTTAACCGCGAGCGCGGAATGTCGATCCGTCTGGCGGTGATCGACGCCGGCCGCTCACGTCTGCGACCGGTTGTGATGACGACGCTGACCACAATCCTCGGTATGGTGCCGATGGCAGTCGGCTCGGGCCAGGGTTCGGAAATGTGGCGTCCGATGGGCACGGCCGTGATCGGCGGTCTTACCTTCTCGACCATCCTGACGCTTCTGTTCGTTCCCGTTCTCTACTGCGTCTTCGCCGGCCGTGGAGTCAAGCGAATCCGCAAGAAACTGAAGACCCTCACACTTAAAGACAAGAACAAATGAAAGCAATCTTCATATCCTATGACCAGGCACATCACGAGGCGGTAGTGGACCTGCTGACGCGCAGCAACTGTCGCGGCTTCACAGCCTTCGGCACTGTTCAGGGACGCGGTTCGAAGACAGGCGAACCCCATTACGGCTCGCACGCGTGGCCCTCGCTGGCCGAGGCCATGCTGACCATGGTCGAAGACGACCGCGTCGACGCCCTTCTCGAGCGTCTCCACGCCCTCGACGAATCGAAGCCCCTCCTCGGTCTCCGCGCCTTCGTCTGGTCAGTCGAAAAAACCATCTGACAATAATATTTGATTACGGTGGCTCCAAAAGCCGCACGTAACTCATGTAGGGACATCGCTTTGCGATGTTGAATCCGGATTTCATTTCTTTCCCGGGTCCACATCGCAAAGCGATGTCCCTACATGGTATGTGTTTCAAATTCCACATCGCATCGCGATGTCCCTACAATTTTACCGACTATTTTAACAAAAATTTGGAAAGATTGAGAAAAATTTTTATCTTTGCATTTTCAATCACCTCTTGAAGTCTTAGCCACTTCACTAACTGCCAGATTTAATGACACCACTCGGAAGGTCCGGAAAAATATGGAATATTACGTCAGGCTCAAAAGGTCTGACGCGTATTCTGAGGGCCTTGGGTATCACATTGTTGGCTTTCCTGATGTCTCTTCTTCTAGCCTCTCCTCTTTCATTCTCGGTGATGTCTATATTCTCGTCGCCCGAAAAGGAGGACAATCAGATCTCAGACTTCTACGCTCAGGTTGCAAACCGGCGCCCGGTCCGCCATCTGGACCCTCAGATAGTAGTTATAGACATCGAATCGGCCGGACGCCCCGAGATCACGCGCCTTTTGGAGACAATCTCTCTTTGCGGTCCCAAGGCTGTCGGTCTGGATGTGGAGTTTGAAGACGAGCGAGAAGGTGACGAGGAATTACTGAACGCACTGCGCTCCGTTCCCAATCTCGTGATGCCTTTGGGAATAGAGCTCAACGATAAAGGTCGGGTCATTCCGAAAGACCGGTCATATTTCCACGGAACATTTCCACATGAGGAAGGCATAGTCAACCTGACTGCAAAAAGCATGAACGGAACCATCCGCGAGTTCGCCACATGGTTTGTCGACGAGAAGGGTGACTCTATTCCTTCATTTCCCGTGGCCATCGCCACTTTGATGAATCCCGAGACAGAACGTCAGCTTCGGGAAAGGGGTAACAGACATGAATTTATCGATTACCCATCTCGCGAATTCGATGTCATTCCGATCAATGAAGTCAACGACCGGGCTGAAGAACTGCTCGGCAAGACTATCATAATCGGTTCGCTCTCCGATGCGGCCGACCTTCATTTCACTCCCCTCGACGCACGTCTTGCCGGCGTGTTGATTCACGCCTATGCAGTCGGCACCATCACCTCCTCGAGCTACTACTCAAAACCCAACATCTGGATTGACTGGCTGATTGCCTTTGTTCTCTGTCTTTTCACGGTCTGGATCAGCATCTGGGTCGACAAGAGGGTCAAGGGCCTCGTTGTCCGCTTTCTGCAGCTACTTATCGTCTACATCATCGTTCAGATCGGCTACTACATGTTTGTCGATCACCGCGTGATACTCAACTTCACCTACACTCTCGTGATGATTGCATTCGGAATGTTCGCCTCCGACCTGTGGTTCGGAACGACCGGACTGATGAAAACCATCAAGCTCAGACGCGCGAAGAAACGCCGTCGTCAGGGTCGCGACCTGTCATGACGAGATAAAGCACCTACCTAACATGAAAATAATCAAGACACTGCTGATTACACTACTACTAATCTCTTCAGCCGCATCTCAAGCTTCGGCTGCATTTATCGTGCGTAGCGTCAAGGGATCCGTCACCCTCACCAAGGGAGGAAAGACTGTCGCCGTCAAGTCAGGAATGCAACTTTCGCCTGCCGACAAGATCGACATTCCCGCCGGAGCCGTCATCGAAGTGACAAACGATGTGAACCATAATATCTACACCTCGACCAAGAGCGGGTCGTTCACCGTTTCGCGGATGATGCTCGATGCGGACGTGAAAGCCTCCGATAATTTTTCGGCCATCAACAAACGGCTTAAAGTCGGCGGTTCAGGTCTCGACAAGGGTCAGCGCGTTTATGTCGAGCAGGGTATGGTCAAACGTTCGCTCTCCGAATATGATCCCGAAGCCTCAGGATTCAGCATCGACCCGACCACACTCGCGAGATGTATCCGCGAACGGGGGGTCACGAACGATACCACCGGCAATCCGTTCCGTTCCCGCCTTGTGAGGGACGAAATTGAGGGATTGACCGCAGAAGTCACCAACCACTCGACTTTCCCGATCTACGTCAACATTATTCAAAAAGGAACCGATGGAGAATACCGACTCTCCTCTCTGGGTCAACCGGCCGGTTGCTATATTCTCCTGCCTAGGCAGACAATCATGAGGAATCAACCCGACGCCTCCTCATGTAAGGACAGCCAGCTGATGATTGTCGCCAACTGTAACTTCGACGTGGATCTTCTGCTCGAGGAGATGAACAAACAGGGTGTTCACAATCCCGATCCTCTTCCTGAGTTCCCGCTTTACGTTCTCTCCTTCTGATATACACGCTACTAACCAACAAAACATACCACATGAAGAAATCTTTCCTATGCCTTCTGATGCCGGCAATTTTAGGGACTGCCCTGCCGGTCATCGCACAGGACGGACCGACGTCCTCCTACACCTTTCGACATAAAGACACTCCGAAGATGGTCGAGAGGTATTATCAAACCCTCTTCAGCGCTTCGGATCATGCAATACGAACTGTTCGCGGTGACCTTCTCGGCCATCAGCTCAAGGACTCAATCTGTGACATCGCTGTCGATCCGGCAGGTCGCATGGTCGCCTACGTAGCCGTTGACAAGAAAGGAAAGAAAAACGCTGCCGTTTGCTCAACCATCAACCGGGACCAGGAGGTCTTCAAGTACAAGGGTGGTAAGCTCGGTTCACCCACAGCAGTCGGATTCTCCGCCGACGCACGCCGCTTCATAGTGGCCACCGACGACAGTATCCGGTTCTTCGGCATTCCGAAATTCAAACTGCAGGAAACAATCAAAGGTCCGGGCTTTGAAGTCAATGACCTGCGGGTCTCTCCCAACGGTTCGCTGATGATCGCACGCGGCGAAAAGAAGGTTGCCCTCTATAACCTCGACGACCGCACGGTGCGCCACACTTTTGACCCGGGTGTAGAGGTTACCGAGGCTATCTTCTCCCCCGATTCAGAGTATCTCGCCCTGCTGACGGCCGACGGCCTCCTCGAAGTCTACTTCACCAACTCTCTCCGACTGAGGACGAGCGTCGAAGATTTGGGCGACGCGTTGGCCGCCGACTTCAACGACAACGGCAAATATGTAGCCGTAGCCATTTCTCCGAATCAGATTGAACTGATCAACCTCGTCAAGCCCGAAGACAGAAGAAAAATTGACAATGAGCTCGGAATGACAAACGATCTGTCGTTCCTTTCAGACAGCTTCAACAACACGCTTCTCGGCTTCACTTCTTTCGGAGCGATCAAGGCTGAACGCATTCGCAACCTCGAACCGTTCTTCTCGAAACTGGTCAGCGACGAAGCAGACCGGAAGATGAACGAATGGCTGAAGATGATGCCGGGTGAGTCGATGGAGGAATATGCGGCCCGTGTATCTGACGAAGCACGTTCACGCCAGCGCCGTCTCTTCGAAGACGAGACCGCAACTTCACTGGCAGGCGACATGCTGGCCATGGCCGAGATGACTCTCGGTGCCTATGACCGTGCGTCGCAGCGTCTCGAAGTCGGTTTCTCAAACATGCCGAGTGTCTATCTGCCTGTGCCAGAAGCCAACATCGGAGCCTTCCACACCGGGGCTGACCTGACTGTCTCCGACGCCCGCTACGGCGTGATGCCCGACGATAGCTTCGAGCTTGTCTACGCAAAATTCTTCAACAAGAACGACGGACAGACCTATCTCTATGACAATCAGGATCGAGTAGCTATGTCGTTCATGGAGGGCGACGACAATATCGTCAGCCTCGAGGTGCTTCAACAGCAACAGATGGAGGAAATGAAACTTCAGGAGCTGAAAGAACAGATCGTGGACGCCGCCAAGCACAACAACGTCATTTCAGACCACACCAATATCACAGTAGACTCTCAGGTGGTACCCGCATATGATGCCTCGGGACGGAAGATACTGAACTATATCGTCAGCGTCACCTATTCTGTAGATCCCGAATTCTCAGCCATCGAAGATTTCGGTCCCGGTAAATATAAAATCGAGGAATCCGGAGCCGCAGGAGCCGCAGTTGAGATCATCAAATCGGCTTTCGAAGGCGAGCTGGCCCAATACATCACTCCGGGCCGTAGAATCAAAGTCAAACTGAGCGGAAGCGCAGACGCCACCCCGATCGTTCATGGAATCCCGTATGACGGCATTTTCGGAGACTTTGTGGACGAACCGGTTTGGCAGAACGGCGCCCTGTCTCCCCTCTGTGTCACCAAACAGTCAGGCATCAAGACCAACGAGCAGCTCGCCTTCCTGCGTGCGACGGCTCTGAAAGATTGGCTGACGAAAAACATCCCCAGTCTGGAGAAGACCAATACTGACTATGACATTCACGTCGACGTCTCCTCAGACAAGGGATCGGAATTCCGCCGAATCAATGCTGACTTCACATTCATCGATGTTTTCGGTGACAAAGAATGAGACACTGTCTCAAACAAAATGAGTTTAAACTGAGAATGAAGAAACGTTTTCTGACAATACCGGCCCTGGGGATAGTCTTCTGTTCCGTCATCTCGGGTCAATTAACCGGAACGTCATCCTCGATTGCCGACCCTCAGTCGGCAGTCGGGGTAGACAGCATCATACAGGGACCAACGGAAGGAGAATTACGTGGTCAGGAGGCTTCGGAGGCCTACAAGAAGCTGAAATTCATGGAATACGAAGGAGAGCAGGAATCTGTTCTCTACAATACGGCCTATGATGTCAACTCGAAGGCTCTCGAGGCGCTTCAGGCAGCTGATGACTCCGAACAGGCCTCACGGGCCCGAAACATCCTGAAGGATGTTCATCAATTGCTGATGCAAGGTGCGATCTATCATTCCGGGGCCGGGAACAGCGCCGAGACCACCCGATTTGCCCAGGCATTCATCGACACCGAGACACTCCCGGCCATGTCGGTGGTTGATTTCAAGACCACGCCCCAGGTTTTGGCGATGCTTTCCTATTCGGCAGCCTACGGTGCCGTGAATTCAGGCGACCTCGATCGCGCCAAACGATATTTCGAGACCTATCTCTCGACCGGAGAACAGCAGGCACGCGAAAATGTGGTGCTATTTTACGGTCAGGCATGTGTACAGACAAAGGACTGGGACAAGGGGCTTGAGGTTCTCGGCGAGGGAGTTAGTCAATACCCTCTCAACGAACGCATAGTCACCATGGCCCTGCAGTGTGCGATCGAGGGAGGACGCCCCGAACAGCTTCAGAACCTTCTCGACCGTGCCCTGGCGCTGAATCCCAACGACGAGCAGTTGCTAGACATTCAAGCGAAACTCTATTCAACCAACCGCGACTTCCGCAAGGCCCTCGATATATACCTACAGATAGCCGAGAAACGTCCGCAATCGCTCGAAAACACCCGACGGATGGCTACATGCTACTATAATCTCGGCGCCCAGTACTACAACCAGTCGATTATGGAGGCGGACGAGAAGGCGGCAAAACGGGCATCGCGACAGTCTCAGGCCTACTTCAACTCGGCTGCGGAATCTCTTGAGCAACTCCTCTCGACGACTCCGAGCGACATCAAGTACCTCAGGGCACTCGCACAGACCTATGCGGCCCTCGGAGAGAAAGAACGCTTCGACGAGGTCAACAGCCGTCTCCTCGGATTCGGTGACAAGGGAGTGGTCTTCAACTCAATGCCGGTCATGATCGAGGGCGATTCTTTCTCTTCGGCCGGCGGTAGCGCCAAGGTCGGCACAGTTCCCAGCTACGCTGAGTTCGCGCGTCCCTTTATCGAGGAACGACTCGGCACGTGGGCTCAACGCGGAGAGTTTGAGAAACTGGAGGACTATAAGAAACGCGTTGCTGAAGGCGGTGGAGTCGACGAGTACAAAAGCCTCAACAAAGCGGCCGAGAAGGAGTATCTCGAGAGATACGGACGCCAGTTGGTGCTCGACGACCTGAAACGATCCGACTATGACGTCGATAACGAGACCTATATGATCACCACCCCATATGGAAACGCCGTGCTCAAAGTTCCATATAAGAACCGCGAAGCGGAGCTGTTCAAGTCGGGCTGGGAATCAGCCAGGATACGTACTCCGAAGTTCATGATCAAGGATGATAAGGTTGCTTTGGCAGAGATTACCTTCATCGTCAACGGTAAGAAATATTCGTACAATGCGGCCGACGCGGCTGATTACCGCACCCCTGAAGTATACGTCGACATCAACGGTATCCTCGCCGCTGCTTCTTCGTCTGAGGGTAAGGCGGCACCAACTGCCACTCGTGTTCAAGACATGGTCTTCACTCCCTCGGATGTCGACGAGAACATTCCGGTGACCACACGCAAAGCCGACAACCTTTATGCGGTCATCATAGCCAACGAGCACTACAACAACGCCGACGATGTCTTCGGTGCCCTACATGACGGTCAGTCGTTCCATCAGTACTGTGTCAAGACCCTCGGAGTGCCTGAGCATCAGGCCGTTCTTTTAGCTAACGCTACCGGCAATCAGGTACGCGATGCTGTCGAGACATTGGCCAAAAAGGTTAAGGGCACGGGCGAAAACGCGGAAGTAATCTTCTATTACGCCGGCCACGGATTGCCCGACGACGCCACTAAGGAGGCCTATCTGTTGCCTTCGGACGGTAATCCGCTGACAACCTCGACGCTGATCCCGATGAAGGATCTCTATCGCTCACTGGGCAATATGGGTGCCGGAAGTGTGTCGGTCTTCATTGACGCCTGCTTCTCGGGATCTTCACGCAACAACACCTCGGTCAAGAAAGGTGAGCGCGGAGTCGTCATGAAGCCCAAGGAGGTAGAGCCGGAGGGAAATATGTTCATCCTGACAGCCGCCAGCGGCCAGCAGACGGCCCTCCCCTACACCCAGAAGCACCACGGTCTGTTCACATACTTCCTGCTGAAGAAACTCCAGGAAAGCAAGGGCAACGCAACACTGCGTCAGATTTCCGACTATGTCAAGAAGGAGGTTGAATCGGCATCAAACCGGATCAACGGCAAGGAACAGACGCCGGTTGTCAGTGTGTCGGGCAAACTGGCCTCGACATGGGAATCCAAAAAGCTGAAGCCATGACCATCAGATCGATAAGTTACGGTGCGGTCGCTCTCCTGCTGGCTTTCGGGTCAACAGGCAACCTCGACGCATCGGGTGCCAATCCGGTCGTCAACGTGAGCGGTGAATATACTTATCACGCCTCGACCAAGGATTCGCGTGACGACGCACGGCGGATCGCTCTGACCGAGGCCCGCAATGCTGCTCTTGCACGCGAGTTCGGCACCATCGTTCAGTCAACCCAGATTTCTTCGACCAGCGTCTCGGATGGCAAAGAGAAGGAAAAATTCATGGCCCTCGCCTCCGTGGAGTCGAAGGGAGAATGGATAGCCGACGAAGGTGAACCGGAATACAAATTCGACCTCGATCCGAACGAAGGGACGCTAATCGTCACCTGTAAAGTGAAGGGTAGCGCGCGCTCGATCTCCAACGAAGCCACAGACTTCAACCTGACGGTTACCCGCAATAACCTGAACGGGACCAGGTCGGAAACCATGTTTAACGACGGCGATCAGCTATACCTGAAACTACTCTCGCCGGTCAACGGGTACACGGCCGTATTTCTTGCCGATGAGTCGGGAAATGTCTTTCAGATGCTCCCCTACCCCGGGTCGCACATTGACGAGGTCCGCGTCTCGCGCAACAAGGAATACCGATTCTTCGACCCTTCTCAACCGACTGACTTCGGTCAGATTCAGGAGATGCTGATGACAGCACCCGAAGGAACTGAATACAACCAGCTCTACGTTGTGCTGTCTCCAAACGTCTTCTCCTTGCCCGCAATGCAGTGGAACGGTGATCGTGTTCCGCCCTCGGCCTCGCAAGAGAACTTTGCCAAATGGCTCGTCAAATCCCGTAAAGCTGACCCAAGAATGGGAGTCCAGCAGGTAAATCTGGTAATCAACCCCTAAACATAAACAGTTACTAACCAATCAAAAACAACCGACATGAAAAAACTGATTGCTCTCATCATGACCCTGGCGCTCATCGTTCCCTCGGTGATGGCCGCAGATATGAACAAGACCCTCAACAAGGCTCTCGAGAAAGAATACAAGCAGAAGAAGAAACAGCTCGAGAAGGAGAAGTGGTCGACCATGGGGTCGCGCACTCTCGACGTCTCTCTTCTAAAACACTACCAGGCTCTCAACGACACTGAGAACGACAACCGCGAGATTCTCGGAACCGCTACCGCCAAATCGAAAAACACCGCCTACCAGATGGCATCGAACAACGCCATGATCAAGTATGCCGGCGACGCGGCGAGCTCTCTGAAAGGACGCGTGATGACAGACGTATTTGCAAACGGTGTCGACAGCGAGGCCGATTTCGACCACTTCTTCTCTGCATACGAGCGCCTTGTCGAGCGCGAGATCAAGGGCGAACTGGCTGAAAGCTTCGCCCTCGTACGTCAACTTCCCAACGGCTCGTATGAGGTGAACACTTATTATATCATCTCCGAAAACGCCGCATCCAAGGCTCGCATGCGTGCTCTGAAGAATGCCCTCGAAGAGAGCGAGGCCGCACAAAAGTATGCCGAGAAGATCTCGGAATTTGTTAACGCCGGCTTTTGATGGATAGGAAGCGGACCATACTTCTGACGACTGTTCTGTGTGCACTCACACCCGCCTGTGTGTGCGCGCAGAGCAGAACCTCGTCTGAAGCAAAGGAGTCTTTCCAAGCCTTTCGCGAGAAGCTTCACAAGGACTACAATGATTTCAGAAGCCGAATCGTGGAGCACTATGCCGATTTTCTCGAAGGAGAATGGCACCCATACGAACCGCTGATGTCTCCTCAGCGCGACGAGACCCCGAAGCCTCACCAACAGCCCCGGGTTGTCAAGACGCCCAAGCCGGAGACTCCCGCGCCTGTGGTTCTCCCCGAGCCGAAGGTCCCTGAGGTTCCGAAAGTGGATCTGACTCCGCGCGTTCGGCCAACAAAACCTTCTACCCCTGCCACTCCTCCCGCAGACGCTCGGCCGAAAGCAGACGCTTCGGAAGAGTTCGATTTCTACGGAATGCCTCTCAGTCTGGAGAGAGTCGACTTCAATATCCTGAATGACATAAAGAGTACGACTGACGCCGGAGCTCAATGGCGCTCGCTCCAGAAGAGTGACGCCGTGAGAGCTGCTCAGGCACTCGACCGGAAAGCCATGGACCTCGGTCTGAACGGTTATCTGACCTTCAGACTCGCAGAGGCCTATGTCTACTCTAAATTTCCACGGGCTTCCGAGGCTTCGCGCATGGCGGCAGTCCACTATCTGTTGACCAACATGGGATATGACGCCCGCCTGGCGTTGACTTCAACCAATATCCCGCTGTTGATGCTCCCAATTGAGCAGACCGTTTACGGTAGTCTCTACCTTGATCTAAAGGGAAGGCGCTACACTGTCTTCACCTCAAGTGAAACCGATCCGGAACGCCTGAACGGTGCCAAGATCTTGACCTGCGATCTCCCCGCCTCATCAGACAAAGGGCGCGAAGTGAATCTGCTGATCGAGGGTCTGACTCTCCCGGAGAAAATGAAGCCGTTTGAACTGTCGGGAGCGGGAGTGACTCTGAAGGGAGAGGTAAACGAAAACCTGTACAAAATGCTCTACCGGTACCCGCAGATGCCGACCGAGGATTTTGCGCGATCTACTCTCGAACCGTCTCTGAGAGAGAGTCTGGCGAAACAGGTACGCGACCAGCTCGGAGGTATGTCTGAAGCGGAGGCTGTCAATTCACTCCTCTCCTTCTTTCATTCGCTACCCTACGCGACAGATCAGGATAATCATGGGTTCGAGAAGCCCTATTTTCTTGAGGAGACGCTCTATTACGACAAGTGCGACTGCGAGGACCGGGCTATTATGTTCACATGGCTATTGTGGAACGCTCTCGGGATCTCGAATCATCTGATTGCCTATCCCGGCCACGAAAGTGCGTCTGTACGCCTCACAACCGAACCAGCTCACCGTGCCGGCTATGTTTGGGAGGGCTCGACATACTGGAGCGCCGACCCGACATATATCGGAGCCTCGGTCGGCGACGTCATGCCCGTCTACTCCACTACGTCGCCCCATATCGACCTCACCTACGAATAACCATACCTACCTCACCTACGTCTAAGACCCCGATCCCACAACGGGGTCTTATTTGTCGAAATTAGTTGAAAAAATTTGTGTGAATGAAAAATTTTGACTAATTTTGGGGAGTTTCAAACACTTAACATTAGTGCCTATGAAAAGACTGTTACTTTTCGCAACGGTGGCTGTGCATTGAATTGGCGCCTTCGCGCAAGACAATGCCACGTTAGCAGAGAATCCGGTAAAAATCGGGACAAACTGGACAACTTGTTACCCGGCAAACTCCGAAGCCGTATCCGCGCCTCTCGTTTTCGAAAGAGAAACTATTGTTCATGACTCATTCGGCTCGACTGAGTCCCTCTATGTGACTACTGAGCATGGTAATCTCTCAGGTCAGCGAATTGGAACCAATAACGACCTTCTCTTCGAGGGGAACAAGATCTACTTCAAGAATAAACTCGCCGAGAAACACACGGATGACCCCAATAACTGGTGGTCTGATATAAAGGAGGAGTTCAAGGAGAAAAAAGAAGAGCAGGGAAACGGAGAGCAGGAGTGGTTGCTGATGTACGACTTCGGGCTTGAAATCGGTGAGGAGACTGACATCTACACCTACCTTCTTCCGGGGCTGAACGAGCGTTATTACGTCAGGACTCACGTCAAACGTATCGAGCGACCTGACAACTGGGAGGACGTGGATCCAGACTGCATCTTCCTCATCGAAACACCTGTAGACTCTCTGGACTCGACCGAGGGCGAAATTATCTGGTGGAAGCCAGGCGTTGGCTCTCAGTACGGTTTCCGTTGGAACGCGACTTATGGTGACAAGGGATCAAAACCGGAACTCCGTGAAGCATCCCTGGACAGCGACGTGCTCTACTCAGCCTGGCCTAAGAAGGAGCTGAGTTTCAATAACCACATCGTTCCGGGCCTCAAATGGACCTACCAGTCATGGGGATGTATGGATCGTCCAAATGAGATGCCGTTGGCTCATCTCAATCTGGGAGCAGAGATAGAGTTTGAAGGTGAAAAGGTTATGCCTATCTCATATGGCGAGATACCTTCAGACGAAATATGGGCCTACGTCCGCACCGAAGGCAACAAGGTCTATGTTCGCAGCCCGAAAGAGGGAGAAAACGCATGGTATCTTTTCTATGACTTCGGGCTTCAGCCCGGCGAAGGTGCACGGGTCTCAGTTATCGGCTCCAATTTCCCTCCGGTGAACACCTCTTACATTAAATGTATCGACCGATATACTACGGAGGAGAATCCCGGATGCGAGATCATGTTGGTCGAAGAGTATGGGAAATATACCCTCGATGATGTTACGTTCGAACTAATGGAAGGTCGCGGCGAGTGGATCGCCGGCATCGGAAGCGTTGATGGCTTCAACTCCAACACCTATTTCGAGGCCGATGGTGGCGGTTCCAAGTTGCGCGAAGCCTCCTGTGGAGAGCAGATTCTGTACTCTAACTGGAATGGATACAGTCAGATAAATGAAGTAGGGAAAGCAGATTCCGCCTTCGACTTCAATATCGACGGTCTGACACTTACTGCCTCATCAGCTACCGAAACAGAAGCAAGCGTCTATGATCTCTTTGGCAATCTGATCGCAAGATTCAGAGCCACGGCCGAACCCTCCTGCGTTATTCTCCCGGCAAAAGGTCTCTATCTCCTTCAGGTCGGAGACAAAGCGCAAAAGATCTTCGTGAAATAACAGGGTCTAAACCAGATCATATTTGAGAGGTCACCAATGCGGTGACCTCTCTTGCATTTTGGACCGGTTCCACGTAAAAGTACCCAAGTATAAACGGGAAAATTGACACAAACGCTAATTTTACCCAAGTATAAATAGGAAAATTGACAGAGATGCGAATTTCACCCAGGTATAAACGGGAAGAAAGGGGGGAGGATATTTTGAGGCTCGGCAATTTTTTAGTAATTTTGCAGTCTCCCTCTCCCGCTTTCGTAAAAAGGCTATATGAAACAGAAAATCGAAGCTATCAAGGAGCAACTCCAGAGCCTGCACGCCGACACGGCCGAGGCCGTCGAGCAACTCCGAATCAAATATCTGAGCAAGAAGGGCGAAATCTCCGCACTGATGAACGACTTCCGCAATGTCCCGGCGGAACAAAAGCGCGAACTCGGCCAGATGCTCAATGAACTGAAGACACTCGCCACCGAGCGTATCGCGGCCCTCAAGGAGAGTCTGGCTGACAACGCCGACGCCGAGCTTTCGGGCCTTGACCTGACCCGCACCGAGACCCCTATGGCCTTCGGCACGCGCCATCCGCTCTCGATGGTCAAGAATGAGATCATCCGCATCTTCGGAGCCATGGGATTCACAGTGGCCGAGGGTCCCGAAATCGAAGACGACTGGCACGTCTTCGAGAGCCTCAACTTCCCCCCGGATCACCCGGCTCGCGACATGCAGGACACATTCTTCATCTCGCGCGAAGGAGTCGACATACTTCTGCGTACCCACACCTCGTCGGTTCAGACACGCACCATGGAGAAGGTCGAGCCCCCGATCCGTATCGTATGCCCCGGACGTGTATATCGCAACGAGGCCATCTCGGCGCGCGCCCATTGCTTCTTCCACCAGGTAGAGGGCCTTTATATCGCCAAGGACGTTTCATTCGCCGACCTCAAGCAGGTTCTCCTGCAGTTCGCCAAAGAGATGTTCGGACCCGAGACCAAAATCCGTCTGCGCCCGAGCTACTTCCCCTTCACCGAGCCATCGGCCGAGATGGACATCTCGTGTAACATCTGCGGCGGCAAGGGATGCGCCTTCTGCAAGAACACCGGATGGGTTGAGATCCTCGGTTGCGGAATGGTTGACCCGAACGTTCTAAAAGCCTGCGGAATAGACCCCGAAGTGTACAGCGGCTATGCTTTCGGAATGGGTGTCGAGCGTATCACCA
>CAZTSQ010000028.1:0-6794 GCA_964615915.1 uncultured Sangeribacter sp.
CCCTCGACACGACCGTGCGCAAGGTCATCATCGACAACCTCCCCTTCCTGCTGACAGACACCGTCGGCTTTATCCGCAAACTCCCGACCCATCTTGTCGACTCGTTCAAGTCTACCCTTGACGAGGTGCGCGACGCTGACCTGCTGGTTCACGTCGTCGACGTCTCCCACCCCAATTTCGAAGAGCAGATTGAAGTGGTAAACAAAACGCTCTCAGAGGTTTGCGGAGCCGCTTCAAAACCAGTCATCATGGTCTTCAACAAGATCGACGCCTTCACCTACACTCCGAAGGATCCCGACGATCTGACCCCGCGCACCCGCGAGAACATCTCGCTCGACGAGTTCAAGGACACATGGATGGCCCGACTCGGCGACAACTGCGTGTTTATCTCGGCCAAGGAGCGGACAAACATCGAGGCTCTGAAGGATATCCTCTACCAGAAGGCAAGGGAGATTCATTCGGAGCGCTTCCCGTATAACGATTTCTTATTCCAGAAATATGACGAAGATACCACTCCCGAAGACTGAGGAGGCGACAGAACGCCGACCTCTCGAATGGTGGGAGATCCAGAAACTTGAGGCTCAGGGCTGTGTAGCCGACAACTGGGCTGACGTAACAGTCTCCGCAGGGACAGACCTCTCCAAAATTCACCATGTTGAGTTCGAAGGGGTTGTCTCTATCGGAGCACTCGGTGGCGAGAAGGGGGGCCGGCTCAGCCACGCCATCATCCGCGACTGCAGGCTCGGAGACGGCGTGACGATAGTCAACGTCCCGGGAGGCATCGTCAACACCGTGGTCGGAGACGGGGCTATGGTCATGAACACTGACCGGATAGAATTCGAGCCGGAGGCCTCGTGTGGTGTCGGCGTCGAAGTGGCGGTGCTCGACGAGTCCGGCTCGCGCCGTGTACGCCTATGGCCCGGGCTGTCTGCCCAGGTAGCGGCATTGATAGCCCGGACACCGCAGGGTGCCGACGCTCCGGGGTGGGAACAGTTTGTCGGCGAACATCTCGAACAGACCTCAGTCCCCCCTGAGATCGGAGCCGGAGCGATCATCAGAGACTGCGGCGTGATCGTCAACGTCAGCGTCGGTCCGAACTGCACCGTCACCGGCGCGTCGCGCCTCGAAAACGGTGCGTTGATCAACAACGCAGCCACCGGGCGCGCGATGACTTTCGTGGGCCATGGTGTCGACGCCGTCAACTTCATAATCGAAGACGGCAGGGTCGACTCCAACTCCATAATCCGCAACTGCTATATCGGTCAGGGCGTGGAGATCGAGAAGGGGTTCACGGCCCATGACTCACTCTTCTTCGCCAACACCTCGATGGAGAACGGCGAGGCCTGCGCGGTCTTCGCGGGGCCGTACACCGTGTCGATGCACAAGTCGACGCTACTGATCGGGTGCATGCTCTCGTTCATGAATGCCGGCTCAGCCACCAACCAGTCCAACCACATGTACAAACTCGGGCCGGTCCATTGGGGGATCCTCGAGCGCGGGGTGAAAACGTCGTCAAACT
This sequence comes from uncultured Sangeribacter sp., assembly GCA_964615915.1. Classification (GTDB taxonomy): domain Bacteria; phylum Bacteroidota; class Bacteroidia; order Bacteroidales; family Muribaculaceae; genus Lepagella. Next base: position 1,520 of record CAZTSQ010000028.1, read on the forward strand.
CCTACTTGATGCTGGGAGCCAAGATTGGCGCCTTCTCACTCCTTATGGGCGACCACAAGACCCATCCGGACTCGTCAGAGTTCCCCTTCTCCTATCTCTTCGGCGACGAAAAGGGAGCGACGGTTGTGGTTCCGGGGATGATGCTCCGCTCGTGCGGGTTGCTTAGGGACGAGAAGAAATGGCCCACACGCGACCGCCGCGCCAAGCGCCGCCTGCCGCTACATGACCGCGTGACGTTTGAAGTACTCAATCCCCACACCGTCTCGCACATCCTCCGTGCCCTCGAGACCATCGGCGAGTTGCTGTCGCGACCGGCCGACGACGACCGTTTCGTGCGCTACAAAGGTATGAAGCTGACCCGAGCCTCGCTCGAGCGCGCCCGTATGCTCTACTCCCTGGCCATATATAAATATCTCCACACAAAGTTGGGAGACAGCGACTTCCCCGAGCCGGAGCTTGACGAGAACGGAGACCCGCTGAAACCCTGGCGCTGGGTTGATTTGGCCGGGCAGGTTCTTCCGGCCCATATGCTCGAAGGGATACAGACGACCAATGTCGAGGAGGCCGAATCGCGGCTCGACTCGATCCACGAGCGATATCCCGAACTCGAGCGGCAATGGATCGGCCAGGCCTTCGGCCCCTACTGGCGCGAACGGCGTGACCGCTTCGCCCTCGAAGCCGGGCGGTTCGACGAGATGGTCGACGACGACCGCCAGAACTATCGCGAGCAGCTGAACGCCGAAAACTCGATGCTGAAGCTATTCTGACAAAAGACACAAGAAAGAAAGCGGCCCCGGGAAGCTCCGAAGTCGCTTTTCTGATTGATTTTCAGCGCAAAAATTTGGTCGGTTGCGGATTTTTGGCTAACTTTGCCGCACATTTGGGGAAATTGCGCCCCTACGGGTCGGCCTGTAAGTCGGAACGAGGTGCGAAAACCCTGAATGAGAGAGAATTAATCAACCTAATTTATTAACCATTTTTTTAATGACTGAACAAAAAGTTCAAAGCCCGATCGCAGACTTCGATTGGGAAGCCTTCGAGAACGGCGAAACCGCAGGCGCCAAGAGCCGCGAAGAGGTGATGCGCACCTATGACGAGACTCTGAAAACTGCAAAAGACAACGAGGTTGTAACCGGTATTGTCAAGAACATCACCAAGCGCGAGGTTCGCGTTGACATCGGCCAGAAGTCCGACGCTATCATCCCCATCAGCGAATTCCGCTACAACCCCGACCTCCAGGTAGGCGATGAAGTTGAAGTCTTCATCGAGGCCCTCGAGGACAAGAACGGCCAGCTCCGCCTCTCTCACAAGAAGGCATGCCAGACCCGTTCTTGGGATCGCGTAAACCAGGCCCTCGAAAACAACGAGGTGATCAAGGGTTACGTGAAGAGCCGCACCAAAGGCGGCATGATCGTAGACGTATTCGGTATCGAGGCGTTCCTTCCCGGTTCGCAGATCGACGTACGTCCCATCCGCGACTACGACATGTATGTTGACAAGACGATGGAATTCAAAGTCGTCAAGATCAACCAGGAATATAAGAACGTTGTCGTTTCTCACAAGGCCCTCATCGAGGCCGAGCTCGAAGCTCAGAAGAAGGAGATCATCTCCAAGCTCGAAAAGGGTCAGGTGCTCGAGGGCAAGGTGAAGAACATCACCAGCTACGGTGTCTTCGTAGACCTCGGTGGCGTCGACGGTCTGATCCACATCACAGACCTCTCTTGGGGCCGCGTTTCGGATCCCCACGAGGTTGTCGAGCTCGACCAGGACATCAAGGTCGTTATCATCGACTTCGACAACGAGAAGAAGCGTATCGCCCTCGGTCTCAAGCAGCTCCAGCCCCATCCCTGGGATAACCTGGGCGAGGACGTAAACGTAGGCGACCACGTTCACGGCAAGGTAGTCGTTATGACCGACTACGGCGCATTCGTTGAGGTTCAGCCCGGTGTCGAAGGCCTCATCCACGTTTCCGAAATGTCTTGGAGCCAGCACCTCCGCTCAGCTCAGGACTTCCTCAAAGTCGGCGACGAAGTTGAAGCTGTCATCCTCACCCTCGACCGCGACGAGCGCAAGATGTCTCTCGGCATCAAGCAGCTGAAGAACGACCCGTGGGAGAACATCGAGACCAAGTATGCTATCGGCTCGAAGCACACCGCCAAGGTTCGCAACTTCACCAACTTCGGTGTCTTCGTTGAGATCGAAGAGGGCGTTGACGGCCTGATCCACATCTCTGACCTCTCTTGGACCAAGAAGATCAAACACCCCTCTGAGTTCACTTCAGTAGGCAGCGATATCGAGGTTCAGGTTCTCGAGATCGACAAGGAAAACCGTCGTCTCAGCCTCGGCCACAAGCAGCTCGAAGACAACCCCTGGGAGGCTTTCGAAGGCAAGTTCACCATCGGCTCTATCCACGAGGGTACTGTCGTTGAGGTTATGGACAAGGGTGCTGTCATCAAGCTCGAAGATGGCGTTGAAGGCTTCGCCACTCCCAAGCACCTCGTTAAAGAAGACGGCTCGCAGGCTAAGCTCGGCGACGTTCTCGACTTCAAGGTGATCGAGTTCAACAAAGACAGCCGCCGCATCATCCTCTCACACAGCCGCATCGCTGAAGACGCTTCTAAGGCTGAAGCACGCGCCGCACGCAACGCCGCACGCAACGCCAACCGTCCCCGCAAGCAGGCTGAAGAAGAGGTTGCCGCTCCCCAGATCGAGAAGACAACTCTCGGCGACCTCGGCGCTCTCCAGGCTCTCAAAGAGCAGATGCAGAAAGCCGAGAAGAAAGACTGATAAAATCATCGTCGAAATATCTTATCACTCAGACTGCCCCGGGTCGGAACCCGGGGCAGTCACTTTTTTTGACCATATAGTAGGGCGTTTCAAAGATTTTTTGTAATTTTACACCGCAGAAACAGTGTTCTGTTCTCTGTGACACTCCCAATCGGTTAAAACGATGAAACACACTCTGTTGACACTGCTCACATTTCTGTTGCTCGCCGTCGCGCCCCTCGGTTCGTCGGCCGCACGCGCATGGGAGCCGGTGAAGACAGAGATCCATGAGCTGAAAAGCGTCGCCAAAGACACCGATATCGAGATCAAGGCCGGCAACGGTCATCTCGTCGTCACATCCAACCGACAGGTTCAGATAAAGATCTTCTCGATCCTCGGCCAGCTCATATCTTCAGACACCCTGCCCGCAGGGACACACCGGCTGACCGGCACGCCCCACGGGGTCTACATCATCAAGGCCGGAGACTTGACGTGTAAAGTCGTCATCTGATCGGGAAACCATATGTTTCAAACCAGATTAACCTTAAAAATTTAATCCGCATACAACCATAACAAAATGAAAGATCCGCAAATCGACTGGAGCTCGCTGGGATTCTCCTACACTCCCACAGATTTCAACGTCCGCTGCACCTACAAGGATGGCAAGTGGGGCGAAATCGAAGTATCCGAAGATGTATATATCCCCATGCACATGGCGGCTGCATGCCTCCACTATGGCCAGGAATCGTTCGAAGGCCTCAAGGCTTTCCGCGGCAAGGACGGCAAGATCCGCATCTTCCGCATGGAGGAGAACGCAAAGCGTTTCATCCGTTCGGCCGAAGGCATCAAGATGGCTCCCATGCCCGTTGAGCTCTTCTGCGAGATGGTCCGCAAAGTCGTGAAGCTCAACGCCCGCTTCATCCCCCCCTATGAGTCAGGCGCTTCTCTCTATATCCGTCCGCTCGAGATCGGTATCAGCCCGCAGGTCGGCGTGGCTCCCGCCAAGGAGTACATGGTCGTAATGTTCGTCACTCCCGTTGGCCCCTACTTCAAGGATGGCTTCAAGCCGACCAAGGTTTGCCTCAGCCGCGAATATGACCGCGTTGCCCCGAAGGGCACCGGCTCTATCAAGATCGGCGGTAACTATGCCGCTTCTCTTCTCGCCGGCCAGAAGGCTCACGACATGGGCTACAGCGTGATGCTCTATCTCGACCCGAAAGACAAGACATATATCGACGAGTGTGGCGCAGCCAACTTCTTCGCCATCAAGGACAACACTTACATCACACCGTCGTCCGAGACCGTTCTGCCCTCTATCACCAACATGAGCCTCGAGACTCTCGCCAAGGATCTCGGTCTCAAGGTAGAGCGTCGTCCGATTCCGTATGACGAGCTCGAAACCTTCGAGGAGGTTTCTGCCTGCGGAACGGCAGCCGTCTGCTCGCCGATCGGTCAGATCGACGACCTCGACAACGGTCGCAGCTTCAAATACTCTCCCAACGGCGAAGCCGGCCCGAAGACCACCGAGCTCTACAATGCTCTCCGTGGCGTTCAGTATGGCGACCGTCCCGATGAGCACGGTTGGGTAGAGATCATCGAAGTCGACGAGTAATCGTCACTGTCACCCCGCCTTAATAGGCAAATTCAGTTATTAGATTGGGGTCATCTTCATCAATATGATGACCATTATAGAGTTACGGTTCCGCTCCCTCTTGCCTTTGGTGAGAGGGAGCAATTTTTAACTGGAATTGGATGAATACACTTGAAATTATCGACAAATATTATGGTCCGGGGAAACTTCGCGACCTTCTCCTTGCCCATTCGGGGGCTGTCGCCTCGAAGGCACTCGCTTTGATTGACAAGAATCAGCTGACGGATATAGACCGGGAATTTGTTTATGAAGCGGCGATGCTTCATGATATCGGGATCTTCCGCTGTGATGCCCGCGATATCTTCTGTGAGGGGCCGTTGCCTTACATATGCCACGGAGTCGAGGGTCGCAAGATACTCGAAGCTGAGGGTTTTCCGAGCCATGCTCTTGTCTGTGAGCGTCATACTGGCTCCGGCCTAACGGTAGACGACATCGTCTCGCAAGGGCTGCCCCTTCCCCATCGCGACATGCTCCCCTTGACACGCGAAGAGCGTCTCGTCTGCTATGCCGACAAATTCTTCTCAAAATCCGCCGACCATCCGACGCTCGAAAAGCCCATGGACCGCATCCTCGCCTCCATGAAGCGCTTCGCCCCCGCCGTCCTCGACCGCTTCAATGCCCTCCGCACCGAATTCGACCCGTCCACCACACCCTTATAGGCAATCTCCTTCACAAAAAGTTTCTGTTATAATGGAAACTTTTGACGATTTTGACGAAAGTTTGAGGTATAATGGAAACTGTCAAGTCATCTTTAGGATGTTTTAACACTCAGGATAAGGTTATTGGTTGGTATAGCACGGAGCGTGTGTGGCTAGTCTCGATTTAATTTTGTAACTTTGCAACCAAATACGCTTGCGC
>CAZTSQ010000028.1:6894-30969 GCA_964615915.1 uncultured Sangeribacter sp.
TTGAGGCGTCTCGGTCTATATATCGTCTTCTTTACGCTGATCGCGTTCGCCCTGGCGCAGTCGCCGGGCTTGAACTCGATGAAGTCGGCTGCCGTCAGTGACGGTGGCGAAGCATCCGACACGCTCTCGGCCGACCATCAGGCTATTGCCGATTCAACGCTCATCACCAATCTAACCGACTCGTTGAGGGGTGTTTACGGCGATTCAGTCGCCCACAATCCTTCCGATTCACTCAGCGGACTGCTCGACTCTATCAACAGCGGCCGCACGTCGCTGAGTCGCATCTCGCGCGAGAAGACCGATCTCGAATCGACCGTCACCTTCTCGGCTACCGACTCTCTCGTGCTCAAGGGAGAGAACATGGCGTGGCTCTACGGTAACAGTACCGTTGAGTATCAGAAGTTTAAGCTCAACTCGGCTGAAATACAGATGCAACTCGACTCGGCCACAGTCTACGCCAACGGACGCGTCGACTCGACCGGCAACCTCGCCGACACACCGGTCTTTCAAGAGGGCTCCGACCAGTATGAGTCGAAAACAATGAAGTACAACTTCAAGACCCAGCGCGGTTACATCACCGAGATCATCACCCAGCAGGGCGAAGGATATATCACCGGCGGTCGCACCAAACGAATGGAAGACGGCACCTTCTATCTCGAAGACGGAAAGTACACCACCTGTGACGACCATGACCACCCCCACTTCTACTTCCAACTTACCCGCGGACGTCTGCGCCCCAACAAGGACGTCGTCTCCGGCCCGGTCTACATGGTTTTGGCCGACGTCCCTCTCCCCCTCGCACTCCCCTTCGGCTACTTCCCCTTCTCGAAAAAGTACTCGTCGGGCATCATCTTCCCCTCGTTCGGCGAAGACTATAACAAAGGCTTCTACCTCCGCAACGGTGGTTACTATTTCGCTATCAATGACTATGTTGACCTCGCGCTCCGCGGTGAGATATACACCAAAGGCTCGTGGGGACTTTCGGCCCGGTCGACCTATGCGAAGCGATATCGCTTCCGCGGCAACATCGACATCTCGTACATAAACACCGTGTTGGGAGACAAGGGAGCGCCCGACTACTCGAAACAGAACAACTTCCAGGTCCTCTGGAGCCACACCCAGGATCCGAAGGCCAACCCGAACATGTCGTTCTCGGCATCGGTCAACTTCACCACCTCGGGTTACTCGCGCAACGACCTCAACTCGTACTACAACTCATCATTCACCGAGAACACCAAATCGTCGACCGTCAGCCTTTCCTATCGCTTCCCTGGCTCTAAATGGAGTATGGCGGCCACTGCCAACATCGCCCAGCGCACACAGGACTCGACAATGTCAGTCTCGTTCCCGAACCTAACCGTCTCGATGGCCCAGACAACTCCCTTCAAGCGTAAGAAGGTCGTCGGAGGCGAGCGTTGGTATGAGAAGATCCGAATGTCATACCAAGGTCAGTTCCAGAACTCGCTGACCTCGAAGCAGGATCAGTTCTTCCAGAAGAGTCTCATCCGCGACTGGCGCAACGGCTTCAAGCACTATGTCCCCATCTCGGCTACCTTCTCGGTGTTCAAGTATCTCAACCTGTCGCCATCCATCACACTGAACGACAGGATGTACACCTCTAAAGTGAAGCGCCAATGGGACCCCGACGCCTCGGCCGAACAGCTCGACACCGTCTATGGTTTCTACAACCTCTTCGACTTCAACGCCGGCGTCTCGCTCGACACCAAGATCTACGGCTTTTGGAAGCCCCTCCCCTTCCTGGGCGCCAAAGTCCAGATGATCCGTCACGTCCTGACACCGACCGTTTCGTTCACCTATGCTCCCGACTTCTCGGATCCGTTCTGGGGAATATACGGCAACTATGACTACGTCGACGCACAGGGAGTGCCTCAGACGCGCAACTACTCATATTTCCCCAACACCATCTTCGGAGCGCCGAGCGCCGGGATGCAGGGCGTAGTGAGCGTCAACCTCTCGAACAACGTCGAGATGAAAGTCAAGAGCGACGCCGACTCGACCGGTTTCAAGAAGATCTCGCTGATCGAGAACTTCACCATCGGGCAGTCATATAACTTCGCCGCCGACTCGCTCAACTGGAGTAACCTCTCGACCTCGATCATGCTCCGTCTGGTCAAGAACTTCAACCTCAACCTCTCGGCCACCTGGGATCCGTACACCTATGCCCTCTCGCCCTCCGGAACACCGGTGCGCGTCAACAAAACCCGCTGGCAGGCCCACAAGGGATGGGTCAAGCTTGTCTCTACCGGCACCTCGTTCTCATACACCTTCAACAACGACACCTTCAAGCGCAAGAAGAAGGACAACGATAAAGACAAGAACAAAGACAACAACGAAGATGAGGAGCGTGACGACGAATCGTTTGCCGAAGCGGCGGCCCGACGACGCGACCGCGGAAGCGGAGATGATGACGACGCCTCGACGACCGACGCCGACGGATATGAATCGTGGTCCTTCCCGTGGAGCCTTACGCTCAACTACTCTATCAACTACGGCAGGGGCGAATTCGACTACAAGAAGATGGACTACCGCGGAAAGTTCAACCAGAACCTCTCGCTCTCGGCCAACGTACGCCCGACGAAGAACTGGAACTTCTCGCTCTCTGCCTCTTACGACTTCGAGCGCAAGAAGATCGCCTACATGAACTGCTCTATTTCGCGTGACCTCCACTGCTTCACGATGTCGTGCTCGTTCATCCCCGTCGGTCCCTACAAGAGCTACAACTTCCACATCGCCGTCAAGTCGTCGCTGCTCAAAGACCTGAAATATGACCAGCGGTCGTCGACCAACAACGTCATTCAGTGGTACTAATTAACAGCGAGAATTTGGTGATTTCCGGAAAATGTCTTATCTTTGCAGAGAATAAGCGCGCTACCCAGCGCCCGGAATGCAGAAGATGACACCAGCTACACTCCCCGAGGTGATCGACGAACTGATCAAAAAGACCGCCCGGCTCGACAGCTATATCGAAGAGCTTGAGCGACAGAACGCCGAACTGACCGTCACGATCGAAACCCTGAAGGAAGAGCTGGACGAAGAGCGAAAGAACTCGGCCCGAGCGAAGCTCGACGCCGACTATCTGACAGTCTCACACCGTCTTGCGGACTCGCCGGACACCATCATCGCCACCCGACGCCGGATCAGCTCACTTATTCGAACCATCGACCGTTGCATCTCCATGCTTAAGGACGACCCGGAAATATGACCGATGCGGAAAACGTAAATCTGGAACTCAATATAGGCGGCGTCAGAGTCCCTCTCGCCGTCCCGAGACAAAAGCTTTCTGCCGTGAAAGATACGGAGCAGGAACTGCGCGAGCTCTACGACACGTGGAGAAGCCGTTTCCCCTCCAAAACCAACCAGGAACTCCTGGCCATGATCGCATACCAGTATGCGAAATACTATCACGAGCTAAAAGATCGCTATCAGGCTGCCGTCAACGCGACAGCCTCGCTTGAATACGCCTTAGACTCGCTCATCAAGCGCGCCGAAGGCTCACCCGATACAACTCCGCCTGTCTCCGGCTCGGATTCGTGACACCCCGAGCCTCCCGACAGACCCGACATACTGTCTATTGTCCGGACGTCCGGCTGCTTCAACCACCTGGGGCCTGTTCCCCAAGGTTTGGTGATGGCGGTGCGGGCGATTTTACGTTTAATAATCTTAAAATTTAACCATAATACATTAAAAATCAAATAATTATGAGCATTATCATAGGTATTGTGGCTGTTGTCTGCCTCGTCGCGGGCTACTTCATCGCCCTGCTCGTCAGCCGCCGTTCGGCGTCCTCACGGGCCAATACCATCCTCGAAGAGGCGCGTCGCGAAGCCGAGGTGACCAAAGAGAAAAAGATCCTCGAAGCCAAAGAAGAAGAGATGCGCTTGATAGCCGACGCCGAGCGCGCCTCGAACCAGAGAATCCAGCGCGCACAGAGCGCCGAAGCCCGCGCCAAACAGCGCGAGATCCAGCTCAAGCAGCAGGAGGCGGACCTCAACCGCTCGAAAAAGGATATCGACAGCGCACGCCAGTCAATCGACGCCCGCAACGCGAACCTCCAGAAGCGCGAGGACGCGCTCGAGGCCAAGTCGGTTGAGGTCGACAAGATGTATCGCGCCGCTCAGGAGGAACTCGAGCACATCTCGGGCCTCTCGGCCGAAGAGGCTAAGACGCGCCTGATCGACAGCCTCAAGGACGAAGCCAAGACTGCCGCTCAGGCATATATCAACGATATCATGGCCGACGCTCGAATGACCGCCAACAAGGAGGCCAAAAAGATTGTAGTTCAATCTATTCAGCGCGTCGCCACCGAGGCGGCCGTCGAGAATTCAGTCACCGTCTTCCATATCGACAACGACGAGATCAAGGGCCGCATAATCGGTCGCGAAGGCCGCAACATCCGTGCGCTCGAAGCGGCCACAGGCATCGAAATCATCGTCGACGACACCCCCGAGGCAATCGTTCTCTCGGGCTTCGACCCCGTTCGCCGCGAGATAGCACGTCTGGCACTCCATCAACTCGTGGTCGACGGCCGTATCCACCCGGCCCGTATCGAAGAGGTTGTCGCCAAGGTCCGCAAGCAGGTTGAAGAGGAGATCATCGAGACAGGTAAGCGCACCGCCATCGACCTCGGAATCCACGGTCTGCATCCCGAGCTGATCCGCATGGTAGGCAAGATGAAATACCGCAGCTCTTACGGTCAGAACCTTCTTCAGCACGCCCGCGAGACGGCCAACCTCTGCGCCGTGATGGCCTCCGAATTGGGTCTGAACCCGAAGAAGGCGCGCCGTGCCGGTCTGCTCCACGACATAGGCAAGGTACCCGATGACGAACCGGAACTTCCGCACGCTCTGTTCGGCATGAAGTTGGCCGAGAAGTTCAAGGAGAAGCCCGAGATATGCAATGCCATCGGCGCTCACCATGACGAAATCGAACCCACTTCGCTGATCGCCCCGATCGTTCAGGTATGTGACGCAATTTCGGGCGCACGTCCCGGCGCACGCCGCGAGATCGTCGAGGCCTATATCAAGCGCCTCAATGACCTCGAACAGCTGGCTCTCTCATATCCCGGCGTGGTCAAGACATACGCAATCCAGGCCGGACGCGAACTGCGCGTGATCGTCGGCGCCGACAAGATCACCGACGAGGACACCGAGAAGCTCTCGGCCGAGATCGCCAAGAAAATCCAGGACGAGCTGACTTATCCGGGCCAGGTGAAGATCACCGTCATCCGCGAGACCCGCGCCGTGGCCTACGCGAAATAATCATATCACCCACACCATCCAAAAAATCCCGTAATGGAAGAAGAAAAAAGACCGCCGCTACCGGACTGTACGAACTGCGAGGGGTGCGGATCCTCGGGAGGTGGGTGCGGAGGTGGCTGTTGCTCAAAACAGGATGCCGGATTCCGTGGCGAACCGCGCGGAAAGCTTGCCGCGACAAACTGGGTCGACGACATCTCGACCTCGGCAGACTTTCCCGCCGTTCAGGTGCAGTTCAAGAACACCCGCAGCGGTTTCTATGCCAACCCCCAGAAGATTAACCTCGAGATAGGCGACATCGTGGCTGTCGAGGCTCAGCCGGGCCACGATATCGGTCGCGTCGTGATGGTCGGTCCCCTCGTGAGGATGCAGATGATCAAGGCGAAGGTCGACCCCGAGAAGCCGGAGCAACTCAAGCGTGTCTTCCGAAAGGCCCGCCCTTCGGACATCGAACGCTTTGACCAAGCCCGCGCACGCGAACACGCGACCATGATACGCTCGCGTCAGATTGCCGAAGAGCTCGGACTCAACATGAAGATCGGAGACGTCGAGTTTCAGGGCGATGGCGCGAAGGCAATATTCTATTATATCGCCGACGAACGCGTCGACTTCCGCAAGCTCATCCGCCTCCTGGCCGACGAGTTCAAGGTGCGCATCGAGATGAAACAGATCGGCGCACGCCAGGAAGCCGGCCGTATCGGCGGTATCGGTCCCTGCGGCCGCCCCCTGTGCTGCTCTTCGTGGATGACCCACTTCGTCTCGGTCGGAACTGGAGCTGCCCGCATGCAGGATCTCTCGATGAACCCGCAGAAGCTGGCCGGACAGTGTGCGAAACTCAAATGCTGTCTCAACTTCGAGATCGACGCCTACGCCGAGTCTTCGAAAAAGCTCCCTCCGAAAGATGTCCCGCTGATTACCCGCGACCAGGAGTACTTCCACTTCAAGGTCGACATACTCAGCAGGATGGTCACCTACTCGACCGATCCCAAGATGGCGGTCAACCTTGTGACCATCCCAGCCTCTAGGGCCTTCGAAATCATCGCCCTCAACAAGCAGGGGGTGAAGCCCGAAGAACTCGACACCGAAAGGACTCCGAACAACGCACGCCCCGAATTCATCGACCTGACCGATCAGGATGACCTCACACGTTTCGACAAGGCCAAGCGAAAGAAGAAGTCCAAACGGAACAGTCAGAATGCGAAAGCTCCTAAAGGTCAGGAACGCGACAGGGAACATGAGCGCGAGCGAGACAAAGAGCGCCAGAAAGGCGGCAAGCCCAACGAGCGCAAGAAGTCCCAGACTCAGGGTCAAGGTCAGGGACAAGGCCAAGGCCAGGGCCAGCGGAACGAAAAGCGGCGCCCCAACCAGCAACGCAATCACGACCGCAACCAAAACCGGCCGAAGACTGACGAGAAGAAAAAGTCTGACGAGAAGTAAATGACAATCAGATCGTTGACAAAATCTATAGTGAACCATCCGGCGATCGCCATCATCGTGGCGATGGCCGGATGCGCTGTGCTGACAGGTTGCGACCGCCGGTCGCTCCCCTCCTACTCCGCCTTTGTCGACATCGATCCCGGAGGGTGGGCTCCGGGCAATCCCGCCGAGCTGACACCATGGCCGCGCGATTCGGTCTACGGCTCCGAACCCTATGTGGTTGAGCTGGCCGTCAGATACACACTCTCGGCGCCCGACACACTCCGACTCGGAGTGACGACGGAGGCTTTCGACATCACGGCCCACACCGACACGATCGCCATTCCGCTCCGCCACCCGACGGGACGCCAATCGGGCACGGGGAGCTTCGGAATCTACACGGTGACAACTCCTCTCTCGCCTCGAGGGAAACTTCCGGAAGGGCTGCGCATCGCAATCGACCCCCTCTCCCGAGTCAAAGGCATAGCCTCTATAGGGATAATTTTAAAATAAAACGCAAGGAGCACCGCCTTCCAGGCGGTAATAAAAGACCATGAACACTGAAATCAAACTGAGAACTGAAAAGATTCAGAAATATATACGCGAGGCCGGTGCCGGCGCACTCCTCGTCTCTTCGAACGCAAACATCTATTACTCGGCCCTTCAATTCTTCCGCGGCTACACCTACATCCCGGCTGAAGGCGACCCGATATTCTTTGTGATCAAGCCTCTCGGACTGGCCGAACAGTTGCCCGGCGGAATTCAGATCCGCAAACCTGAGGAGATCCCCGCCAAGCTCGGCGAACGAGGAATCGCCATCCCCGAAACCGTCGGTTTCGAATACGACACAATGACCTACTCCGATATCGAGCGTCTGCGCAAGGCTCTCTCGCCCACAGAGGCCGTCAACGGCACGCCGTGGCTCCGCAAAGCCCGCATGGTCAAGACTCCGCTCGAGATCAAAATGATGGAGTATGACGGAATACATCAGGTCGAGGCCTACCGCCATTTCACCAAGGCCTATCGCGAGGACATGACGGACGTCGAGTTCCAGATCGAGATGGAACGCATCCTTCGTCTCGAGGGTTGTCTCGGCTTCTCGCGCGTGTCGGGATCGCTGATGGAGATCAATATGGGTTCTGTCGTCAACGGCGACAATGCTGACGTGCCCACGCCCTACGAATTCACTATGGGTGGCGAAGGCGTTGACCCCTCTCTACCGGGGGGAGCATGCGGAAAGACAATGAAGCCGGGAACAACCGTGATGGTCGACATGTGTGGTGCCTTCAACGGCTACCAGACTGACCTCACACGTGTCTGGAGAATCGGCACGGTATCCGAGCTGGCCGAGAAGGCCCACCATTGTTCGATCCGTATTCTCCGTCACCTCGAGAAGGTAGGCGTGCCGGGATTTCCCTGTGCCGAGATGTATAACCAGGCCCTGCAGATTGTCGAAGAGGAAGGACTGAAAGAATACTTCATGGGTCACCATCAGCAGGCCGCATTCATCGGTCACGGTGTGGGGATCGAACTCAACGAGATGCCGGTGCTCACCGCGCGCAGCAAGGATGTCCTCGAGGAGAACATGACAATCGCCATCGAGCCGAAATTCGTAATCCCCGGTGTCGGAGCCGTTGGGCCCGAGAACACCTATCAGGTGACTCCCGAGGGTCTGCGCAACTTGACCGACATGCCCGACGAAATGATTGAACTTTGAGTTGAGTCGTCCGAAAAATGAATCTATCAGATAAACTTAAAAAGCAGGTTTTCAGACGCATAGGAGCCACTGCCGACCGACTCGGTCGGCCGGTCTATGTTGTCGGAGGCTATGTGCGCGACATTTTCCTTAACCGCACCTCGGCCGACATTGACTTCGTGACCGTCGGGTCCGGTATCGAACTGGCGACAGAGGTAGCCAGGGATCTCCCGGGTAAGAACCGGCTCTCGGTTTTCGCAACCTACGGGACCGCGCAGATTCGCCACCGCGACCTCGAGCTGGAGTTTGTCGGAGCACGCAAGGAGTCGTATCAACGCGACTCACGCAATCCAATAGTGGAAAACGGAACCCTCGATGACGATCAGCGGCGCCGCGACTTCACTATCAATGCGATGGCCATCTCGCTCAACGAAGCGACCTTCGGTGAGCTCGTCGATCCCTTCGGCGGCCTCGAAGACCTCGACCGGAAGATAATCCGCACTCCGCTCGACCCTGACATCACCTTCTCGGACGATCCTCTGCGTATGATGCGCGCGATCCGTTTCGCCACCCAACTTGAGTTCACGATTTTACCCGAGACATTCGAGGCCATCAAGCGCAATGCACACCGAATCGAGATCATCACCAAGGAACGCATCAACGAGGAGCTCGGAAAGATCATGCGCTCACGCCGCCCTTCGATCGGGCTGGCGCTCCTCGAAGAGTCAGGTCTGATGGAGCTGATTTTCCCCGAGATTCATGCGCTGAAGGGTGTCGAGACCAAGGAGGGCCGCGGCCACAAGGACAACTTCTATCATACCCTTCAGGTTGTCGACAATGTCGCGGCCCGTTCCGACAACGAGTGGCTCCGTTGGGCGGCCCTCCTCCACGATGTCGGCAAACCCTCGACCAAGCTCTGGGAAGAGGGGACCGGATGGACATTCCGCAATCATAACTTTGTCGGCGAGAAAATGATCCCCGGTGTGTTCCGAAAGATGAAGCTGCCGATGAACGACAAGATGAAATATGTCTCGAAGCTTGTCGGGCTCCACATGCGCCCTCAGCAGGTAGGCGAAGAGAATGTCAGCGACAGCGGTGTGCGCCGTCTGCTGACCGATGCCGGTCCGGATATCGACGACCTTATGATACTGGCCGAGAGCGACCTGACCTCGAAGAACCCGGTGAAGGTGCGCACAGCACTCGAAGGCTTCGCGAAACTGCGCGACCGAATGGCCGATCTCAAGGATGCCGACGCATACCGAAACTGGAAGAACCCGATCCGGGGCGACGAAGTTATCGAACGCCTCGGTGTTCCCCCGAGCCACTATCTCGGTGAGCTCCTCCAGCAGGTGAAGGATGCCATTCTCGACGGCCGCATCCCCTATGACCACGATGCCGCCTGGGAGTATCTCGAAACCCTCGTCAAATCGGGAGACAACCAAGCCTGATAAAACCGGTAACCCGGATAACAAGAGTAACCTTCGGATTTGAACCCGAACCCGTTACCTTATAACCAAAAAGAAAGATGGCCCACGTTCACACGCGAGCCATCTTTCAGTTTAGAACACTTGTTTTCAATATAATAACCTAATAATCATCATTTTGAGGAAGCTTTGACAATTCTGATCGCCGCTCCGCCACCGGGGGCGAGACGCTGTTTCAGCTTCTGACCCGGTTTCACTTTGACAGTCCGGATCCTGTAGGCCTGAGGATTCTCCTTCCAGTCGGCTCCGGGGGCATCTTCATAGATCGTGGCCACGTACTTCTCTCCTTTCGGGAGGAAGCTGAAGTCGATGACCGCATCGCGGGCATTCTCATCCGTGATCGCGCCGACATACCAGTCATCCGAATGTTTGTCGAGGCGAGCCACGGTGATATATCGGTTCGGCTCAGCTTCGAGATACCTTGAATCGGCCCAGTCTACGGGCACATCCTTTATGAACTGGAACGCATCGGGGAAACGCTCATAGTTCTCGGGGAGGTCGCAGACCATCTGCATCGGCGAAGGCATCGTGAGATAAAGTGCCAACTGGCGAGCTATCGTCGTTCCGGCCTGAGAGTCCTTGCCCTCGTTATAATAGCTCATGCGGGTCTCGAAAAGGCCGGGCGTATAGTCCATCGGTCCCCCTTTCAGACGGGTAAAAGGGAGAATGGTGGTGTGAGAAGGCGGATTTCCCCCCATCGACTCGAACTCGCCACCGCGGGCCGATTCCTGTGCAAGCCAGTTCGGGTATGTACGGCAAAGTCCTGTCGGACGCGGAGCCTCGTGGCTGTCAACCATGATCTGATAATCTGCCGCGCGTTCTATCACGTGCCGGGCATGGTCTACCATCCACTGTGAGGTGTGATGTTCCGAACGGGGAATGATCGCCCCCACATAACCCGTCTTGACCGCATCATAATTGTTGTCCTTCATGAATTGGAAGGCCCGGTCAAGCTGGAGTTCATAGTCGGCGGCGTTCGCGGCTGTCTCATGGTGCATGATCAGCTTGACACCCTTCTCTTTGGCATAGTCACGAAGGGCAGGCAGATCGAAATCCGGATAGGGCTTGTCAAAAAGGAACTGGCGGTTCTTGCGATAGCTTGCCCAGTCTTCCCAACCTTCGTTCCACCCCTCGACAAGCAGGCCGTCAATTCCGTGCTTGGCCGCGAAGTCGATATACTTCTTGACATTCTCTGTATTTGCCGGGTGACGTCCGTTGGGCTTGAGAGTAGAGTAATCGGTGACGCCCGGTTTCGCGAGATAGTCGTCCGAATAGGCCCATGTCTTCTGGTTGCCGGTGAACATCTCCCACCATACGCCCATAAACTTCATCGGCTTGATCCACGACGTGTCCTCGATCGCGCAGGGTTCGTTGAGATTCAGAACAAGTTGTGAAGCCAGAATGTCGCGTGCATCGTCGCTGACGATCAACGTGCGCCATGGAGTGGCGAAAGGGAGCTGAAGATATGCGCTCACCCCGAGACGGTCGGGCACAAGGTGAGACTTCATCGAATAAGTCTCGGGATCGACATCGAGCAACATCGCGGGATATCCGGCGAGCGCCGCCTCGTGAACGTTGACATACACGCCGTCGACAGTTTTGACGAGCATCGGCGTCTGTATGGTGTTTCCACCCGTGCGCTGTGCCTCCGAATGACGATGATAGTTGCCTAAGGCCGAAGGCAGACCGGTGAAGGTCGTTTCGGACCAGAGGTATTCGTCAGTGTCATAATCGCCCGGGATACAGAACAACGTGTGGTCTCCGGCAAAGTTAAACTCGGTGAGTTCGTCCTTGACCGTGAGGTAATTGGGCCCTTGCTGGGCGGGGAGTTCGTAACGGAAGCCGAGACCGTCGTCAAAGAGCCGGAATCTGAGGGTCATCTCACGCTCCGGATTCTCGGCCTTCAGGCGGACGGCGAGTTCGCGGAAGTGATCTCTCACCTCTGAATACTCTCCCCAGACGGGCTCCCATGTACGGTCAACGGTGACTGTGTCTGTCCCGACAATCCTGAATCCATCGGCAAACAAAGTCTCGTCGGCGACGAGTCCGAGCCGGCCGGGCTTGACGAGAGTCTTTCCCTTATAGTCGAGAGAATAGACCGGAGTTCCGGCGCCGTCAACGTCTACCGTCAGCTTCATCTCGCCTGAGGGAGAGTAGATTTCGGCGGCAGTCACCGTGATGGCTGCCGTCGAAAGCATTGCGGTTAACAGAAGATTCTTCATCAATACATCAGGATCTTATAGTCGTATGGCTTGAGGTCGAGCGTAACGCCTACGGTCTCGCTGCCTCCATTGATCAGGTCGTTCATCTCTCTACCGGCCAAAGTGATGGGAGTTTTGAGGGTCTTGTCGGCGTTCGACGTGTTGACAGCCACGAGAAGCGTGTGGCCGGGAATCGAGCGCGTGAAGCAGACGACAGATGAGGCGGAATAGTCCGAGAGCACACCCCGGCGAACCTCGGCCGAAGCCTTGAAGGCGCCGTTGATCGCTTTATACTTCGCTGTCAGTTGAGAAGAGAAGGTGAGCGTGCGGTAGTTGAAGAACGAGAGCTTGCCCGAGAGACCTTCGACATCCATCGACGAGTAGATCATCGGCGTGCCGTTGAGCATCGAAGCCAGCACGTAGGCGGCCGGAGTGCCTTCCGAGGCACCGAACATCTTTTCGACATCATTCTCGGCCGCAACGTCATGGTTGAAGGCATAGCGGAGAATCGACTTACCGTCCGGAACTTTAGCCAACGCCTCTTTCGCCTCTTTGACAACATCGGCAGGTTTTCCGCCGTTGAACGCGGCCGAGATCGTCGGCGCGCTGTTCCAGTCATAGATCATGTCGAAACCGTCGGCATAGAACGAATCTTTCGAAGACTCGGCCAGCATGATGATGTCGGGGTTCTGAGCTGTCAGGGCTGAGATCAGATCTTTCCAGAACGCCGAAGGAACACCGTCGGCATAATCGCAACGGAAACCGTCGATTCCGGCCTCGCGAACCCAGAAGAGCATTGCGTCCTTCATGGCCTCGCAGGTCTCGGGATTGTTGAAATCGAGCTGGGCCACGTCAGACCATCCGTTTGCAGCCACGATGTTGCCGTGCTCATCCTTTTGATAGCGGTCGGGATGTTCCGTGATCCAGGGGTGATCCCACGAAGTGTGGTTGGCGATCCAGTCGAGAAGCACCTTCATTCCTTTTGAGTGGGCGTCGTCGACCAGTGCCTTGAGGTCGGCCATGGTGCCATATTTCGGATTGAGGGCCGTGAAGTCTTTCACACAGTAGGGCGAGCCGATGCTGTTGACCTCACCCGGCGCATATACGGGCATCACCCAGAGGATATCGCATCCCATGTCTGAGATACGGGGAAGCTGTCCCTGGAGGGCCTTGAGACATTCGTTTTCCGCAAAGAAACGGGGGTTGGCCTGATAGACCACATTGGTCGAAACCTCTCTGCCGATTGCGGGTTGAGTCGGTTCCTTGGGCATGTCGATCTCATACGATTTCTGACAACCGCCGAGAGCGAGCGCTGCGATCGCAGCTATTATACTGAGCTTTTTCATTTGGCTTTCCTTTTAGTCCTTTTAATCCTTTGGTTGTCTGCCGTCACGATTTCCGCCCGGTCGGGATAGGCCACTATATAGTAGTCCTTGTCGGCGGTGATGCCTACGGCGTCATACTGTGTTCCATCTCCGTCATTGAAGATCAGATTGGCGCCCTGACCGTTGCCGGTGAAGGGGAAGACGAGATAGGTCACGCCGTTGATCTCCTTGGTCGATGAAGCCGACGCACCGGGCCAGCCTCCGAAGAGTTCCTTGTCTCCCCAGGCATAGACGTTGAAGGCCGCCCAACCGGTGAGGTCCTGAATATAAAGGTAGTAGTCGTTCTCCGGTTCGGGATCGGGCTCGGGATCAGGCACGACCGTCGAGGGCTGATAGGTCTCCGGATCGATCTCTTTCGCGCTGCTTGAGGTCAGCTCGACATAGACGTCGCGGTCAAGGTTGAAGACCACAACATCGTCGATCTGCTTACCGTTGCCGTTGTTGAGGATCACGTGTTCTTCGAGCGAACCGTCACAGTTGGCGGCACCGAGGTCGAAATATGTATAGGTCACGCCGTTGATAGTCGTCTTGCCGGTCGGAGCCATTCCGGGCCATGCGCCGTTGAGGTCATTGACTGTTCCCCACATATAGAGGTAGAGGGAATCCCAGCCTGAAAGGTCGGAAACGTAGACGGTGAAGCCGTCGTGTTCTATCGACGAAGAGGGATCGAAGGGAACGACACCGTCCGGAGTCAGTTCGAGATAGTAGTCCTGATCGAGAGTGACATTGTAGTCAGCGAGTTGCTGACCGCCTCCGTTGTTGTTGAAGATAAGGTTCTCGGTCAGACCCTCGTTTGAGGCGCCGGTGTCAAAATATGCGTACTTCACGCTTCCGATGGTCACGTGGCCGGTCGGTTCGATACCGGGCCAGCCGCCGAAGATTTCGGCATCGCCCCATGCGTAGAGCGCAAGGGCGTCATAGCCCGAGTGGTCAACGACATAGATCACATAGCCGTCGTGAACGATATCGTCGGGATTAGGAGGTGTGATGAAACCGTCGGCCCACTGCTCGACGAGCACATTCAGGCGACCTCCGATTTTCGGGGCGTCTCGATGGACTACGGGCTGATTCTGGGCCGAACGCTCCTCGCCCTGCTCGATCGAGACGAAGGTGTATCCGTCAGCGAGCGTCTTGCCGTCAATGAAGTCCTTGGGGTCGAGATAGATACCCCACTTGCCGTTGGTATCCTGGGCCTTCTCGAGTTGCCACAGGGGATTGCCGACAGCTTCTTCACCGCCGTTGAAGGGACCGGTGATATAGATCTTGTCTGTCGGCATCGTAGCCTGGGGGACAATAACCTCGAGAAGCTGGTAGCCCGGACGTGTTTCGAAACGAGGCAGCTCGATATCGAAGATGATGTCATCCTTCTGACAACCTGTCGTCACCGACAGGAGCATGAGGATCGAAAGGAAACTGAATATATTGAATTTCTTCATTACCGTGTCGAATATTAATAGTTAGGATTCTGGACAAGACCGGGGTTGACCATCAGTGCGGTCGCCGGGAGCGGATACCATTCGTATCGGCGGTCACGCTTGGCGGGGAGCTCGCGGTCTGCCTCGGTGGCGCGGCCGAAGAACCACCATTGACCCTGGGTGAATTTGTCGAAGCGGCGGAGGTCGGTGCGACGGCGGCGTCCTTCGTCAAGATATTCGAGACCCCACTCGCTGAGCATCCAGTCAAGGTCGAAGGCGGTGAAGCCGGGACCCGGTTTCTCGAGTTCCGCGAGATCCTGGGCGTTGAAGTAGCGCTGACGGACGTTGTTGACAAGCTCTTTGGCAGCGGTGGAATTTCCCTTTCTCAGACGGCATTCAGCCAAGGTGTAATAGACTTCTGCCAGACGGAACTCGACCTGGTCGGCCTCACGATAGTCCTTGCCTACTGACGAGGGATAGAAGGGATAACGCATCAGACGGTAGCCTGAGTTGGTCTCGCCCCAACGCGGACTCATCACGGGTTCGAGGTCACGGCCGAGGTTCTGGAACGTACCGACCTGGTCAACAAAGATGAGAGGTTTGTCCTGAAGGTCGGCGTCGGCGGCGATGGGCTCGCCGGTGACGTAGTCGACCTGAGCGCCCATAAGGAAGAGGCCCTGCCAGTTTCCGGCGGCGTCGACCGTATAGGGCTGGCGGCGGATATCCTTTTCGTTCAGACGGTCAAAGGGAGCGCCGAGCTTGTCGCCATAGTCGAAGATGAAGCTCTTGGCCCCGGTGCTTCCGGCATAAGGAACCAAAGTGCCGGTGTTGTCTTTCGACGGAACCACACAACAGCAGTTCCATCCCGTCTGGTCACATTCGAAGTCGAAGATCGGACCGTAGGCAAGCGGGAGCATCGGGGTCACGCGGTTGTTGGCGATCTGGCCGTTATAGTGGCCCGGATCCATGGCGAAGGCAAACACGACTTCGGGACAGGTGTTGTTGTTGCTCGCGTAGATGTCGCGATAGTCGGCGGCGAGGCTGTACTGACCGTATTTTCCGTCAATGATCTCCTGGGCGAGAGTCGCGCATTCGTCATAGCGGTCCACACCGGTCCATAACTCTGAGTTCAGAAGCATACGCATCTTGAGGATACGGTTCATGCCCATGTTGAGCTCGGTGCGGGTGAGGTTCGAACCGTCTTCCATGTGCAGGTCTTCATAACAGGCGTCGAGTTCGTCGACGATAAACTGCCACATCTTCTGACAACCGACGTTGAAGTCAGGATCGATCGAGCCCGGCACAGTGCCGCCGGCCGCAGTGTTCAGCGGGAGTGCGCCTCCCCACAGTTCGAAGTTGTTGTAGTAGCACCAGGCGCGCATTGTCCTCACCTGAGCCATGTAGCCTCTGAGGGCCTCCTCTTTCATTCCGAGCTTCGAGGGGTTGATGTTTTCGAGGTCGTGGAGGACGTTGTTGCAGAGCCCGATGGTTTTCCACGCGTTCTCCCAGGCGTCCTTGACGATTTTTGACTCGGAGTTCCAGGTCTGGCTTGAAAGCACATACTTCTCGGCCTCGTCCCATCCCCAGGCGCCCCCGTTCCATGTGCGCCATGCAATCTGGTCAGCGGGAAGTTCGTTGAGGAAATGGAAATACTCGGCCATACCGTCCATGGCGCTTGAGTAGATGTACGCCACAGCTCCCTGGACACTCTTCGTGTCCTGATAGTAAACCGAAGCGTCGATCCTGTCGAAGGTCTTTTCATCGAGGTCGGTACATGACGACGCGCCGACAGCGATAGCGGCCGCACCGAGCAGGCCGTATATATGAAGTTTGATTTTCATTTGGATCAGTTGTGAATGGGTTAACGGAATTTAAGCGTCACGCCGAGGGTGAGCTGGGTGGCGTTCGGGTAGGCTGAGGTCACGTCTACACCCGGAGTGATACCGGTCGAGGTCACAGCCGACGGATCGGTGCCGGTATATTTTGTGAGGGTGAAGAGATTCTTGGCGGCCACATAGACGCGGATCGAATCCATGATCTTGCGGTTCTTCAAGGGTACGGTATAACCGAGGGTTACATTGTCGAGCTTGAAGTAGTCGCCGCGCTCGAGGAAGTAGTCGCAGATGACGCCGCCGCCTGACCACACGTCGCGATCCTTGAGATAGGTGCTGCGGAGGACATTGTCACTGCCGCTGCCCTGGAGACCCATGCCGTAGCGGCGCATATTGAAGATTTCAAATCCGAAGGCTCCCGAGAAGAGGAGGCTGAGGTCAAAGTTGTTCCACTTGACGGTGTTGCTCCAGGTGAGGAAGTGCTTCGGAGCGCCGTCGCCGATGTGGCGTTTGTCGACGGGGTCTGCCGTAGAGGCGAGTACCTTCTCGCCGGCCTTGTTGTAGACGAGCATGTTGTGGTTCTCGTCGACACCGGCATATTTGTAGCCGAAGAACTGGCCTACCTTACCCCCCTCTTCGACACGAAAGAAGTATTCGCTCGTGCCGACGCCCGGCTTGCGGTAGAGGTCCAGGTAGGAGGCTTCGTAAATGTCGTTTGAGAGCTTGGTCAGCTTCGTTGTTCCGTACGAGTAGTTGATACCGGTCGAATAGGTCACGGGCTTGTTGACTACCACGTCGCCGTTAAGAGAGATTTCGATACCCGTATTGCGGATCGTGCCGACGTTCACCAGAATGTCGGGATAGACATAGGGAGGCTGGGGAGCGGTGTAGTTGTACAGGAGATCCATCGAACGGCGGTCGAAGAAGTCGATCGATCCGTTCAGACGATTGAAGAACATGAAGTCTACACCATAGTTCATGCTGGTGAGTTTCTCCCAGCCGAGTTTCGGATTGGCGTTGTTGGCGGGGCCGTAACCGGTCACCCACTGTCCGTCGATGTAGTACTCGCCCGAAGGAGTATAAGTTGCCAGCGACTGGTAAGAGTCGAAGTCGCTTCGGCCGGTCATACCGTATGAGACGCGCGGCTTGAGGCTTTGAACAGTCTGGACGTATTCAGAAAGAAAGGGGGCGCGGGCCATTTCCCATGCCAGCGAAACCGAGGGGAAGGAACCCCACTTTTTGTCAGCGCCGAACTTGGTCGAGCCTTCGTGACGGATTGAAGCCGAAGCGATCAGCATTCCCTTCCAGGAGTAGTTCACACGACCGAAGAAACCGACGAGGGTAGACTGGCTGCGGCCACCGTACATCTGGACCTGGTTAGCTCCTTCTTTGAGGCCGGTGCCTGCGCCTATTCCCCACCAGAGGGGTTTGTCGAAGACGAAGTCTACGTTCTGCATCGCCATAGTCTCCCAGTTCGAGACCTCGTAAGAGTAACCGCCGACAAAACGGACATCGTGATCATCGTTCTGGAAGCCATAGTTGACGAGCCATTCCACTCGGCTCGTCCACCACTTGCTGTATTCGTCGCGCGCACGGCCGGCGTATCCTCCCCAATATGACTCGCCCGAAGTTGTAGGTGTGTAGTAGTCACTCTTCAGGTCGTTGTAGTTGTATGAGTAAGAGAGCGTGGTGCTGACATTATGGTGCTCATTGCTCCATATGTTGTACTTGAGGTCAGTCGTTCCGAGCAGGTAGGTGCGTTTACCCTTGGATGTGTTCACCTTGAGCTGCTGGACGGGGTTCTTGATATCTGTCGGCGAGTTGGGCTGATAATACGAGCCGTCGGCGTTGAAGACCGGGATGGTCGGGTTCATGCCTAAGGCGGTGTCAAACATGCCGTCGTCACCCCACGTTTCGTTCACGCGGCGCGCGTTAAGCGAAGCGGACACACGGAGATGATTGTCAAGGACGTTGACAGCCACGGCCGAACGGCCGCCGAATTCCTCGCGTCCGCTGGTGATGTCGAGACCGTTTGCCTTTTTCCAGTTGACCGAAGCGGTATAGTAGCCACCGTTGCCGATGGTGCCGTCGATGCCGAGATATTGGTTGGTATCATAGGCATAGTCGCGTGTGATCAGATCATACCATTTCGTGCTCGCGCCGTAGTCGTTGCCTCGACGGGCGAGACGCCACTCGGAGGGTGAAAGTACCTGGGGCTTGTTGACTGCGAAAGAGAGGGCTCCGTATGAGTCATAGGTAACGACGGGCTTTCCGGCCTCGCCGCTTCCTTTCTTTGTGGTCACGAGAATAACGCCGTTTGCTCCACGGGTACCGTATATGGCCGCCGAGGCGGCATCCTTGAGAACAGACATTGACTCGATATCCTGGGGAGCGAGTGTGCGGATGTCACCTCCAGGGACACCGTCGATGACGATCAACGGTCCGTTACCGGCAGAGAGCGAAGTCGCGCCGCGCACCTGAAGCTCGGCGCTGCCGTTCGGGTTGGCTGCAGCGGTGCTCGAGACGTTCAGTCCGACAACCTTGCCGGCCAGCATCTCCATCGCGTTGTTCATAGCTCCTTTCTGGAAGTCGGCCGCGTTCACCTGAACGATCGAGCTCGACACCTCGCGGCGTGAGATCGAACCATAGCCGACAACGACTACTTCATCGAGAAGCTCGGCGTCTTCCTTCATCGTCACGTCGATCTTGGTGCGACCATTGACGGGTTCTTCAACGGCACCGTATCCGACATAACTGAAGACGAGGGTAGCGTCCGAGGGGACATTGCTGAGAGAGAAATCACCGTCGATTCCCGTCATCGTTCCGTGGGTCTGATTACCCTTGACCGAAACGCTGACTCCGATCAGGACATCTCCCGACGGATCAGAAACGACACCTGAAACATTCTGTGACTGCGCCATCAGAGATGGAGAAATCACCAGAGCCAGCGCCCACAGCAACGCTATGAGACCGACTCTAATTTTCCATGGTTTTCTGTTCATTATTGATGTTGTTTAGTTTGGTATTCTCAAGTGAGGGAGCCAGGAGGTCGCGCCAAGGTCGGGACCCCTAACTGCTGGCAAAGTTCGTTAACATCTATTAAAGAGTCAACCCAATCTAAACAAAATCAAAGTATTTCAAAAAGTAATTAGACTGATACCCAATCAATTAGGCAAAATCACCGTGCCAAAAAATCAAAAGATTTCAGAAACTTCTCGCGTCTTCATTACCGTTATCAACCGGCTCTCGGGCTGTCAGTTACCTAAAATCTTCTTGACAGCATCCTCGAAGCCGGACGGATCTATGGCCCGCTTCTTCATCTTCGACCGATAGGTGTAGATAGTCGAGAGCGAACACCGGAGGAACTCCGCAATTTTCGCACTGTCATCGATGCCTATCCTGATGAGAGCGAGCAATCTGAGCTCTGTGTTCTGTAGTTCTCCCTTCTTGAGCGTAATTTTCTCGCCCGGGCGAAGGAGGTCGTTGACGCGCTCTACAAACTCGGGATATATAGTCAGGATCGCATCGTCGAAGCGCGCATAGAAGTTCTTCAGAAGCTGATCTGCGGCCTCTGAAGATTCGAGTTTCTTTATCAGTGCGTCGCGACTGCTGCTCTTCGCCGCGAGTACGCGTAGTGACTGCTGATAATGCTGGAGTGTCGAGATGGCCGACGAGCAATATTCCATAAACAGGCCGGCATATTGCTCCTTGGTCTTGTTATACTCCTGCAACTCGATATTCTGAAGGGCAAGCTCGCTATTAGCCTCCCGAAGTCTGGCGGACATCTCCTCGAGCTCTCCGTTCTTGAGCTTCATCTCTTCATTAGCCTCTTTCAGACGCCGGGACATGTCACTCAGCTCCCCGTTGGTCTTCCTCACACGCTGGTTAGCCTCGTGAAGACGCCTGAATTGTTTGAGCAACAACAGAATGGTCAGAATCAGGATAACCGAGAGGATGCTGCTGAACCATGCCATTCCTCTAAGGCGCCCGTTCAGCTTGTTCTGTTGCGAGGTGTAGGCTTCGTCGATCACCGGCAACATCTTGCTCGACTGAGCGTTGCGCATGTGGGCCGAATAGAAGTTGGCATCGGCTATACTTTTCTTCAAATACCGGTTGGCACGGTCTACATCACCCTCCTCAAACATAAAGGTAGCCACTCCTCTGAACGACATGTTCTCTTTGACGGCGCCACGCACGTCGGAGATGGCGCTCAGAACGAGATACTGCTTGTAATCCTCATAATTTCCGGCCTCGTGATGGATGTAGGAGAGCGTCGAGGCGAGGATGGAGTATTCTCTGGTGCCCGATTTATATCGGCCGAGTTCTTTGGTCAGCAGCTCGATAGCCTTTTGATTCTCCCCCTGTCTCCCCATCTCGGAGACTACATAAACTTTGTGGTTGAAAGATCCGTCGTCAATGACCCGGTTGAGAGAATCGGTATACTGTTCGCGTAGCTTCTCATAGGTCCCGGTTATCTCATGCTCGTTGGTATACTCGGACAGGTATTGGTAGGTCGCGCAATAGGTGGCGAAATATTCCTCGGAAAGCGCGCGGTCAAGTGAGTCGCGGGGAATCGTCCGCAAAATTTCGAGCGCATCGGCGAAGAGGCCGGCGTGGGCAAAGACATCTGCACGCCTGATCTTCAGTCTGATTTGTGTTTTCGGATCTTGTCTGACCGCTTCCCGTTTAAGATTAAGGCCGAGGTAATGGAGGGCCGAGTCGGCATTGTAGGCATTGAATTCTCCTGCAATCTCTTCGAGAAGAAGGGTCTTTCTGTTCTCGTCAGACGTGCGCTCATACTCATTTTTCAACCGGGAAATGCGCATCTCCTTGGTTTGCTCATATTCCCTGCTTCGGTCAATCTCTTCATCGAGCTCAGAATAGAGATCATTGAGAGCCACGCTCGCCGACGTCTCTTTCTTGTCACAAGAATAGAGACAAAAAAGGGATATGAGAAGGATATAGAGCGCTGGTTTTTTCATGAGGTAAGAGATTGGATTCGCAAAGATAATAAAGATCAGGCAGATAACAACAAGAACGCCCCGCGTAATTTGTGCGGAGCGTCCTTTAAAGTTATTGAGTGCCTCCTATGAGAGGGAGGCCTGATGGACTGACAATTAGTCTTCGTTGAGGTTCACGCGCTTGAACGAAACGACTACGAGACCCTTGGTGGTCTTGTCGAGGAATTCGCCTACGCTGATCTTGGCGTCCTGAACGTAAGCCTGTTCGAGCAGACAGTTCTCTTTGAAGAACTTGTTCAGACGGCCGTTGGCGATGTTCTGAATCATTGCCTCGGGAAGGTTGGCAGCTTTTGCTTCGCCTGCCTCCTTCATGATCTGACGACCCTTCTCGGCTTCTTCAGCGGTGATCCAGCCCTTCGAGATGTTGCTCTCGATGTGGTCTTCAGAGTCGAAGTGGTTGGGGTTGAGTCCGGCTTTGCGGAGAGCAGCCTCCTGAGCCTTTACAACCTGCTCCTGCTTGGTCTTCTCGACAGCTACTGCTACCTCCTGGTCGATAGTCTCTTTCGGAACGTCGTTGCGAGAAACGGCAACGGGGTTCATCGAGGCGATCTGCATGCAGACTTCGCGGCCAACCTGCGGGTCAACACCCTCGAGGTTAAAGCCGGCGATGGCGGCGAGCTTATCGTTGAAGTGGTTATAAGAAGCTACGCTTGCAGCCTCGAGACATTCGAAGTCGCCGAGCTCCATCTTTTCACCGGTCTTACCGATTTCGTCGGTGATGAGGTCGGCTACGGTGCGGCCTTCGAGGGGAAGAGCCTTCAGACCGTCGAGGTCTTTCACTTTCGCAGCGAGAGCGGCGTCGAGGATTTTCTTTGTCAGAGCGCGGAAAGACTCGTTCTTGGCGACGAAGTCAGTCTCGCACTTAAGGGTTACGATAGCGGCATATTCACCGTTGGTGCCGGCCATTACGCAACCTTCGGCGGCGTCACGGTCCTCACGCTTGGCGGCAACAGCCTGACCCTTCTTGCGGATGATCTCGATAGCAGCCTGGATATCGCCCTCGGTCTCGGCGAGAGCGTTTTTGCAGTCCATCATGCCTGCGCCGGTCATGTGGCGCAGTTTCTTGATGTCTTCGATAGATACAGCCATTGTTGGTGTAAATTTTTATTTGAGTGAAGTTATTTGTTCGGATAAAGAATAGAGGCCCCAATCGGGGTCTTTAACGCCGACGGGGCCTCCATTGTATGGTCGGATCTGTAATCCTTTGGTTTGCTTGTGATGTCGGACCTTACTCAGCCTTTGCCTCGGGAGCTGCTTCAGCTACCTTCTCGGCGGGAGCCTCGTTGCGGCGGACTACACGGCGACGCTTGCCTGCGGCGGGAGCTTCGTTCTCAGCGTCTTTGTCTTCGGGAGCGTCAGCCTTTTCAACCTTGCGCTCTTCGAGACCTTCAGCCATGGCAGAAGTCACGGCGTCGAGGATAACCTCGATGCTCTTTGTGGCGTCGTCATTTGCGGGAATTACATAATCAACATTCTCGGGATCGGAGTTGGTGTCGACGATAGCGAAGACGGGAATTCCGAGACGGTTGGCCTCAGCGACAGCGATGTGTTCTTTCATCACGTCAACTACGAACAGAGCGCTCGGGAGACGGCCGAGGTCGGCGATCGAACCGAGGTTCTTTTCGAGTTTTGCGCGCTGACGGGTGATCTGGAGTTTCTCACGCTTCGAGAGGTTGTCGAAGGTGCCGTCCTTGGTCATCTTGTCGATGGTGGTCATCTTCTTCACAGCCTTGCGGATTGTGGGGAAGTTGGTCAGCATACCGCCGGGCCAGCGTTCGATCACGTAGGGCATGCCGATTGCGGCTGCCTTGTCGGCTACAGCCTCTTTAGCCTGCTTTTTGGTGGCTACGAAGAGAACCTTACGGCCGCTCTTTGCGATCTGCTTGAGAGCCTCGGCAGCCTCTTCGATCTTGGCTGCGGTCTTGTAGAGGTCGATGATGTGGATACCGTTACGCTCCATGAAGATGTAGGGAGCCATAGCGGGGTTCCATTTGCGCTTGAGGTGACCGAAGTGACAGCCGGCCTCGAGAAGTTGGTCAAAAGTGGGATTTGCCATTTTTTATTGATGTTGTTTACGTTCTGTGAAATCAATCTGTCGGTAAACGTCGGGAGCTGCGTCTTTTCCGGACCATAGCCGGCGCGTCCGACAGATTTAGATTCTAAACACGATTTGACAAAAAAGTTGGTTCCGGTCTGAAGAGGACAGGCGGGGACGCCTGTTCTCCATGCAGGGAGATTAACGTTTCGAGAACTGGAAGCGTTTGCGTGCCTTGGGCTGACCGGGTTTCTTACGCTCTACGGTACGTGCGTCGCGGGTCATGAAGCCTTCGGCGCGGAGAGCGGGCTTGT
>CAZTSQ010000029.1:0-30906 GCA_964615915.1 uncultured Sangeribacter sp.
TATTAAAACTTCTGTCTCTATTATAAAGACTGAAAACTGCTAAAATCGACGAAATATAAGTGTTAAAAAATAAAAAATGGCTATATGATTTCCTACTCCTACGTTTATCGCGGGGTTGATGTAAGAGCTCGTTTCAAAAAATGGCAGCCGGACGGGTCGTAGCCTTGAGTCGTTGTTGTTTAGCAGGAGAAAGGGAAGAGTTAGCTATATGGCTGTACCAAAGGATGAAAAGCGATCAAGGCTGCGAGGCCGGTCGTAGCCTTTCCCTATCGAAACCAGAACAATTATGAGCTTTCCCGCGTTCAGATATCGAAATGTTTCCTACTTCATTATGATCTGATCTGCAAGAGGTTGCAAGTTATTCTGACTACTTAAAAGACTAAACCCCGAGGGTTGTTTTTCCACAGGGACGCTCGGGGGATTCCGTTGCAAAGTAAGGAATAACAAAGTTAGGAATAATAGGTGGAGCGAGAAAACGCCTCTGCGGAGCGGATATACTCATCCACTCTGCTGTAATCGAGTTCATCAGGTAACTTGACCTCGTTGTCGGGAATGAAAAAATCATCGGGCGTTTTCATCTACATAGCACTACTTGTCAATAAACTTCAGATCGAAGAAAAGGATTCGACTTTTGAGTTCCTCATCTTCAGGTATGCCAAAAGATAGTTTCTCACTCTCCACTGATTTATACAACGGTTTGAAACCGTTCTTATAATAGTAATGCAGAGTTGGTTCTGCATTATAGGCATCGACGAGCATATATCTACAGGCAGCTTTATTGTTCTCGTCTACGAAAGAGTGTTTAAGCACATCCATAAGCTGAGTGCCGATATTAAGCCCTCGCCCTTGAAATTTTGAGTTTACTCCCAAGCGTCCGATAAGAACCGCCGGATAGCTTCGATGATGCTTTTTGTATGGTATCTTGCGTTGTAGCGCATTGCGAGAAGAATTATCAAGAGTATTAGCCTTGATGCCGTCGAAAGAAAGAGTTGCAATCGCCACTATCTCTTTAGGATTATCCTTGCTAATCCAACAGAAGGCTTTGCTCAACAATTCTTTTTCGTATAGAAAAACATCGTATTTGAAAAACTCATCCAAATCCTTATCCCCACAACAAAAGGGGTCACAGTAATCTGCGACCTCTTGAGTATAACGCACCATAAAGGATTTTTCCACAAGGTTGAATTTTTCCATCGTCTTTAATCCTTACGAGGAGGGAATACGGTATTTTTCACACTCTCCCACATTGTGGAGACGATTTTACGTTGAGCTTCTGTCAGCTTAGGAGTCGGCAATTTGCCATTGCGCTCCGCTTCTTCAATAAAGCTCCGTGCATCATCACCCCAAAGTTCAGGGGTGGTTTTAATAGTCATTGCCATATCTTGAAACTTAAGATTGCGAAGTTACAACATTATAACGAATTACGCAAGACTTTGGGCGTTAACGACTAATAAATCTCAGCGAATTCCGCTCCTGCTGGGGGCGAAGAACGGCAGTCAAACCTCAGCGACACCGACTTGGATTAAAATCCATTCGAGAATCTCAGCCACCTGAACGGCATTTGAAAGGGAAAGAGGGGTTTTAGTGGCGGGCGGCGCGGTGGCGGAGGTCGAGGAGGCGGCGGTGCATGGATTCGTCGCCGTCGTAGGTGTTGGTGTATTTGAGGAACCAGTCGATGTCGGACTGTTTGAGGATGTAGACCGAGGGGTGGTCGCGGTGACGCTTGCGGTCAAAGCGGGCGTCAATCTCGTTGAGGGCGCGCTGACGCGCCTTGACCTCTATCGTAGCTACGGCCTTTTCGGGAGGCGCCAGACGGGAGGCCTTGAGGCGCAGACCGTCGCGCGTTTCAATTAGCGAGACCCATCCCCGGGCAAAGTGCTCGAGGTAAACCTCACGCTCCGAGTCCCAGCGTTCAAGGTATCTCTCGACGATATCTTCCGGCATCTCGCCCGGGGGGAGGAGGAGCTTCTCAGTCACAAAACGGTCGATCAACAGGCGGAAACATTCAAGGGTCTTCACGGTGTCGTAGCTCGCGCCGTGGGCATCCTGATCAGAGAATTCCACCCCTAACTCCTCTGCCGTCACCGCGAGCCCTTTGCGGGCATCCAACTCCACACCCTTTTGCATCCCCTCCACGAGCCAGTGGAGGTCCCTCACGTCGATTACAGGCTTGTCTATGGGAATCTCCACACCTTCGCGTCTGAGGGCCTCTATATCGTTCTCTATGGCGAAGCCGACGAGGCAGTCGGCTGTGTCGATCATCTTCTGAATCTCGGCGCGGTGACGGCGAAAAAACGGTGAATGACGGACCATCTGTGGCGAGATATGATGGACCCTTTGGGAGCCGGGCCATCGGTGTTCGTTTTCCGGTTTGAAGAGAGAGTGGAATATCTCGCGCGGACTCTCCGAAGCCGGCAGTGTGTCGGCATAGACAGAGAGCTCGAGAATCTCAAGGTTTGCAAATTCGGCGTCGAAACAGATTATTTTCTTCATCGGTAGATGTGATTCGGGGGTCAGGTTTGGGGAATGGAATGTTCAGGTTTGGATTAGATTTAGATGTGTACGGGGTACGGGTAATAGGCAGCGCGAGGTCATGCGTCGGGATGAAAATGGCCGTAGACGATGTTGGCCTTTGACTTTCCGAGGACCTCGGCGATAGCCTCGAGCGGGGCCTCTTTCAGGCGCTTGACGCTCTTGAAGGTCTTCATCAGCGCCTTGGCCGAGGCGGGGCCGATACCCTTGATTCCGTCAAGCTCGCTCACGACCTGACCCTTTGAGCGGCGAAGACGGTGGTGGGTGATTCCGAAGCGGTGGGCCTCGTCACGCAGATGCTGGATAACTCTCAGCGACGGACTTTTCTTGTCGATGTAGAGAGGTAGCGAGTCACCGGGGAAATAAATCTCCTCCAGCCTCTTGGCGATACCGACAAGGGCCACTTCGCCGCGTATACCCATCTCTTCGAAAGCCTCGACAGCGGCCGACAGCTGCCCCTTGCCACCGTCGACAACCACCATATCGGGAAGCTTCTCTCCCTCGGTCATCATGCGCGTGTAACGTCGGTGAAGCACCTCCTTCATCGATGCAAAATCATCGGGGCCTTCGACGGTCTTGATTAGAAAATGGCGGTAATCACGCTTGGAGGGCTTGCCGTTTTTGAAGACGACGCAGCTCGAAACGGGGTTCGTGCCCTGGATATTCGAGTTGTCGAAACACTCGATATGGCGCGGCTGTACATTAAGGCGGAAGTCGCGTTTCATCGTCTCCATGAGTTTCTCGACGCCATGTTCGGGATTCATCGCCTCGGCCATCTTCTCCTTATCGGCCATATACTGAGCCACGTTTTTCTGACCCACTTCGAGGATCTTCTTCTTCTCGCCTCTCTGCGGAACAAGGAAGTTCACGCCTTCAAATTCGACATCGGGCTCGAAGGGGACGATCACCTCGGTAAATTCGCGTCCGAAACGGCGCTGTATCTCACCTATGGCGTACGAAAGAATCTCGGCCGGCGTCTCGGCCAGACGGCGCCGGAATTCCATGTTGAGGCTCTGCACGACCGCCCCGTTGTGGAGGTGCATGAAGTTGACGAAGGCTGAGTCGCCGCTCTCGTCATAGGCGAACATATCGATCTCCACCTCTTCGGTTTTGGCGATTACGGACTTGGAGTTGTACTTTCTGACAGCTTCATATTTCTCCTTGACGACCTGCGCCTCTTCAAATTTCCAATTCTCAGCGAGCTTGGTCATCTCCTCCTGAAGCATCCTTTCGAGCATCACGGTCTCGCCGCGGAGTATCTTGTGGACATGGGAGACATAGACGTTATAGTCTTCCTGATTGATCAGACCGCGACAGGGACCGGCACACTTGTGGATATGGTAGTCGAGACAGAGTCGGAACTTTCCGCGCGCAACTCCCTTTTCATCGAGGAAATGGCGGCACGAGCGGAGGGGATAGATATCGCGTATCAACTGAAGGACGACCTTTGCCGACTGGATATTGGTGTACGGCCCATAGTATTTGCCGCCGAGATGTTTGTCCCGGGTCATAAACACGCGGGGGAACGGCTCTTTGGTCACGACGATCCACGGATACGACTTGTCGTCTTTAAGCAGGACGTTATACCGCGGCTGATACTCCTTGATCATTGCGTTCTCGAGATGGAGCGCATCCTGCTCGGAATGGACCACTATGAAGCGCATGTCGACGATATTGCGCACGAGGAGGTTGGTGCGCATCGTGTCGTGGATACGGTTGAAATATGACGACACGCGTCGTTTAAGGCGCTTGGCCTTACCGACGTAAATAACGTGACCGTTTTTATCGAGATACATGTAGACGCCCGGTTCCTCGGGAAGGGCAAGAATCTTTTCGCGAAGATGTTTTCCGGGGCGGTTGTTGGCTTTATCCTCCTGGGTGCGGTCCGGAGTTATTTCAAGTTTAAAACCTCCGTGTTCATCGATGTTTCTTCCTACTTCCGCAAGGAGCGAGCCGATTTTGTCTTCTCTGATATCCGCTTCTGTGTTCCTATCCATAGTATACTAATAACGGAGAAGGGTCTGCTATATTTTGAAAGGGGCCTGCCATATTTTATGGCGAAACCCGCCTCGCGGAGGACGGGGCGGGTTTTTAGGCTGGAATTTCGGATTACTCGTATTTGAGCAGTGAAGTGATCTCGCAATCTTTCGGGAGGTTCTGACGGCCGTTGAGACCGCAGAGTTCCACGATGAAATTGATGTAGATCTTTTTCGGGTTCATGCTTTTCACAAGCTCATAGGCCGCATTCATCGTGCCTCCGGTGGCCAGGAGGTCATCGTGAAGAACCACGACGTCATCTTCGGTGATGGCATCCGAGTGAAGTTCGATCGTGTCGACGCCATACTCCTTGGCATATGTCTTCTTGATGGTGACGGAGGGGAGTTTGCCGGGTTTGCGTGCGGGGACGAAACCGGCTCCGAGGTTATAGGCGAGGATAGAACCTCCGATGAAACCGCGGCTTTCGATTCCGACAACCTTGGTCACTCCCTTGTCCTTATAGAGGTCGGTGAGGGCATCGCTCATCAGGCGCAGGGCTTTGCCATCCTTGATGAGCGTCGTGAGGTCACGGAAGATGATGCCCTTCGAAGGGAAGTCGGGCACATCGCGGATCGTCAGTTTGAGATCTTCTACAGTCATTGTCTGATAGATTTTATGGTTAGTTTTGATTGATTGTCTTCGAGGGTCAAAGTTGAAGCATTACTTTAGCCACAACTTCACTTTAAGAATTGTTCCACGTGAAACAATTTTGACTTAACGTTCTGAGATTCATTTGCTAATCAGAAGCAGAAGGACGTTGATGTCGGCGGGTGACACACCGGGGATGCGAGAGACCTGCCCGATGGTCGCAGGCCGGAGCGACGAGAGTTTCTGGCGAGCTTCGGTCGAAAGAGATGCGTAGAGATTGTAATCGAAATTGTGGGGAATCTTCACGTTCTCCAGACGCGAGGCTTTCTCGGCCAATTCACGTTCGCGGGCGATGTATCCCTCATATTTCATGAGAATTTCCGTTGCCTCCACAATCTCGTTACGGCGTGAGAATCCTGGGGAGACTTCCGAAACGATTGCGTCGAGTCGCGTACGAAGCGGAGGAAATACCTCGGCGAGGAGATTGAAGTTAAGCTGGGGGCGCCGGATAAGGTCGGCTACTTTCACACCTCCCGACAGTGGAGACGTCCCGAGACCGGTCAGAAACTCATTCAGCTCGGGGGTAGCCCTGACTGACTTCGTTTCGCACCATTCTGTCAGCGCCTCGATCTCCCGGCGCTTCTCCTCAAGCAATTCGAGACGGTGCGGATCGGCAAGCCCAATTTCGGCTCCGAGGGGAGTCAGACGCATGTCGGCATTGTCCTGCCGAAGAAGGATGCGGTATTCGGCACGGCTGGTGAACATGCGATACGGTTCATCAACTCCCTTGATCACCAGGTCGTCGATCAGGACGCCGATATATGCCTGGTCACGGTCGAGGGTAAATTCCGGCTCACCTTTCGAGGCACGGGCAGCGTTGATGCCGGCGATCAAGCCCTGAGCGGCTGCCTCTTCATAGCCCGTCGTTCCGTTTACCTGACCGGCCAAATAAAGACCCTCCACAAGTTTGCTTTCGAGAGTGTGCCGAAGTTGGGTCGGATCGAAATAGTCATACTCGATGGCGTAGCCCGGGCGGTAAAACTGGACGTCGCGAAGAGCGGGGATGCGGCTCAAGGCTTCGACCTGCGTCTTCCACGGCAGAGAAGATGAGAAGCCATTGATATAGTATTCTTCTGTCGTTTCTCCTTCCGGTTCGAGGAAGAGCTGGTGGCTCTCCTTGTCGGCGAAGGTGACGATCTTCGTCTCGATCGACGGACAATAGCGGGGCCCGACGCTTTGGATCTGCCCATTGTAGAGAGGCGAATCCGGGAGAGCCGCTTCCAGAATTCGGTGCACTTCCGGACTGGTGTGGACGATATGACAATCACGCGGAGTCAGACGGCGTTGGGCCTCCGGGAGGAACGAGAAGTGGTGAAAATCACGTTCAACGGAGATGACGTCGCCGCTGTCGGATCTGGTGACGACGTCGTCGCCGCTCTGGGCCTCGGCCAAAGAAAGGTCAATCGTACGGCCGTCGATACGCGCCGGCGTACCTGTCTTCATCCGGCCCGTGACAAACCCGAGTTCACGAAGCTGTTCTGTCAGA
Source organism: uncultured Sangeribacter sp. (assembly GCA_964615915.1). Lineage (GTDB taxonomy): Bacteria > Bacteroidota > Bacteroidia > Bacteroidales > Muribaculaceae > Lepagella. The sequence continues at coordinate 6,704 of CAZTSQ010000029.1, forward strand.
CCGTGTGAGGCGGTTTCGGATATGCGTCCCCCTTCGACTTGAGTGCGCCCGAAGTGCATCAATCCGTTCAGGAACGTTCCGGCCGTCAGGATCACGCGAGGCGCCTTGAACTCAAAACCCAACGCGGTGCGGACCCCTTCGACACGTTTCTTGTCGTCAGAGAAAATGAGCTCCGTGACCATATCCTGAAACAGATGGAGACCCGGGGTCGAGTCTAGTGTCTTGCGCCACTCGTCGATAAACCGCGTGCGGTCAGTCTGGACTCGCGGCGACCAGACAGCCGGGCCTTTCGATCGGTTGAGCATCCGGAACTGAATGGCGGTGACGTCGGCTATCCGGCCCATCTGGCCGCCGAGGGCGTCGATCTCGCGAACGATCTGACCCTTCGCGATACCGCCGACGGCCGGGTTGCACGACATCTGGGCGATCCGGTTCATGTCAGGTGTGATCAACAGCGTCGACGCACCGAGGCGAGCTGAGGCGACGGCCGCCTCACACCCCGCATGGCCCGCTCCGACCACTATGACGTCATAATTGAATTTCATCGCAGCTGTCTGAATTGGTGGCGGCTTCGATACCGTCGAGAAGATCGAGGGCGTAGTTTTCTTCCTTCTCCATGATTTCACGCTCGCCCGGACCCTTGTCGTTGATTCCGCAGAGGTGGAGGATACCGTGAATGATCACCCGCCGGAGTTCGCGCTCGTAGGGCTGGCCGAACTTCTCGGCGTTCGAAGCGACGGTGTCGAGCGAGATCACAATCTCGGCCGAAAGGAGAGATCCGATGCTGTCGTCGAAAGTAATGATGTCGGTATAGTAGTCATGGCCGAGTTGCTCGTTGTTGATTCGGAGCATCTCCTCATCATTGATGAAAGTGTAGGTGATGTCGGCCACCTCACAGTGATGGAGGTCGGCGACCAACTCGATCCATTCTTCGATGAGCTCATAATTGAGGTCGGGAAGCTCAACGTCATGTGCTTCAAATTCTATCATGCTGTTTGATGTTTGTTCAGAGTGACGGTCGGCTGACGAAGGTCAGCGACCAACTTGCAAAAATAGCAAATTCCGGCGAAATTATCAAGAAGATTTTTTCGGACCGGGGTTTGACAAGCCTCCGAGGCTCAAAAACACCTGAATCGCTCAAAACGGCTTCTGAATGGTCCGGGAAAGAGAAAATGTAGATAACTCGCGTAAATTGTTAAGCTACAATAATTTAAGAATAAAGAAGCGCAAAGTTAACACGCTGAGAATCAAATATCCGTCTTCTTTCGGCCGCGAGGTGGTCAAATTTTCAGATTTGATTCTCGCCAACTTCTTAAGAATTCATAAGATATTTGGAAGAACGCGAACAATTGAGTAATTTTGTGGGCAATCCAAACCTCTCCCCCTCAAACCTCAAAAACATCCTCGCTTCTCACTACACCAACCTCAATCAAGACTCAGAAGAATGCCTTACCATATACCGGCCCTGTTGGCCGAAACACTTGACGGACTGCAGATCCGACCCGATGGCAAATATGCCGACGCCACGTTTGGCGGCGGCGGTCATTCGCGCGCCATACTCGAGCGGCTCGGTCCCGACGGTCATCTATACGGGTTCGATCAGGACTCCGATGCTCGCGCTAACGCCTTTGACGATTCGCGCTTCACTTTCGTGCTGTCGAACTTCCGGTTCATGCAGAACTTCATGCGCTTCTATCACGTCGACGGCTTCGACGGCGTCCTGGCCGACCTCGGCGTGTCGTTCCATCACTTCGACGATCCCGAGCGCGGATTCTCCTTCCGCACCGATGCGCCGCTCGACATGCGCATGAACAGAAACGCCCCCAAGACTGCAGCCGACATTTTGGCCGAAGCTACCGAAGAAGAACTGCTCGCCATGTTGCGCGCCTACACCGATCTGTCGAAGCCACGAGAGGTTGTCAAAGCCATCCTCAAGGCCCGTGCCGCCTCTCCCCTCCTGACGACCTTCCAACTTGCAGACGCTGTCCGCCCCGCTCTCAATCCCCGTTCGGAAAAGAAAGAACTCTCCCAGGTCTTCCAGGCCCTGCGGATCGAAGTCAACCATGAGATGGACGCCCTGAAGGAATTTCTCGAGTCAACCCTCACCACACTCAAGCCCGGAGGCCGGCTGGCGATCCTCACCTACCACTCTGTCGAAGACCGGATGGTCAAGAACTTCATGAAGACCGGCAACATCGAAGGGCGCGAAGAAAAAGACTTCTTCGGCCGCTCCGAATCGCCCTGGAAACTGATTACCCGTAAGCCGGTCGAAGCCTCGGCCGAAGAGGTCGAGGCCAATCCCCGCTCCCGAAGTGCCAAACTCAGAATCGCCGAACGTCTATGATACTCAAGAAAAAAAAGAGTCCCGACAAAAAAGTCGACGATAAAGAGGAGCCGGATAAGAAAGGGAAGAAGAGCCTAATCAACAAAGAGGCACTCGGCAGAGAAACGAAGTCGTTTATCGAAGACGTCCGTTACGGGCGTTCGATCTCGATCGACTTCTTCCGGGCCAACGCCTGGCTGTTGGTCCTCTTTCTCGGCGGCATGATCGGCATGATGGGCCTGCGATACAAGAACAAGACAAAGATGTCAGAGATCAAGCAACTTGAGATCGAACTGACCCGCGCGCGCAGCTCAAAACTAAAGGAGAAGTCCGAATACATGTCGCTCATCCGCGAGACGGAGATTCGCCGCCTTGTCGAAGAGAAGAAGCTCGGCCTCATCTTTCAGGAAGACCCGGCTGTCGAAATCCCCGTCAACGCCGACTGACCCCCCAACCACATTTCGAGGACAAGATCTCCCTCACTATCTCCCCACATTCACCTAACCTTACAGATCGAAGCTGATCAATGGCTAAACAAAATAACAAGAAGCGTATCCTTCTGCGCTACGGCATCGTGATGTTCGCCTTCCTAGGCATCACGCTGGCCATCGTCTGGAAACTCGTCGACACGACGGTCGTCAAAGCGTCCGACTGGAACGAACGTGCCCGCCGCGAGCTTTCGAAAATCGACACAATCCAACCCGAGCGAGGCAACATCCTGGCCTCGAACGGCAATATACTGGCCTGCAACCTGAAGGTCTATGACATCCGTCTTGACTGCCGCCACAAGAAGTTCACCGACATGAAGCCCTTCCCGTGGAAGTCTCTCGACTCGCTGGCCGACGCCCTCGACGAGCACTTTCCACGTGTCAAACACCTTCACCAGCACGCCGACACCTTCGAGAAATACACATGGCGCAACCGCCTTCGCGAAGAGTTCGAGAAGCCTGTCGAGAAACGTACCAGCGCACTGCGAATTGCCCGCCAGCGAACGATCGAAGACTTTGAGCTGGCCCGCACCTTCCCTTTGCTCAAGAATATAAAGGGCAACGGCTTCAGATACCCCCTATACAAAGAAGAGCGCAACATCCGCATGTATCCCTACGGGAAGATGGCCTACCGAAGCGTGGGGCGTGTGAATGAGTCGGAGGTGACGGGCCAGATCCACGGCTACTCCGGACTTGAGAAAGACCTTGACAGTCTTCTCTACGGCAAACCGGGTCTGGCCAAGAAGGTCGCCCTCACCAAAGGTATCGGCAACTGGGTGACCACTCCCCCACAGCGCGGATATGACATCGTGACCACGATCGACATCGACCTCCAGGACATGCTCGAAGAGGAGCTCCTCAATATCTGCCAGCAATCCAACGCCGAATGGGGAACCGCCATCCTGATGGAGGTCGAGACCGGCGAAATCAAGGCTATCTCCAACATCGAACGCATGGAAGACGGCGCATATGGCGAGGCCCTCAACCGCGCGGTGATCGCCTTCGAGCCCGGCTCGGTGATGAAGCCCATCTCGATGATGATCGCCTTCGAAGACGGCCTGGTCAACTCGGTCAACGACGGTGTCGACTGCTCTCCTTTCCAGCGCACCAAAGACCCGCACGCTCCCGGATACAAGACGATGAAGCAGGTGATCGAAATGTCGTCGAACACCGGCATAGCCCGCGTTATCTTCCGCGGTTACGGTCAGAACCCCGAGAAGTTCTATGACCGTCTGGAGTCGATCGGCTTCTTCGAGCCGATGCGCTCAGGCATCGCCGACGAAGAGCGGCCGCGAGTGGCGCGTCTCGTCGCCCAGAACTCAAAGGGGCTCCCGATCACCATGACCGCGCGCCACCTTGACCTTGCGCGCCAGGCCTACGGATACAACACCGTCATCCCGCCGCTCTACACCCTGTCATACTATAACGCGATCGCCAACAAAGGCAAGTATGTCCGTCCGCACCTCGTGAAAGCCCTCCGCGACGAGAACGGCCGCGACTCGATCATCCCGATCGACTATATCCGCCAGCAGGTCTGCTCCGAGGCGACGGCCGAGAAGGTGAAGCAGTGTATCCACGAAGTGGTCTGGGGCGAACACGGAACGGCCCGCGCCGTCCGCGACGACCGTGTTAAGGTTGTCGGCAAGACCGGAACCGCCTACCCGATGGTTCCCCACAAAGGATACGACACCTCGAAGCGCCGCTATGCCTTCGCCGGCTTCTTCCCCTATGACAAGCCGAAATATTCGTGTATGGCCCTCGTGCTGGCCAACGGCGGAACGAGCGCCAACAAGACTTCGGGCCAGGTGGTCAAGAACATGGCCGTCAAGATGTACTCTCACGGACTGCTCGACTCTTCAAACGAGATCAAACACAACGGCGAGGGAGCTCTCCCGGTGGCCTCGGCCGGCATGGATAAAGACAACTCGAACCTTGCCTCGGCGCTCTCGACGCGCAAGATAAAGCGCCGCAAGGCCACGCCGCCGTCGGCGACCGGCAAGCGGAGTGTGCCCGACGTGGTGGGCTACGATCTGCGCTCGGCCGTCAAGATCCTGGAAGAGAAAGGGTATAACGCCCGCATAGCCGGCCGAGGGACCGGAGCCGTCATGGCCCAGAGCCACACCGCCGGCTCACACATGCCAGCCGGGACAACCGTCACCCTCACGCTTCGCTAAGACCCCGGATTTGGAAAGGGATCTAACCCCTCGGTTTTTGAAACGGGAACTAAGCTGTCAATAACTTCCGTCAAAATTTTAAGGACTCCAAAGGGGCTATAAGAAAAAAAATTGCTAATTTTACGCTTAATTGGGAGGAGTAGTGGCCCGTCGGGGCGACGAACCCTCGCAAACAGTTGAAAATAGACGTTTTAGACCCCAATACAGACTCTGTAGTTATGACTGTGAAATTGTCCAAGCTTCTGAGCGAGATCGAAGCTGTCGAGATAATCGGAGAAACCGATAAGAACATCGTCGCCCTGTTGAGCGACTCACGCAAAGCCGTCAAGGACGGCATGTTTGTGGCTGTCCGCGGCGTGACCACGGACGGTCACCGCTATATTCCCGTCGTCGCCTCGACCCACGTCGGAGCCATCGTCTGCGAAGACCTTCCCGCCCAGTTTGAGAAGGGAATCACATACATCAAAGTCAAGGACTCTTCTGTCGCTCTCGGCAAACTCGCCTCGGCCTGGTACGGTCACCCCTCGCGCCGGCTGAAGCTCGTCGGAGTGACCGGCACCAACGGCAAGACGACGACCGCCACCCTGCTCTATGAAATGGCCCGTCTCGAGGGCTACAAGGCCGGACTGCTTTCGACGGTCTGCAACTATATCGGCGACCGCGCCGAGCCTACCACCCACACCACTCCGGAGCCTCTGACCCTCAACCGTCTGCTGGCCGACATGGTGGCCGAAGGCTGCGACTATGCCTTCATGGAGGTTTCGAGCCACGCCGCCGCCCAGCACCGTATCGCCGGCCTCCATTTCGCCGGGGGGGTGTTCTCAAACCTCACGCGTGACCATCTCGACTATCACAAGACCGTCGAGAACTACATGAACGCGAAGAAAATGTTCTTCGACTCGCTCGGAGACGATGCCTTCGCCCTGGTCAACGCCGACGACAAGGGCGGCCTCTACATGGTCCAGAACACTGCCGCCAAGGTCTACACATACTCCCTCAGGACAGACGCAGACTTCCGCGGCCGCGTTCTCGAAAGCCGTCTTGACGGCACACTGATGACCCTCAACGGCCATGAGGTAGAGGTCAACTTCACCGGCCGCTTCAACGCCTACAACCTGACGGCCGTCTACGGCGCCTCGATCCTCACGGGCTTCGATCCGGAAGAGGTGCTGGTCAACATGAGCCGCCTCTACCCTGTCGCCGGCCGTTTCCAGACCCTCCGCTCAAAGAACGGTCTGACGGCGATCGTCGACTACGCCCACACTCCCGACGCTCTGGTGAACGTGCTCGACACGATCCGCGGAATCGTCGGTCCGAACGGCGAAATAATCACCGTCGTCGGCTGTGGAGGCAACCGCGACCACGGAAAGCGTCCCATGATGGCCTCGGAGTCCGCAAAACGCTCGGAGCGCGTGATACTGACCAGCGACAACCCGCGTGACGAAGATCCGACCGACATCATCAACCAGATGAAGGAGGGACTCGACGCCGACGCGCTCGCCAAAACGCTCACCATCACCGACCGCCGCGAAGCGATCCGCACCGCCCTCAGTCTGGCCAAACCCGGATCGGTCGTGCTCATCGCCGGCAAAGGTCACGAAACATATCAGGAAATCAAGGGTGTCCGCCATCACTTCGACGACACCGAAGAGGTGGCCAACGCCTTCAAGGAGATCGAAAGATAAGTAGATCGGCATTGTTCAAGCAAACCGAAAGTTAACTTCAAGTTTAACAGTCGAATAATGTTCTACACACTCTTTACCCGCCTCCTCGAAAATTCCTTCCCCGGCCAGCGCCTGATGAGCTACATCACCTTCCGCGCCGGCGTTGCCTTCACGATAGCCCTTCTGCTCGCCCTCTTCTGCGGCCATATCATAATCCGCCGTCTCCAACGGATGCAGATAGGCGAGGAGGTCCGAAATCTCGGCCTCGCCGGCCAGCTTCAGAAGCGCGGGACCCCCACGATGGGTGGCATCATCATCATCCTCTCGATTGTCGTTCCCTGCCTGCTGATCTGCAACTTAGCCAACGTCTACCTGCTGTTGATGCTCGTCTCGACACTGTGGATGGGTGCGATCGGCTTTATGGACGACTACCGGAAGTTCCGCTATAAGAACAAGGATGGTCTGAAAGGTAAGTACAAGGTCATCGGCCAGGTAGGTCTGGGCCTGATCGTCGGCCTGACGATGTGGCTTTCGCCCCAGATCGTGATGACCCAGAATATCGAGATCGAAAATCCCGACAGCCATACGACCGAGATCGTCTTCGAGTCGGCGCCCGAGAAGACGCCGCAGACGACGATTCCGTTTGTGAAGAACAACAACTTCAACTATCAGAGCCTGACGTCGTGGATTCCGGACAAGGAAGCGGCCCAGACTGCCGGTTGGATCGTGTTTGTGGTGGTCGTCATCTTCGTGGTCACAGCAGTCAGCAACGGCGCGAACCTAACCGACGGAATCGACGGCCTCTGCGCCGGAACGTCGGCTATAATAGGGGTGGCGCTGGCCATCATGGCCTATCTGGGGGGCAACGTGATCTATTCGGGCTACCTGAACATCATGTATATCCCCGGGTCAGAGGAGCTTGTGGTCTACGCGGCCGCCTTCATCGGAGCGCTGGTGGGCTTCCTGTGGTACAACACCTTCCCCGCCCAGGTCTTCATGGGCGACACGGGGAGCCTCACTTTAGGTGGTATTCTCGCGGTGTTCGCTATCCTGATCCGCAAGGAACTGCTTATTCCGCTCCTCTGTCTGGTCTTCTTCCTCGAGGACCTGTCGGTCGTGGCGCAGGTGGCCTACTTCAAATACACCAAAAAGAAATATGGAGAGGGGAGACGTATCTTCAAGATGACGCCCCTTCATCACCACTTCCAGAAACCGGGCGACGGGTCGATCAAATGTCTGATCCAGAGGCCGCATGCCGAGATACACGAAAACAAGATAACGGTCCGTTTTTGGATTGTCGGCCTGTTGCTGGCCACACTGACATTCGTGACGCTCAAAATCCGTTGATTTATGTCTAACACAAAGAATCACAACGAAATGCAAGATAAAGAGGGACGTCGTGAACGTCTCGTGGTAATGGGTGGGGGAGAAAGCGGCGCCGGAGCCGCCGTGCTCGGAAAGGTCAAGGGCTTCGATGTCTTCCTGACCGATATGGGCAGGATTCCGGAGAAGCATCGCCTGACGCTCGAGGAACATGAAATCGAGTTCGAGGAGGGTGGACACACCGAAGAGCGTGTCCTCGCGGCCGACATCATCATCAAGAGCCCCGGCATACCCCCTACGGCCCCGCTTGTTGTCCGCGCTTCCGAGGCCGGTATCCCGATCCTTTCGGAGATCGAATTCGCCGGCCGGTATACCGATGCGAAGATGGTCTGCATCACCGGCTCGAACGGCAAGACGACGACCACCCTGCTGACCTATCATATCCTCCGTAAAGCCGGCCTCGACGTCGGTCTGGCCGGAAACGTCGGCAAGAGCCTCGCGCTCCAGGTCGCCCTCGACCCGCACGACTACTATGTGATCGAACTCTCGAGCTTCCAGCTCGAAAACATGTATGACTTCAAGGCCAACATAGCTGTCATACTGAACATTACGCCCGACCACATGGACCGCTACGACCACAAGATGGAGAACTATGTGGCCGCCAAGTTCCGCATCCTGCAGAACCAGACCCCCGACGACTACTTCATCTACTGGATGGGCGATCCGGTCGTAACCGAGCAGATCCGCCACGTCCAGTCCGAGGCGCAGAAGATGCCCTTCTCCGAGTTTAAGGAAGAAGGGGCAGTGGCCTATGTCGAAGACGGAATCGTTCACTTCGACGTTCCCGGCGAGGTGTGGGAGATTCCCCGCGACCGCCTGTCGCTTCCCGGTCTCCACAACCTTTACAACTCGATGGCGGCCGGAATTTCCGCCTCCCTGCTCAAAATCAAGAAAGAGACCGTCCGCGAGGCGCTGAGCGATTTCGAAGCTGTCGAGCATCGTCTCGAATATGTCGCTACCGTCGACGGTGTCCGATACATCAACGACTCCAAGGCAACCAACGTCAACTCCACCTGGTATGCGCTCGAGAGCATGACGACCCCGACCGTCCTCATCCTCGGCGGCAAGGACAAGGGTAATGACTACACTGAGATCGAACCGCTTGTCGGAGAGAAGGTCAAGGCGATTGTGTGCATGGGCGTCGACAACACCAAGCTCCTCAACTTCTTCCAGGGGAAGGTGCCCGTCATCGCCGACACCCACTCGATCGACGAGGCCGTCGCCGAGTGCCACCGTTTGGCTTCGGAAGGCGACACCGTCCTGCTGTCGCCCTGTTGTGCCAGCTTCGACCTCTTCAAGAGCTACGAGCATCGTGGCGAAGAATTCAAGCGTGCCGTAAAGGCCCTTGAGAAAGCCTGACGCCCGGAGTCTCATCACCTCTCACTCCTCACTTATCCACAAAGAACTCCACAAACCTTTCAAACATAGAGCATAAGTGCCTGCATCTGAACAAAATACAAAAGACCAGCTTCTGATCCGCGAGAAAGTGGACGGAACGGTCGTCAAAGAATATGAACTCGACGAGATCGACACCCCCGTCGCTCCCTCGCCGACGGCCAAGCGCCGCCGTGTAGCCCGGAGCGCGGCCGACGAAATGTCGACCACTCCGCGTGCCGACAAGGCGGCCGCCGCCAAGTCGAAGAAGGCCCCCGTAGCCTCGAACTTCAAGAACGACAAGTTCATCTGGGGTATCTATCTCGCCCTGCTCGCGATTTCGGTCGTCGAGCTGTATAGCGCATCGAGCACCGAGGTAACGGCCTCTAACGTCTACAGCCCCCTGATTCGCCACGGAAAGTTCCTCGTCATCGGTTTCCTCATTGCGCTCGGCCTCCAGCGGGTCCACTACGCGACATTCAAGCATTTCGCCATGCCGATAGCTGTCCTTTCGATGGGACTTCTGCTCTATTCGACCTTCTTCGGCGTCGTCATCAACGGCGCCCAGCGTGCGATCCACATCGCCGGCTTCACCATTCAGCCCCCCGAGATAGTCAAGTTGACCGTCATAGTCTGGCTGGCCGCTATCCTCGGCAACAATCAGGAGGGACGCGGCGTGAAGATCGGAGCCGTGTGGAAGGTGGCGATTATCGTGCTGGTCTTCAGCGGCGTGTTGTGGAAAAACGGTCTGACGAACACGATCCTGCTGATGGGTGTCTCGCTTTGTATGATGCTCATCGGAGGCATCCAGTGGAAGCGCTTCTTCTGTGTGATCGGCGTCTACTGTGTCTTCGGAGGCCTGCTGTATGTCGCCAAATATACGGGCGACGAGGCCGATGAGTTCAACAAGGCGCAGACTGAACAGACAGCCGCCGTCTCGGTCGGAGGGGGCCGTGCGGACACCCACAAGGGGCGTATGTCGCGCTTCTTCGCCGGTGACCACCCCACGGACGAAATCACCGACGAAAACCGCCAGTCGATGATGGCCAAGTTCGCCCAGGCAAACGGCGGAGTCTTCGGCCACGGACCGGGCAAATCGCGTGAGACAGCGCGTCTGCCCCTCGCCTTCTCCGACTACATCTACTCGATCATAATCGAAGACACGGGCCTCATCGGAGGTCTGGCGTTGCTGACGCTATATCTTCTCCTGTTGGGACGCGCGGGTCGCGTCGCCTTCAAATGCCGGAGGGCCTTCCCGGCGTTCCTCATCATGGGTTGCGCGGTGTTGATTGTCTTCCAGGCGCTCGTCCATATGTGTATCGTCGCGGGTGTGTTCCCCGTCTCGGGCCAGCCGTTGCCGTTCATATCGAAGGGAGGCACATCGGTGATTGTGATGTCGACGGCGATCGGCATCATGCTCTCGGTCAGCCGTCACGCGGTGCGCGCCAATACAGGCACGAAGCAAGACGGCAAAGCCGAAGACGCCCAGCTCTCGCCCGACATGCATATGACCAACGCCGCGGCGCTCTGAACAATCTGAAAATCAAAAGCCAATGAAAGTCCTTATAAGCGGAGGCGGAACGGGTGGCCACATCTTCCCGGCTGTCTCGATAGCAAATGCACTTCGGCGTCGGGTTCCCGGCGTCGAAATCCTCTTTGTAGGAGCCGAAGACCGCATGGAGATGGAACGTGTGCCGGCGGCAGGCTACGAAATCATCGGTCTGCCCGTCGCCGGGTTTGACCGCCACAATCTGTTGCGCAACATCAAGGTGCTTCAGAAGCTCCGCAAGTCGCTTGTCAAGGCGCGCGGGATTGTCCGCGACTTCAAACCCGACATCGCCATCGGTGTCGGCGGCTACGCGTCGGGTCCGACGCTGAAGGCGGCCCAGAAGGCCGGTGTGCCGACCCTTCTTCAGGAACAGAACTCATATGCCGGAGTGACCAACAAACTGTTGGGCAAGAAAGCGAAGCGGATCTGTGTGGCCTATGACGGGATGGACCGCTTCTTCCCCGGCGACAAGATCGTGATGACCGGCAACCCGGTGCGCAAGGATCTGCTCGAGAAACAGATGACTCCGGCCAAGGCCCGCGAATCTTTCGGGCTCGACCCGGTGAAGCCGACGGTGCTCGTTGTGGGCGGAAGCCTCGGCGCGCGCACCCTGAACGAGAGTATGGAAGCGGGTCTGAAGGACCTGAACAAGGCTGGTATCCAGGTCATCTGGCAGACCGGCAAGAACTTCGGAGACCGTGGCGAGAAAGCGGCCCATAATATGCAGGGCGTCGTCGTCACCCCTTTCATCTCGGACATGGGAAAGGCTTACGCCGCCGCTTCGCTCGTGGTTTCGCGCGCCGGCGCGGGCTCGATCAGCGAACTCGAACTGCTCGGCAAACCGGCAATCCTCGTACCCAGCCCCAATGTGGCCGAAGATCATCAGACAAAGAATGCCCGGGCCCTTTCGGACCGCGGCGCGGCTGTCTTCATCGCCGACAGCGAGGCGCGTGAGAAATTGGTGCCCGAGATCGGCGAACTGCTGACCCACCCCGAACGTCTCGACGAGATGTCGGCCAAGATCCGCGAAATGGCTCTGCCCGACTCGGACGAGAAGATAGTCGACGAGATACTCGCCATCGTTAACGAATGAGACCTCTCCCCTTTTGATATGGAAAAGAAACAGCTCTATTTTGTGGGTGCGGGGGGAATCGGAATGGCCAACCTTGTCCGCTATTATCTCGGACGCGGAGCGAGAGTCGGCGGGTATGACCGCACTCCGACCCATTTGACCGACGCACTGACCCGGGAGGGGGCGGAACTCGTGTTTGACGATGACCCGGGATTGATTCCGGCCGAGTTCCTGGATCCGGAGAAGACGCTTGTTGTCTACACACCCGCCGTCAGCGAAGACAACCGTATCCTCTCGACCTTCAGACGTCTGGGGCACGAGGTGATCAAACGCGCCGCCCTTTTGGGAAAGATTACCGACCACACGGAGGCTGTCTGTGTCGCCGGTTCTCACGGAAAGACCACAACGTCGTCGATGATCGCATGGATACTGAACGGGACCGAGAAGGGTTGCAACGCATTCCTCGGGGGAATTCTCCGCAACACGGGGAGCAACCTCATGCTGTCTGAAAAGAGTCGTATCTCGGTGATCGAGGCCGACGAATATGACCGTTCGTTCCATCATCTGAAGCCGCAATTGGCCGTCGTCACCAGCACTGACCCCGACCATCTCGACATATATGGCGACGAAGCCGGCTATCTCGAGGGCTTCGCCCATTTCACATCGCTTATCCGCCCCGGGGGGACACTGATTCTCCACACCGGGCTCAAACTCATTCCCCGAACCCGAGAGGGGGTGCGGACCGTCACATACACGGGCCGGCTGAAAGAGGGGAGAGCCGACACCGAAGCCGATTGGCACGCCTCGAACATCCGTTGGGTTCCCGGCTCACTCCTGTTTGACATCATCGGCCCCGAAGGCTTCGAGCTTCGCGACATCAAGCCCGGTGTGCCGGTCGAAATCAACATAGACAACGCCGTAGCCGCGGCAGCCGCAGCCCATTATTGCGGCGCCTCGGCCGAAGAGATCCGTCGCGGGATAGAGACCTTCGCAGGTCCCGAGCGCCGGTTTCAGATTTGGATGGACGGCACCGCAAAGGATGGCGGACGCGTCCTTATCGACGACTATGCCCACTCGCCCAACGAGGTGAAGGCCTCGATCGAGAGTGTGCGCAAACTCTTCCCGGACCATCATCTGAGCGTCATCTTCCAGCCTCACCTCTACTCACGCACCCGTGACTTCGCCCCGGAGTTCTCCGAAGCTCTCTCGGGAGCCGACCGGGTGATCATGCCCGAGATCTATCCGGCGCGCGAAGAACCCATCCCCGGAGTCGACTCACAGATGGTTCTCGACGGGGTCCGGAGTGCCGAAAAAATATTCTGCGAGCGAAAAGACTTGCTTAAGTTGATAGAAAATAGTAACTTTGAGGTCTTAATGACCCTTGGAGCCGCTGACCTGAACGTGCTGTTGCCCGAAATCGAGAAGATTCTGAGGTCGAAGGAGCCGCTCGCGAAGTCTGTCGGCTGATCTGAAATCTGCGCGAATATGAACAAGACGCTTTGGAAATGGACCATTCTGATCGTGCTGGTGGCGTATGCCGTCGGCATGGCCGTATGGGCTCACGCAGAGGCGTCGCGCAACGTCTGCCGCGCGATTGAGGTCAAGGTCAAGGGGGGAATGATCGCCGACTCGGTCACTACGGCCGGAATCCGGACGGAGCTGATGAAGTATCCAGACAAGATTCTCGGCGTCCAGTCCGAACGGGTCAACACGGCCAAGATCAGAGACTATCTCTCGCATCTCGATGCGTTTGAAGAGGTAGACTGCATGATGGCGGCCGACGGGAGCCTGCAGATTATCGTCACGCCGATGATCCCCGAGTTCAGGGTGCTCGATCCGCGCGGAGACTCGTACTACGTCAACAAGGACGGCAAGAAGATCAACTCGAACGCCGAGTTTTTTGCCGATGTCCCGGTTGTCGTCGGGCAGTTCAAGCCGGGCTTCCCGTTCAAGAAGATTCTCCCGGTCGTGCGCTATGTCAACGGCGACCCGGAACTCTCGGCGCTGGTCACCGGCATCAAGGTCAACGATCTGAACAACATCCTCCTGTTGCCGAGAATCCAGGGGCATGTGATCAATCTCGGCGATCCGTCGCGCCTCGCCGAGAAACGGGCGGCGATACTGACTGCCTACCGCACGGTCCTGCCGGCTCGCGGATGGAACACCTACGACACGATTTCGGTCAAGTTCCGCAATCAGATCGTCGCCACGCGCCGCGACAAGACGCCGCTCCGTCTCCCGTCGTCATATCTTGACGACGAGGATCTCGAAGAGGCGACCCTCCCCGAGGTGGCCCGGCCAGATTCGGCCGCTGTCGCCCCGAAGAAGCCCGAAGCGAACAATTAACCCTCTCTCACCTCATCAGGAACGAAAAAAACAAAAATATGAACTTCAACAAATATGTGGCCGCCATCGAGATCAGCAGCTCGAAAATCGTCGGTGTCGTCGGCACCTACGAGGCCGGCCATCTGAACATAATAGCTGCGGACCAGGCCAAGAACGACGATAACGTCCGCTATGGCCACATCCAGAATCTGGAGGACACCTCCAACCGTCTCGCCCATGTGCTGGCGCGTCTGGAGCGGGAAATGGAGCCCAACCGTATCCGCTCGGTCTATGTCGGACTCAGCGGCCGCTCGATGAAGAGCATCGAGACGACCGTCGCGCTGACTCTCCCCGAAGACACGGAGGTCAATGACGAAATCCTCGCGCGTCTGCGTTCGGAGGCCCTGGCGACGTCCATAGACTCGTCTCTCGAGGTGGTTGACGCCGTCCCGCGTATCTACAAGGTCGGAACCCAGGAGACCACCAACCCCCGCGGTGTGGTCGGGAACCATATCGAGGGCACTTTCGACCTCATCGTCTGCCGCCCGACAATGACCCGCAATCTCAAGCGCACATTGCCCGAGAAACTCGGAATCAACATAGCCGGCACAGTTGTCACTCCCCTCGCTGTCGGCACATATATCCTCACTGAAGACGAGCGGCGTCTCGGATGCATGCTTGTAGACATGGGGGCCGAGACGACCACAGTCCTGATCTACAAGGGGGGATATCTCCGTTATTTCGCGACCATACCCCTCGGCGGCCGTCATATCACACGCGACATAACCACCCTTCATCAGCTCGAAGAGCGCTCGGAAGAGATCAAGAAACAGTCCGGAACGGCCATACTGAGAGAGAACTCGACCTCGAACATTGTCATTCACGGCCTGAAACTGGCCGACGTGAACAACCTGATCGTGGCCCGCGCCGAAGAGATCGTGGCCAATGTTGTCGAGCAGATAACCTATGCCGGAATGCGTGAGAAGGATCTCGCGGGCGGTATCGTTCTTGTAGGCGGCGGAGCCTATCTCAACGGGATGGACGAACTTCTCGAACGCCAGAGCGGAATGACGGTCAAGATGGGCCGCTATCCGACCTATATCCGCGTCGATGCGCCGGGAGCGTCCAACAATCTGATTCAGGTCGCATGTGTAGCCTATGCCGGAGCCAGCAGCGGCGATGCGGTCTGTCTCGAGGCTCCGGCCAAGGAGGAACTCCCCGCAAGCGGCGAGCCCAACGAACCCGAAGAACCCCGCGACAGCCACGACGCCCGCCAGGTCGCCAAGAAAGGGGCCAACGAGATCAAGAAGAAGGGAAGCCGCTTCTTCGACTCGATCAAAGAGAGGATATCGACAATGTTCGGATCCGATGAGGATGAATCGGACCTTCTCGACTGATAGCGCGATTCAACCACTTTTTCAAAAAACCTCCACACGAACGAAATGACCGAATTCAACAACACCAACATAGCCGACTCTTCAAACTTCATAGACTCGGGAGACGACGCCATCATCAAGGTGATAGGCGTCGGCGGTGGCGGCGGCAACGCTGTCAACTACATGTACGAACAGAAGATTCCGCATGTGAACTTTGTGGTGTGCAACACCGACAACCAGGCGCTCGAAACCTCTCCGGTGCCGACTAAGCTCACATTGGGCTTTGACATCACGGGGGGCCGCGGCGCGGGCAATATGCCCGAAGTGGGCCGGCAATGTGCCGAAGCGAGCGCCGACGATATCCGCAAGCTCTTTGAGGACCAGACCGAGATGGTCTTCATCACCGCCGGCATGGGCGGAGGCACCGGCACGGGCGCCGCGCCTGTCGTGGCCCAGCTCGCCAAGGAGTGCGGGATGCTGACGATCGGAATCGTGACGATCCCCTTCATGTTTGAAGGTCCCGCCAAGATCCTCAAGGCCCTCGACGGCGCGATCGAGATGCAGAAGCATGTCGACTCGCTGCTGGTCATCAACAATGAGAACCTCATCGAGCTCTATAAGGATCTCGACTTCTTCAACGCCTTCTCGAAAGCCGACGACACCCTGGCCAACGCAGCCCGCTCGATCTCGGAGATCATCAGCGAGAAGTGTTATGTCAACGTCGACTTCCAGGATGTGAAGACAGTCCTGAAGGACTCCCAAACAGCCATCATCGCCACCGCCGAAGGTGAAGGGGAGAACCGCGTCTCGAAGGCCATCCACAACGCCCTCCACTCGCCGCTTCTGAAAACCCACGACATCAAGACTTCGAAGCGCCTGCTGTTGAAGTTCTCGTGCTCACGCTACTCGTCGAAGCCTCTCCAGGCCCACGAGATCAACCAGATAACCGAGTTCACCACCCAACTGCCGCCGACGATCGACGTCAAGTGGGGTATCGCCGACGATCCCGAGCTCGGAGAGAAGATCAAGATCACGGTGCTCGCGGCCGGTTTCGACATCACGCTTGTCGACAAAGGCAAGGGTGGTTCGGAAAAGGATATCGTCTTCCGTTCTGATCCGCGGAACGCTCCGACTCCCGAGACCTCGGCCCGCAAGGAGCGTCAGCACGCCGAAGACCAGAACCGTATCGCCGAGATGTACGGCCACGAGAAGGTCGCCACCCAGATGAAGATGGCCAACAAGGTGAAGTATGCCGTGCTTCTCCCCTCTCAGTTCGACGATATGGAGGTCATCTCGCGCCTCGAACGCACCCCGGCCTTCAACCGCGACCCGCATTTCAACACCGAACTCAAACAGCTTGCCGAAGCCAAGGCGACCCCCTCGCCCGTTGTTTCGAAGCCCTCTCTGGGAAATACAATCAACTTCGGAGACTTCGGCGAGTGACACACACCTCTCCCCTATCCCCGGACTCTCCTCACTCACAAGACAACAACCTATAACACCGAAATGGAAAACATCTACCCCATGGTAGCCAAGACCTTTCAGGGTCTTGAAGATGTCCTCCGCGACGAGCTGATCGCTCTCGGCGCCAAAAACGTCGAGATGGGTCAGCGTATGGTCAGCTTCGAGGGTGATCTCGCAATGATGTACAAGGCGAATCTCTGCTGCCGCACGGCGCTGAGAATCCTGAAGCCCATCATCAAGTTTAAGGCCGACACGACCGACGAACTTTATGACACGGTCCGCAATATCGATTGGAGCAAGTATATGACGCCCGAGACGACATTCGCGATCGACTCGACTGTGTCGGGAACGGATTTCACCCACTCGCGTTTCGTCACCTATCGTGTGAAGGACGGCATAGTCGATCACTTCAACGACACGGTGGGCAAGCGTCCCTCGATTCGACTCGACGGCGCCGACCTGCTCTTCAATGTTCACATTTCGGACAACCGGGTGACCATCTCGCTCGATTCGAGCGGCGAGCCGCTGTGTCACCGCGGATACAAGGTAGACAACACGAAGGCTCCGGTCAACGAGGTGCTCGCGGCCGGCATCATCTTGAAGACCGGATGGCGCGGCGACTGTGACTTCGCCGATCCGATGTGCGGCTCGGGCACTTTCCTGATCGAGGCGGCGCTGATCGCCGCCAACATCAACCCGGGAATCTTCCGCAAGAGCTTCGCCTTCGAGAAGTGGCCCGATTTCGATGCCGATCTCTTCGAGGAGCTCTATAACGACGACAGCGCCGAGAAGGAGTTCGCCTACAGGATCTACGGCGGCGATATCGACGCCGACGCGGTGGCTATCGCGCGCAAAAACATCAAGTCGGCCGGCGTCGAAGACATGATCGAACTCGAGCGCAAGTCGTTCGACGAATGGACCGAGCCCTCGCCCGAGGGTGTGATGGTGACCAATCCGCCCTATGGCGAGCGTCTGCGCCCTGACGATATCGACGCCCTCTACGCCTCGTTCGGAACGACTCTGAAGAAGAATTTCGCCGGTTGGCATGTCTGGGTTCTCGGCTATCGCGATGAGCATTTCAACAGTATCGGACTGAAACCGTCGGTGAAGATTCCGCTCCACAACGGCTCTCTGGAGTGCTCTCTGCGCGAGTATGTGCTCTTCAACGGCTCGTATGGTGACTTCCGTGCAGACGGAGGCTCTGTGGCCAACAAGAACCGTCAGGAGGGCCCTGTGCGTAAGTCTCTGCGCAAGAGTGACGCCGAGTGGGACGCGGAGGCCCGTAAATTTGACGGTGGCCGCGCGAAACATGACCGCAAGGGTGGTCGTCCCGACGGTAAGTTCAACAAACCCCGCCGCGACAACAAGGGTGAGGGCTTCAAGAGGAGCGACGACCGCCGGGATTTCAAGCGTGACGACCGTCGCGACAGCTTCAAGCGTGATGATCGCAGGGACGGCTTCAAGCGTGATGACCGCCGTGACTTCAAGCGCGACGACCGCCGGGATTTCAAGCGTGACGACCGCAGGGACTTTAAGCGCGACTTCAAGCGGGATGACCGTCGTGATGAGCGTCGCGAGGCGACGCCGATCCGTAAGGTGGCGGATAAGGGGCCGAAGCTCTCGTCTGATTCCGAGGTTCGTTTCTCGCAATACAAACTTCGCTCAAGACGAAAAAAGAAGGAGGAAGAGGGGGAAGATTAACCTAAGATCCACGGTATGGAAAAAATCTTGCTGCTCGGTCCCGGTGCGCGCGAAAGCGCCTTGGCTTGGAGTCTTCTCCAAAGCCCGAGACTCGACACGCTCTATACCGCTCCCGGCCATTATCCGGGGGCTATCCAGGCTACCGGCGTCGACCCGCTCGACCCGAAGCAGGTGCGCGACTTTGTCATCAAACACAACGTGACTATGGTCGTCCCCGGCTCGGAAGAGTTGATCGCCTCGGGGCTCTCCGAAGCGCTCGAGGATCTCCCGGTCCGTGTCGTGGCCCCTTCGGGAGCCGCCTCGCGTCTGGAGACCGACAAGGAATTCGCCAAGGAGTTCATGAGCGACTACGGAATCCCGACTCCGCGCTGGATGTCGGTGACCGCCGATACCCTCGACGAGGGCCTCAGCTTCCTTGAGTCCATCCATTCCCCCTATGTCCTCAAGGCCAACGGAATGGCCCAGGGCAGAGGCGTTCATATCGTCGAAACCCTCGCCGACGCACGCGACACCTTGAGCGAAATGCTCGAGGGGATGTATGGCGACGCCTCCCGGACGGTGATTATCGAAGAGTTTGTCCCCGGTCGCGAATGCTCGGTCTTCTTAGCTGTCAATGGGGATCAGTACAAGATTCTGGCGACCGCCTACGATTATAAGCGTGTCGGCGCCGGCAACCGCGGGCCGAATACCCGCGGAATGGGGTCGGTCTCCCCTGCTCCGTTCGCCGATCAGGCCTTTCTCGACAACGTCGAGCAGACCATCATCCGCCCGACGATCGAAGGCCTCGAGGAGGCCGGAATCCACTATCAGGGCTTCCTCTATCTCGGGGTGATCGAGATCGGCGGCATCCCCCTGCTGCTGGAGTATAACGTGCGCCTCGGCGACCCTGAGACGCAGGCGATTCTTCCGCGACTGAAGTCGGATGTGATCGACGTCATGAAGGCAATCGCCGACAGCAACGTCGCGGGACTCGAACTCGAATTGACGCCCGATCCCGCCGTCTCCATCGTTCTTGTCGCTCCGGGTTATCCCGGGGAGTCGGAAATAGGGAATCCGATCACCGGTCTCAGCGCGGCGCGCGAAACGGGTGCGCTGGTCTTTCCGGGGGAAATCGGCAAGGACGGAACGGGTAAGCTCGTCACACGCGGCCCCCGGATAGCCACTGTCGCCGCTACAGCCCCGACCGTAGCCGAAGCCGCCGGGAAGGTCCGCGAGGCGATCTCGAAGATTTCGTCGCCCGGTGCGTTCTATCGCTCCGATATCGGCACAGACTGACCTCTCCCCTCTCTTTATCCTGTCCCCTTTAGAATCTACAAGCTAAGAGCCAATGGCAGTCAGCCGCTTTTTTTCAGGAAACCGACCGCTCCCGACGTCAGACATCGTGATGATGATCCTCGCGGCGGCTGTGATGATCGCCGTCTCGGGTGTGCTGGCCATATTCCCGCTTCCGGCCGAGCCGATGGGGTTCTGTCTTCCCTCTCCCAACGTCTGGAACCTGGCTCCGACTATCGGGTGGGCAATCAATACGTTCCTGCTCCTTTTGTGTGCGGCGGCCTGGATTTTCCTCAACAAGGAGTTCACCATCGTGAAGGGTATCGACCAGCTGACGCTGGCCGCTTTCCTGTTGTTTGTGGGTTCCAATCCGGTCTGCTCGGGCCATCTGGCCACCGGCTCGATTCTGCTGTCGGTAACCGTCTTGTGCCTCGCGACGCTTTTCGCGACCGCCCATGAGCGGAACTGCACCCACCGGATCTTCGCGATCTTCACCTTCCTTTCAGTCGGCTCGATGTGCCAGTACGCGTTCGTCCCGATGATGCCCGTGTTCTTTGTCGGGGCCCTCATCATGAAGTCGATGCGCGTGAAGGAGGTGCTCGCGATGTTGTTGGGGATTGTGGCGCCCTACTGGGTCGCGGTCGGCATGGGGCTCGTCAGCCTCACGGCCTTCCAATTGCCCGACGTCAGCTTGGGGTTCGGCTCGTTGGTCCCGACAGCGAGAAATATCGTCCTGTGGCTCAATTTAGGCCTCTCGGGACTGTTGGCCGTGATCCTCTGCTTCTCGAACAGCATGGTGATATTCGCCGGCAACAAGGAGACCCGCGCCCGAAACAACGTGATCACTCTGATCATCGTTGCCACTGCCCTTTTCATTGTCCTTAACCCATACAACATGGCGGCCTACCTGCCGACGTTCTACTTTGCGTTCGCGGTCCAGATCGGCAATCTGTTCGCCTATCATAACATTCCCTGGAGGCGGACCGTCCTCTGGTCATTCGCCACCCTCTATATCGTCGGGTTCTGCCTGATGATTTTCCTCTAACCGAAATTGAATTCCATGAGTGCCCAGAAACCACTGTTCATAGTTGACGACAACATTCCCTTCATCAAGGGTCGTCTCGAAGCGGTCGGCGACGTCCGCTATGTCGACCAGTTTGGCTATACTCCCGAAATTGTCAGGGATGCCGATGCGGTGATCATCCGGACCCGCACTCGGTGTGACGAGAAACTGCTCGGCGATTCGAAAGTGCGCCTCGTCGCGACGGCCACGATCGGTATGGACCAGATCGATATCCCCTGGTGTGAGAGCCACGGAATCACGGTCCGCAATTCGCCGGGATGCAATGCGCCCGGCGTGGCCCAGTATGTCTGGAGCTCGCTTTTGAGAATGGGAATGATGCCGGGAGTGCACACTGTCGGTGTCGTGGGCCACGGCAATGTCGGCTCGATCGTCGCCGAGTGGGGACGCGCCCTCGGATTCGACATACTGCTCTGCGACCCTCCGAAGGCTGCTCTTCAGGAGGCGGAGGGTTTCTCGGGTCGGAAAGAAGATTATATCTCGCTCGAAGAACTGATCGGGAAGGCGGATGCCGTGACGCTCCACACTCCGTTGACCCGCACCGGTGAGCACGCCACATACCACCTGATTGACTCCTCGATGGTCGACCGTATGCGCCCCGGCCAGATTCTGGTTAATGCCGCCCGCGGACCGGTGACCGACACCGAGGCGTTCCTGAAGGCGATCTCGAAAGGGGTCAGGGGAGTGGTCGACACGTGGGAGGGTGAGCCTGATCTCGACCGCCGCCTGCTCGAGGCGGCTGAGATCGGCACGTTCCATATCGCCGGCTATTCGCGCCAGGGCAAGGAGCGGGCCACACGCATGGTGCTTGAGGCTGTCGAGGATAAATTCGGGGTAGAGGTCGACAAGTCGGGCCTCGCGCCGGCGTGGCGGCCCCGAAAGGAGATCACGGCCGGGGCTATCCTCGAGTCGTATGACCCGTATGTCGACGACCGGGCTTTGAGAGAGGCTCCCGAGGCTTTTGACCGCCTGCGCGCAAACTACAATTATCGTTCGGAACCTGATTTTTGAGACTATGGCGAAGTATTATGTCGTCTGGGTCGGAAGACATCCCGGCGTTTATGACAATTGGGACGATGCCCGCGAACAGGTCGACGGTTTCGAGGGGGCACGCTTCAAAAGCTTCGAGACATCCGAAGCTGCGGCCGAGGCCTACCGGAACTCGACACGAAAAACAGAGACGGCCGATTTGGGCAATATGCTTCGGAACGCGAGTCGGCAGAGCCTTCCGAAAGCCGGCCAACCCGACTATTTCTCCTTCCCCGAGATTGACCTGACGGGATGGGCGGTCGATGCGTCGTGTATGGGGAACCCGGGCATCATGGAGTATCGGGGCGTCGAACTGATGAGCGGACGCGAGTTGTTCCGGGTCGGTCCCTTTGAGCAGGGAACGAACAATATCGGGGAATTCCTCGCCATAGTCCACGCACTGGCCATGATGGAGAAGACAGGGGAGTGGCATACGATCTATTCTGATTCGAAGACAGCCCTCTCGTGGGTGAAAAAGAAGATGGTGAAGACCACCGTCCCTCAGACCGAACGCAACCGCTATCTCTTCGAGGTGTTGGGGCGTGCAATCATATGGCTCCGCACACACAACTGGCCGGTGAAGATTCTGAAATGGCAGACCGAGGAGTGGGGAGAGGTACCGGCAGACTTCGGACGCAAATGATACCCGAACGCCAGGCAGTAACACCGGCTTCGGGCCGGTATGAAGAACTTGATTTCAAATTGCTCAGTGAAGCGCTGGTGAAGGCCGGCGCCGGGGCCGTAGCGGCCGTTAGGGCAGAGGCGGTCGGCGAAGAGGACCGCCGCCTTTTTGAGCGTTGGCTTGCCGGAGGCCACAACGCCGGGATGGGGTATATGGCGAACTGGCCCGAGCTGAGGTTTGACCCGCGGGTGATGCACGAAGGGACGCGCTGGGTAGTGTGTTGTGCGTTCCCTTACGCACAGAACCTCGAGAAGGCGCCTACCGTCGCTTCTTACGCCCTCGGAGACGATTACCATAAGTGGATACCAAAGACGGTGCGCGAGGCTCTCAGAGGGCTTGAAAATGATTTTAACGAGACGGCGAGGATATGCGTCGACAGTGCGCCTGTCCGGGAACGTTATTGGGCGGTCAAATCGGGGATGGGAGAGAGGTGTGACAGCGGATTGGTGTCGATTCCGGGCTTGGGCACCCAATTCTTCCTTTGCGAAATACTGACGACCTGGGAACTGACGGGAGTGCCTGAAAACACCGGCCAGATTGGAGCCCCGGAGAAGGTAGACCCGATGGGGGAGAGGTGTGATCATTGCGGCGCGTGCCGGAAAGCCTGTCCGGCCGGTGCAATCCTTGAAGACGGCACGGTCGACGCCAGGCGCTGTGTCAGTTACCTGACCATCGAACACAAAGGAGAGTGGACTGACGACCAGAAGCGGGTGATGGCACTTCCCGGGGCCAGGGACCGCCTCTTCGGCTGCGAGATATGCCAGAGGGTCTGTCACTTGAACCGCAACGTCCCCACGAGCCCTATCGAAGCCTTCCGACCCCGTCCCGACCTCCTGTCGCTCAACCCTGAAACCGTCGCCACCCTGACCCCCGACCTCTTCAACCGCCTGACCCGCAACTCCCCCCTCCGCCGCACCGGCCTCGACGCCCTCCGCCGCAGTAGCGCCGGCTTCCAGCCGGTATGAATAGTCCCGCAGTAGCGCCGGCTTCCAGCCGGTAAGAATAGTCCCGCAGTAGCGCCGGCTTCCAGCCGGTAAGCAATTGATTACCAATGACTTTAAGTGCCGGCTGGAAGCCGGCGCTACTGAGGCGCTCCTTGCGTTGCTACCGTATAAGAGGGCCCGAACGCGATCGCGTTCAGGCCCTCCAGCTTATTAACCTATGGATGTAGATGAAGTTGGGGTGGGGGTTACATCTTGATCTTGGCGGCTACGCCGTCCACGGTCACGATGTAGTACTGGCCGGG
>CAZTSQ010000030.1:0-29728 GCA_964615915.1 uncultured Sangeribacter sp.
GCCGCGTTTGCGACGCCAAACGTGTGGTTCGCCGCTAAAGACCCGTTTCAATAAAAAATGGCAGTCATCCCGGGCGGGGTGGCTGCCATTGTTATTTGTAACGGCCTCAAAAAAGGTCTTAAGGTTTAGGAGTCCGGCGCGGAGCCAGACGGTCTGGATTTTTGGCGAGGAAGTCTTTCCATGACGACGGACCTTTGGCTATCGCGGGCTTCGACTGTTCGTAGAAATGGGTCAGCGCGGCCGCCAGCGCATCGGTGGCGTCGAGAATGTCTGTCATCTTGTCGGGAGATATGTTGAGGATGTGCTTGAGCATGTTGGCGACCTGCTCTTTCGAGGCGGCTCCCTGGCCGGTGACAGACTGCTTGATGCTTCGCGGGGCATACTCGAAGATAGGGATGTCGCGGGCGAGGGCGGCGGCCATTGCGACACCCTGCGCACGCCCCAGTTTCAGCATCGACTGGACGTTCTTGCCGAAGAAGGGGGCTTCGATCGCCAGTTCGTCGGGAAGGTACTGGGCGACGAGGCTCCCGACTCGTTCATAAATACGGGCCAGGCGGAGATAATGGCTCTCGAATCGGCTGAGTTTGATGACGCCCATGACGATTAGCTCGGGAGTCTTCCCCTTGACCCCTAGCACGCCGTATCCCATCACGTTTGTGCCCGGGTCGATCCCCATTATTATCTTGTCATACTGCTTCAGATCCTGCTCCATCTTATTTTGAGCGTGTTGGATTAGACCTGTTCGAGGATAGTGACGAAACAGAGGGGCTGACGCTCGAAGTTAGTCATGTATCCCTCGATGAGCGGCTCCATATAGTCGGTCAGCCATGCGTGGGCGGTGTCGAGATGGTTGAAATCGAGCTGGAGGGATATGTTTCCGCCTTCCTTGAGGAATTCCGGGTCTCCGGGGACCTCGATGATCTTGAGGAGTTTGGAATTGACTACTCCCGATTCGGAGTTGGTGGCGACGGGAAGGCCGACCTCCTTGAGCCAGACTTCGACTGCCTGGAGATTGGAGTTGTCTTCGGCGAAAGTGAGGTTAACTATATATGTCATAGTGAATTGGATTAGAAATGAGGGGGAACTTGGATTAAAATTTAGAGGGGACGCACTGAACGGTGCGTCCCCGGAAGAAGATTGATAACGTTGAAGATGTCAGGTTAGAAAAAACGGCATGCTTATCACTAAACACGCCGCCAAAACAAAATTATGAAAAACATTCAACGCTTATGCCGAAGATCGGCATTGAGGAGCCTCTTGTCGGATTCGAACCAACGACCCCGAGATTACAAATCACGTGCTCTGGCCAACTGAGCTAAAGAGGCAGGTGGGCGAGCTGTCTGCATCGCGCCGCTCTACGACCATACCCTTGCTTCGATCAAGATCTGGGGGATTCTGGGAGTGCAAGCCGTGTAGGACTCACCCGACGACAAAATTACAACCATTTTCTGAACTGACCAAATTTTTCGACAAAAAAGTGCGTTTTTTAGCTTTTTTTAGCGGTTCTCCCCTCTTATCGGGCTCCGATTGACCAAAAAATCGTATTTCTGACCGTTTCTACCTGTAATTTCGCACCCAAGTTCAAACCTTTAAAACTAAGCTGAAATATGAAGAAAAAAGTGATTTTTCGTGAAATCGACCCGACGAAGTACTCCAACTGCCAATTGATGCCACTCGGGACTATCGAGGCGACGGGCTCCGTGGCGTCAGGGAGCGGAGTTGACGCCGGGGTGGTCTCGGGATGGACGGGTCCTGTTATGGAATGGTGCGACGCACTCCCCGAAGTGACGTTCCCCACCATCGAGACCACACTCGAGGCCGCTGACCCGGCCCATCGTGAATTTATGATCTCGGTCAAGTGTAAGAATGTGGCGGCCGTCGAGGTCCTCAAGGTGCTCGGCGGTTCGGCCACGGATGTCCCGACGTTGACTCGCGAGCAGATTTTGGCCGAGTGTGAGTCCTTGCTGAAACCGGTGGTCAAATCGTTTGTTGAGGCGGCCGACAAAGGGCTCTGTTTTCTGGGACCATTCTGGTTGTCGTTTCGAGTCCGGATGTCAGACGGCACATCGTTCACCCTCCCCTCGCCGAAGTTGATGAGTGTTAACACCGAGCCTCTGAAGGTCGCGATCCAGTCAATGAGAGAGGTCGACGGCGCCATACAGGTCGGATGTGTAATCACGACGATGCCGGCCAAGGTGTGCTTGCGAGTATCGGACGCCGGCTCTTTTGCCGATCGCGTCTCGGCTATCGACCTTATGGCTACCCCTCCCGCGACGGTATGGAACCAGTCGGGCACCTTCCGTCTTGTCGACTCTTTGGCAACGGGTGAAGACGTGTCGGGTTTGCCCGCTTCTCCACGAGGGTGGATGATAACGGGTTGTTCCTCACCTCTTAGCGCAGGCGACCCAAACGGGGCTGTCTGGCATAAGTTTGCCGAAATCGCAGGTGGACCGAAGGTTTCGGAAGACTGGACTGTGGCTCAGCCTTCGGCTGCATCTTCTCTGTCGTCGCTGTTCAGCGGCAAGGGAGAGACGGCCGATTACTCGGCCTGTCGCGTGCCTGTCAGCGCATGGATCACCCGTATCGGAGGACGTACGATAGCGCTACGTCCCCGTTTCGCTTCTCCATCTTCGGCCGCCGGATATGTCGAGGAGCCGGCGACGGTACTCGACTGGGAGAGCGACGGCCCTCCGTTGGTGCCCGCATCTCGGCGGTTGTCACTGGCCGGGAGCGTGCCGGCTGCTGTGGCCCGTGTGCTTCCGGGAAACATATCGGATCTTTATCTGGCGCTTTATCTCTTTTCGTCAGACGGTGTGCGGACCTTGAAATGGAACGCTTCGGCCGGAGGGTGGAAACCGGAGAAATATATCTCGACCGACCGCTGTCTGAATCCGCGGGGTGTCATAGAATGTGGCGATGATGTCTATTTCATGACCGACACGGGGATTTGCCGGCTTTCCGGGGGAACGGTCACCAGGCTGTCGATCCCCGGCGTGGGTGCCGTAGACGATATTCTCAAGACACTGCCCGGCGCTGAGACGCTGGTTGGGCGCGTCGCTTCTCCTGAAGACTGGGAGGGGATGATGCGCGACGGTGAGTTGCGTTATGACCGCTCGAAGAGTTACATGGCGGTGACGTCTCCGGAAGGTGAACTCTTCATCTATGACTTGCGTCGTGGACGATGGGTGTCGTCGGGAGGAAGCGAGAGCGGCGCCGAATGGATGCTGACCTATCCGATGGATCCCGGTATGTCGCGCGTCCGCTCTGTCGAGCTTTTCGGGTGCACGATGACAGACGAAGTGACGGCCGCGCTATACGTCTCCGACACTCTCGGCGCCTGGCGTCTCGAGCGCGTTTCGCGCACGGTCAGGAACCGTCTGGGACCCATCCTCGGCACTCCCGGCCGCTTCCGTCGCCTCCTGATCGTCGGCTCCCGTCCCGAAGGCGCCTACCTCACCGGCTCGTAGCCACTTCGTCAGGGGCCACAAATTCATGACCGGAGTCTAAAGACGTTCGGAGAGCCAGTCGTCGATGCGTCGTTTTTCGGACGAGAAGTTGATGCCGATGGCGATGATTTCGCGGTTGTCTACCGCCCAGGGGAGGTGGTATTCCTTGCGTTTGATCTGGTCGAGGGCCTCCTCGGCCGACTTGTCGAACTTCAGCTCCATGATGTAGACGTAGTCCGGAGTGCGGACGAGGATGTCGATGCGCCCGTCAGACGTTCTGTATTCAGCCTCGGTCATTATACCTACGAGTTTAAAGACGATGAACAGAGTGTTGCGGACATCCTTCTCTTCATCTATCTTGAGATCATAAGAGAACCCTGAAAACATGGATTGTAGGTACTTCATGAAGTTCTCCACTTCTCCGCGTCTTAAAGCAGTCACCAATCCCTTGACAAACTGCATCGAGCCCTGATGTTGGAGAGAAGCGTAGCGTGGCAGGATGGATTTGTAGAAGCCTTCGGTCACTTCCTGGTTCGGGAAGCCGAGTTGGAACAGTCCGGTTTCTTCGTCATAACCCTTGATGGTCAGATAGCCTGACTGGTAGAAGAGGGCGACGGGATCCATGTGCTCATAGGACAAGTGCGCGAGCTCCGGCTCTTCCCGTTCGGCTTTAGATACGGTCTCGAGATCCATATCCCATCTCTTGAGTTGGGACACGAGCAAGGAGGTTGTTCCAGTTGTCATCCAATAGCTTCCGAATTTTTTGTCTACAAAGGTGTTAAGTAGAGAATAGGGATTGTAAATGTCCGGGCAATGTTCAGAGAAGTGATATCCGTCATAGCGGTCCTTTAGCGTGGCGATTATTTCGTCGCGCGACTTGTCGAGTGATTCGGCCATCACTGAAATGCCCTCTTCAAAATTCTCGTACAGCTCGGTCTCAGTGATTCCGCAGATTGCGGCAAAATCATCGTTGAACGAGATATCCCTTATATTGTTGAGCCCCGAGAAGACGCTTAGCTTTCCGAAGCGTGTGACACCTGTGAGGAAGACAAGCCGGAGATAGTCGGCCGAGCTCTTGAAGTTAGAATACAGGGCGGCCAGCATTTCACGATACCGCTCGAAGCGCTCCCTGTTGTCAATGCTCTTGACAAGCGGCTTGTCATATTCGTCGACAAGAATAACAACTTTCTTTCCGGTAGTTTCATAAGCGGCCTGGATAATGTCCTGAAATCTCACCGAAGGATCTGGCGAAGAGGGAATGACTCCAAATTTCTTCTCCCACTTTCGCAGATGACTCTCAATTAGCTCCTCCAGTGAACCGTCGACAGTATAGTCGGCTGTATTCAAGTCCAGAACAAGCACGGGATAGGGTTCCCAATCCCACTCGATCGAGTCGATATACAGACCCTTGAACAGCTCGCGTTTACCCTCAAAGAAGCATTTGAGCGTGGCCAGAAAGAGACTTTTTCCAAAGCGTCGCGGACGACCCAGAAAGTAATACTTTGTGCCCTTGGCAACCAACTCGACGTAGCGAGTCTTGTCGACATAGAGCCAATTGCCTTCGCGAATTTCCACAAACGATTGGTCCCCTATGGGGTATCTTTCTTGTCTGTTCATAGTCCTGTTGTTTTTTCTCCCCGCAAAGATACGAATTAATTGTTGTCATTCCAAAATTAGGGGGTGGCGGGAGCGGCGAGGTGGCGTGAGGAGGGGGTCAGGGCGTGGCGGAAGCGGGGGGGAAGGGCGCGATAGTAGCTGGACCATTGACGGTGGGTTTCGGCTGAGACGTGGCGGAGAGAGTCGGCGAGAGCGGCGTGGGTGCGTGTGGCGTCGGCTAAGTCGGCAAACATCAGCGACTCTTCGATAGTCTCGCCACAGAAACCTTTGAGCAACGGGCGCCATTCGGTGAAGGGATAGCGCTCGGCGACAAAGTCGAGCAGACGGACGGCCATAGTCGTGTCGCCCGCTTCCAAAGCGCGGCGCGCATCGGTCATCAACGCCATGCGCTGATACGATATCTGGCCTCCGTAGACCGGGTCGATGTAGCGGCCGCCGGGAGTGCCGGGGAGGGGTGTGGATAGAATTGCCTCGCGCGAGGCTCGTTCATTGCCTAATGAATCAGGATCCCACAAGCGGACGAAAGGCAACGGCGAAGTGAAGGGGCCCCAGCCCTCGAACTTTCTCGGCGCCAACGCGAGATGCCACGCCACAGGCCGAGAATCGGGAGAGACGGCATTTGTCGCCACAAGGTCGAGCATCGTTAGTTGCTTGAGATTCATCACACCCCCGGGGGCTATCCCGTAGCACTCGGTGACGTCGAATACCACGGGCCGCTCCCGGCCTATGAGAAGGCGGGTCGTGGGGAGAGTCGGGAGGGAGGCGGTATCGGCATAAAGCCGCGTGAGGGCCTCGACAGCGTCAAGGACAGTTGTGTCGCGCCCCACACGGACAACATTGAACGCTCCGTAGACTATATCCTCCGGACGCATCGTCAGCCTTACGCATCGTCCCGTCTCATCGGCGCGCATCAGCTGAAGGACATGCCAGGGTAGCTGGAGATAGTTCGTGTTGACGATCGTCACGTCGGGGCGCATTCCGCGTGCATTGCGGCCGTACCAAAGCGGGAACGTATGGTTGTCGCCCGAGGTGAACAGCACCGTCCCTTCGGGAAGAGAGTTGAGCACAAGCGCCGCATATTCGTCGGCCGGATAACGCCCCGAGCGGTCGTGGTCATCATAATTCTCGACCAACATCCACAGAGGAACCAACGACATCACTGCCAGGGCGATACGGGTATGTCTGAAGCGGCAGGCAAGAGCAGTCATCCCGACGGCGATCCAGAAGCCGAAGACCCAGAACGAGCCGAGAAACGAATAGTCGCGCTCTCGGGGTTCGCCGGGAGTCTGGTTGAGATAAAGGACAATGGCCAAGCCCGTCATCAGAAAGAGGACAGCCGAAACTCCGGCCACACGCCGGCGTGTCCCGCTTCGCAGACAAAGCCAGACAAGGCCCCCGAGCCCGAAGATCAACGGAATCATCCAAAATCGGTTGCGACCCGGATTGTCAGCGCCAACCTCATCGGGAAGAGCATCTTCGGCCCCGAGCATCAGATTGTCGACCGGTGTGAAGCCGGTGATGAAATTGCCATGCTCGACCTCCCCACCCGAGTGGACGTCATTCTGTCGCCCTCCGAAGTTCCAGAGCAGATAGCGGAAGTACATGTAGCCCGACTGATAGCCGAAGAGCATCGCCACGTTCTGGAGCCATGTGGGGCGCAGGGCCGTCGACTCGAGAGGTTTGCCATCGGCATCACGCATGGGCACGGGATTGCCCGAAGAATCGGCCGCTTCGGTAATCCTCACCCGCTCCATAGTCTCGTCGGTCATACCGGTCCAGTCGGCATAGGCGGCGACGTCGTTCGGATTTGCCGAATGAAGTCTGGGGAGCCACATCTCGAGCTCGGGAATCATTTTCAGCTTCGATTTGTAGCCCGTCAGGACATATACCTCCCTGCCGGTCTTCAGAAGCGAGTCGTCGAGATGAAGGTGGGCTTCAGATATCATATGGAAAGGGTTGGAGACACGTCCTCCCTTGACGGCACGCGCATAGTAGGGACGTTCGGGAATGCGGACGTGACCGTAATATGACCGGACAGTGTCGCCCGAGGCTGTAACCTTTATATGTTCGCGCTTCAACGGCCGGCTGTAGGGCGTCGAACCGTGCAACAGCGGTGCTCCTCCGTACTGATCGCGGTCAATGTAGGTGATGAACGAAAAAATGTCAGACGGATCGCCCTGGTTCATCGGCGGCTGCGCAGCCGCTCGGACTATGATCAGGGCATAGCTCGAAAAGCCGAGGCAGACGAAGAACAGACACCAGCAGATACCCATCGCCAAAGACTTCCGCAAGCGTGTGAAAACAAGCGCACACGCCCCGAGAACAAACAGTATGAGCAACCATCCTCCGGCCGTTCCGCTGTTGAAGGGCCACGAAAGCGAATTGACGGCAAAGAGTTCGCACCGGGCCAACAGACGTGGGATTCCCTTCATCAGGCCGAAGAGAACGGCCGCGACGATGACGGCTCCCACCGTTGCTGCCACCCACTGCCGACCGCGGGCCTTGCGGTCGCCGATCAGACCATAGCAGATTATCATGGCCAAAGCGGGAATGACGAGCATAGTCAGCTGATGGACTCCGACCGAAAGTCCAAGTATGTACGAGATGAGGATAAGAAGCTGCCAGCGGTAACCTGCGCTCTTCGCCTCGAGCCATTTCAAAGCGAGCCAGACACACAGGGCCGTCATCCACAGCGACATGGCGTAAACCTCGGCCTCGACAGCCGAGAACCATGGAGAGTCGGCCCATCCGAAACAGAGCGCTCCGAAGAGCGAGCACCAGGCTACGGCCCCACGTCTCGCCGGATCGGGGAAGATCAGCGTGAGAACCCGCTGAGAGCAGGCACAGAGGAGCCCTACGGCCCAGGCGGTGAAGAATCCGGCCGCCATGTTGACGGCAGTGACGGCGCCCTCCGGGGTAAAGCCGAGAAGGGAGACGACACGATGAAAGAGAAGCCACGTCGGATTGCCCGGCGGATGTCCAACCTCCAGGCGCAACGCACCCTCGATATATTCGGGACAGTCCCACAGCGAAGCGCCCGGTTCGACAGTCAGCCAATAGGTCAGCAACGTCCCGAAGAACGCAATCCACGGAGCTAAGGTGAAAAACGGCGGAATCCGGCTCTTCATTGGCGACGTGCGGGCATTGGTGAGCGATTATTTGTGGCGGATCATCTTCCGCAGGTCAAAGCGCCAGACGGCCGCGCAATAGCCCATAAGCAGAACGACACGGACGCCATAGGTCACCCAAGGATTAAGGGAGCCGACCCACGAGCCAGCAACCCAAAGTACGGCCGCCAGGAGCGTGTAGCCCAACATGCGGCCCAACTCATACTGAAGCGGATAGTAGCGGCGCCCGAGCATCCACGAGACCACCATCACGATGAAATATGACAGCAGGGCTGCCCACGCCGAACCCATGAAGCCGCGCGGGATTCCGATCATCGGAACCAGCCACAGGTTGAAGCCCAACATAAGCACGAAGCAGAGCACCGACAGATACATTCCCCACACGGTGCGGTCCGTCAGTTTGTACCAGAGCGAGAGGTTGAAGAAGACACCGAAACAGAGCTCGGCGGCCATCATCACCGGGACGACCTGCAGACCGCTCCAGTAGCCGGGCGAGATAAAATGTTTCAGCACCGGGAGGAAGAACTCGACGCCTATGAAGATCAGCAGGCCGAAGATGACGAAATACTTCATCGCGTCGCAGTAGGCTTGGCTCTTGTCCTCGCCCTGGCTTCGCGCCTTGGAGAAGATGAAGGGCTCGTAGGCGTAGCGGAAGGCCTGGGTAAACATCACCATCACAATCGCGATCTTCATGTTGGCGCTGTAGATACCGACCATTGACCGCGCCGCTTCGGGTTGATCCTCAAAGATATATGGAATCACGATCTGGCCCATGTTCTGGCTCAGCACTCCGGCGACACCGAGAATCAGCAAAGGCCAGGCGTAGGCGAGCATCTTGCGCAGGAGCGCGCTGTCAAAGCGCCAGCGACGCCCGGCGAGGAATGGCACGAGACAGAGAAGCACGACTCCGGTCGAGATCAGGTTGGCGACGAAGATCCATCCGATACCGAAGGCCTCGCCCCCGAGTGGGTCGTAGAACCAGGAGCTGGCCCCCGGACATTTCCGGGCGATCACCGGACAGGCGAGCAGGAAGAAGAGGTTGAGGCCGATGTTGACCCCGACGTTGAGAAGTTTGATGCCGGCGAAGCGCCAGGCCTTGTTCTTGAATCGAAGATAGGCGAAGGGGAGGTTGGTGAAGGCATCTATGGCCACGATCACGCCCAAGAGGCCGACATAAAGCGGATGTTTCGGCAGAAGAAGGGCGTTGCTGACAGGCTGAAGGAGGGCTAGCAGGAGGACGATGAAGATCAGCGAGGTCGTCCCCACAGACCAGAGCGAGGTCGTATAGACCTTCTCCGAATCGTCTGACGCACTCGCATAGCGGAAGAAGCTCGTCTCCATCCCGTAGTTTAGAATCACGAGGGCGACGGCCGTGAAGCTATAGAGATAGCTCACGATACCGTATTCTTCCGAAGGGAAGATATAGACATAAAGCGGAACGAGACACCAGTTGAGGAAACGTCCGACGATGCTGCTCAGTCCGTAGACGGCCGTGTCTTTGGCGAGCGATTTGAGTCCTGCCATTTTTCTCCTCTCTTTTATGATCAGATAAGGTCCCGGTTGGGGGATCAGATATAATTCTCGCCGAAGCGCGAGGCGACGCTGTTGACAACGGAGCGGATCTCCTGCTCGCGATCGAGCGGACAGATCAGCAGGGCCTTGTCGGTCAGCGCAACGATATAGTTTTCGAGGCCGGCGGCGACCACCACGCGGTCGCCCTCGACGGCAAACACAGATCCGCGGCAGTCGTCGGTCAAGACCTGAGACTTGATGATCACGTTCGAGTCGCGATCTTTGGGAACAGTCTCATAGAGGGCTTTCCACGCTCCGAGGTCGCTCCACCCGATGTCGGCGCTTTTGACAAACACGTTGTCCGCCTTCTCCATGATGGCATAGTCGACCGAGATCGAAGTTGCCTGAGGATAAATTTCGTTGACGAACTCCATCTCGTCCGGAGTGGCATATTTCCCGTCGCCACGCGCGAAGAGGGCGGTCGTCTCGGGGGCATATTTGGCGAAGGCGGCCAATATGTCGAACGCGCGCCAGATGAACATGCCGGCGTTCCAGAGGAACTCTCCCGACTCGACGAAGCTTCGCGCCAGCTCGAGGCCCGGCTTTTCGGTGAAGGCAGTAACACGCATGATTCCGGGCCAGCCTTCGACGGCATCGCCGAACTGGATGTACCCGTAGCCCGTGTTGGGGCCGGTCGGCTTGATGCCGATCGTCAGCAGGCCCCCCTTGTCGTTGACGAAGTCGATACCTTCGGTCAGGTTGCGGCGGAACTCCTCTTCGCGCAAGATCAGATGGTCGGCGGGAAGGGTGACGATTGTGGCCTCGGGGTCGAGGGCGGCGATATGGTTGGCGGCCCAGCAGATACATGGGGCCGTGTTCCGTCGCGCCGGTTCGGCGAGGATATTGGTGGGGTCAATCTCCGGAAGTTGCTCGCGGATGAGGTCGACATAGGCTTCGTTGGTCACTAGAATGATTCGCGACGGGTCGGTCAGCGGGAGGATCCGGTCGACTGTCATCTGAAGGAGCGAGCGCCCCGTCCCGAGGAAATCGAGAAACTGTTTCGGCCGCTCGTTACGGCTGAAGGGCCAGAAGCGGCTCCCCACCCCGCCACACATTATGACGAAATAGTTCATATGTCAGTCTTGTTCGATTTGAACTGGTGCTTGACGCCCTCGATTACGTTCAGGATATAGTCACCCAGCTTCTCGGCCTCGCCGATGAGGTCCATGTAGAAGATACCCTCCTGGTAGTCATATTCCTTGGCGTTGATATTGTTGATGTTCGAGTCGCGGAGCTGGTTGCGGAGGTTGTTGATCTCACGCTCGCTGTTGTAGGCGGCGATGATCTTCGAGTCTTCGGGGCTCTCCATCTCCTTGAGGACGTTGACCATGTTGGCCATCGCCTTGTCGACGAGGCTGTACATGTTGTCGATCTCGTGGAGCACGTTGGGTTCGAACTTCACGTCGTTCTGGTTCTTGCGGGCGAGGGTCTTGGCGACGTTGAAACAGCTGTCGGCGATCGATTCGATCTCTGAGATGATTCTCAACATGCCGCTGATCCTCATCTTCGACTCCGGACTCAGGCGTCCCTCGGCGACATGATTCAGATAGGAGCCGATCTCGATCTCCATGCGGTCCGAAATCTCCTCATACTTCTCGAGGCGCGAGTAGATCTCGTTATATTTGTCGTCTGAGGGGGACATGTGGATCAGTTCCTGAGCCATGTGGAGCATCCGGTTCACGCGCTCGCCATAGAGGGCAATTTCCTCCTGGGCCTGGGTGATGTTGAGCTCGGAGGCAGAGAGCAGACCGTGGTTGATGAACTTGAGCGAGAAGTCTTCCTCCTCATCCTTGTGTTTGGCGGGCATGATCCAGCAAACGATCTTCACATACAGTTTGGTGAACCAGATCATCACCAAGAGGTTGCAGGCGTTGAAGACGGTCGGGAACATAGCCAGGCCGAAGGCAATGGCGCTCTGAGACTTGGCTGTTATTCCGTGGGCGGGGTCAAAGAGGGTTGTGTCCATCATTTTGCCCTCGATAGCCTTGGTGATGTCGAGCGGGTTGATGCCGATACACCAGTAGGTTATGTCGGCCACAAAGGCGTTGAAGGGGTGGAAGATAGCCAGGACGATAATCGAGCCGATGACGTTGAAGAGGACGTGGCCCATAGCCGTCCGCTTAGCCGCGAGGTTACCCGAGAGCGAGGCGAGGATCGGTGTGATGGTCGTACCGATGTTGCCGCCCAGAATGATCGCACAGCCGAGTTCGAACGATATCCAGCCTTGCGAACACATGATCAGCGTGATGGCGAATGTGGCGGCCGAGCTCTGGACGACCATTGTCAGGACGATGCCTATGGCGAAGAAGATCAGAGTCGAGCCGTAGCCCATCGAGGTCCAGTTGCGGACGAACTCGAGCATCCCCGGGTTGTCCTTGAGGTTGGGAACATACTGGCTGATCAGGTCCAGACCCATGAAGAGGAAGCAGAAGCCGATCAGGAACTCGCCGAGCGACTTGTAGGTCGACTTCTTCATGAAGAGCATCGGGACGGCAGCGGCCAGCAGTACGATCGAATAGTCGGAGATGTTGACCTCAAACGAGAAGGCCGAGATGATCCAGGTCGTGACCGTGGTGCCGACGTTGGCGCCGAAGATGACGGCCATCGCCTGGGCGAGAGACATGAGGCCGGCGTTGACAAACGACACGACCATCACCGTCGAGGCCGACGACGATTGGATCAGGGCCGTGATGAGCAGACCGGTAATCACACCCATCACGCGGTTTCGGGTCATAGCGCCCAGAATGTTGCGCAGGCGGTCGCCGGCGACTTTCTGAAGGCCTTCGGACATCACCTTCATTCCGTAGAGGAAGAGGCCTACCGAACCTAACAGACTGATGAAATCGAGAATAGTGTATTCCATGGAGTTGTGTTATTTTTCCTTCCAGAGATAAAGTTTGTCCGACGGGCGGCACCGTTCGGGCAACGGCATCGAGAAACGGTCGCCTCGGACCACCTTTTCGACCGGG
This sequence comes from uncultured Sangeribacter sp., assembly GCA_964615915.1. Taxonomy (GTDB): domain Bacteria; phylum Bacteroidota; class Bacteroidia; order Bacteroidales; family Muribaculaceae; genus Lepagella. Next base: position 12,733 of record CAZTSQ010000030.1, read on the forward strand.
CTGAGGTCGAGCCGCAGCTCTTCGACCTTGAAGATGACGGCGCCCGTGGTAGGCCCGGTGAGCACCACTTCGTCGCCGACCTTCAGTTCGCCGTTTTCCATCTGAAACTCGCCGACACCCAGACGGGGGAACCATCTCATCGCCTTGGCGGCGTATACCTTCACGCGAGATGAAGACGATCCGTACTTCGAGCTCCATTCTCCGAGACGCTGGCCGAGGTAGTATCCGTTCCAATAGCCCCGGTTGAAGACTTTGGCCAGACGCGCGTCGAGCTGTTCGATCAGTGCGTCGTCATAGGTGCCGTCGGCGATGGCGGTCAGCGCCTTCGAGTAACACTCGACGGTCTCGCGGACATATTCGGGACCGCGGGCGCGCCCCTCGATTTTGAAGACACGGACGCCGGCGTCGACCATCTTGTTGAGGAAGTGGATGGTCTTCAGGTCTTTGGGCGACATGATGTATTTATTCTCTACGTTGAGCTCCTCGCCGGTCTCCGCGTCGCGGACGGTGTAGGCGCGGCGGCAGATCTGGTTGCAGGCGCCGCGGTTGGCCGAGGAGTTCATTTCGTGGAGCGAGAGATAGCACTTGCCGCTGACGGCCATGCAGAGAGCGCCGTGACAGAACATTTCGAGACGAATCTGCTCACCGTTGGGGCCGCGGAGGTCTGATTCGACAATCTGACGGTGAATCTCGGCCACCTGGTCCATGTTCAGCTCGCGTGCGAGCACCATCACGTCGGCGAACTGGGCGTAGAACCTGACAGCCTCTATGTTGGTTACGTTCACCTGGGTCGAGATGTGGACTTCCTGGCCAATGGAGCGGGCGTACAGGATCGCGGCCATATCGGAGGCGATGATGGCCGATATTCCGGCTTCGTGGGCGCGGTCGATGATCCGGCGCATCAGCTCCATGTCGGCGTCATAGATGATTGTGTTGACCGTCAGATAGGTCTTCACGTTGCGCTCCGAGCAGTATTCGGCGATCGCGGCCATGTCGTCGGCCGTGAAGTTGGCGCTTGAGCGCGAGCGCATGTTGAGCCCCTCGATTCCGAAGTAGACGGCATCGGCTCCGCCGGCTATTGCCGCGGCGAGCGATTCCCAACTTCCAACGGGGGCCATTATTTCGAAATCCTTGCGGTTCATTTCTCGGGCTTGGTTGCGATATAGTAGCAGACGCTCCCGAAAGTCAGCGACTTCCAGACCGGAGCGGCGAATCCGGCTTCGGCCATGAGGGCGGTCATTGCGTCGCGCTGAGGGCAGGCGGCGATACTTTCGGGCAGGTATGAATAAGCGCGGGCGTCGCGAGAGACGAGACGCCCGGTCAGAGGGATAAGTGTTTCGGAATAAAGACGATAGCCGGCAAGCAACACGGGGTTGACCGGACGCGAGAGCTCGATCACACAGAGGCGTCCGCCGGGCTTGAGGACGCGGAACATCTCGCGATATCCTCGTGCCAGATCGCTGAAATTGCGGACACCGTAGGCGACCGTCACCAGGTCGAACTCACCGTCGCCAAAGGGCAACGCCAATGAGTCGCCGGCGATGAAGTCGACCTTGTCTGAGTCCGGTTTTCCTTCGAGTTTCTTGCGCGCGACTGTCAGCATACCTTCCGAGAGGTCGAGGCCGGTTACCTTAGCGTCGGGATAGAGTTCGTGAAGCCGGAGGGCGACGTCGCCCGTTCCGGTAGCGATGTCGAGAATCCGGCCGGGAGCGAAGTTGTCGTCGCCGACGGCCTTCAGCGCCTTGTCGCGCCACGTCCGGCAGAGCCCGAAAGTCATCGCCGTGTTCATGAAGTCGTAGGCCGGAGCGATGTTGTCGAACATTTGTTCGACTTCCTTCCCCTTTCCGGCCTCTTCGGTGCCGTAGGGCTTGATCGTCTCAACTTTCTCGCTCATAGTTTCTTGGCATATGACCGACGGCGCTTGTGTTGGCGCGGGTTGAAGACCGACCATTGGTTCTGAACCTTGTCGTTGCTCTCCATCTCGGGGTTGGATTCCGCATATTTGTAGCCATATTTCTGGAACTGCGGAATCAGATCCTGGAATATAAGCGCGTTGGCACCTTTGCTCTGAAGATCAGGTCGTATAGCCACCAACAGGAGGTCGACACGGTCGTTCTTCCCCTTGAGGCCTTTCAGAAGATGATACCACCCGAAGGGGAGCATCTTGCCCTTCGATTTCTGGAGCGCGCGGCTCATCGAGGGGAGCGCGATTCCCAGCCCGACGAGCTTGTCGTCCTTGTCGACGATCAGGGAGACGAGGTCGAGGTTGAGCAACCCCAGATAGATGTTGATGTAGTAGTCGATCTGACGGCCTGTCAGCGGTGAATACTGATAGAGATCCTTGTAGGCGTCGTTCACGAGCTCGAAGATCGCGCGGCCGTAGGCATCCTTGATTTTCTTGCGGTTAGTGAACTTGACGACGCGCAGGTCCAGTTTCTGCTTCACGATCTCGGCCACCCGGTTGTAGCGCTCGGGCATCACCTCGGGCACCTCCATGAGGAACTCGATCCAGTCCGACTCCTTCTCGTATCCCGCCGCCTCGATGTGGGGACCGTAATAGGGATAGTTGTAGATTGTCGCCATCGTGCTCAGCTCGTCGAAACCTTCGATAAGCGTCCCTTCGTAGTCGAGGTCGGAAAAGCCTAAGGGACCGACGACCTTCTTCATCCCTTTTGAGCGCGCCCAATCTTCGACAGCCTTCAGGAGGAGGCGGCAGACTTCAGCGTCGTCGGTGAAGTCGATCCACCCGAAACGGGCGTCGGCCTCGCCGAGCTTCTCGTTGACCTGACGGTTGATCATGCCGACGATTCTCCCGACGGGCTTGCCGTCGCGGAAGGCCATGAAGTAGGCGGCGTCGGTGAAGTCGAACGCAGGGTTCTTCTGCGGGTCGAGGGTGTTGACATCGTCAGAGATCAACGGCGGCACAAAATAGGGGTTGCCTTCATACAGGTCAATCTGAAACTGGACGAACTTCTTGAGTTCGGCCCGCGAGGGGGTTATCTGTCGGATCTCTATAGACATGTCGGGGGATGAATTTGGTGAGACAATAGCTTGGCGGTGAGTGCCTTCGGGCAAGATAGGCTCAGCGGAGTTCAAGCCAGATCAGCAGACCGAGCATCACGACGATGAAACAGCAGAGCCAGATGTAGATCGAGCTCGTACGGCGACGTTCGAGCGCGAGCTGAAGGTCGGCGACCGTGTCATAGGGACCCTCGGGGTCTTCGGCGCGACGGGCGATTCGGCGAAGCTTGGGAAGAGATGCGGGGAGATTGTCGAGCACTTCGTTCATCACCTTGCCGAAGCTCTGGATGTCGCTCTTCGTGTCCTGGACCGAGAGTTGTGAGCTGTGGTCGTAACCGACGTTGATAAGTTTCAGGTTCTGAGTGTATTCGGTGAAGATGATGACGTCGGGGGTGATCGGGTGGTGGACGATGTGGTTCTCCTGGATATACTGCATCGCGTCGAGAAGCTGGGTCTCAAGACGGTGCACGATCTGGGGCGTCAGTCGTTTTTCGTCGATCAGGCGGCGGAGTGAGTATCCGTAGGCGTCGTCGGTGACGATCGCGCGACCGACTCCGGGGATTTCCTCGAAGTCGTTGACCATGACGATGTTGGCGTGCGCGAGGTTGTAGCGGGTGTCGAACTCCTTCTCGATCATGTCGCGATAGTTCGGGTTGTCGGCATACTGTTTCTTAAGCGCCTTGATCATCACCCACTTGCCGTGCTTGCGCACCGTGTAGACATCATAGAATTCCTCTTCCCACTCCGGAAGCAGGGTGAGGTCCGACCACTTTCCCGACGGGTCGTTGATCGGAATTTTTTTCTCCTCTTTGCTGATGTAGCTCATTCTTAGTTGATTATGTCGAAGCCGGTATATTTGCGCAGGCATTCGGGGATTACGATTCCATCGGGAGTCTGGTTGTTCTCGAGCAGGGCGGCGACGATTCGCGGAAGAGCGAGGGCCGACCCGTTGAGAGTGTGGCAGAGATGGATCTTCTTGTTTTCGTCGCGATAGCGACACTTCAGACGGTTGGCCTGATAGTTCTCGAAGTTAGAGACAGACGACACTTCGAGCCAGCGTTTCTGGGCACCGCTCCAGACTTCGAAGTCGAAAGTGATGGCCGACGTGAACGACATGTCGCCGCCGCAGAGGCGGAGGATATGCCAGGGGAGGCCGAGCTTTTCGAGCAGGCCGCGGACATGGTCTTTCATCTCCTCGAGGGCGGCATATGAGTTCTCGGGCTTCTCGATGCGCACGATCTCGACCTTGTCGAACTGGTGGAGACGGTTGAGGCCGCGGACATCCTTGCCGTAGCTACCCGCCTCGCGACGCCAGCAGGGGCTGTAGGCGCAGTTCTTCTTCGGCAGGTCGGCGGCGGGAATGATGACGTCGCGATACATGTTGGTCACGGGCACCTCGGCGGTCGGGATGAGATAGAAGTCATCTTCGGTCACATGATACATCTGGCCCTCCTTGTCGGGGAGCTGGCCTGTGCCGTAGCCGGAGGCGGCGTTGACCACAAACGGGGGTTCGACCTCGATATATCCGGCCTTGGAGCCTTCGTCGAGGAAGAACTGAATCAACGCGCGCTGAAGTCTTGCACCCTTGCCGATATAGAAGGGGAAGCCGGCGCCGGTCACCTTCACGCCCAGTTCGAAGTCGATCAGGTTATACTTCTTGGCCAGTTCCCAGTGGGGAAGCGCATCCTCTCCGAGTTCGGGCATCGGGCCGCCGGTCAGTTCGACGACATTGTCTTCGGCCGTCAGACCTTCGGGAACCTCGGCACAAGGCACGTTGGGGACAGTCAGCAGCAACTCCGTCTGCCGACGCTCGCACTCGGCCAGCCGTTCCTGGAGCGCAGCTGTCGCGCCTTTGATCTCGGCCACACGGGCCTTTGCGGCCTCGGCTTCTTCTCGTTTACCCTCTTTCATCAGGGCACCGATCGAGGCGGCGAGTTTCTTGAGTTCCGACTGATCGGAATCGGTCTTCTGCTGGAGACGGCGACGCTCGGCGTCGATCTCGAGAATGTCAGCGATCACTTTGGAACCGTCGAAACCCTTGACGGCAAGGCGTTTGATCACGAAATCAGGGTCGGCCTTTATGAACTGGAGGGTTAGCATCTGCTTGTTATGGAGGATTTGAGATTTTTTTACTGTTGGGAGATTGCGCTTGGCTGTGTTTGTCCGGGTCTTATCTTCAGAGGCTCGAGAGTACCCGCTTGACGGTGTCCGAAACGGCGCGGCCGTCGGCGCGGCCTGCGAACTGCTTGGTGGCCACCTTCATCACCTTGCCCATATCCTTGGGGCCTTCGGCACCGACTTCGGCTACGATTGCGCGGACTTCGGTCTCGATTTCCTCGGGCGAGAGCTGTTTGGGGAGATATTCCTCGATCACGGCAGCCTCGGCCAGCTCATTGGCCGCCAGTTCCGGACGATTGTTCTCCTCATATATACGCGCGCTTTCGCGACGTTGTTTGACGAGTTTGGTGATGATTTTCAGTGCGTTCTCATCCGAAAGCTCGCCGCCGGCGCCGGGTGCGGACTTAGCTTCGAGAAATTCCTTCTTCACGCCTCTGAGAGCCTCGAGACGCACTTTTTCGCGGGCCTTCATGGCCTGCTGGATGTGATTGCTTATAGTGTCGAAAAGATTCATCTTCTTGATTGTCAGTTGTATCCACACATTCGGCAGTGTCCGGCAGTGTGCACGACCGGCCACCACTACCCCATGTGGGATACGTGTATTAAGACGCAAAAATAACTTAAATCTCGCAATCCGCAAAAAATATCTCCATTTTTTCACCAAAACAGCCTTCCGATTCATGCCCTACTCGCCGAAAAACGGTAACTTTGTGGCCAAAAGACCGACAAACTATGGATATAAAGGAAATGCAGGCGCGGGTCGACAGCTGGATCCGCGAGATAGGCGGGGGTTACTTCCCCGAGTTGGCCAATATGGCGGTTCTGACCGAGGAGGTCGGAGAGTTGGCGCGTGTGATAGTCCGCAAATATGGGCCGCAGGTGGCCAAGGCGGGTGACCTTGACAAGCCGTTGGCCGAAGAACTGGCCGATGTCCTTTGGGTTGTGGTCTGTCTTGCCAACCAAACCGGCGTCGACCTCACCGCCGCCTTCGAGTCAACCCTCCGCAAGAAGTCCACACGCGACCGCGACCGCTTCCGCAATTATGGGAGCGAGTAGGTGTCTGACTTCCAATAGTTGGTCCGACACTTTTCGGACGAGAAGGTGACAAGGAGTCAGTCATCATAAGGATAGATCATCGCCCTGTAGTCAGCGAGATAACGGAAAAACATCGGGAGGGCTATGGCCAGACCAATGACTCCGCCAATCATACCCCCGATCATCAACCAGCGGTCTCCTATTGACAACATCCAGAAGAAGAGGGTCAGGACTATGATTCCCATGATGGTCATGATTACTTCAGCCCGGAGGTGGAATCGCTTGATTTCACGCGCACGCCTTGATATTTCTTCGATCGACATTGAGCCGACGTTGATCTCCTGTTCCATAAGATACTTCCGTACCTGAAGGACCACGGCGGTTAAAAAATAAATGAGAAAGGAGAAGACGCAGATCAGGCGCCAGTAACCGTGGTTGAAAGCCACGAATCCGCCGAATTCTGTAGGCACCATAGCAAAATAAACGGGGAAGATGAAGGCGCAGAAAACAGAAAGGTATATCATTCGCCTGTCACGTCTGAGCAACCTTCCGCGCGCCGAAGCTATATTTTTCTCTGCCACCAGACGGCTCTGGTCGACCAGCGAAGGTTCAAGCCGGTCCAGCCGGCTGTTCAGCTGATTCCACATCTGCTGTATTTCGTCAAATTTATCCATATTTCAGAGGAGTTTAGGAGTTTGCCAACTTATTGAGTTTCTCTTTCGCGCGCCTTAGAAGCGTCGCCACCGTATTTCGGGTGATACCTGTCGTCTCGGCTATCAGATTGTAATCAGCGCCGTCAAGCCACAGAAGAATAACTGCTTTTTCACGATGGTTGAGCCTTTGGATAAGGGCGTGCATTTCGCGATACTGCTCGAGCAAGGAGGTGTCGTCTGACTCAAGATTGATCAGCGACTCGACCGGGACCTTCACCCCGCGGCTCTTTCGTTTTCTGAATGAAGAGATGGCGGTATTCAGCGTCACGCGATACACCCAGGTGGAAAGTTTCGATTTCCCCCGAAAAGAGTTGCGCCCCTCCCAGAGGTTGACGAGGACATCCTGACGGAGATCATTGAACTCATCGGCGTCTTCGGCATAGAAATAGCATACCTTGTTGATGATGCCGCTATGCGTCCGGACCAGCTCGACAAATCCCGTCTTTACATCTTCTGACGTTTCGATACGATTAAATAAACTCATGGTTCATGACGTAGATTGTTTCGATCTACATCATATTAGTCAACAAACGTCCCTCGAAGTTTCATCAAGTCCGGAAAAAGTTCACTTGCGGGCCGCCGGGAAGCGACCCGCAAGTGGTTTCAGGAGTAGGGAGACTTTATTCTACCCTACCTTCCGGATGTATAGATATTTGGGGTAGCAACCGAGGACACAGAGTGTCACGGGACAGATCCAGATCTGCTGACAGCGGAAACCCGGGACACTTGTCGAGTCGTAGTGAGAACCGCCGGTCAGCGATTTGTCGAGCTGACGAAGCTCGATGTGGTCCTCAACCACAATCGGCTCTTCAGACGGTACGACATGAAGAGTAACGCGGTGGCGCTTCTCGGTGTCGAAGAGCGAGAGGAGATCGTCGGCACCGGCGACCATCTCGAGATTGCCACGATAGCCATCCCAGGGCATGTCGATGTACCAACGGCCGTCGGGGTCCTGAACGAAGGTGAGAGTGTACTCACCCTTTGAGTTGGAGAAGATGCCACTGATGAAGTGGTGGATAGCGCGGAAGTTATCAATGAAATTTGCCATAATTCTTAGGTCTTTAGTTTTTGTTTGCGATGCGAAATTACAACCGCGCCACACCGAAAAACAGCGTAAAAAATCTTCCGATCTTTTACGCTGTGGATTGTAGGGGTGTGGACTTGCCTAAAACTATATGGCAAAGTGTTGGGTGTTAGAGGAATAACTCCATGGCGAAGGGTATCTTGCACCCCTTGAAGTCGCGCATCAATTTGTCGAAGGTCGCGTTGTTTTCCCGTCCGCATTCACCTTCGCGGTCAAGATCCGGGAGTCGGCCGGTGAGACTCAACACCGAGAGACCGAAATTCCGTTCCTCTTGTGTGAATTGACTTCCCCGGCGCCCTTGTCTCTTGATCGGGAGGAAATCGAGGAGGGTTTTGACGATATAGTAGTCTATGGCGCGGAGCTTGTCGCGCGAGCTCCCCTCCGAGAAGTCGTTGACAAAGCTCCCGGACTGCAGGCCGTCTTTGTCGATTGAGAGTATGATGCTCCTGACAAACTCGGAATTGGTAAGTCTGAAATGCTTGCCGCCGACGTTTATGTCGACCGAGGCACTCCCTCCCTCGGGAAGTGTCTCCAAGGCTTTCTGAGCCATCTCTAACTGCTCCACAGCCGAATAGCGCAACTCGGAGCGCATACCGAAATAGTACCTCAAGAAGAGGAGGAACTCGAATGTCGGCTCGGGGGCGAGTCCAAGGCCCTCAATCGATCTGAGAAGAGGTTGATGGTCGAGAAACCGGTCGTAACTGAGGTGGGACTTGGCAAGAAACCGTTCGCGCTGATAGTAGTATTTGAGCTGCCACGCCTCGAGCGGAAGGCCATACTTTGCCCAGTCGATCGACTGCAGGATATAGGGTATGAGATAGCGGACGCGTCCGACGGCCACATCGGGGTCATCCGGAAAACACTCCCGAATCTTCTGGTTGAACTCGTTGACTGTCTCTTGCGGAAGGTCCTCGACGGTCATCGGCTTGATCTCACCGACCACTATTCCCGAGAAATAGGTCGATGTCCTCTCCTGTACCGGCTTTGATTCGTTTGCCCCCAGCTTCTGGACCGGGGTTATCTTTTCTGCTTCCATCTCTGCTTACCTTATGAAAGACCTTGTCGTATCTGACGGCAAATTTAGTGAAATTCCCGTTGATTTCCAACCCTAAACAATCCACGGAACGAGAAAAAAGCATCTCCGATCGAACCAAAAGGAGAGCCCCCGCGTTATAGTGTCAGAAAGAAGAGATTTTTTCATTCATGATGTTAGGTTAGTTTGAAAGTATTATGGAAAACATTCACTTGCGGGTCGCTGGGAAGCGGCCCGCAAGTGGTTTTAGGAGGAATCAAATTTCTTCCTACACCTTCTCGATCAGCGAGTCGTTGAGGAGGCGGGTCTTGGTGTCGAAGTTGGCGCCGATAAGATAGATCTTCTTGCCGGACGAGAGGTATTTTGTCCAATAGCGGCGCTCGCGGATCTGATCCATGGCGGCGCGGGCCGACTTGTCGATCTTGAACTCAAAGAGGTAGACGTAGCCGGGAGTCTCGACGGTGAGGTCGATACGTCCTGAAGAGGTTCGGTCTTCCATGTGGGTATAGAAGCCCATGAGGGTGAACAGAAGGTAAATGGCGGTTCGGAAATGGTCTTCGGGAGTTCCTTTCTCCGAGTAGGGGACGTTGGCTATCAGACTCTTGAGAGAGACCATAAAGTCATCGATCCGACCCTCGTTGACTTCTCTGAGAAACTTCGAGGTGCTGAATGTGTTGACTCCCGCTTCTCTTTTCGAGAGGTAATAAGGCACAAGAAACTTGAGAAACCCTTGTTTTACTTCCTGATTGGGGTAATCGAGAAGATAGGTGTCGTAATCTCTATTGTATCCCTTGATGGTCAGATAGCCGGTCTGATATAGAACCGGAATGGGATCATGCGAGAGGATTCCGGCAGATCTGAGCTCTTCGGCATCGATCTCATAGGGGAAGGCTGTCGAGACCGAAAGGTCGGCCTTCTCGATCAGACGCACAAGATAAGTCGGTGTGCCCTCCTTGAACCAGAAGGCCTCCAGGCTTGAGTCCGCGCAGGCTCTGACCAGGCTGTATGGATTGTAAATGTCGGGCGAGATATCCGCGAAATGGTAGCCGTCATATTTGGTCCGCAACTCTTCCCGCATTTCTTCAGGTGTGTTACCGTAGACTTCGGCCAACTGCCGGATGCCATTGACGAAATAATGGTCAAGTTCCTCAGACGTTATTCCGCAGATCGAAGCAAAATTTCTGCTGAAAGAGATGTCGCGCAGGTTGTTGAGGTCGGAGAAGATGGAGAGTTTGCTGAAGCGAGCTACGCCAGTCAAGACCGCGACCTCGATATAAGCGTCCATCGTCTTGAGGTTTGAGTAGAGGGCCTTCAGAATGCTTCTGAACTCGGAGAGGAGCTTCTCATTTCCGAATGCGTTCAGCATCGGCTTGTCGTACTCGTCGATCAGAATGGCGACCTTTCGGCCGGTCTGTTCATAGGCGCGGCGGATTATATTTCCGAAACGGCGCGAAAGAGACGCTTCTGCTTCCTCTGTTCCATACTGTTTCTCCCATAGTTTGAGAATACTGTTTATTTCTCCTTCCAGATCCCTGACGGTCTCATACTGTCCTGAGTTTAAATCAAGATGCAATACCGGTCTCGGCTCCCATTTGTCGGTCAGGGAGTCGAGAGCGAGGCCCTTGAAGAGGTCGCGGCGTCCCTCGTAGTAGGCTTTGAGCGTCGTCAGCATCAGGCTCTTGCCGAAGCGTCGCGGACGCGAAAGGAAATAGTACCCTCCATTCTTAATCAGAGGATACATCGCCTCGGTTTTGTCGACATAGAGATAGTCACCTTCCCGGATCTTCTCGAATGTCTGAATACCTACAGGATACTTGATCTCTTTCATAGCGCTCTTCCGTTTAGACCACAAAGATAGCTCTTTTTCTTTTCAGATACAAGATTTGACCCCAACGAGGTTCTTACGGGGGAATGCGGTGGAAGGTACAGGCTCTTATCCTCTCAGTCCAAATCATTAAATATTTGCATACTAAAAAATTTGTATATGGTAGAGGCATTTATTACCTTTGCAGACTATGAAGCTCTATCGCAAGATAGGCACCTAAAGATCTGAGACCATGACTATTCAGGAAATTGCCGCTCTGAGAAAGGCGGGGCGCATCGCGGAGGCGTTGAACGGGGCCGAGGGAGAGTTCGCCCGGAATGCAAATGCATATACGGCCGGCGCCCTCTTCTGGTGTCTGAATGAGGTATATAAGCGCCAAGAGGATCAAGAGGCGGCCCGTCCCCTATATGACCGCATGAAGGCGTTGTTCGACAACCACTGCCCCGACGATGAGTTCATGCAGACCACCGTGCGGTCAATCGAGAGTCGGTATAATCCTTTCAGTCTGGTGATTAAGGAGGCAAAGGAGGCTGCCCGAAACGGTCGAATAGACCTGGGCTTTGTCAATAAAGTACAGTCACAGTTCGAACGCGGCGAACTTCATGAAGGCCACTACATGAACTTCGGATGGCTGCTTTACAATACCCTAAAGAACCTGCCGTCAAGCCAGTCTACCCAGAAGAAACGCCTTCTGAACACTTACCTCAAACTCGGGCTCAAAAAGCCGGACATGCTCCACTCCATGATCCTCGAGGAGGCCATCAAACTCAAGGAGGAGACCCCCGACGACCTCCGAATCCGCAACTTCATGATGTTATGGGGATGGGACTCTTTCCGTCCTGAAGATTGGGAACAGTTTCAGTCTGACAACGGACACACCGCCGTCTCGACCGTCGAGAAACTCATAAAGGTGTACGCTAAGGAGTTGATCGACTACCGTTTGGCCCCTGACCAAGAGTTCGAGACAGTCCTCGACAACGCACTCGCCAAATTTTCCACCAGCCAGTTCCTCCCGCTATACAAAGCCAAAGCTCTGATCGCCAAAGGAGATAGGGAGGGAGCGCTGACGTGGTACAGACAAATGCTTCTCAACTCCCCAACGAAGGCCTATCTGTGGGCTAATGCTACCGGCTTGGTCGAAGATTCCGAACTGCGCATCGCTCTGTTGTGCAAAGCCCTCAACGTCGAGCGTGACGAGTCCTTCAAAGGGAAAATGCGGCTTAATCTCGCTAAATTGCTGATCGAAAGAGGATTGATGGCCAATGCAAAGGCTGAACTGGATGTTTACCGGGACTTTTATACCTCGAAGGGGTGGAACTTAGGGCCCCACTATCAGGCAGCTGCCAGCCGTGTACCGGCCGATGTCCAGCCTGCCGACACCCGCCCGCTATATGCCCGATATATTCCGATGGCCGAAGAATTCATCTACGATGCCCTCCCCTCGGTTTTGGCCATCAAGGCCGATGAGAAGCTCGTGGATGACCGAAATCGTCCCGGACGCACACAGCTTCGATGGACTTTAAACACAAGCGACAGGCGCCACTGGCTGAGGAACCCCGAGAAATTGGGCCTTGACAGCTGCCTGCCCAACGGCACCGCACTCGACGTCAAGATCCACAACGACAAGATAGTCTGGGCTAAGAAGACAACCCGTGACCCGCTGGCCGAGGACTGGATTCGCAAGTGTGAAGGGTCGATCCGCAAACGGACCGACCGCAACGGCAAGACCTATGCCATCGTCGACAATGCCTACATCAATCAGGACCTCCTTAGCGGTCTGGCCGACGGTCAGCATGTCCGCCTCATAGCCATCCGTGAAGGAGCCGACCGCTGGTGGGCGGTCGCCCTCAAAGCGTTGGGGAACCCGGTGACAGGTTAAAGGTTCCACCAAGGGTTGGCTATCCTTACCGTCAGGATGGCGGCGTTACTGCTGGATATTCAATAAACGGTGACGTGCACGTTCGATGGCTTGCTGGAGTTTTTGTTCGATCAGCTTTCTTTCCGGCAATTGGGTCAGGTATTCCGCTACCCGTATATTGCTTTCCTGAAGATGCATGAGTTCGACGTGCTCTTCGTTTTTACCGGCACAGAGAATCAGACCAATCGGCTTGTTTTCTCCTTCAAGCATGTTGTATTTCTCCAGCCATCTCAGATAGAGTTCCATCTGACCTTTGTATGCGGCCTGGAATTTTCCGAGTTTCAGATCGATGGCGACCAGACAGCGGAGTTTCCGGTGAAAGAACAGAAGATCTATATAATAGTCCTCGTTATCGACCGTGATTCTCTTCTGTCGTCCCATAAACGCAAAATCAGTCCCCATTTCCGTTAGGAATTTCTCCAGTTCCTTTGCTATGGCGCCTTCAAGGTCTTTCTCCTTGAAATTGTCCTCGAGACCGAGGAAATCAAGGAAATAGGGATCCTGGAACACCAGATCGGGCGACATTTTGTTCTCTTCGCGCAATTCGGCCAGATCATGAAGTACCACCTCTTCCGGTTTTTTGGCGATGGCAGTTCGCTCGTAAAGCATACCGTCTATCTTGGCTTTCAGCGTTCGCTTCGACCACCTCTGATCTGCAGCCATTGTCAGATAAAACGAGCGAGCTAAATCATCTTCAATAGAGATAACTTGCAGAAAATGAGACCATGACAATTGTGCCACCACTGGTGGCACAATTCGCAAATCAGGAAATTTAGATGCAAATTGCATCATTCTCCACAAGTTTCGTACCGAAAACTCTCTGCCACCATAAAGATCAGTCAGCTCACGAGATAGTTTAGCTACAATCTTTTTTCCATAGGGAGCCCGTTCGCCATCGAGTAACTCACTATTAATGCGTTTACCGATATGCCAATACATGAGTGTCATGGCAGAATTGACTGTCGCAGCTACCTGAGACTTGGTGGAGTCAATCAGGTGCTTGACATACGTTAACAGAGAGCCGTCAATTAGGTTCTGACCAAGGGTTGGCTATCCTTACCGGCTGGAAGCCGGCGGTACTGCGGGGGGTATGTTGTTTGTTAGTAGGGGGTTACGAAAGGGTTGTTATTTTTTTTGGAATTTTTTTGGCGAAAAATTTGGTGGTGTCGGATCTTTGGCGTAATTTTGCGCCATACAGACCGCTTGTTCGGTCTTAAGCGTTGCCCTCTTGGGTATCTGAGCCTTACCCTTATCGGTATTCAAGTTAACCCTCTATGAACTATCGCCCGATACTACCCACATCACCTGTCGACGAGACGCTTCACGGCGCCTCCGTCTCTCTTTGTGGTGTCGATGGGTCCTCCAATCTCGGGCGCCCCGCATATCTATCCGTAATTGGGGGGGGGTAACTGCTTAGGTATCAATAATATACATATTGACAAAATACTATCATATGCTGTCCCCAATCGGGATGGCATATCTTGTCATATACCTACACTTCAGTCACCACAATCAACAAACATAATACTAACTCAAACAAGACCAACAATGGACAGACACAGTCTATTCAGGCGATCCGGACTCTTCGGACGTCTGCAGGGCTTGAGGGTCGGGAGACGAAAGACTCCTGCACCGGCCAACGCCCCGGGGCTCTTCAACACCAGCCCCCAAAACCTCGAGAGTGTCAACACAGTATCAACCACTCCATCGTCAGGAACCTTTAACTTGACTCGTAGTTCGACCTTATCGAGAATAATAGTATTCCTCCTTACTTCTTTGGTAGGAATGTCTACATATGCTGCCACCTCTTTGATGTCATATGTCGGGTGTACTCCAGAACCCGGCAGTGACATTGATAATTTCGAGTTCCTACTTACTTTCGATTTGACAGACGTCATAATATCAAATGGAGAAGCCGAGTATGGAATTCGAGTTATAGGTAGTGAGACATATTGTAGCAGCCTATATGAGGAAATTGGAGAAGAACAAATACTAATTGGGACAGATCTTACCTCTAATATTAACGGACAGTCTGAACGATTTGTAGTTGGTAATACTCTAAAGATTTCCTTCCCGGGACTTGTTGTTAAACCAGGAGCCAAGTATACGCTTATAATTGGGAATTCCTTTACAGCGTGTATTAAAGGAGAGACGAAAGCAATCAAGAATACGACCTGCAACTATCAAGAAGATAAGCTTGTTTATAAATTCCTCGGAAAGGAAGCGGATGAAAAAGATTTGTCTTTGTTAGACTGCTCTATTTCTGAGGGTAAAGAGCTTGATGAACTTAAGTCTATCATATACAGATTTAATTCTCCAATTTCAATAGTGAATGGAAAGAATGCAACTTTGACATTAAATAATGAAGTTGTAGGTTCATCCAAATCTATAGCAGTAAACGATGAAACCAATGAACTCACTGTTGATTTTGCCAACATACCTCTATATAATCAAAATACATATACTGTTACTTTGCCGGAAGGTATTGTATGCATGAAAGATAATGCTTCTACATACAATAGGGCGTTTAGTTTCAACGTCGTGGGAACTGGCTTCCATACTTTTGGTATAACCTCTTCCACTCCCGAAAATAACTCAGTTGCTCTGGTTTCTTCGGTTCAGATGGATTTCAACCTCCCGTCAGAATACAAATTACTTACGAGCATGGGGAGCAGCTCTAACTTCAGTGCTACTCTTTACAAAGAATCCGTTAGTGAGGAAAACATAATCAAGGCCAATGTTAACGGAGAAATTATATCTGACGGAAAGGGACTGAGTTGGAATTTTGATTTCTCACCTGAACCATCGTCGAAGTATATCGTCTACGTACCAAAATCACAATTCGGAGCGTGGAAAGACCGTAAGATCAATGACTATGCTAATGAGCAAGTCTATCTATCTTTTAGCACACCTTCACTCGCAGAGGCTGGCATTAAACCTATCCAATTCCAGAATCCAGTCTCAGGTCAGCACGACAAAGGTGGAATATCTCTGACGTCTGGCGAGATCGTGACAGCTCTTGACTACATAGAAATACCCATTGAAGGGCTGCGTTATGAATACGACGGTAAGTATCTTGGTCTGAGCAACAGTGATCTAATTGCCTCAGGAAACGACTATATGCTGATTTACGACATAACAAACGGTTCTGAGAATCTTGTCAAGTCATGTCCAATGTCAGTTGTTACCCGAGAAACCGTAATGTACCTATACAATGTGCTGAATGTCCAGGTGTTCTCATCCTTCTTCGAGGGTCATAAATACAGATTCGTAATACCCTCAGGTCACGTTACAGTAACAGAGGATCTGATTAAAAATTACGCAAGGAATGTGGAGTGGTCGTTTGAGATCGAGGGAGGTGTACCCACCGAAGTTAATGTAACCAAGTGTACACTAGAAAATGATGCTGAACTGAGTGAGTTATCCACAATAATTTGGGACTTCAATTGTGAGCTTGCACAAGACCCGGATAAGTCTGTTCAGTTCATCACGAAGACATACTTCCCAATGACAGGCACATACGGCTCATCGCTTCTTAGTGCTTTGACTCTTACTAAGACTACGCAGGGCAAGACACGTCTTGTAGCAGCCGTCTACGACAACGATGGTGGTCCCGTAGAATTGAGTACTGAAAAACAATATCAGATAAAGGTTCCCGAAGGTCTTCTCTACAATCCCGGGGACCCCTCCATCAAGAACTCAGAATTGGTCTATAACATCAAACCGGTTGCAAAAACCCCCGAAGTTATTAAGCCCGAGTTCGTGAACGTCGACCTTGTCACCAACGAGTTTATGACCACAACGCAGAAAGCTGTCAAGGGTGAGAAGTTCTCATACAAGATGCAGTTCTCCTCCTCAGATGACAATGGGCCAGCTTACTGGGCAGTGAAATCAGCCAAGCAAGGCAATAAGGTCCTCTCAGTAGATAACGGCAGCTTCACAACTGGTGCCCTTACTGCCGACACAACTATTGACCTCGAAGTGGAATACACCGGTCAGTGGGCGGTAGACGAGAAGGACACCGGCGTCTGGGAGGTCAAGGGTACTGACATCAGCATCTTCAAGGATGTGGACTTCATCGTAGTCACGGGAGTGACACCCGAAAATACGATCAACGTCTATAACGTTGCAGGCATGTTGATCAACACAACTCACGTCAACGGCGATAACGACACAGTGCGTATCACCGTAACCCCCGGCCAGTACTACATCGTGACCGTGGACGGCGTAGCCGCCAAGATCAAGATGT
>CAZTSQ010000031.1:0-29158 GCA_964615915.1 uncultured Sangeribacter sp.
CTCTTCCTGGGCCATACGTTTGGTCTTCTGGTCGAGCCATGACGAGTAGTTGCCCTTCCAGGGAATGCCTTCGCCACGGTCGAGTTCGAGAATCCAACCGGCCACGTGGTCGAGGAAGTAGCGGTCGTGGGTGACGGCGATGACGGTTCCGGGATACTGCTGGAGGTGCTGTTCGAGCCAGTCGATTGACTCGGCGTCGAGGTGGTTGGTGGGCTCGTCGAGCAGAAGAATGTCGGGTTGCTGGAGAAGAAGACGACAGAGCGCCACACGGCGGCGTTCGCCACCCGAGAGGACGGCAATCTTCTTGTCGTCCGGCGGACAGCGAAGCGCGTCCATCGCGCGTTCGAGCTTGTTGTCGATGTTCCAGGCGTCGGCCGCGTCCAGCTTGTCCTGAAGTTCGGCCTGGCGTGCCATCAGCTGGTCCATCTTCTCCGGATTCTCGAGTACCTCGGGGTCACAGAAGGCGTTGTTGACCTCCTCATATTCGGCCAGGAGGTCCATGATGGGCTTGACACCCTCCTGGACGACCTCCTTAACGGTCTTCTCGGGGTCGAGTTTCGGCTCCTGCTCGAGATAGCCGACGGTGTAACCCGGAGAGAAGACCACATTGCCCTGATAGCTCTTGTCGAGTCCGGCGATGATCTTCAACAGCGTCGACTTACCCGAACCATTGAGGCCGATGATGCCGATCTTGGCGCCGTAAAAGAATGATAGATAGATATTTTTGAGGATCTGTCTCTGTGGGGGAATCACTTTTGAGACTCCCACCATCGAGAAGATAATTTTCTTATCGTCTGCCACTTGTTTATTGGTCTTAGTGTTGATTTGTCTTGTACTTTGCTCTTATTTCGACGCCCCCTTCACGCGGTATGAGCAGTTGACCTTGCCCTTCGCGATATTGCTGAGCTTCGATTTGATCAGCTGTTTGCGGATCGGGGAGATGCGGTCGGTATAAACCTTCCCTTCGAGATGGTCATACTCGTGCTGGATTATGCGGCTGAGGAAGCCGTAGAAGTCCTTCTCATGCTCCTCGAAGTTCTCGTCGAGCCAGTTGAGACGTACATGCTCCACTCGCTTGACATTCTCCGATAGACCGGGGAGCGACAGACAACCCTCGGAGCGCGTAACGGGATCTTGATCCTCGATCACATCGAGTTCCGGGTTGATCAGCACCATCTTAGAGTCGGCGCACTCCGGGAAGTCCTCGGCCAGCGCCGAGCCGTCGAGTACGATCAGTCGGATCGAGCGGCCGATCTGCGGAGCGGCCAGTCCGACACCGTCAGAGGCATACATAGTCTCCCACATATCCTCGATCAGCTTCTTCAGCTCGGGATATTCGGGAGTTATTTCTTCGGTTTCCGCGCGAAGCACGGGTGTACCATAAAGATATACAGGTAATTTCATTTTCGATTTCGTTTTACCTACAAAGTTACAAAATCTTCACGACTTGACAAACAGAGTGGTCGCATCTTTTAACGAGTGTTAAAAAAGTTGAGAGGTGTTGCGTGTTAGAAATAATTGCTCTAATTTTGCGCCGTCATTCTGAGTCGCAGTTCATGATCAAGGGTAAACACTTGATCGGACGCGATTTCAAAGAGTCAGGAAGCGACCGTCATTGGTCGGATGGCAGGAGAGCCTGTCGTCAGGGAACGGGGTTAAAATCCCCGGCAGGCCCGCTGCCGTGATTCACCGTCTGAGACATACCCGCAGACCCACTGTATGGTGTCAAGCCATATGGGAAGGAGGGTAACCGTCAAGGTGATAAGCCGGAAGACCTATCCTGGAACTGAATGATCCTGAGTCGCTCGTCAATCGAGCCGACTATGCTTACGAGGATTTAAGCAGGATAGAAAATCATGGCCTCCCGGTATTGCTCACCAGAAGCGACTCCACCATCCTTTCGGGACAGGAGTCTTTGAGTGATAGACCCCTCGTGGGGTTGCGTCTCTTTGTCCGTAGGTTTCAGTCATATTATATCCGTTATGTTCGCCCTGCGAGAATTCCGTGTGCATTGTCCGCTCCGTCGGCTTGCATCTTAGGAAACTCCGTAGGGATTTTCTTTTTTTTTCATAATTCAAAATTTTATGACTAACCTAAAACGACAGATGCTTTGCTACGGTCTCGCCGGAATATCAATGATGGCCGGAGCACAGGACTTCAAGGTCCAGGGCATCGATTACGGTTCGACGCTTACCGGAAGAACCGTGAAGAAAGCGCCAGCATTCGCCCAGAAACGGGTGACTGCCAATCCGGAAGGGATCTCCGATCTCTCACAGATCAAGTTCTGGGCCGGCGACGGCATGAACCGTGCCGCTCTCGTGTTCCAGTGGAACGTTGACGGCGAAACCCACGCTCGCGCCTACGGCTACCGTTACAACGGTGAGGCAACCGGCTACGATATGCTCAAGGCCGTTGTCGAAGAGGCTCCCGAGCTCTTCGCTCTCGTGTCTTATACCTACAATCCCGAAGGCTATGTCCTCGGGGGCGCCGGTCTGAGCCCTGAGCGTGGCACAGCAATCGAAATCTCCGACGGAAAGACCACCTATACGATGGCTCTCAACGAGCTGTTCACTTCAACCGGCGGTTACAACTATGACGACTACAGCTGTAACACCCAGGGTGCCTTCTGGCAGTCGGGCTGGTTCGACGGTTACTGGAGCTATTGGACCGGCTCGCCCGAATACTTCGGATACTCCGGTCTGGGCATGTCTGCATCCACTCTCTATGACGGTTGCTGGAACTATTGGAATTACAGCGACGTGGCTGATCCGGAAAATCCCCAACCGACCAATCTGACATGGCTTCCGATCGAGGCTGCCGAAGACTATGTTCCGGCGAACTCTGTTTCTGAAGTGGTTTACAACGGTATCCGCTACATCGTTACCAACCCCCGTCTCCGCACTGTCTGGGTCGCTTCCTCTTCGTCTACTCCCTATCAAGGCGACGTGGTGATTCCCTCGGACTTCGCTTCGGGTCAGAATATCTTTTATGTGACCGGAGTGGCGGAGAATGCATTCGCCAACAGTCAGGTGACTTCTGTCGTTCTCCCCAACACCGTAGAGGTTATCGGCGACAATGCCTTCACAGATTGTAAGTCGCTCGTTAACGTGACGTTACCCAAGGAACTGAAATACTATGGCGACGGTCTGTTCAAAGGTTGCTCGGCCATGACTTCTTTGATTTGGCCCGCCGGTTACAACACCGTGAAACCCTATCAGTTTGCTGGCACCGGCATCACTTCGCTGACCCTCCCCGAAAACATCACCTCGCTTGGCGAAGGTGCCTTCAGTGATTGCGCTTCTCTCGCCACACTGAACTTCGACGCCAAGATCGACGAACTCGGTGAGAAGGCGTTCTACGGCGCCGGTCTCAAGAACATCCAGATTCTGCAGACCGTTCCTCCGACAGCCTATGCCAATACCTTCGATGCCGATACCTATTCTTCAGCTGTTCTGACTGTGCCTGCCGGTTACGCCGCAACTTATGGTGCAGCCGAAGGTTGGAGCAACTTCAAGACAATAAACGAGATCTCTCTCGAAGTTAACGTAGGCGACAAGTTCATTGTCAACGGTATCCGCTATCAGATCACTTCAACTGAAGCCAATACCGTCAAGGTCACTCACTATGGTGAGCAGACACAGTCTTGGAATATCTCGCCTGACAACGCTGCGGGATACACCGGCGAAATCGTCATTCCGTCGACCGTCACCTATATGGGGCGTACCTTCGACGTCAACGAGTTCGACGATTACGCAATGTATGGGGCCTCCATGACTGCTCTTACCGTACCCGCTTCCATCAAGACCTGGAATAAATACGCTGCCGGCGCCTCGAAGTCTCTGGTTAAACTGACACTCGAACAGGGAATCACCGAGATCGGCAGCTATGCCTTCTATGACTGTTCCGCCCTTGAGACTCTTCCCATCCCGACTTCTCTCCGCACGGTAAGGGAACATGCCTTCGATTACTGTAAGTCCCTGAAGACGTTCGACGGTGAGCTGGGATACATTGACTACTATTACGACTACTGTTTCGCTCGCTGTGGCTTCGAGACCGTCAAGCTCGGAAGCAGCTATCGTCCCAACGGCAAGACTTCTCTTGGCTATCTGACATATGGTGGCTATGTGTTCGCAGGGTGTGAGAATCTGAAGGAGATTCAGTTCCCGACAGGATTTGGCGGAAAGTATCCTCCCCAGGGTGGAGATATACCTAACTTCATAGCTTGGTTCCAGGATTGTACCGCTCTCGAATCAGTTGACCTGAGCAACACCAATCTTACCTATATCAGCGACAGCATGTTCTCTCGTTGTTCATCTTTGAAGGAGGTTAAATTGCCCGCCGGAATAACTTCTATCAAATCAATGGCATTCAGCAGCACCGCAATCGAACACTTTGATCTACCTGAGAGCTTGACCGAAATAGGTACTTCGGCCTTTCTCCGCAACAATGTGATAGAAGAAATTACGATCCCCGCCGGTGTGACAGAGATTCCGAGTTCCATGATATCTTATTGTCCGAACCTGAAGAAGGTGGTGATTGAAGGTAACATCAAGAAGATTGGCGACTGGCCTTTCCAGTTCGATTCCGCTCTGAAAGAGATCGTGTTCACTGCCGCCGAACCTGTTGAAGGTAAGATTGCCCTTCCTTACGGCCTCGAGTATCTCGGAAAAGCGGCGTTCAAGGATTTCCCATTCGATTTCGCTGTACCCGAAACCGTCCGCACTTATGAATACGACTGTCTGAAGAATACGAAGACATCCTTGATCCATATCTTGGCCACCGACAAGATTGACAGTGAACCGTTCGCCGGTTGTCCCGATGATTTGGTGATCTATTGTAGTGCCCTCAATCCGTGTATCCCCCACATGTACGCCTTCCATAAGACTGACTACTATGACTCGGAGCTTTATCGAATCCGAATTCCGGACGGCTATGAAAGTCAGTATAAGAAAGCTAAGTATTCTTATATGACAACAAGTGAGTGGGAGGACGCTGGTCTCGATACTCCCGGTTTCTCGGGTATGGAGGCTACCAATGTCGAAATCGCAGGCGATCTCCTTTATCTGAACCCTGTGCCTGTTTACGAGCACTCAGACTGGCTCAAGAGCTTCCTTGACCGCAACAGCTACAGTATCTATGGTCTCGGTGACTGCTCTGTGGTCTGTGTTCCCGTTAATGCTGAAAACAGTGCCCGCGCTGCCGCCAACGATGAGGACCCCTTCGAAAACGGTATTGTTCTCGACGGTACCGACCATGGATACGGTCAGCCTGTAGTGAGCGATATCAAGTCTCTCAAGCCCGGAACATATGCGGCCCGCGTGAAATATGAAGACTTCGGAGGCATGTATGGCAACAAGTATGGTCCGGAATTCTACTTCACCAAAGAGATCTCAACCGGTGTTGAGACAGTGGCCGGTGATTACGAGACCCTCGTTGTCAAGGGCAACACTCTGACCGCCGAGGCTCTCGAAGGTCAGACCCTCCGAATCTTTGATCTGAGTGGCGCCATTATGGATGAAGCAGTGGTTGAGGGCAACCTCTATCAGCACTCGATCGATCTTCAGGCCGGTGTTTACGTGGCCCGTTGCGGCAAGTGTGTCGTCAAATTCGTAATCGATTGATAATTACCTGCCAACCATAATTCTATAGTAAAAGAGAGAAACGGTCGTTGCCGAGTGGCAGCGACCGTTTTACATTTTATATATAAAGGTTATGATTGAGGGCGTAGGTCCGGACGGAGGGGTCAATCAGGGGAGGGCAGGGGACTGAGGGGTCGGCGAGTTGACGTCGGAGTTCTGTTGAGGAGATGTCGGTTAGGGGAGCGGTAGCGAGATAGGTGACCTGAGGGGGAAGGGTCGAGAGGTCGATGTCGACACCCGGTCGGGGATAGACGATCGGGGCGAAACGGTCGATAATCTCTTCGGGATTGCGCCACCGCGAAAATGAGGCCCAGTTGTCGGCACCGATGATCAGGCGGAATCTAAGCTCAGGGTGTGCTTCTGCCAGCGCTTCGAGCGTACGGTAGGTGTAGGAGGGGAGGGGGAGGGTCGACTCGAAGTCCGAAGCGGTAACCCCTTCAAGGTTTCGGGTCGCCAGACGGGCCATCTCCAGTCGGTCGGTAAACTCTACGGGCGGACGGTCGGTCTTCAGCGGATTCAGCGGCGAGACCATTAGCCAGACCTCGTCACACGCCCCGCTCTCTATCACATGGCGCGCAAGCGATGTGTGCCCTTTGTGAATCGGATCAAATGAGCCTCCGAAAATGCCGATGGTCTTCATCAGTCTCTGGGGTTGATCAGGGGTAAAAGGGTATGATCAGGGTACTTGGGGGCTGGTCAGGCGTTGGCGATCAACGAGGCTACCTCTTCGGCCGCGTGCTCGAGAGTGTCGTTGACGACCTGCCGGTCAAATTGGGGGGCGAAGCCGAGCTCGAAGTCAGCCTTCGCCAGTCGTTTGAGGATAGTCTCTTCAGTGTCGGTCGCGCGTCCGCGTAGACGCCGTTCGAGTTCCTCTTTCGAGGGGGGGAGAATGAAGATGGTAAGCGCCTCGTCGCCGAATCTCTTCTTGACGTTGAGCGCCCCCTTCACGTCGATGTCCATGATCACGTTGTGGCCCGCGTTGCAGATCCGTTCTATCTCCGATACAAGCGTGCCGTAGCACGTTCCGGGGTACACCTCTTCCCATTCGACAAACTCTCCGCGGTCGGCGCGTTCCTTAAACTCCTCTGACGTAAGGAAATAATATTCCACGCCATGCTTTTCCGTTCCCCGGGGCGCACGCGATGTTGCGGAGATAGAGAACTGAAGCCGCAGCTCCGGCCGTTTGATTATTTTGGAGATGATCGATGACTTTCCGGTCCCCGACGGAGCGGAAAGTACGAAGATCTTGCCTTTCAGCGCGTTTGTGTTGTCCATTAGAGTACGTTTAGAACCTGTTCCTTGATCTGTTCGAGCTCGTCTTTCATCTTGACGACAATCTTCTGGATCTCGGCGTGGTTGGCCTTCGATCCGAGGGTATTGATCTCGCGTCCCATTTCCTGGGCGATGAATCCGAGCTTCTTGCCCTGACCCGTGACGAAATCGTCTTCTTCTCCCCCGAGAGTCTCGAGGAAGTAGTTGAGGTGGGAGCGGAGGCGGAGCTTCTCTTCGTTGACATCGAGCTTCTCGATATAGAAGATCATCTCCTGTTCGAGGCGCCCCTTGTCATACTCGATCGAGTCGAGACGGGTAAGCATGTCTTCGAGACGCTGTCTGATCTTGGGAACGCGTTCATTCTCAAAAGGTTCAACTGAGTCCAACAGTGTCCGGATATTCTCGATCTTCTTGATGAAGAAGCGGTAGAGCTTCTCACCCTCCGTGCGGCGGAAGTCGGTCAGTGCCCGGGTGGCCAGTTCGACAGCTTCGCGAAATGCCTCGCGGTCTTCGTCCTCGAGCTTGGCGGTTTCGGTCTTCAGTGCGTCGGGCATTCTCATTAGCACCGAATACCAGTCGGTGGGCGAGGGGAGTCCGAGTGAGTCCGAAAGGTCTTCGAACTGTCGTTTGTAATCGGCTATCACTTCAGAGTTGAGATGTGCCGGCGCTTCGGGGACAGTCATCTCGACTGTTACGCCCATGTCTACCTTTCCGCGTTCAAGGCGGGAGGCAATTATATTGCGGACCTCTACTTCCATTTCGCGCAGAACCGGCGGGACGCGCATCATGAGGTCTAATTGCTTGCTGTTGAGCGATTTTATTTCGGCGGTGATTCGGCGGGTCGATGAGTTGGCACACCCCTTACCGAATCCGGTCATGGAATAGATCATCGGTTTCTTTGGGTCTAATAGGTTGCAAAGTTAATCAATTTGCAAGAGATATACAAGACAAAATGATCCCGACGGTTGTCGGAACCAAAAAGATGTTGTAACTTTGCCGGCGCAATGGAAGGCTCGCCGTCTGTATGACGGTGCCTACGCGCGGATCGGCACCGAAGAGTCGGACCCGCCCCCGCGCGTGAGGGAAGACCGTGAGAACCGGTCGCAGTACCCGCTGCTGTGATTCATGATGGGCTCGGCGATAGGAGCCCACTCCGTTCCGTTTCGAAAAGGGGAGATACTTCTCTCTTTTCGGTTCACTGGGTTTCAGCGCCCGGGAAGGACTCGACGGACACCTCGGAGACTTCGGGATAAAGAGTAAAGAGAGTAAAGCCCCGGAGACATGATAAGCCAGAAGACCCGCCGGAAGCACTTTTTATTAACCTTAATTTTTTCATCTGATGAAGAAATTTTTCCTCTGTGCGCTCGGAGCGGCTGCGATGGCTCCCGGCGCGACAGCCGCGGGTGTCGGCGATCCGAATGATGCTACCGTCAAGGTGGCACCCGCGACTTTTGAAGACCTCGGTCTCGCGCCCGACAGTTACTGGCGCGGCGATGTCGATGACGAAGACTACGACTACGGCTCGTTCCGTAGCGGTGACTTCGAGTTCCCCAACTTTTATATGGCCGATTACGACACCTGGGCGTGGTATGCCTACTCGTCTGTGAAGGCCAACAACGGCACCTCGTTCCTGGACCAGTTCCAGAGCGCTCCGGGTGGCGGCCACGATTCCGACACGTTCGGAATCGCCTATGTCGACGCCTATATGGGCCCGAGCCAGGTCTGGGTCTATGGGCCTGAAGAGGGAACCGTCCTCGACGGCATGTGGGTGACCAACGGCGCTTGGACCCGCTACTGCGTGCTCAACGGTGACGGCCTGTCGGGTCCCTTCGAGAAGGGTGACTTCCTCAAGGTGATCGTCACCGGCTATGACTTCGACGACACTGTCACCGGCACTTCCGAATTCTATCTGGCCGACTATCGTTCCGAAGATCTTCAGGATCATTACGCTCTCGACACATGGGAGTGGATGGACCTCTCGGGTTGCGGCAAGCTTCAGTATTTCGAGATCTCGATGGAGACCACAAAGGTCAACGCTTACGGGGCGACGACTCCGATGTACACGTTTATCGACGACATCACCCCCAAGGATGAGGTTAACTCAGGCATAGCCGACGTCATCTCCAGCCCGGAGGCAAAGACTCTGCGCGTGCTCTCGCTCGACGGCCGCTGTCTGCAGACTCTCTCCGCTCCCACCGATCCGATCTCTCTCCCCTCGGGCATTTATATCGTGACCGACGGCACACGTTCACGCAAAGTGGCTATCTAACCCTCTGTCTCTATAGGATCTAACTTGCAAAATCCATATAATAGGCGAAGCCGCCGAACGGAGTAGAATTCCGTTCGGCGGCTTTTATTAGACTGTCTCTCGTCTGCCGATTAGCAGGGGAGAGCTTCGTTGGTCTTGTGAACAGCCTCTGCGCTCTTGTGGAAGAGGGCCTTTTCTTCTTCGGTGAGGTCGAGCTCGATGATCTTCTTGATGCCGCCCTTGCCGAGTACGCAGGGAACGCCGATGCAGAGATCCTTCTCGCCATATTCGCCGTCGAGAAGAGCCGAGCAGGGGATGATGCAGTCCTGGTCGTGGATGACTGCCTCAACAACTTCTGCGGTTGCTGCGCCGGGAGCGTACCAAGCCGAAGTGCCGAGAAGTTTGGTCAGAGTTGCGCCGCCTACCATAGTGTCGGCAACAACCTTGTTGAGGGTCTCCTCGTCGAGCCAGTTGGTCACGGGGATACCGCGGAGGGTAGCGAAGCGCTTCATCGGGATCATGGTGGTGTCACCGTGGCCGCCGATTACGAAACCTTCAACCTCGTTGGGGTTGGCGTTGAGGGCCTTCGAGAGGTAGTATTTGAAACGGCTCGAGTCGAGAGCGCCGCCCATACCGATGATGCGGTTTTTGGGAAGACCTGAGATCTTGTGGATCAGATAGGTCATGGTGTCCATCGGGTTCGATACGCAGACGATAACTGCGTTGGGGCTGTGTGCGAGAACAGACTCGGTCACCTGCTTAACGATGCCTGCGTTCACGCCGATGAGCTCCTCGCGGGTCATGCCCGGTTTGCGGGGAATACCTGAAGTGATGACTACTACGTCGCTGTTGGCGGTGGCTGCGTAGTCGTTGGTCACGCCGTTGATACGGGTGTTCATGTCGAGCAGATTTGCGGTCTGCATCATATCCATGGCCTTGCCTTCTGAAACACCTTCCTTGATGTCGATCATTACGACTTCGTCAGCGATCTCGCGCAGTGCCATTACGTTAGCTGCGGTTGCGCCTACGTTACCGGCGCCTACAACTGTTACTTTAGACATAATTGTGTGTTTATATTTGGTTTTTTGGTTAAGATTTTCGGTTAAATCGGCTCGGCGGACGCTCTCACCATCCTTCGGGTCCCTGTCTCCCTCGCCCCGTTCCGCAAAATTAGCTAAAAAATTCGGAACAGCCCCTATTTTGATGGTAAAATTTCCTTAAAACTCTCAGTTCAACTTCCCTTTGCCTTCGCGGACTATTTCGGGTTCGCGCCCGGTGCAGTCCACTACGGTTCCGGGGTCGGTCCCGCCGTCGCCGTCTTCGACGAGGAGCTGAGCGCGCCCTTCATAGGTCTCGGCGATCAGTTCGGGGTTTATCATGTAGTCTTCAGAGTCGACTTTGATCGAAGTGCCGATCAACGGTGTGCCCAACCGGTCGATGATCTGACGGCACACTTGGTTGTCGGGGATTCGTACGCCGACCGTCTTGCGTTCCTTGAATGCTTTCGGAAGCGACGGCGCCGACTTGAAGATGAAGGTGAAGGGACCCGGTGTGTTGTCTTTCAGCAGACGGAAGGCCCAGTTGTCATACCGCGCATATTCAGACGCCATCGCAATGTCATGACACAAAATCGAGAGCGTATTCTTGTCGGGCTTGATCCCTTTGATCCGGCAGACTTTCTCGACCGCTTTCGGATTCAACGCACTGCCGGCGACGGCATAAAGCGTGTCCGTCGGCACTATGATTACCTCTCCCTGTTCAAGGAGCGAGCAAATTTCATCGAGCTGTTTTCCTGAGGCTTCGCCCCATGTCTTCATGATCTTCATCTTTAAGGCTGTTTAATTGTTAAGATCGCGACCGTCTCGCAAAAATAAGCCTTCTCGGCGACAACTCCAAATATAGCGCGTAAATTCGTTGGCTGAACGTGATTTTTTGGCTAATTTTGCATCGGCAAAGCGAAGTTTTTGCCCCCAAAGACAGACTCTATGAAAATCGCAATACTCGCAGCAATGCAGAAGGAGCTCGCGCTTCTTCTTCCTCTTTTTGAAGACCTTCGTGAAGAGACCGTCGACGGTCGCCGTTGGTTTCGCGGCCATTTCGCCGGTCATGACCTCGCGCTGATGCAGTGTGGAATCGGCAAGGTCAACTCAGCCCTCAATACCTATCGGCTGATCAAGGCTTTCGGGCCCGATCTGGTGATCAATTCGGGTGTGGCGGGCGGATGCGACCGGTCGATGAAGATCGGTTCGCTGTTCATCGCGCGTTCGGTGGCCTATCACGACGTCTGGTGCGGTCCTGGAACTGAGATCGGTACCGCCGACGGTTTCGAGCGCTTCCTCGTTGCCGACCCCAAGCTGATCGAGACCGCCGAGGCTCACCTCAAGGGCGACAATATCCGCTACGGACTGATCTGTTCGGGCGACGCCTTCATTTCAAAGGCCGGGGAGGTTGAGCGAATCAAGGCTGCCTTCCCCGAAGCGTTGGCCTGCGACATGGAGTCGGCTTCGATAGCCCAGACATGTGTCGACTGCGGCGTCCCCTTCGGGATTGTCCGCGTGGTCAGCGACACTCCTGGCTCGGGCGAGAATATTGAGCAGTACCGCAACTTCTGGACCGAGGCCCCGGAGCGCACCTTCGGTGCCGTAAAGACGATTCTCGAGAATTTGGGATGACACGCCAACAGCTGAAAAACCTGATGCTCCCGATCGCGATGGTCGGGGGCGCGGCGCTGTATCCGTGGATGCATTATGCCCAGCCTCTGTCGCCCTACCTTATCTTCGTGATGCTCTTCATCACCTACTGCAAGCTCGACTTCCGCCATCTGCGGGTGACTAAGTTTCAGTGGCATCTGCTCGCCGTCCAGCTCGTGATGTCGGCCTTAGCCTACGTCGCCTTCCTTTGGAACCACACCGTGGCCGAGGGGGTGTTCATCTGTGTGTTTGTCCCGACGGCCACCGCCGCGCCTGTCATCACCGCCATGCTCGGCGGCTCCATTGCGTCGGTCGCCACCTATTCCTTCCTCGGCAACATCGTGACCGCCATACTCGGTCCGTTGGTATTGGCTGCCATCGGCGATGCCCACTACACCTTCTTTCAATCCTTCCTGCTGATTCTGGCCAAGGTCGCTCCGTTGCTTGTCGGCCCGATATTACTTGCGCTGATCGTCAGGACCGTCTTCCCGAAGTTCCACAAGACGATCCAGTCACATCAGAGTCTATCGTTCTATATCTGGGCGATCTCCTTGTTTATCATAGTCGGCTGTTGCGTTAGCTTCACTATCCTCAACTATGTCCCCGGTTCGGAGGTGACGATGATACTCTTGGCGCTCGGAGCATTGATAGTCTGTGTGGCCCAGTTCAAGGTCGGCCGCATGATAGGTGGCAAGCATGGCGACAAAGTAGCCGGCGGCCAAGGCTTGGCCCAAAAGAACACCGTCTTAGCCGTCTGGCTCGCCATGGCCTACATGACCCCCATCGCCTCGATAGCCCCCGCCGCCTACATCGCCTGGCAGAACATCATCAACTCCTGGCAAATCATGCACCACAACAACAAGTAGCCCGCAGTAGCGCCGGCTTCCAGCCGGTACCTAAAGCTCTGGAAACAAGGCAGTAGCGCCGGCTTCCAGCCGGTATGAAAATCCTATGCAAAGCGCCGCTCCTTTCGTAATTGTCGTCCCGCTCAGGCGAGACGCTATTAGTGTTAACTTAAATTCTACCTTCTTATATACAATAATTTGACTTTAATAAAGAAAAGTTTTAAAGTCACGGAATAGGCCTGGGGCTGCGCCCCGGCGGCCTATCACGAAATAAACGGACTTAACACGGAAGGTTTTCATTGAAATCTTTTGCCTTTCAGCTGTCGCTTCCGTTGTTATTTTGTTAATTTTCGTGTCGCCAAGGGGCGAAGCCACAAGGCCCGTGTCAAGGATTTTTACAACCAAAAAAATCCGTGTGAAATCCGTAGGTTTCGTGACCAAGGCCGAAACAGCGGCGAAGCCGCCGGCCGTTTCGTGACCCTAACTCTTTATTAATCTTTATGTTACCACCGACCAAAGTATTATGGGATAGGTGTCACCAAAAGGCCTGGAGCTTCGCTCCGGCGGCCATGCACGGAGTAAACGGATTCAAACACGGAAGGTGAAAACGTGTGTCAATATGAACGCTTTCGTCTATACGGATAGGGATCTTCGAAATAAGTTAACTCTAATGGCGAGACGCCTTAGCTACATGCGTTTGACAATTTTAACCGGCTGGAAGCCGGCGGTACCGCTCCTTACCGGCTGGAAGCCGGCTCCTTGCCTTGCTCCGGCGCTACTGCTCGGTTAGCGGTCTTTGGCAGGTTTGCGGCATTTGTCGGCGATGGCGCAGCCGCAACAGCCGGATGAGGAGGCATTCTTGCGGCGACAGGTGCGCCAGACCTTAACCGCTACCCACACTATCGACGCCAAAATGATGATGGCGACGATCGTATATTGTATCTTCAGTTGTGTGTCCATAGCTTTTAGACGGGCGAGGAGCTATTTTTGTTCGCCGATGCGCGTGTTGCCGTTGTCCCGGAGTACGTCGAGCGTGATTCGCCTAATCATCTCCTTCAGCTGGTCCACAAACTCCGAGGCCGAATAGTCGCCACGCTCGATAGCCCGCAGACGACCCTCCCAGATACCCGTCAGCTTCGCACTCTTCAGCAACTCCTCCTTGATCGTGTCGATAAGGTCACACCCCGCCTGGGTCGCACGCAAAGACTTGCGTTCCTTGCGGATATATCCGCGCTTATATAGGATCTCGATGATGGCCGCGCGGGTAGAGGGTCGCCCTATGCCGTTGGCCTTCAGCGACTCACGAAGATCATCGTCCTCGATCTGAGAACCGGCCGTCTCCATCGCCTTCAGCAGAGTGCCCTCGGTATAGTACTTTGGCGGCTGACTCGTCTTCTTGCCCAAGAAAGGGGAGTGGGGACCCTTTTCGCCCTTGACAAAGGGCGGGAGGGTCTGTTGATCATCCTGCTTCGCTTTCGCATCGTCCGCGTCAGGCGTCTGAGCATCTTTCTGATACACTATCTTCCACCCCGGGTTGGTGATGATCTTGCCCGTGGCCTTGAACGTGAACTTGTCGGCCTTGGCGTTGACGGTGGTCTGCTCGAACTCGCAATCTGGATGGAACACCGATATGAAACGGCGCGCGATCAGATCGAAGATATTCATCTCAGCCTGAGAAAGACCCGCCGACAGGGGCTGGCCGGTCGGGATTATCGCGTGGTGGTCTGTCACCTTCGAGTTGTCGAACACCTTCTTGCTCTTCTTCAGCTTACCTTTGCGGATCGGAGTCAGAATATCCTCATATCGACCCATCAGTGAGCCGAGAATCGGTCCGCACTTTGGATAGACGTCATCGGTCAGGTAGGTCGTGTCGACACGCGGGTAGGTCGTCAGCTTCTTCTCATAAAGGCTCTGGATTGTCTTCAGTGTATCTTCGGCCCCCATATTGAACTTCTTGTTGGCCTCGACCTGAAGCGATGTGAGGTCAAACAGACGTGGTGGCGCCTCCTTACCTTTCTTCTTGGTCACCTCGGTAATCTCGAGTTCGGTTCCTTTCAGAGCCTCGACCGCCTCCTTCCCCTTCTCTTCCTTGTCGAAGGGTTTGAGAGTCGAGGTGAAGATGACGTCGCGATATTTCGTGCGCAGCTCCCACGAGTCTTTCGGCACAAAGTTCTCGATCTCCCTCTGTCGGCTGACAACCAACGCGAGGGTAGGGGTCTGCACGCGGCCCACAGATAACGGCGGCTGCTTCGTCGAACCGGGGGTCGAGGGTCTGTACTTGAGGGTATAGAGGCGCGTCGCATTGATTCCGAGAATCCAGTCGCCGATTGCGCGACAGAGCCCGGCCATATAGAGGCTCTCGAGATCTTTCTGCGGGCGCAGATGCTGGAAGCCCTCCTTGATCGACTCGTCGGTCAACGACGAAATCCATAGCCGCTCGACGGGTTTGTCACACCCCGCCTTCTGCATGACCCATCGCTGAATCAGCTCACCCTCCTGGCCGGCGTCGCCGCAGTTGATGACCTTGTCGGCCTTCTTTATCAGCGACTCGATGACCGAAAACTGATGCTGCACCCCCTTGTCGTCCATCAGCTTGATACCGAACTTCGGCGGAATCATCGGGAGCGCCGAGAGCGACCAATAGCGCCACGCCGGGGTGTAGTCGGCCGGTTCCTTGAGGGTGCACAGATGACCGAAGGTCCAGGTCACGCAATACCCGTTACCCTCGAAGTAGCCGTCTCGCTTACTCGACGCACCCAATATGGCCGCAATATCTTTCGCGACGCTCGGTTTCTCGGTGATGCAGACAATCATTCGGTTCTTCCTGTCGGTTATAGGGGGAGAGATGGTTTACAGTTTCTTGGCCTCTTCCCAGATGGCATCCATCTCGGCCAGGGTCATGTCTTTCAGAGACTTACCCATTTCATGAGAACGCTTTTCGAGATGGTTGAAGCGCTTGATGAACTTGCGGTTGGTCTTCTCGAGGGCGTTTTCGGGGTCTACGCCATAGAGGCGAGCCGCATTGATGACCGAGAACAGGAGGTCGCCGAATTCCTCTTCGGTCTTGGCGCTGTCATGGTTGGCGATCTCGGCCTCGACCTCGTTGAGTTCCTCCTTGACCTTTGCCCATACCTGCTCGCGCTCTTCCCAGTCGAAGCCCACGTTTCGGGCCTTTTCCTGGATACGGTTTGCCTTGATCATTGCGGGCAGAGCGGAGGGGACGCCGGCGAGCACCGTCTTGTTTCCCCCCTTCTCCTTGAGCTTGATCTGTTCCCAATTCTGGATCACCTGTTCGGCTGTGTCGGCCTTGACGTCGCCATAGATATGGGGGTGACGGAACTTCAGCTTCTCGGTGAGGGCTGTCAGTACGTCGCCGATATCGAAACGGTCCTGTTCTGAGGCGATTTTCGAATAGAAGGCGACATGGAGCAAGACGTCGCCGAGCTCCTTCTTGATATTGGGCACATCGTCGGCGATGAGTGCGTCGACGAGTTCGTAAACTTCTTCTATTGAGTTGGGTCGGAGGCTTTCGTTGGTCTGTTTGGCGTCCCACGGGCACTTCACGCGCAGCGTGTCGAGAACGTCGAGGAACTCACCGAAAGCCTTCAGCTGCTCTTCTCTTGTAGTCATCTTTCCTTTATCTTTAAGACTACAAAATTAGCAAATTTCCCCCAAACCGCGAAATCCAACCGCTGACTACCCCCAGTTATTACTTACCTAATTGATAACGGTATTCAGCTATTGGCCCGACGTTTATGTCAAGTCTCATACAATCAGCAAGTGAAAACTAATGGCATAGACCGATTTTGATGGCTTCGGTGAAAATTAGCGGGGCGAGAGGGCGGTAGTTTGCGGATTTTTCGTTAAATTTGCCGTTTGAAATCTGTAGATGATGGATAATTTACTTGACAGTAAGAAGATCAGTCAGTTTGAGACGATTGTCGACCGCTCGGCCCGGGTGGTCCTGACGTGTCATGTGCGGCCCGACGGCGACGCTATCGGCAGTACCCTCGGATTGGCTCACCTCCTCCGTAAATTCGAGAAGAGTGTGACGGTGGTCGTGCCCGACCAGCCTCCGCGCTCACTTGCGTTCCTCCCGGGATTCAAGGATATCGCCATATATACGCGCCACGACCCTTACGTCACCCGCGCAATGTCCGAAGCCGACCTGCTCATAGGCTGCGACTTCAACAAGCTGTCGCGACTCGACCAACTGGCCGACCTCTTCGCCGAAGCAAAGTGCACCAAGGTTCTCATCGACCACCACACTGCGCCCGACGACTTCTGTAACCTCACCATCTCGTATCCCGACATGTCGTCGACGTGCGAGCTGATCTTCAGGATCATCGCCGCAATGGGTCTCTATCCCGACCTATCGGCCGATGGGGCTACATGTCTGCTGACAGGCCTGATTACAGACACCCGCAACTTCACGGTCAACTGCAAGAACCCGGATATATACGAGGTCCTCGCCCGCCTGATGGAGAAAGGTGCCGATAAAATGAAGATCGTCAAGGAGGCCCTGCTCACCCAATCATACTGGAGCGTCAAACTGCAGGCATACGCCATCTCGGAGAACCTTGAGCTCTTCGACGACGGCCGCGTCGCCATCACCACCCTCAACAAGGAGGAGCTCGACCGTTTCCATTACGAACGCGGCGACTCCGAAGGCCTTGTCAACACCGCCCTCAACATCCGCGGAGTCAAGGCAAGCTACTTCCTCCGTCAGGACGACGACTGCGTGAAGGTCTCGGCCCGAAGCGAAGCCCCCTATAATGTCGCCGAGGTCTGCGAGCGGCTCTGCGGAGGTGGCGGACACCTCCAGGCTGCCGGGGCTGAATATCACGGTACACTCGCAGACTGCCGCAAGGATCTTCTCGACACTCTCGGACTCAAGGAGTCTGACAAGTACGAACCCAACACCAAAAAATGAATCGCAACTCAATGAATAAGACAGTGACCTCTCTTCTGATCGGACTGACGGCCGTGGCCTTCACCGCCTGTAAGGATCAGGAAAGCTATTCTGACCTTCTGAAAGAGGAAGAGAAAGCCGCTAACGCATATCTCGCCGACCAACGGGTCGTGATGTCAGTGCCCAAGGACTCGGTGTTCATCACCGGCAAGGACGCTCCATACTACCGCATGGACGACGACGGCTACCTTTACATGCAGGTTGTCAACGCCGGCGACATGAACGACCGCCCTAAGACGAACGACCAGGTCTACTTCCGCTTTACCCGCTGGAACCTAAAGAACTGGTATTCGGCCGGCGTCTGGTCTTCAGAGAGCAACGCCAACAACCTCAACAACGGTCTGGGCGCCACGAGCTTCGTGTTCGGCAACACCTCGCTCTCCAACTCAGCCCTCTACGGAAGCGGAATCCAGACCCCTCTCTACTACCTCGGCTATAACTCCGAGGTGAACCTCGTGCTCAGAAGCTACTATGGCTTCTCGACCGATGCCTCGGCCTGCATCCCCTATCTGATCAACCTCAGATATTTCAAGGCCGAATACTGATCTCCGACTCCTCGTCTACACCAAACTAACGCAACTAACCAATCACCAAAGAAATAGAATGTCACTCATCAAATCCATATCCGGTATCCGCGGAACCATCGGCGGTCGCTCGGGCGAGGGCCTCGGCGGCGTCGACATCGTCAAATTCACAGCCGCCTACGCTGAAATCATCAAACGCGCCAACGACGGCAAGCCCGGCAAGATCGTCGTCGGCCGCGACGCACGTCTCTCGGGCAAGATGGTCGACCATCTTGTGACCGGCACGCTGATGGCCATGGGCTTCGATGTTATAAACATAGGTCTCGCCACAACTCCCACCACCGAACTGGCCGTCACCGGCGAGGGAGCGCAGGGTGGCATCATCCTGACAGCCAGCCATAATCCCGTGCAGTGGAACGCCCTTAAGCTCCTCAACGCAAAGGGTGAGTTCCTCAACGATGTCGAGGGCAAGGAGGTAATCCGTGTGGCCGAGGCCGAAGACTTCACCTTCGCAGACGTCCATGATCTTGGCAAGGAGTACAAGAACGACACATGGACCGACCGCCATATCGACCAGGTGCTCGCACTTCCGCTCGTCGATGTGGAGGCAATCAAGAAGGCCGGCTTCCGTGTGGCTGTAGACGCCGTCAACTCAATCGGTGGCGTGGCAATTCCCCGTCTGCTCAAGAAATTGGGTGTCAAGGAGGTGGTAGAGCTTAACTGTGAACCGACCGGTAGCTTCGCCCATACCCCCGAACCTATCCCCGAGAATCTAACCGGCATCTCTGACCTGATGAAGACCGGTGTTGCCGACGTCGGTTTCGTTGTCGATCCGGACGTTGACCGTCTGGCCATCGTGATGGAGAACGGCGAGATGTTCGTCGAGGAATACACCCTAGTGGCCGTGGCCGATTACGTGCTCGCCCACACTCCCGGCTCGACCGTCTCGAACCTTTCGTCATCGCGTGCTCTGCGTGACGTTACCCGCGCCCACGGTTGCGAATACTCGGCCGCCGCTGTCGGCGAGGTCAATGTCGTGACCAAGATGAAGGAGACCGGCGCAATCATCGGCGGCGAAGGCAACGGCGGTGTCATCTATCCCGAGCTCCACTATGGCCGCGACGCACTCGTAGGTGTCGCCCTCTTCCTCACCCTCATGGCCAAGAGCGGCAAGAAAGTGACCGAACTCAAAGCCGGTTATCCGCAGTATGCCATCGCCAAAAACAAGATCCAGCTCACTCCCGAGCTCGATGTTGACGCGATCCTCGAGGCCGTCAAGGCCAAGTTCGCCAACGAAGAGATCACCGACATCGACGGCGTCAAGATCGACTTCGCCGACTCGTGGGTACACCTTCGCAAGTCGAACACCGAGCCGATCATCCGCATCTATAGCGAAGCCTCGACTATGGAACGCGCCGAAGAGCTTGCCCGCGAAATCATGCAGGTTATCAACGAAATAGCCGGCAAATAAACCTCTTCACCATCATGCTGAAAAGATTTTTCTTCAATCTTCTCTCGTCTTTTGTCGGTGCCTGGATCGCACTGACCCTCTTCGTGCTGGCGCTCGTGATCTCCATCATCGGGTTCGTCGGCGCCGTGGGCTCGTTCAGCGTCTCCGAATCGAACCAGCTCAAAAAGCACAGCGTCCTGAAGCTCGACCTATCGGGTATCATCGAAGAGACCGAGACCAATGCCGAAATCGATTATATTTCGCTGATTCAGGGCAATGTAGAGTGCCCCAAGACTCTCCGCTCGCTCGTCAAGGCCCTCGAAGAGGCAAAGGCAAACAAGAATATCGATGTCCTGTACATCGAGTGTAACGGTGTGTCGGCGTCGCTCGCTACTGTCAACGCCCTCCGCGAGGCCGTTGCCGACTTCAAGAAGAGCGGTAAACCGGTCTATGCCTATGGCGACAACCTCGGCACAGCCGATTACTTCATCGCCGCTCAGGCAGACTCCATCTTCCTGAACCCCGGCGGTGAACTGCACCTCGCCGGTCTGTCGGGCACGACCCTCTACATGAAGGGCCTCTTCGACAAACTTGGCGTTCAGTTCCAGGTGATAAAGGTCGGCACGTTCAAATCTGCCGTCGAGCCCTATATCCTCAACGAAATGAGTCAGCCGGCCCGCGCCCAGCTTGATACTCTCTACGGCAATATCTGGAACTACATCGCCGCCGACATTGCCAAGACCCGCAACATCAAGGAGGCTCATCTCAACGAACTGATGAATGACGGTCGTCTGATGCTCTCGACAGCGCGCACGCTCGTGAAAGAGAAGTTGGTGGACCGCACCCTCTACAAGCGCGAAATCGACCACATCATGGCCCGTCTGACCGGTTCGGATCCCGATGAAGTCAACTATGTGGACCCCTCGGTGCTTCTCGGTCCGTCGCTCGAAATGGGCGACGTCTCAAGCAGCAAGCAGGTTGCGGTCCTTTATGCTACAGGCGACATCGCCGAGACAGCCGGAGCCGGCATCAACTGCGAAAAGCTTGTTCCCGAGATCGTTAAGCTCGCGGACGATGACAATGTCAAGGGCCTCGTGCTCCGAGTGAACTCTCCCGGCGGCTCGGTCTTCGGATCCGAACAGATCGGCGAAGCGCTCGACTACTTCAAATCGACAGGCAAACCCTTCGCCGTCTCGATGGGAGACTACGCGGCTTCGGGCGGATATTGGATCTCATGTACCGCCGACAGAATCTTTGCTGACCCCCTGACCATCACCGGCTCGATCGGAATCTACGGCCTCCTGCCCAATATCTCGGGGCTGGCCGACAAGGTCGGAGTCAATCCGCAGACGGTTTCGACCAACCCTTCGAGCAACTATCCGACAATGTTCACACCTCTCAACGAAGCCCAGCTGGCCCAGATGCAGATCATGATAGAGCGCGGATACGACCAATTCGTCACCCGTGTGGCCAACGGCCGCCATATGACCAAAGACCAGGTGAAGCGAATCGCCGAGGGGCGCGTATGGGATGCTCAGACCGCTTTGAAGATCAAGCTTGTCGATCAACTCGGCTCACTTGCAGACGCAACGAAATGGGTCGCCAAGAAGGCTGATCTGAAGGTCGATGACTATGATGTGGTCGTCTATCCCCAGTTCAAGCAGGAATGGCTCGACATGGTTCTGTCGAACCAGATCTCGTTGCCCAAGCAGCTGACCGACGCCCTTCAGCCCGGAATGGATCAGCTGATGATCCGTGAAGCTCAGCGCGTCTTCGAGATGCGTCCGGCCCAGGCCCGCATGATGCCCTTCCGCGTGCGCCTCTGATCCTCTTGAGCTTCTCTCCGCCTCTCTTCTCTCAAGACCATAACCTCCACCTATAGACCGGAATATATCAGATGTCCCCGAATAAAACCGTCAATAGAATACTGACCGCCGTCCTTACCCCCCTTTCGTGGGGGTACGGGGCGGTCACGTGGCTTCGCAACAAAATGTTCGACACCGGGTTTCTGCTCAAAGAGAAGGAGTTTGAGATTCCGGTCGTGTGTGTCGGCAATCTTACTGTCGGGGGGACCGGCAAGACGCCTCACGTCGAGTATATTCTGCGTCACCTCGCCGGACGTTACAAGATCGCGGTGCTCAGCCGCGGATACAAGCGTAAAA
This sequence comes from uncultured Sangeribacter sp., assembly GCA_964615915.1. GTDB lineage: Bacteria > Bacteroidota > Bacteroidia > Bacteroidales > Muribaculaceae > Lepagella. The sequence goes on from CAZTSQ010000031.1 coordinate 21,803, forward strand.
CCAAGGGATTTATTCTGGCCAACCGAAACTCGTCGCCTGCCGACATAGGCGACGAACCGCTTCAGATCTACCGCAAGTTCGGCGACCGGATCCGCGTAGCCGTCTGTGAAAGCCGCCGCCAGGGAATCGAGGAGCTTTGCGCCAACTTCCCTGATCTGGACCTCATTGTTCTCGACGATGCCTTCCAGCACCGTTATGTCAAGCCGAAGGTCTCGATACTTCTGACTGACTACAGCCATCCGTTCTATACCGACAAGATGCTCCCCCTCGGCCGTCTGCGCGAAAGCGCCCTGCAGGCCAACCGCGCCGATATGGTCATCGTCACCAAGTGTCCCCACAATATCTCGCCGATCGACATGAGGCTCGTGCGCAAGGATCTGAATCTGATGAAGTTTCAGAGTCTATTCTTCTCGACCTACGACCACACGGATATCCTCCCGGTCTTTCCAGAAGAGGCCCGCTACTCTGTGTCGCTCGACTCGCTTTCAAGGGCCGACTCGGTGTTGCTCGTGACCGGCGTGGCTAATCCTCGCGGGTTCATCAGATATTTCAAGCACTTCCCCTTCAAGGTGAAGGTCGACCATTATCCGGATCATCATGACTTCACCCGCGGCGACATCGCCGAGATTGTGGATCGCTTCGAGAAACTGAAGGGGGCCCGCAAGATCATCGTCACCACCGAGAAGGATGCCGTCCGGCTTCAGCACAACCCGTACTTCCCCCATAAACTCAAGTCCTTCATCTTCTATCTCCCGGTAGAAGTGAAGATGCTCGAGAGTCCGAGCGGAGACTTCATCAGCGCCCTCGCCGACGCTATCGAGGGTCGGTCGCGCATGGCTTCGTATATTGATGCCGAACAGGCCGAGGCCAGCAACGCCTACGAGCGTATCGTGGCTGAAGACAATGAGACCTCACAAACAAGTAACAATTCCGCAAGCGACTTCAACTTCAGCAGAAATGAAGACGATGAAGACGACTTTGAATAACAGACAACACTTAAAACTCTAAACTATGGACAATATGCTCGAAAAGATTCGCGAGACGGCCGCCTACATCAAGGGACGCGTCGGCGAACTCCCGAAATATGGAATCATCCTCGGCACCGGTCTCGGTGACCTGGCCGACAAAATGGATATCACCGCCGAGATCGACTACCACGAGATCCCCAACTTCCCCGTCTCGACCGTCGAGGGCCACAGCGGCAAGCTTATCTTCGGCAACCTCGGCGGCAAGTATGTGATGGCGATGAAAGGTCGCTTCCACTACTATGAGGGTTACGACATGAAGCAGGTGACCTTCCCCGTGCGAGTGATGAAGGAGCTCGGTGTCGTGACTCTGTTCGTTTCGAACGCAGCCGGAGGCATGAACAAGGAGTTCAAGGTTGGCGACGTAATGATCATCACCGACCATATAAACCTCTTCCCTGAGAATCCCCTCCGCGGCAAGAACTACAACGAGCTCGGTCCCCGTTTCCCGGCGATGACCGAAGCCTACTCGGGGCGTCTGATCAAGCTCGCCGACAAAATCGGTGACGCCGAGGGTCTGCGCCTGATGCACGGTGTATATGTCGGCACTCCCGGTCCGACGTTCGAGACTCCGGCCGAGTACGAGTACTTCCGCATCATCGGCGGCGACGCCGTCGGCATGTCGACCGTTCCCGAAGTGATCGTCGCCAACCATGCCGGCATGGAAGTCTTCGGTGTCTCTGTGATCACCGACCTCGGAGGCAAGGACATCAAGGAAGTTCCGACCCACGAAGAGGTCCAGAAAGCCGCCATCACAGCCCAGCCCGTCATGGTCAGCCTCGTCACCAAGCTCCTCGAACAGATCTAACCGATCTAACGGCTGCGCGTTGACCCTCGCTAAAGCGTCGGGGCTATTCAAAATCCTGACGGTTGACCGTCTCAGTAGGGACGCGATTTTTCGCGTCCCCGAATTACTTTCTCCAATATTATAGCAACAGCGGTCGCTTCGGGATAACCGGAGCGACCGTTGAGCGTATATGTAGTGGGAAAGGGTTACTTGTAGAGGGCCGGGTCAACCTCGACTGAGTAGGTCTTGCGTTTCCAGATCATGAAGGCTATGAGGAGGACTATTATTGAATTTTATCCGATTTATTTGGTAGTATGAGTTTTAGTGCTTATATTTGCATCAGAATTAATGAGTAAAAGCAATGCCCACATTTTATCGACCCGTTTACCGACACCGGATTCAAGATCATATTCGGTAAGGAAGAACTGCTGAAGTCCTTCCTGAACGCCTTGTTTGCCGACCGCCCGGGATTCGAACCGATCACGCGTCTGACCTATCGTCCCACCGAACAAGTCCGTAGCTGGAAGGAGGGCAAAAGCATTGCCTACGATATTCATTGCGAGACGGAAACCGGCTTCCAGTTCATTGTCGAGATGCAACGGGCGGATCAGACGTTCTTCTTAGCCAGATCGGTCTATTATGTTGCCAGGGCTATCGCCGAACAGGGCTACAAAGGGAAAAAGACCCGTGACGAGATCGACAGGATCCTCTACGAAGATTTACCGGAGGACAGTTCCTATGACGGCTGGGAAAAAGAAGGGGAGGAGGAAGACAAAAACTGTCTGATGGAGCCTTATCCGGTATATGGAGAGGAGGATTTGGAGCCAGACATGGTTTGCGAGCCTCTGGAATCGGAGGGTGATTCCGAGCACTGGGACTATGATGTTGTACCTGTGATCGGTGTCTTCTTCTGCCAGTTCAATCTCTCGGAACTTCCCAAAAAGCTGATTACATACGGGGCCTTATGCGACACTGAAACCGGCGCTGAGATAGGCAACTTCTTCCAGACCGTGTACATTCAGCTGCCGGAGTTTAGAAAGACTAAACGAGACTGTCAATCATTGTTTGATCAATGGATGTATAATCTGAAACAAATGAAGAGTATGAACACGATGCATTTTACGTCACATCAGGATGTTTTCAAGCGTCTGGCGAAAGTAGGCAATCTTGCGACCCTTTCGCCCCGTCAGCGGTTTGCTTATGAGCAGGATCTGAAGCGTGCGAGAGATTATTACTCGGAAATGAGGTGTGCTGTCAAGAAAGGCCTTGATAAAGGTAGAGCCGAAGGTCTGGCCGAAGGTAGAGCGGTAGGTTTGGCCGAAGGTCTCAAAGAAGGCGAAGCGATAGCTCGTGCTGCCATCAAGGAGGAGATGATACGGATCGCTAAGGACTTACTGTCTCTTGGAATGGACATCGAAACCGTGAGCGAGCGGACTAAAATTACCATAGAAGAACTTCGCAGACTTTAATCAAATTTGTTGGAAATAAGTAACAGCGGTCGCCTCGGTTATTCCGGGGCGACCGCTGAGCTTATGTGGAGTGGAAGGAGGGTTACTTGTAGAGGGCGGGGTTGACTTCAACTGAATAGGTTTTGCGTTTCCAGAGCATGAAGAGGATGAGCAGGATCATGATCGAACCGTTGAGGATGTATGAGAAGTTCGAGTCATGCTGGGCGCCGAAGAGACGGGCCATACCGGAAACGATCACCGGGGTGAGCGAAATACCTACATAGTTGGCAGCAAGCACATAGCTGAAATACTTGCTCGACTCCTGGGCTGTCGGGGCGAGATAGGTAGCTTTGTCGTAGATGATAGGCTGCATCGTACCGTAGGCGAAGCCCATGAACCCGATAGCCACAAGATAGGAGGCGTAGTGGTGGAAGAAGCCGGTGATATAAAGGGCCGCCATAACGATGCAGGCACCGTAAATCAAGACATCCTTACCAACATATTTGATTGTCTTCGGGAGCAGGAAGCCGGCGATGGTGCAGGTCAGGAAGTAGAGCGAGGTGGCGTCGCCGGTGTTCGAAGTCGACAGTCCGTAGTGACTGAAGGTGAAAGGAATGTAATATGAAACAACCTCAGAAGAATAGGTGGTCACAAAGTAGATTAGGATCACACCAAGCAGAAGTCTGAAGGCTGTCTTGCCGGTGAAATGAAAATTGACCGTCGTCGGTTGCGCAGCCTTTGAAGCTGTAACCTTCGGTTCTTTCAACGGTTCGTAGGGAGGTGTCGAAACCGGATCGATCTTGTGGGCGTCGATATAATTTTTTGTAAGGAACGGAATCAAGCAGAGCGGAATGATCGGAATCATGTAGACGATGAAGGGGAGGTGCCAGTTGCGGCTCGCAACGAGACCGACGAAGAGGGTTCCGAGAATAATGGTGAAGTTGGAGACACCGCTCTTCCAACCGAGATATTTAACACGTGCGTCCCCGACGAAATACTGACCGATAAGTCCGCCGGCAAGCGGGACCACCAGTCCGCATCCGACTCCGAGAAGGGCGCTTATCAAAATGAGCTCGATCATCGAATCGGCGAAGAAATAGAGGACTCCGGCAAACAGGTATATGACGAGACCGACCGTCACCAGAAGCGACTGGCTGTGGCCGACCGAAAGCTTACCGGAAATGAGCATGAACGGAATGATCACAAGGTTTGGAAGAACCGTCAGCAATTGGATTTCAAACTCAGTGGCGTGGGGGAAAATAGCCTGTAGCTTACCCATGATGGGGGATATGGCCAGTCCCGGAAGGTTTACTGTCAACGATATCGACAGGATGGCAATCAGGGTGATCAATGGGAGTTTGCCGGCTCCGGAGTCAACGTATTTCATATCGTCGGGTTTAAAGTGTTAATCAGGGTTACCCGTGATGGGGCAGAGGAAGAATTTTAAAGATTATTCTTTGTGAATTAAACACCCGCAAGTCCGTTTTGGTTTATTTATAGTTGAAGAACCCAAATGTTAAAATCGCTCTCCTGACGCAAATCTTTGGTTTTCAAGTAAACTTATTGTTGGCTTCCGTTGTTGACAAGTCATAATTAACGATGGTGGTCCGAGCATAGCAATATGTCAAGAGATTTCGGTCGTTATTCTAATGAAAAACACTTTAATACTTATCAGCTATGGTTAAACTTCTACGCTCGTGCACAATCGGTGCCCTCGTGATCATCAGCGGTAGCGTGGCCTCAGCACAGACCACAACAACCGATGACGACGACAACGACGCTTCCAGCTCTCGTCTTGAGTTTGTCAAAGTAAAGAAGGACTCGACCCTGAAGGCCATCATCGAAAAGGATATGCCTGTGGGTCCGAAAGAAGTGCCTACACCAACCTTCGCAGTCCGCACAGCCAACAACAAGTTCATCCTCACGATCGGCGGTTACGTAAACCCGATCATCGGTACGGACTTCGGCAACAATCTTTATAAGGTTGACGGCGCCGGCATCAGTTTCGTAACTTCAAAAATCCCCGTTCCCTCAGTCAAAGGACATCGCTCCGATGCCTACATCAACCCCTTCCAGGGAGCCCTGTCGTTCCAGGTTACCGGATTCGGCGGCACTGAAAATCAGGTGACAGGTTACTTCAAGATCGGAACCGACGGAATGTCGCCCGGTCTGAACTTCCTGAGAGCTTACCTCACTTGGAGAGGCTTCACAGCCGGTCAGAAACTGACCCTCATGCAGGACGTCTACGCCTGCCAGCCCCCGACAATCGACCCTGAAGGCCCCAGCGGATGTATCTCGAACGTGGCTTATGAATTGAGCTACACCTCAAAGAGTTACAACGGTTTCCGCTTCGCAGCAGGTCTTGATTATCCCTCTTATTACTCTTCAAACGGTGTTTACCGCGGCAAGGACTATCCGAAATTCGACGGAAAGATGGTCGCCAACCCCGACGCTTACGAACAGATTGTTCCCGATATCCCGATGTGGGTTGAATATCAGCAGTCTCCCTCTATGCGAGTACGTCTCTCGGGTCTTATCCGCAACTTCTTCTATAAAGACCTCCAGACCGGAAAGAAGAATCATGATCTCGGTTGGGCAGTGATGCTGTCAGGCAACTATCAGCCCGTGAAACCCTGGACCCTTTATCTGCAGGCCGTTTACGGTCAGGGTATCGGCGCTTACCTCCAGGACGTAGCCGGAATTCCTATCTCTTATATCCCCGACAACTCCAAGCCCGGCAAGATGAAAGCCACCCCGATGATGGGTCTCAATATCGGATCGTCGCTCAATATCGGCAAGAACTGGCAGTGGAACATCATGGCCTCCGAGGCACGCGTTTGGGGCGTCAAGGATTATGCAGTCACAAATCCTGACAATGACTATAAATATGGTTTCTATTTCGCCACCAATGTCTTCTACAACATTACGTCTTATCTCCAGTGGGGTGTTGAATATCTGTATGGTATTCACGGCACATGGAACAACGGCACCGGACACGACAACCGTATCCAGACCCAGTTGATGTTCAGCTTCTAAGACCCCCTATGTGACTAATAACCGAGTATCAACTTATAAAAAATACTGCTATGAAATTCCAGATTAAATCCGGTTATGGGTCGAAGATGCTTCCGTTCTGGGCGGTCTTCAATCTGTACATCATCTTTATCTGTACCTCGATTCCGGGTCTGGCTATCTCGCCGATCATGGGTGATTTGACCAGAATCTTCCCCGGTACGTCGGCACTGGAGACCCAGATGCTGGAGGTAGGTCCTAACTTCGCGGCGATTCCCTTCGTGTTCCTCGGAGGTTGGATCGGCACCAAGTTCAATAACAACAAGCTGACGTTCTGGACATGTCTGTTCTTCGGCGTGATGGGTGTCCTGTTCTTCTTCGTCAAGAGCATGGTGATGCTGATTCTGCTCAGCTTCCTGATCGGTATCGCAGCCGGTATCCTTTCGCCTCTGGCGTCGGCCTTCATCGCCGATATGTTTGACGGTGACAAGCGTTCGGCCCAGTACGGTTACACTTCAGCCACTCTGAACCTCGTGCTCATGGGCTGTGTGATCGCCACCGGTTACCTCGCAAAGATCAACTGGCGTCTCCCGTTCCTGATCTATCTGCTCCCGTTCGTTCCTCTGTTCTTCGCCAAGGGCTTCGGTAAGTATATCACTGACCCGACCAAACTCCGTGCGGCAGAAGCTGCCAAGAAGGATGTCCCCAAGGTGCATTACAAATTCTCGAAAGAGGTCAACATCAAGATGCTCGTTCGCTACTGTGCCTTCTATTTCTTCATCACACTCGTGATCGCAGCCATCAGCCTCTATATTCCCTTCCTGTTCAAGAACTCTTCTGTCGCAGGTGACCTCACCTCAGTCCTCTTCTTCGGTATCATGGCCTCTGGTTACACCCTTAACTGGGCACTGAGAATCCTGAAGAACTGGGTGGCAGTCGTAGTTATCCTCGCCATCACGGTCGGCTTCCTGTTGATCGTTGCCGCTCCGACCAGCATCTGGTTGGTAGGTGTCGGTATCCTTATCGCCACTTACTTCTACGGTATCGCCCAGCCGGCCTACTACAACAAGCTTTCACAGGCTTC
>CAZTSQ010000032.1:0-26545 GCA_964615915.1 uncultured Sangeribacter sp.
AGACGCTGTCGCTGATGCGCGAGGCCGGTTTCGACAGCGCGTTCATGTTCAAGTATTCGGAACGCCCGGGGACCTTCGCCTCGAAGCACCTGCCCGACAACGTCCCGGAGGAGGTGAAGATCGAGCGTCTGAACAGGATGATCGAGCTCCAGAACGAGCTGTCGCTCAAGAGCAATCTGGCCGACGTAGGCCGCGAGTTCGAGGTGCTGGTCGAGGGGACGTCGAAGCGAAGCGCCGAGGAGCTCTTCGGCCGCACGTCCCAGAACAAGGTGGTGGTCTTCCCGCGCGGCGACCACAAGGTCGGCGATCTTGTGCGCGTCCGCATCGAGTCGGCCAGCTCCGCGACCCTTAAAGGAAATGTGATATGAAGAAAGTACTGATCGTAGGCGCCGGCGGGTTCGTCGGCGGATTCCTGGCCTCCGAGGCACTGAAACGTGGCTTCGAAGTGTGGGCCGGTGTGCGCAAGACGACTTCGCGCCGCTATCTCTCCGACCCGCGGCTGAAGTTTCTCGAACTTGACTTCGACGAACCGGCGTCGCTTGCCGGCTCGCTTCGCGACGCCCTGCCAGAGGGTGAGCGCTGGGACTGGATCGTCTACAACCTCGGGGCGACGAAATGTCTACGGTTCAGTGACTTCGCTCGAATCAACGCGGGCTACCTGCGGTCATTCCTCGAGGCTCTGAAGGAGGCCGGGAAGGTGCCGGAGCGTCTGCTCTACATGTCGTCGCTCTCGGCAGTCGGCGTCGGCGACGAGAAGGGGGGCGCGCCCTTCACCGAGGAGATGATTCCCCAGCCCAACACCCGATATGGCGCCTCGAAGCTGAAGGCGGAGATGGAGCTGACCATGAGCGGCATACCTTATATAATCTTCCGCCCGACGGGAATCTACGGTCCGCGAGACAAGGACTATTACCTGATGTTCGACTCGATCGCCAAGGGTTTCGACTTCTCGGTGGGCTACAAGCGGCAGTATCTCTCCTTTATATATGTGGAGGATCTGGCGCGCGCCGTCTTCGACGCACTCGAACACGGGCGGACAGGCGAGGTCTACAACATAGCCGAGGAGCGTGTCTACTCGCAGGCGGAGTTCCGCCGGATGGCCGGTGCGGAGATAGGCCGGAAGCTGGTGATACCGATGAAGATGCCGATGTGGGCCGTCACGCCGGTCTGCTGGGTGGCCGAGAAGATCGGTGTGGCCAAAGGGAAGCCCTCGACGCTCAACACCGACAAGTTCCGGATCATGAAACAGCGGAACTGGGCCGTCTCGGTCGCCAAGGCGGCGCGCGACTTCGGATTCAAGGCCGAAGTGCCGCTCAAGGAGGGAATCAGACGCTCGGTAGAATGGTATAAGAAAGAGGGATGGCTCAAGTAAACGAAACGGTGACGGACACCCTGTCGGTCCTGACCCAGGAGGCGGACTCGCTGGCCCGGAGCGCCCTCGACACGATCCCGCCGGTGTGGGGGGTGACGCTCGAGAAGCCTGTCCCCTACCCCGACGCTCCCGAGCCGGACACTTCCATGTCATGGCTCTTCGCGGGGTTGCTCTTCTGTTTCATCGTGGTGGCGATCCGCTTCAAGAACAACGGGAAGTATGTCGTCTCGCTGTGGAAGGACATCACCGAGGTTCGCGAGCGGCGGAACATCTTCGACGAGACGGTCAAGGAGACGTCGTTTCTCGTTCTGCTCAACGTCCTGTGGGTGGCGGCCGGAGCGATCCTTCTGGGTTGTCTGCTTCTCCAGCCCGGAGTGCCCGACCTGACGGCCGGTGTTCCGCCGTCGCTGAAACTGTCGGCGGCTCCGACGGGGTTGCCGATGATGACGCTGACCGGGGCGTTGCCGGCCATCACGCTCTACACGCTCGGGATGTTCTTCGCCTACTGGATGGTGGGCAACGTCTTCTCCGACGCCGCTCTGACGCGGATGTGGGTGCGGGGATACGGGGCGACAAACGGTATACTTTCCGTATTCTTATTCCTTATCGCATTGTTGGCGATGTGCTACCCCTCGGAGACGGCCGGCCTGCTGACAGCGGCCGCTATTTGCTTCATTTTGGCCAAAATCCTCTTCCTTTACAAGGGATTTCGCATTTTTTTCAGCCAAGGTGCGTCGTGGGTGCTGTTTTTGTATTATCTTTGCAGTCTTGAAATTGTACCGTTGATTCTCCTGTTCGGAGGAGCGCAATTTCTTTCACGCATATTGTAAATGAACATCAAGAAAATCCTGGTTTCACAGCCGAAACCGACTTCCGAGAAGAATCCCTATTCCGAGATCGCCGCGAAGCACAATGTCGAGATTGTCTTCAGATCGTTTATCAAGGTCGAGGGTCTCACCAGCAAGGAATTCCGCCAGCAGAAGATCAACCTTGCCGACTACACGGGAATCATCTTCACCTCCCGCCATGCGGTCGACCACTTCTTCCGTCTCTGTGAGGAGAATCGCGTGAACGTCCCCGACACGATGAGATACTTCTGTCTCAGCGAGCAGATCGCCCACTATCTCCAGAAGTATATCGTCTATCGCAAGCGCAAGATTTCGTTCGGCCAGACCGGCAAGATCGACGACCCGCAGCTCGTGGCGGCGCTCCAGAAGAACCACAAGGAGAAGTTCCTGCTGCCGGTGGCCGAAGTCCACAACAGCTCAGACCTCGAGTTTCTGAAGAGCAAGGGGTATGACGTGACAGAGGCGGTGATGTTCCGCACTGTCAGCAACGACTTCACCCCCGACGAGAAGTTCGACTACGACATGCTGATCTTCTTCAGCCCGATCGGTATCCAGTCGCTGAAGAAGAACTTTCCCGACTTCGAACAGAAAGACACGGTCATCGCGACCTTCGGCACCCAGGCGGCCAAGGCCGTCGAGGAAGCCGGCCTCCGTCTCGACGTGGCCGCCCCGACCCCCGAGGCCCCCTCGATGAGCGGCGCCCTCGACCGTTATCTGTCTTCACTTAAGGAAGAGGAGTAAGACCACCTCCCTCCCACAGCCAACCACAACGATGGACAGTGTCAACGATACCCTTCTGAGCACCCTTTATCTGAAAGACACGGCCTTTCAGAACCTGATGCAGAACCGCATCTTCAACGTCCTGCTGATCGCCACCCCCTATGACGCCTTCATGATGGAGGAAGACGGGCGCGTAGACGAGCAGGTATATTTCGAGTATGTCGCCCTCAACCTCTCGTCGCCTCCGCGCTTCACCAAGGTGGCCAACTATGAGGAGGCACGCCGCGAACTGGCCTCGAAGAGCTTCGACCTGATCATCGCCATGCCGGGCGTCGACGTCAGCGAGACCTTCCGCGAGGCCAAGGAGATCGACCGCATGTATCCCGACATCCCGTTCGTGGTGCTGACCCCCTTCTCGAAAGAGGTTCGCCGCCGAATCGCCAACGAGGACCTGCGCGGCGTCGACTATGTCTTCTCTTGGCTGGGCAACGTTGACTTGATCCTGGCCATCATCAAGCTGATCGAAGACCGCCGCAACGCCGACAACGACGTGCTCGAGATCGGAGTCCAGGCCGTGCTGGTGATCGAAGACTCGATCCGCTTCTATTCCTCAATCCTCCCCCATCTGTTCAAGTATCTGCTGAAGCAGTCGATGATCTTCTCGACCGAGGCTCTGAACGAGCACGAGCAGATGCTCCGAATGCGCGGACGTCCGAAGGTGCTTCTCGCCCGCGACTATGAGGAGGCCGTCGAGCTCTTTGACCGTTATGGCGACCACCTTCTCGGCGTGATCTCCGACATGCGTTTCCCGCGCGACGGCAAGAAGGATCCGCTGGCCGGACTGCAGTTCGCCAAGTATGCCCACGAGCGCATCCCATACCTCCCGATCATCATCGAGAGCCAGGAGAGCGAGAACCGCGAGCGCGTCGAGGAGACGGGCCTCGTCTTCCTCGACAAGAATTCGAAGACGCTCCCGATCGACCTCAAGCGGGCCGTCGGCTATCTGTTCGGCTTCGGCGACTTCATCGTCAAGGATCCGAAGACCGGCAGCGTGATCATGCGCCTCAAGGATCTCAAGGATCTTCAGCGAAATATATTCGAAATTCCGGACGACGCACTGTTCGCCCACTGTCAGACCAACGACTTCTCGCGCTGGCTCTACAGCCGCGCCCTCTTCCCGATCGCCTCGGCTATCCGTGACTACCGCTTCACCAAGCTCGAACAGGCCCTGGCGGTCAAGAAGCTGATCTTCGAGTGTATCGTCAAGTACCGACGGATGAAAAACCGCGGCGTAGTCGCCGTCTTCCGCAAGGACCGGTTTGACCGGTACTCGAACTTCGCGCGCATCGGCGACGGCTCGCTCGGCGGCAAGGGGCGCGGCCTGGCGTTCATAGACCAGATCATCAAGCGCCACCCGGAGTGTGACGACTTCGACGGCGTCCAGATTCAGATTCCGCGCACGGTCGTTCTCTGTACCGACATCTTCGACGAGTTCATGGAGTCGAACAACCTCTACCCCGTCGCCCTCTCGGACCGTCCCGACTCGGAGATTCTCGAGGAGTTCCTCAAGGCGGAGCTCCCGGACGTGCTCAAGGAGGACTTCCTTGCGCTCTTCGACGTTGTCGACCGTCCGCTGGCGGTCCGTTCGTCGTCACTCCTTGAAGACTCACATTATCAGCCGTTTGCCGGAATATACGCCACCTACATGATTCCGCACCTCGACGACCATCACGAGATGCTCCATCTTCTCGAGGAGGCGATCAAGAGCGTTTATGCGTCGGTCTTCTTCGCCGACTCGAAGGCATATATGAACGCGACGAGCAACGTGATCGACCAGGAGAAGATGGCCGTGATACTTCAGGAGGTTGTCGGCGACCGCCACGGTGACTACTACTACCCGAGCTTCTCGGGTGTGGGCCGCTCGCTGAACTATTATCCGCTGAACGACGAGGTGGCCGAAGACGGTGTGGCCGAAGTGGCCGTCGGTCTCGGCAAGTATATCGTCGACGGCGGGATGGCTCTCCGCTTCTCACCGAAACATCCGAACAAGGTGCTACAGACGTCGACCGTCGACCTGGCCCTGCGCGACACTCAGACCTATCTGTTCGGTCTTCCGCTTTCGGCCAAGGAGTCGGAACATTTCACGACCGACGACAGCTTCAACATCCGCAAGATTCCGGTCAATGACGCCGCCAAGACGGGGGCGCTCAACTATATGGTCTCGACCTTCGACGCCAATGACCGTATGCTCCGCGACACGTTCGCGGGCCCTGGCCGCAAGGTGGTGACTTTCGCCAACGTGCTGAAGCAGAATGTCTTCCCCCTGGCTAAGGTAGTAGACTTCATGCTGACCACGGGCCAGTATGAGATGGGGCGCCCGGTAGAGATCGAGTTCGCCGGCGTGATCAACCAGAACGTGATGAGCGACAAGAAGCACAAGGGGACAGTCTACTGGCTTCAGATCCGCCCGATCGTCGACAAGAAGGAGATGCTCGATGATCATATCCTCGACGTGCCCGACAATGAGCTGATTCTGCGTTCGTCGACCGCTTTGGGCCACGGTGTGATGGATAACGTCCGCCACGTGGTCTATGTCAAGCCCGACACTTTCGACTCGGCCAACAACCCCGAGGTGGCTCTCGAGATCGAGAAGATCAACAAGGGGTTTGTAGACTCGAATGTACCCTATATCCTGGTCGGTCCCGGCCGCTGGGGTTCATCAGATCCGGCTCTCGGTGTGCCGGTGAAGTGGCCGCAGATCGCGGGGGCGCGACTGATTGTCGAGTCGGCCCTTCCGGGCTATCGCATCGAGCCTTCGCAGGGCACCCACTTCTTCCAGAACCTGACGAGCTTCGGCGTGGGATACTTCACCGTCGACCCCGACGCGGGCAACGGCTATTTCGACTCGGCTTATCTCGACGCGCAGCCTGCCGTCTATGAGTCGGACCGCGTGCGCATCGTCGAGTTCCCCGACCCGCTGATGATCGCCATCAACGGCCGCAAGTCGAAGGGCATCGTGAAGAAGCCGGAATGATTTTGGGCAAGAAAGACAAGCTTGAGATTGAGCGTCTCCGTGAGGCTGAAGCCTCGCTGACCCAGCGCGTGGCTGACCTCGAGGAGGCCAACCGTGTGCTGAGAGAGTCGGTTGAGCGTCATCGTTCGGAGTTGGTCGAGGCGCACACGAAAATCGGCGAGGTTGAGGCTGAAGCGGGGCGACTGGTGCTTGATTTGGAGAGGGAGCGGGCGTTGACAGAAGAGTTGCGCCATCACCTCGCGGAGGCGGCCGATGTGGAGCAGGAGGCGGCGAAGATCAACGCACGTCTGGACCGTCTGTCGAAGGAGCGTGCCGATTATGAGACGAAGATAGCCAACCTTCAGAAGACGATCGAAGAGATGCGCGCCCACTCGGCCGACGGTTCGGTGAAGGCCTTCCCGACGGTCGTCTTCTCCGAGCTCGAGGAAGAGCCGGCCCTCCCTCCGCGCCGCAAGACCCGACCCTACGACGAACCCTTCCGCCCCAAGACCCCTCCCACCGACGCCGACCGCCGCTGGCTCTCCGACCTCCCACCCTTCTGACGACAATGTAAACGCGCCCATGACTTCTTTGAATTCATTTGTCTCGTTGAAAATGCTCGATCAACTTGCCTACACCGTCCTTATGTTTGGATGGATTCTTCTTTTTGAGCACTTCGATGTTTTGAAGTTTCCATTTGACAGAGGGATAGTGGCTCAAATTCCCCCCGCAACACTTATCCCAAGCCGGTTCCCCATTCTCAAATGATATCAAGAATTCTCTATCCAATTCACTGAGCCCAGCATTGACCACCTCAATAAGGTTTTTCCTTGATGTTTCATAGTCCCCATAAGAAAAAGGTTCGTCAGTCATTCCGACAAATTGATTTTCCAGAGCATCATTTTGATCTATTGGATTAGGGGCCAAGGACTCTATTATGGGTTTATCACTTCCCAGTAGACAGAGCATAAAACCTGACTTTACCTCAGCAAATTCCTCTCCCGTTATTCCTCTGCAGTCAAACAGATCACGTGGGTGCTGGCGGCTGAGCGCGGCTACTATCTTACCTCCGTAGAGTTGGCTCCAAGACACGATATTGGCAAAACAAGTCATTCCAAACTCCTTTTTAGCTTTATCACACAGTGGAAGCGTCTGCATGTCTCCAATTAAACCACGCTTCGTGCCGTTTACTTCGATCTTAACTGTCGTCCCATTTACGCAGCATAACAACTTCAATACCTCCTTCTTGTGAATGATACGAATCCCGGGAACAGTCTTTTCGATAGACGCTTTCAAGATGGCCAAATGTTGATTAATGGCCTGGAGACTGGATTCTCTATCTGCTATCGGAATATATGTCAGGTCTATGTCTACTGAGTATCGGCTGAGATTCCGATGGAATAGATTGATCGCAGTGCCCCCATGAACAGCGAAATCCCTTATCTTATATACCGAAGGCATAACGCGGATCAACAGCGACACTTGTTTACTATAGGTTTCATTCATAGGATGCCAATTCTTTTGGAATCGTAATTTTATATTTACTGATGTATACGCCTCTTTCTGCGAGTTGCAGTTTGGAAGACGATAGGCCCATGGAGTTAGGATTCAGGAGATCAAACCAATAGTGACCGGCTTTTTCTCCCATATATAGAAACATTCTCTTAACTCGCTGGCCAGATGTATTTTCCAACACTTTTTGGACACTCTCCGGATCCAGAGAGGTTAGCTGCTCCATCAGATAGTACAGATCCATATAGCTGTATTGGGATGGAACGAGATGGAGACACTCCAGAAAGGCTTGTTCCGGAGTCGAAACGAGGAGTTCAAGCTGACCTCTCTTCAACACTCTCGTTTCGGGATCCTTGAACACGGTTGTAGAAAAGGGAACTATCTCCATATCGAATCTATCATCGCTCACCCAATCTTGAGATTTGTACGGATCAAAGGAAACCATTAGTCTTGGTTTTCCCATAGGGATAAAATGGCTGAAACCATGTAACTCAAGGGCTGAATGTGCTCCTATCCGCATACTCCTTCCAGTCTGAGAATTAAATGAATGAACAGCAGCCAAGGCAGATAACTTCTCGTTACGTCGGAACATAACACCCTTTCTCAAAAATGACAGCCACCCACTTTCGCGATAACGGCTTGTCAGTTGAGGCGAATATCCCATTTTATTGAGCCATTCTGAGAAATATAGCCCTCCATAAACCCCGAGGCTCAACAAACGGTTGATTTTTGATCCAAGATATAAATCCATAGTATAGATTTGACTCGATTTTTCAACTGCAAAGATAGTCAATTAGCTTGAATCTGTCAAATATAGTTAAGATTAGCTATTGCTAATAAACTTTCAGTATATTTCTGAGCTAATTTTACAACTAACGAGAGCGCTCACCTCAATTCTGACAGCAACTGGCTCTCCAACCTCTCACCCTTCTGACGACAATGTAAACGCGCCTGCAGCTCGATGAAGCTGCAGGAGGCTCAATGTTGATGGCGCAAAGTTAGCGCCTCTGATTTATCCGGAAGTGATATTTTGGTCTGTACGCACCGAAGCACCAGCATGTACCACAGGCGTCCCCGCTATTAGTGTTAGCTTATTTCGAAGATCCCTATCCGTATAGATGAAAGCGTTCATATTGACACACGTATTCACTTTCCGTGTTGGAATCCGTTTACTCCGTGCATGGCCGCCGGAGCGAAGCTCCAGGCCTATTCCGTGACATATATCCCATAATGCTTTGATACTTGGTAAAATAAAGATTAAGAATGGGTTAGAGTCACGAAACGGCCGGCGGCTTCGCCGCTGTTTCGGCCTCGGTCACGAAACCAACGGATTTTACACGGAATTTTTTGGTTGTAAAAATCCTTGACACGGGCCTCGTGGCTTCGCCCCTTGGCGACACGAAAATCAACAAAGGCAAACGGAAGCGACAGCTCTTAGCGATAGCTTTCAATATAAACCTTCCGTGTGAAGTCCGTTTATTTCGTGATAGGCCGCCGAGGCGAAGCCTCAGGCCTATTTCGTGACTTTAAAACTTCTCTTTATTAAAGTCTAAATTGCTGGATATAAGAAAGCTGAATTTAAGTTAACACTAATGGCGCCCCCGCCTGTGCGCCTATTCTATCTGGGCCACCGACGCCGACCGCCGCTGGCTCTCCGACCTCCCACCCTTCTGACGACATGGATTTGGTGATTACGGGAACTTTTGGTATCTTTGCCTCTGATTAGACCTTTAAGCATAATATGATATGAATATAAAGGAGTTAATTGAACGCATAAGAGATCTGATGGCCCGAACTGCCCCCGATGCAAAGGCTATTCTCTATGGCTCGCAGGCTCGTGGAGATGCAGGTCCTGACTCTGATGTAGATCTGCTTATATTGCTCCCCGACTCATATGAGGGGAAAGAATACGCAAAAAGGCATTGGAATATCTCCGATAAGCTGTACCGCCTCTCACTGGAGACCGGATTCGACATCTCGCCGCTTATCCTGCTAAAGAAGATTTTCTACGCCCGTAAAACCCCTTTTACCTTAAATGTAATTAACGAAGGCATCGAAATATGAAAGCTTTGATCGACACATTATCCCCAGTGTCAACGGATGCCTAAAACTTCTACTTCATAGGAGCCCATACGACGCCGACCGCCGCTTGCTCTCCGACCTCCCACCCTTCTGACGACAATGTAAACGCGCCTGCGGCTCGATGAAGCTGCAGGCGCGAATAAGTTTGATGAGTATCGCGAGGGGGAGGTGACCCCCCCAAGTGTTAAATATAGTTAATGTTTTTATCAACCATCCTATCGCCTTAGTCTTCAGCATCTTAAAATCCTTCATCGACCCCGAGGTTCAAAAGTCGGTTGATTTTTGAGCCGACATAGGCTCAATGTTGATGGCGCAAAGTTAGCGTCCCTGATTTATCCGGAAATGATATTTTGGTCTGTACGCACCGAAGCAACTGCAAGTACCACAGGCGTCCCCGCCTGTGCGGGGTAGGAATGTCATGTATACTGAGACAAGACAGGTTAGCCGGAACCCTCAGGCGGGGACGCCTGAGGTACATGCGTTAGCTAAGACGGGAGGCACGAGGGCGTGCCTCCATCCTGATACAGAAGTGTAGTTGAGGGGGGAGGGGGGTTGTGTGGACGGAGATTATTCGTTATATTCGCGGAAAATTCGGAGATATGGAAGCAATCAAGTATCCGTTGGGTATCCAGACTTTTAAGAAAATTCGTGAGGAAGGATATACCTACATAGATAAGACCAAGTATATCCTGAGTCTTACTGCCGACAGACAGTACGTCTTTCTGAACAGACCCCGTAGGTTCGGAAAGAGTCTGCTTCTATCTACTCTCCATGCCTATTTCGAGGGTCAACGCGAACTGTTCAAAGGTCTCGATATAGATAGCCTTGATGTCGACTGGACCCCGTCGCCAGTGCTCCACATCGATCTGAATTCCGGCTTGTACAGTGATGAAAACGGCCTGATCAGGCGCCTGGACCGCTCTCTCTCCGTACTTGAAGAGCCATATGGCATCAGTTGCGAAAACAGAGAGGCTTCCAATCTCCCCATAAGATTCGAAAACGTCATTAAGTCAGCCTATGAACAGACCGGGAAGAAAGTTGTCATCCTGGTCGATGAGTACGACAAGCCTTTGCTTGAAATCGAGGACAATCCGGCGCTATTCAAAAAGAATCAGGCGATCCTCAAGGGGTTCTTCGGCAATCTCAAATCGATGGACCGCTATATCCGCTTCGCCTTTCTGACCGGGGTGGCCCGATTCAACAAGGTGAGCATCTTCAGTGACGTCAACCACCTCGACGACATATCGCTGACCAATGAGTTCGCCGATCTTTGCGGATGGACCGAAGAGGAGCTCCTCGGCACCTTCCGTTCCGAGATCGAGGCGCTGGCCCGCGAGAACGGCAAGGACTTCGAGACCACCCTTTCGTCACTTCGTGATTTCTATGACGGATATAAATTTGCGCCGAAAGGATCGCGTCTCTACAATCCATACAGCGTAATGAAGGCGCTGAAGAACCGCTTTATGGAGCCATATTGGTTCGAGACCGGAACGCCGTCATTTCTTGCGAAACGTGTAAAAAACCGGGACATATCGCTTGCTCTGACCGACGACGCCTACGTCTATTCGCGAGAGGAGCTGAGCGCGGTCGGCCTCCTGTCGTCAGATCCGGGCCCACTTATGTTCCAGACCGGATATCTGACCATCAAGCACTACGATCCCGAATCGGAGCTCTACGAACTTAGTTTTCCGAACAACGAAGTGCGCATCGGCTTCTCCAAAAACCTTCTGGAGCTATATACCGCCGATATCGCTTCAGATAGCCGCGTCTTCAGTCTTTCAGCCTTCAGACACGATCTGTTTACGGGACATCCCGAAAGATTTATGGAGAGACTCCGCACGCTCTTCAAGGATATTCCCGGAGAGGATCACCGGGAGTCAACCTATAGGGCGATCACCTATCTACTTGCGCTGCTCTCCGGTTTGACCGCACGAGCCGAACACCACAGCTACAGAGGGCGTTCAGATCTTGAGGTCGAAACCCCACGTTATATCTATCTTTTTGAGTTCAAATATAACGAGAGTGTCGAGGCGGCAATGTCACAGATTCACGAACGCGATTACGCAGGTCGTTTCCTATTGGATCGCCGCAAGGTCTACCTCATCGGCGCCAACCTCAACTCCGAACGCTCTAAAAGGGACCTCACTTACCGCATCGAAGAGTTTAAAGCCTAAATGGAGATTCCGAAGGGGATTTTGGGTGGTGTCGGGATTTTTTTGTAACTTTACTTGTTTAAATGTTGTTAGAGCATTGTGGACGGGTGGTGTCCGATTTCTTTGTGTACGAAATATCGGGCACACCGTTTGCGTTTAGCTTTAGAAGACAAGGATATGAAAGAAGAGAAGATCCCGACGGGCGGAGAGTCGACAGACGAGGTGCTCCGCGACGCGACGAAGGGAGAATATAAATATGGTTTCACCTCGGATATCGACACCGATGTCGTCCCTCCCGGTCTGAACGAGGAGGTAATCCGCTATATATCAAAGGTCAAGGGTGAGCCCGAGTGGCTCCTCGAATTCCGTCTCGACGCCTTCCGTTACTGGCAGACGCTGAAGATGCCCGAGTGGGCACACCTCCAGATCCCGCCTATCGACTACCAGGCGATCAGCTACTACGCGGCCCCGAAAAAGAAGGAGCTGAAGAAGAGCATGGACGAGGTGGACCCCGAACTCGTGAAGACCTTCAACAAACTCGGTATCTCGCTCGAAGAACAGAAGCAACTCGCCGGCGTCGCCGTCGACGCCGTCATGGACTCGGTCAGCGTCAAGACTACCCACCGCGAAAAACTCGCCGAGCTCGGCGTCATCTTCTGCTCATTCTCCGAAGCCGTCAAGGACTATCCCGACCTCGTCCGTAAATATCTCGGCAAGGTCGTCTCATATCGCGACAACTACTTCGCCGCCCTCAACTCGGCCGTATTCTCAGACGGTTCGTTCGTCTACATCCCCAAGGGGGTCCGCTGCCCGATGGAGCTGTCGACCTACTTCCGAATCAACGCCTCGGGAACGGGCCAGTTCGAACGCACGCTGATCGTGGCCGACGACGACGCATACGTCTCATATCTTGAAGGTTGCACCGCCCCGATGCGCGACGAGAACCAACTCCACGCCGCTATCGTCGAGATCTTTGTCGAAGAGCGCGCCGAAGTGAAATACAGCACCGTCCAGAACTGGTATGCCGGCGACAAGGACGGCAAGGGTGGCATCTACAACTTCGTCACCAAACGCGCCCTCTGTCGCGGCCACCGCTCGAAGGTCAGCTGGACCCAGGTCGAGACCGGCTCGGCCATCACCTGGAAGTACCCCTCGTGTATCCTCAAGGGTGACGACAGCGTCGGCGAATTCTACTCCGTGGCCGTCACCAACAACTACCAGCAGGCCGACACCGGCACGAAGATGATCCATATCGGCAAACGCTCACGGTCAACGATCGTCTCGAAAGGCATCTCGGCCGGATACTCCCAGAACTCCTATCGCGGCGAAGTGAAGATCGCCAAGGGGGCGACGGGATGCCGAAACTACACCCAGTGTGACTCGCTTCTGATGGGGTCCGACTGCGGTGCGCACACATTCCCCTATATAGATGTCCAGGAGAACACCTCGACCGTAGAGCACGAGGCTACCACCTCGAAGATCAACGAACAGCAGCTCTTCTACTGCCGCCAGCGCGGAATTCCGATGGAAGAGGCCGTGGCGCTGATCGTCAACGGATATGCCAAGGAAGTGATGAACAAGCTTCCGATGGAGTTTGCCGTCGAGGCCCAGAAGCTGCTCGCCATCTCGCTCGAGGGCTCGGTGGGCTAAGGTTTACATATCAAATGAACGAAAGAACAGTTATAATAGACAGCATAGACCCGCAGACCTTCTACGGTGTCAACAACTCAAACATAGCGCTGATCCGCAACCTCTTCCCGAAGCTGCGGATGGCTGCGCGCGGAAACGTGATCAAGGTCATCGGCGAGGAGTCCGAGACCGCCGACTTCGAGATGAAGATCCGCGAGATCGAAGCGTACGCGTCGAAATACAACAAGCTCTCTGAAGATGTCATCATCGACATAGTCCGCGGGGCCGTCCCCAAGGCGGTCAACTCCGAGGGGGTCATCATCTTCGGCCAGAGCGGACGCCCGATCGCCCCGCGCAACGCCAACCAGGCGAAGATGGTCCGCTCGTTTGCCGAAAACGACCTGACCTTCGCCCTCGGCCCCGCCGGCACGGGCAAGACATATATCGCAATCGCACTGGCCGTCGCCGCGCTCAAGAACCGCCAGGTCAAGAAGATAATCCTCTCGCGCCCCGCCGTCGAAGCGGGCGAGAAGCTCGGCTTCCTGCCGGGCGACATGAAGGACAAGATCGATCCCTACCTGCGCCCCCTTTATGACGCGCTCGAAGACATGCTTCCGGCCGTGAAGCTGAAGGAGTATATGGAGACCGACACGATCCAAATCGCCCCGCTCGCCTTCATGCGCGGACGCACCCTCAACGACGCGGTCATCATCCTCGACGAGGCCCAGAACACGACCACGCCCCAGATGAAGATGTTCCTCACCCGACTCGGTGTCAACGCCAAGATGATCGTCACCGGCGACGCCACCCAGATCGACCTTCCCCGCTCGGTCCGCAGCGGTCTGATGCAGGCCCTCCAGATTCTGCGCGGAGTGAAGGGGATCGGCTTCATCGAGTATGAGAAGAAGGACATCGTGCGTCACGCCCTGGTTCAGCGGATCGTCGACGCATACCACCGCGAGGAGGAGAGGGAGAAGAACCAAAACACTGAAGAAGAAGCAGATAACGATGAAAGCAGGTGATAAGGTAAGATATCTTAACGCCGTCGGCGGCGGGATCGTCAGCCGCGTCGAGGGCAAGATAGCATATGTCGAAGAAGATGGATTCGAGACCCCGTTCCTGGTCTCGGATCTTGTCGTTGTTTTGCCCGCCGGCCACGAAGGACCGAAGTCGGGCGCGCGTCTGCTATTCGACCAGGACGCATACGACACGGGCCGCGGAAAGAAGGCCGCCCCGCGTCCGGAACCGGAGTCCCCTTCGAAAGAGGTCCCCAACCCCGCGGAGGCCGTCGCTCCCGCCAAACCCAAACCGAAGCCGGTCGAGACCGACTATGGCGACCGCCTCTCGCTGACGCTCGCCTTCGAGCCGACAAACCTCAAGGCCCTCTCCGAGTCGAAGTTCGCCGCCGTGCTGGTCAACGACTCCAACTACCGCCTGCTCTTCACCTTCATGAGCCGCGACGCGAACGCGACGGGGTGGAAGCTCAGATATAGCGGCGAGGTCGAGCCCAACGAGCTGATCGACCTCGGCGTCTTCACCCACGAGACCCTCGGCGAGTTCGAGAAGGTAGCCATCCAGGCCATCGCCTTCAAGGAGACGGCCGACTTCGAGCTGAAGTTCCCCGTCAACTCCACCGTCAAGCTGAACCTCACCAAATTCCATAAGCTTCACTGCTTCCGCCCCGGCAAGTACTTCGACGAACCCGTGATCGAGATCCCCCTTGTCGAAGACGACCGCGCGGCCGACAACCGCGAGGAAGAGGAGGCCGCCATCCGTGCGCTTCAGTTGAAATATGAGGAGTCGCTCAAGAAGCCAGGTAAGACCATCGCCTCGAAGGGTGACCGCCCGGCCAGGAAGAAGGTCGAGAAGATCGACCTCGACGCCCAGAATCCCCACAAGCTTCTGCCGCTGATCCAGGTCGACCTCCACATGGCCGAGCTGACCGACTCGCTGGCCGGAATGTCGAACGCCGACATGCTCGAGATGCAGCTCAACGAGGTGCGCAAGACCATGAAGGCCCACCGTCTCCGCAAAGGCCAGAAGATCGTCTTCATCCACGGCAAGGGCGACGGCGTTCTGCGCAAGGCAGTCCGCGACCTTCTCCGCAAGGAATACGAGTGTGACATCCAGGACGCCTCGTTCCGCGAGTACGGCTTCGGCGCGACACTGGTGACAATCTTCTGAGCCTCAACAACCTAAACACGACAACCTGACATGGCATATTCTGAAGAATGGGTATCCTTTCCGGCCGACGCCGACAGCGGGCGGACTGTGATCGTGACGCTTCGCGAGGAGATCGACTCCTTTCGCGACAGCGGCAAGTTCATCTACCGGATCGACGTCCACTGGGACTACTCGGCCAAACCCGACGGGATGCCCGACGACGAAGACGCCCGGCTTCTCGAAGAGGCCACCGACAGTCTGCTGGCTGCCTTCAAGAAGGACCCCGTCGGGGTGATGACCGGCATCTATACCGGCGACGGCCGTCGCGACTGGGTCTTCTACACCCGTTCGCTCCCGATCTTCCAGAAGGTCTTCAACCGCGGCCTCGAGAGCATCGACCGCACCCTCCCCCTGCTGATCGAAGCCGAAGAAGACGCCGACTGGGAAGAGTACACCGAACTCAGATCTAATTTTGGAAACTATGAGAACTAGGAGCACTAAGAGAACTAAGAGTTCTAAGAAAACTCCCTCCCAGAGCTCATAGTACTCATAGATCTCATAGTGCTCCATAACCAAATAACCAGCATATGAAAAAAATTTTACTGACTTTAGCCGCTGTCCTTGTGATCGGGATGGCAGCCATGGGACAGGTAGTGACCACCGAGCCCGCTGTCGTCCAGGAAGATAGCCAGAACCTCTGGGTCTTCTATCATGCCGATCAAGGCAACGCCGGCCTCAAGGGCCTCGGCCCCACGGCCAAGGTTTATGCCCACACCGGAGTGCTGACCAGCGCCTCGACCGGCGATTCTGATTGGAAGTATGCGCCGACATGGCTCGACAACAGTCCGAAGTATGAACTCGAGTATGTTTCCGAAAATCTCTGGCGCCTCTATATCGGCGATATCCGCACCTACTACGGTATCACCAACCCCTCAGAGACCGTCAAGAAGCTGGCCTTCGTCTTCCGCGACGCCGGGGGCAGCAAGGAGGGCAAGACTTCGACCGGCGGCGACATCTTCGTCGACGTCCTCGCCTCGGGCCTTCAGATTGCCGTCGACTTCGGTGTCGAAGGGACCGTCGTGACCGCCGACAACTCGACGCTCAACATCAAGGTCGCCACCACCCGCAAGGCCGACATCACCCTGATGGTCGGTCAGGAAGAACTGGCCAAGACCCAGATGACCACCGAGCTCAACTATACCTATGAGCTCCCCGGCCCCGGCGACTATATCTTCACCGTCAAGGCCAACGACGGCACCGAAGAGAAGATCTACACCACCAAGATATACTACGCCCAGGAGTCGCCCGAAGTCCCCTATCCCGGCGGCAAGGTGAAGTTCGGCGCTGTCGAGAATGAAGACGGAACCGTCACCTTCTGTGTGGCCGCTCCCGGCAAGCATGGCGTCAACATCGTCGGCTCGTGGGATGACTATCAGGTACTTGACACGAACCTGATGAACTACTGCGAGGACAACGACGGCCGCTACTTCTGGCTGACCGTTCCGGGCCTCGAAAAGGGCGAGACATATATGTACTACTATTATGTCGACGGCCAGACCCGCATCGGCGACCCCTACGCCAAGCTGATCCTCGACCCGTCTAACGACAAGTATATCCCCAAAGACGTCTACCCCGACCTTCCCCCCTACCCGACCGGCAAGACCGGCACCGTCCAGCTGGCTGTCTATCAGTCTGACCTCAACGACTATGACTGGCAGGTGAAGGACTTCAAGCCCGCTGCGAAAGACGATCTGATCATCTACGAGCTCCTCTTCCGCGACTTTACCGGAACCGAAGGGCAGTCAAAAGGCAACGGCACCGTCCGCCAGGCCATCGAGAAGATCCCCTATCTCAAGTCTCTGGGCGTCAACGCCGTCGAGGTGCTCCCGATCAACGAGTTCAACGGCAACATCTCGTGGGGCTACAACCCCAACTTCTATTTCGCTCCCGACAAGGCCTACGGCACCCCCGACGACTACAAGGAGTTCATCGACAAGTGTCACGCCGAGGGCATCGCCGTGATCCTCGACATGGTCTTCAACCAGAGCGACTGGCAACATCCCTGGTACCGCCTCTACCCCGCCGGCTCCAACCCCTTCTTCAACGCCTCGGCCCCCCATGCCTACAGCGTCCTCAACGACTGGAACCAGGGCAATCCCCTCGTTCGCCGTCAGTGGGAAGACTGCGTGCAGTACTGGCTGACAGAGTATAACGTCGACGGTTTCCGCTTCGACCTCGTGAAGGGTCTGGGCGACAACGACTCATACGCCAACTCGGGCGACTCGGGCACAAACGCCTACAACGCCTCGCGTATCGCCAACATGCGCCGGATCCAGGAGGCCATGAACGCCGTGAAGCCGGGCGCCATCTTCATCAACGAGAACCTCGCCGGCGCAAGCGAGGAGAACGAGATGGCCAAGACCGGCCAGCTCAACTGGGCCAACATCAACACCGAGGGGTGCCAGTATGCGATGGGCTACAGCACGAACTCGTCGCTCCGCCGCTTCTACGCCCCCGACGACGCGCGCACATGGGGCTCGACCGTCTCCTATCTCGAGAGCCACGACGAGGAACGTCTCGCCTACAAGCAGATCAAGTATGGCGTCGACGCAATTAAGGTTGACCTCACCGCACGCATGCAGCGTCTCGGCTCGGCTGCCGCCCAGATGCTCCTCGCCCCCGGCGCCCACATGATCTGGGAGTTCTCGGAGATGGGCAACGACCAGTCGACCAAAGACTCCAACGGCGGCAACAACACCGACCCGAAGCGCGTCTGCTGGAACCTCCTCGACGAACCCGCCCGCGCCGGCCTCGTCGAGAACTACTCGCTGTTGATCAACTGTCGCGCACAGAATCCGGACCTCTTCGCCCAGGACGCATCGTTCACCTCGGCCGTAGCCGCCACAAACTGGAAGAACGGACGCACCATCTTCAACGTCAAGGGCGACAAGGCTCTCTACACCTTCATCAACCCGAACGTCTCGGGCTCGCTGACCTTTGACTTCGACTTCCCCGTGAAGGATCAGAACTACTATAACGTCGTGACCCACAGCTGGGGAGCTGACTTCAGCTGGGACATCGTCAACGGCAAGGTGACCGTACCGGCCAACTGCTTCATCACCTTCGCTTCGGGCAATCTGACCGGCATCGAGGGTGTTGACGCCGAGGGCTTCGACGCCGCCGCTCCCGCCGAGTACTATGACCTCAACGGCCTGCGCGTCGAGAACCCGACCAAGGGTCTCTATATCGTCCGCCAGGGCGGAAAGACGATGAAAGTCGCCTTCTAAGCGGAAATCTTCGGGATTTCTCTTGATTTATAGAGATCAATCCCCAATAAACTGAATTTGAGCGCGAGGCCATTGGGCTTCGCGCTTTTTTAGTTCAACTTTTTTGATTAACTTCGCGGGTTGAAGACAAATGTAAGCTATGATATCGATTCTTTCGATCATAATTCTGGCGGTGATGGCCGTCGCCATCGCCTGGCAGCTGATAGTCGGACTGCGGCCGATGCGGTCAGCAGGCGCATGTACCACAGCATGTACCACAGGCGTCCCCCCTGTGGGCAGTAGCGCCGGCTTCCAGACTGAGGGCAGTAGCGCCGGCTTCCAGCCGGTACTTTCAGACAGCGGTAGCGCCGGCTTCCAGCCGGTATCCTTACCCACTGCCAAGTCCCTGACGGTCGTCGTCTTTGCCAGCTGTGACGAGGAGGTGCTCGACCGGTGGATCAGCCGCGTGCTCGAGCAAGACTATCCGGCGTTCGACGTCGTGGTCGTCTATGACGCCAACGCCGAGAACACCGCGACCCTCGCCGAACGGTATGCCGACGAAAAACGGCTCTATTTCACCTTCATTCCCCCGGGCAGCCATACCCTCAACCGCCGGAAACTGGCGCTGACCATCGGCATCAAGGCTGCCAAGAGCGATTTTATCCTGACAACCATCCCCCAGGTCGACATACCATCGGACAACTGGATATCGTCGATGATGGCCCCGATCAACGACGCCTCCGACGCAGGCCGTACCGAGGTCGTCTTGGGCTTCAGTCACTTCGACTTCGAACGCTTCGCGGCCCTTTCGCGTCTGAAGGCGAAGATCGGAACCGTCACCGAAGGGGCACGATGGGTCGGCGACGCGATAGCCCATCGGACATGGCGCGGCGACGGCAACAACCTGATCTTCAAGCGCTCGCTCTTCTTTGAGAACAAAGGGTTCGCTGACGGCCTCCTTCTCGAAGGGGGTGACGACGACATCTTCGTCAACCGCATCGCGACGCCCGACAACACGGCCGTCGTCGTCTCGCCCGAGACGGTGCTGACCGTCGACTGGGGTGTCGCCACACCCCGCGTCTGGGAACTGTCGCGCAAGCGCTACCGCTCGACTCGCGAGCTGATGCCGGCTCGTCCGCGGACAATGCGCACCCTATGCTGTCTCTTCTCGTGGCTGATGCTCCCGGCCGCCGTCGGCGCCGCTGCCGCTTCGTGCTTCGCCTGGCTTCCGGATGTTATCGCCGGCTTCCTCATCCTCGTCTTCTACATTCTCGAACTCATTTTCTACCGCCGGGCACAAGACCGACTGATCCCGACGGTTTAAAACGTTATACCCCACAACAATATCCCTAAATCGGAACAGAAATGTCAACCAACACAGAGGATAACCAGAGAAAAGTAACGACCCACCGCCTGATCGAGATGAAACAGCGCGGTGAGAAAATATCGATGCTGACCGCCTATGACTACACCTCGGCCAAGATCGTGGATCAGGCCGGGATGGACGTCATTCTCGTCGGCGACTCCGCCTCAAACGTGATGGCGGGCAACATGACGACCCTGCCGATCACCCTCGACCAGATGATATATCACGCCAAGTCGGTGATGAAGGCCGTGCGCCGCGCGCTCGTGGTCGTCGACCTCCCCTTCGGCTCATATCAGGGTGACTCGAAAGAGGCGCTGACCTCGGCGATCCGCATCATGAAACAGAGCCACGCCGAGGCGGTCAAGATGGAGGGGGGCGCCGAAATCGCCGACTCGATCACACGCGTCCTCTCGGCCGGTATTCCGGTGATGGGTCACCTCGGCCTCACTCCGCAGAGTATCAACAAGTTCGGCACATACAGCGT
Organism: uncultured Sangeribacter sp.; assembly: GCA_964615915.1. Classification (GTDB taxonomy): domain Bacteria; phylum Bacteroidota; class Bacteroidia; order Bacteroidales; family Muribaculaceae; genus Lepagella. Next base: position 20,609 of record CAZTSQ010000032.1, read on the forward strand.
CCGCGCACGTGAGGAGGCCGAGGCCCGCAAGCTCATGGAAGACGCGAAGCTTCTCGAAGAACTCGGCTGTTTCGCGATCGTGATCGAGAAGGTACCGGCCAAGCTGGCGGCCGAAGTGGCCCGGGCGGTCAATATCCCGATCATCGGCATCGGCGCCGGCGGCGGTGTCGACGGACAGGTGCTGGTCATGCACGACATGCTCGGCCTCAACCAGGGCTTCTCGCCCCGTTTCCTGCGCCGTTACGCCAACCTCGGCGAGATTATGGACAAGGCCTTGAAACAGTATATCGCCGACGTGAAATCGTCCGACTTCCCCTCTGAGGCCGAGTCCTACTAAATCACTCTCTTTCAACCATTAATCAACAAAATGAAAACCCGTATCCTTCTCTCTCTGGTCGTTCTGCTGGGCCTCGTGACGGGGGCCTGCTCCGACTCGGCCGACCGTCAGACGGCCAAGGAACTGCTGACGACCATCCCGGGCGACGCCGCCTATGCGGCCGTGGTCAACACCGATGCGCTCGTCAAGTCTACCGGGGGCGACGTCGAGGACAAGACCGGCGTCAAGCCCTCCGTGACCCTGCGCAAGTTCCTCAACCAGCTCAACGGCACTCAGGGCCCGGCACATCTCGACTCGCTCTTCGCCGGCAAGGGGGGCATCGAGTTTTCATGCTTCGCCCTCTTCGAAAACAGCGGCAACCTCTGGCTGACCGCTCCCTTGGCCGACTCGAAACTGACCAAGGCCTACTTCAGCCGCCACGGCTATAACCTTCAGGATGCCGGTGAGGGTCTTCTCTGCGCCCGCGATATCGTCTTTGACGACAGCCACATCTGGGTCTCTCTCAAGGACTCGATGGCCAACGCGGCCGACGTCAGTGCCTTCCGCCGTCTCAATAAAGAACAGAGCCTCGCCTCTTCGGGCTATGCCGAGCGGCTGACGGCTCTCGAAAGTGACTATATCGACCTCTGGGACTCGAACATCCTGTGGCGCACACTCGGTCCGAGCGCCGGGAAGGCCCGTATGATCTCGGCCTTCATGTTCGAGGACGCCAAATACGCCTCGTTCTCGGCCGACATGACCGAAAAGATGCTCATCGCTACCGGCTCCTTCCTCAATTCGGACTTCAAGGAGGCAAAATGTAACCTGGCAACCAGCAAGCTCGCTACGCGCGACTTCAACATCCTCGGAGACAAGGCTCAGGCAGTCGCTGGTCTGTCTATTGACTCGAAACTGATCAAGAACGTGATCAAGGCGGCCGGTGTCTTCGGCGCCGCCCTTCCCCCCTCGACAGAGAAGGCGCTCGAAAGCATCGAGGGACCTCTCGTGGCCGCCTCTGACGAGGACAACAACCTGATTTTCAGCATCCCCTGCCGAAAGGGTATGGAACAGAACGTCGTCAATGCCGTCGAAGGACTGACGATGCTCCTCGGCGATGTCCCCAGTATGCGGATGACGACCAAAGAGGGTGCTGTCCTGATCTCGATCAACGGCGGTCCGCAGGCCGGCAAGCCTATCGCCCAGCTTGGCGAGAAACTCGACGGCGCATGGCTCGGACTCGCCTTCACCGCCGGCTATTTCCCCAAAGCCGAACCGGTCAAGGATTTCTCGGTGGCCCTGATTCCGACCCGTTCGAGCCTCGAGTTCCGGATCCGGATAGACTATTAACCCCGGCAAGTTGCTGATATGGAGAGGATAGTTCTTGACAAAGTCATTCCCGAAGTCTTCGCCGCCGAACCGTCCGCCGGGTCGGAGGTTTGGCTTCGCGACGTCGTGTTCAACAAGGGGGAGACGGTGCTGATCGAAGCGCGGAGCGGCGCCGGCAAGACCTCGCTCGCCTCTTTCATCATGGGCCTCCGCTCCGACTACCGGGGACGCATCCTCTTTGACGGTCGCGACGCGCGCGACCTCACGGTCGACGAACAGGCCGACCTGCGCCGCCTTAACCTCGCCTACCTTCCCCAGAACCTCGACCTCTTCCCCGACCTGACCGCCGCCGAAAACATACGCGTGAAGGAGGAACTCAGGAAGAGAAACGCCCTCGTCCCTCAGGAGGGGGTGAGTGTGGCGAGAGCCGGGGACGTCTCTCCTATGCTCGGACTCGAACCGTTTCTTGACCGTCCGGCCGGCAAGCTGTCGGTCGGGCAGATGCAGCGCGTCGCCATTCTTCGGGCCTTGGCCCAGCCGTTCGACTTCCTGATACTCGACGAACCGGTGTCGCACCTCGACGCGGCCAACAACCGCGCGGCCGCTGACCTCGTCGCCCGCACCGCCCGCTCCCAAGGGGCCGGCGTCATCGTCCTCTCGGTCGGCAACCGCCTCGACCTCACCTACGACCGCATATTGAAGTTATAGCAGCAGTAGCGCCGACAGCAGTAGCGCCGGCTTCCAGCCGGTTATTGAAGTTATAGCAGTAGCGCCGACAGCAGTAGCGCCGGCTTCCAGCCGGTAACACTAAAGTATACAAAGATAAAGAGTTATGAAGCCCTTAAGTGACAAGATCCTCCTCTCCGGGATGCGTGGCCAGCGCCTCGCCGCCTTCGTCGCGGCCGCTTTCGCCGGCATGTTCATCATCATGGGGGCCGTCATGCTCCTGATCGACATCCGCTCCATCTGGTCGAAAGAGGATTCATTCCTGAACACAGACTATATCGTCGTCAACCATAAGGCGACGCCCGGCGTTCCGCCCGAGCCTTTCACCGCCGACGAACTCGCCGACCTCGAGGCCCAGCCGTGGGTGCGCCGAACCGGCCCCTTCTCGGCCGCCGACTTCAAGGTGGCCGCCTCAATCGACATCGCCGGCCGCGACTTCTCGTCGCTCCTCTTCTTCGAGGCTGTCCCCGACAGCTTCCTCGACATCCCCGCCTCCCAGTGGCGCTACACACCCGGCGAGGGCGAAGTGCCGGTGATCCTCTCCAAATCATACCTCACGCTCTACAACTTCGGCTTCGCCCGGAGCGCGGGGATGCCCCAGATCAACGAGCAATTGCTCGCCTCGATCCCCTTGACGCTCGAAATGTCGTCTAACGACGGCACGCGCCATCTCCGCCGCCCCGCGCGCGTCGTTGCCCTCTCCAACCGTCTGAACACAATTCTCGTGCCCGATGCCTTCCTGAAGGAGGCCAACGCACAGCTCGGTAGCGGAGCACCGGCAGGTCCCGGGCGCGTGATCATCGATGTCAGCCGGCCGGGCGACACGGCTATAGGCCGCTATCTTTCGGACCACGGACTCGAATCGGGCGCCGACAACGACAACTCGGCCGCCACATTCCTGCTCCGCGTCGCCGCCGGTGTGGCGGGAGGCATCGGTGCGCTGATCACGCTCCTGAGCGGGGTGATCCTGACCCTCTCGATCTCGCTCCTCTTTGAACGCAACCGCGAACGCATAGCACGGCTCCGGATGCTGGGCTACCGGACGGCGCAGATAGCACGGCCCTTCCGCCGGATGTTGTGGCGCTCCGTCGCCGGGGCGTGGCTCGCCGCCGTCGTCTGCCTCGGGTTGCTCTCACTCTCCTACCGCACGCCGCTGACCGAGCTCGGCGGGACCTCTGGCGGAATCGTCCCGGGTGTGCTCACCGGCTTTGGCATAGCGCTGATAATTTATTTGGCCGGGCGTCTGACCATCCGCCGCGAACTGAAGCCGAAGTCGTGAGGCCCCTTAAACCAAACCTTAAAACAACAACGAACAAGATAAGACCATGAACAAGAAACAGAAAAGAATAATCGTCGGTGGTGTCGGCGTCGTGGCCGCACTCATCGCCCTGATCGTGGTGCTGATAGTCAATTCGTCGCGACAGTCTGACGCGGCCTACGAAGCTGAGTTGCGCGCCGACTCGCTGGCCCTGGCCAACGACCGGCTGTTGCTGACAAACGAGTTCAACCAGCTGAACGCCGACTTCTCGCAGTATGAGGACCAGCAGATCTATCTTAAGAACGACTCGCTCGTGCAACAATACAATCAGGCGCGCATGAAGGTCGAGGGTCTGCTGAAGGAGCTTGACGCCGAGAAGCGCTCGAATGCAAGCAACCGTGCGCGGATCAAGCAACTCGAGGGAGAGATCGCGACTTTGAAGGGGATTGTGCGCCACTATCTCGAGGAGATCAAGCGCCTCGGCGAGGAGAACGCCGGGCTTCGCAAGGAGATCGAGGAGGTGAACCAGCGCAACGAGCAGTTGGCCGACCGCGTGTCGACAACCGAGCGCGACAACCAGCAGTTGGCCGCCACCGTTCAGGTCGCCAAACAGCTGAAGATCACCGGTCTGTCGCTTGCGGCCTATAACAAGAAGGGGAAGCCGGAGAAGAACGTGACCAAAGCTAAGAGCTTAGGGGTCAGCTTCTCTGTCAGCCCGAACGCGACGGCATCGGCCGGCATGAAGGAGTTCTATGTGCGGATCACGTCGCCCGAGGGTGAGCTTCTCGGCAACGGCGGGTCGTTCCAGACCGGCGGCAAGACGGTCGCCTGCACGGACCATCGTTCTGTCGAGTACAACAACGAGGAGACGCCCGTGACGGTCTACTGGAACGTCAACACGACCCTGACCAAAGGCACCTATCGCGTCGAGGTATACTGCGAAGGCAACCTCCTCGGGTCGAGGGCGGTTCAGATGTCGAAGTGAGGTAAAAACCTTCCGCGCAGGCGGGGACGCCTGCGGTACATGGTGAAAAATTAACAAGTGTTAAAAAATGGGGGTAAAACGCAATTTTTTGGCGAAACACTTGCACGAATCGGAAATAACACGTACCTTTGCATCGTTTTTGACAGCAAAGAATATTGTTTTATTATTTTAACCCAAAACGAAAATGAAGAAAGTAGTTCTCGCTCTCGCCGTAGTTTTCGGCGTAGCAATGGTTTCTTGCTCAGACAAGAAAGCTGAGGCAGCAGACACCGATACTGCAGTAGCACTCGAAGACACCGCTGTTGTAGTAGAAGAAGTAGCTAACGACACTGACACTGCAGTTATCGCAGCTGTTGAGACTGAAGCTGCTCCCGCTGCTGAAGAGGCTGCAAAATAAATTGCGCCCCACGCAAAGCCTAACGGGCCGCATCCCCACGGATGCGGCCCGTTCTCGTTAGGAGGAGGGACGCCCTCGTCCCTCCCCCACAGTCTTACATAATCAATTGAAGCCAAGCGCCTTGACAAGAAAGCGATCATTTTCGTGACATCACGAAAATGATCCTTCAATTAACCTTGGTTAATTCTTTCGTTGAGGTATTGAAGGTCCGAAATCATAGCGTCAAACGGAAGGGAATCTCCATAGATCATTTCTACCTGCATAGTTTCGTAATCTCTCTTCCACTCATCATATACGCTGAGAGGGGGAATGAAACTTAGGGTCTTCTTTTCCAATGTCGAGTAATCAAATCCCTTCAGACCTATGAATCGCTTTCTATGATCAATGACCATATTGTATAGATCCTGATCCGCCAAAGCCTCTTCTGCTATCGGAGTGTTCCACATCCGATGAACATCATAAAGGTGTCGCGACATCCTGTCCACTCGTATCTTGCCTTCTCCCTTGGCGAATTCCTCGTGTAATAGAAATATCTTCTCAAGGAAAGTTCGCTTAGGAAGCACCGCTCTGACCGAGAATTTAGGTTCAGTGAAGAGAGCGTTTGGAACCGCGCTGTCTATAAGGGAGTCTATCATAACCTCTTCGACAGGTTCTGCCATTGAACGTCCACTCACTTCAATCTTCACCACAGGAGGAATATAGTTTACGGGAGAAACGGTCCGATCATACTCAACGAAGATTATCTCAGAGTCAGTCGTGCTTACAGGGGTAATATTCACGTCAACCTTGAACTTGCTCGCCTCTATACCATCCCTGATCATTTGGTCGCGAAGGTCAAATTGAAGCCTTTCTCTCACAAACGTACAGGCGGCTCGTCTAAGCTTATCACTTATCTGATTCTTACTTAAAGGACCCTCAAAGCCCAAATA
>CAZTSQ010000033.1:0-24298 GCA_964615915.1 uncultured Sangeribacter sp.
ATCTCTTACCAAGAGATTTGGATGGAGACGTGAAGATCTGGGCCCAGCCTCCGGTTGATTGGAGGCTGGGCGTTTTTTTGAGGCGGGAAGTTTGGGACGGGAGGCTGAGAGGCTCAGAGGCCGGCGAGGATGAGGGAGTTGGCGCGGTCGACGGCGGCCGTGTCGAGCGAGGCGAGGTAGATCTGGGTCGTCGCTTCGTTGTCGTGGCCCATCCCTTCGCTGATGACACTCAGGGGGATGCCTTTTGATTTGGCGATCGAGGCCCAGCTGTGTCGCGCGACATAAAGGGTCAGAGGATCGGTGAGGCCAACTTTCTTCCCGATGGCCTTCAGGTTATAGTTGATGTTGTAACCTACATTGCGATAGATAGTTCTGTCGCTCACGTTGTCTGTCACGATGATGGGGAGAAGATATTGTGTTGCGTTCGGAGGATATTTGTCGAGAATCCGTTGCATGCCGTCGGTCCATTCTATAACGAGGCGCTGACCCGTCTTGCGTCGCCGGTAGCAGAGATAGCCGTTGACGAGGTCCGTCTTGCGCAGATAGGCCATGTCTATGAAGCTCATCCCCCTGAGCATGAAGCTTAGTATGAAGATGTCGCGCGCGAAGTCTGCCGAGGGTGTCGAGCTGAGGTCGAGATTCTTGATCGCCTTTATCACATGCAGGGGGACGGCGCGCTTCACAGTCTTGTCGATGCCGGTGTAGACTCGTCTGAAAGGGTTTCGGTTCTCCAGCATTCCTTCTTCGACAGCGCGATTGTAGACAGCGCGGATGATTCTGATATAGAAGGAGCTTGTGTTTGGGAGGAGGCCCTGTCGTTCGTGCCAAGCTTCGAAGGCCTCCATGACTTTTGAGGTCAGACTGTCGAGCATGATGTCTTCCTGATTCCGGAACCGTCGGAAGCTGTTGAGGGCTGACTGATAGGTCTCAGATGTTCGTTGCTTACCGTTCTTCTTCAGCTCTACGATAATCCCCTCCATATAGTTGAAGAGACTGTATTCGTCAATATATCGGTCGAATTCCCCGATCACGTCGTCGACCGTGTATGAGAATCCGAACCTGTTGAGGCGCCTGATAATCTTGTCCATCCGTTCCATATCCAGGCGGATATGGTCGCGGATCGAGAGAAGATGTGGTTTGCGTTCCGGCCGGTCGGCGGCAACTATGGTCGAGTGGGCATTATCCCATTCTTCAGGGAAGATGTGGTATTTTGTGAAGAGCTGTCTCTGTCTCCTGTCGTGATATACCTGATAGAAGATGGTCCCCTCCCGTCCGGCGACTGTCGAGGGGTTGAATCTGAGTTTTATCGTTGTCATTATATAGAGTCGTTTATACTCCAAATAAACGATTCCTCTCCCTCTCTCATCCCAATAAACAGCCCACACTTTTTAACTACCTTTGACTATTTTATTGAAACGGGGTCTTAGTTTCAAGTGGTTGGATAGTTTTTGAGGGTGACAAAAAGGAGAGGGCGCCGGTGGGGCGTCCTCTCGGGGGTGTCCCACGGTAGGGGTGGGACGGTTTAGGTTGTAGATTGGGGGTGCGGTTAGCGGATGGCGACCTTCTTGCCGTTGACGATGTAGAGGCCGGCGGGGAGAATGGTGAGGTCGGCCGAGGCGACGCGGATGCCCTGCATTGTGAAGATAGTGAGGGTGGCGTTGTCTTCGATGAGGTCGGCTACGGTCGATTCAACTTCGGCTGAGAAGTAGATGTTTGCCAGCAGGATGTCCGAGGCGTTGTCGGCATCGAAGCGGATCGAGAGGTTGCTGAGTTTCGTGGCGCCTTCAACCTTGATCGAGAGGTGGTTCCATTCGCCTCCGATCAGCGAGAAGGGATTGGCGGTCGGGATGAGATCGGCGGGTTCGGTGCCCTCGAAGTTGATGTTGCCGGTGACGTCGCGGGTAGCGAAGACGTCGAGACAGAGCGTCTTGTATCCGTTCTCTTCGGGGTTGATGTTGCCGTTCCACGCTCCGGTTGTCGCGCTGTTCGAGAAGAAGACGCAACGGGTGTTACCGAAGCCCTGGGCAACTTCGCCGGTGGCGAACTCGAAGAGGCCGTAGTTCTGTGCGCCACCGTTATAGGCGGTGGTGAAGACTGCGTCGGCGTTATATTCGGTCACCGTGTTGGTGAAGATCGGGGTCTTGATCAGCGATTCGCTCGGGAGAGAGGGAGCGGTGGCGGCATAGACGTTTGTTTCGATCGAGACACCGTCGTAGGTCGCGGTTACCGTTGCGTAGTCGCCCGAGTTGATGGTGAGCATGCCGTCAATGTAGCTTGCATTGTCGCTCACACTGATGGTCACGCCTTCGATTTCGAGGCCGAACTGGTTTTCCGTCTTAGTGGTGAGCTCTTTGGTTTCGCCGAGCATAAGGATGCCGGGAGTCACGCTGAACGAGGTCAGTACAGACTTTTCGGGCGCCATGGCCGAGATAGAGCGGATCTTCACTCCCCATCCCCAGTTGGTGGCGTCGGTGGGCTGGAAAACGAGATAGCGGCCCTTAGTGTTGTCGGGCATCAAGGCGCTGTTGGCCTGATATTGGCCGAGGTTAGTCGCTGAGAAGGTCGGAGTCGTGTTGAGAATAGAGAGTGTCGGCACGGCGTCGGTCACATAAATGTCATATGCGTTGGCCGCGGCGCCCTCCCATGTGGTCTCAACGACGCCGATGTTCTGCGAAGCGCCGAGGTCTACATAGAATCCCTGGATGCCGATTTCGCGGTTGGCCTCGGTGTTCCATCCGCCACCTTCCTCGGGGAAGAGGTAGATGTTGGATGTGTTTTTCGGTGTCTCCGTGAGCTTCTCGAGATTGTCGGTGATGAAGGTGTAGGTCACCTCTTCATCGTTGACAACTTTTGACCAAGTCTTGGCTTCGCCGAGGGTAAAGACCTGCTTGCCTTCGAGAAGATCCTGTGCCATGGCGCTCTGCGAAAGGGCGATGCCGGCCATCAGGATGAGTGAAAGTCTGGATGTGTTCATAGATATGGGTATTACAGAAAAGGTTTTCGAGTAGGGGGGTTATTTCTTTATCATTTTTTTGCCGTCTACGATGTAGAGCCCTGCCGGGAGTCCCGAGAGGGGTTCGGCGGCCGGAGCTTTGTGGCGAACCATTACACCCTGAACCGAATAGACATCGACGATTTTATCTCCGCAGTCGGCAATCTCACCTACACTCGAGGGAGTCATCAGCTTCAGAGTCGAGATAATGATGCCGCTAGGCTGAGAGGGGGCGTCGTCCTTGACGCGGATGGTGTGGCGACCCGGAGCGAGGTTAAGCGGTATGGAAACCTCCGTAAATTGGGTGTCGCTTCCCGAGAGAGGGAACTTGCCGCTCGAAGCGAGCAGCTCGTTTTCGGTTCCGTCCTCGTTGACAGTGAAGATGGAGATGCTCGGGTCGAAACGCTTGGGCTCGCCATATCCTCCGACGCGAAGATTGAGAGCAGTAGCCGACTCACCGACAAGTTCGAACTGATAGTCGAGCCATGCGCCTGCGTTGAATCGTGTGACGGAAAGCGGAAAGTCGACTGCCGCGTCCTTATTGGCTCCCATCACAATACCCTCCGAATTGATGAAGTTCTGAACGGGCACATACTCGTTCGCCTGGTTGTAGAAGTCGGGATCGAAATCGGTCAGGTTCGTGTATACCAATCCCTGGTCGGAAAGTCCGCGGGGATCCTCGCCCTTACCCGAAAGGATTAGCCCGTAATTGGGCCCTTTATCGGCCGACGAATTGCCGGTAGCCATGAACCACGCGTAACGGAAGATCCATTCGGTCTTTTCGAGCCACTGAACCGTCTGAATCATCGAGGCGATCTGAGTCTCGGGAGCGACATAGGTATTCTGAGACTCACCGGGCCAGAAGCAGAACTCCGTCAGCCAAACCGGCTTGTGATAGCGCTCATGAAAGGTTGTCGCGAGTTCCTGAGTGACACCGAAGCCTCCATAAGAGTGGACAGCCAGGTAGTCGAAGGCATCTTCGCCGACGATGGCGACAAACTCGTCGAACCACTTAGTCGGGCTCTGATAGGGAGCATTGGGCGAGTAATTCATAGCCGGAGCGACCAGCTTCAGGCCGAGCTCCGAAGCGAGCTTCTGCACGTCGGGCCACTTCGCGGCAGCCTCCTGCGGAGTCATGCTCGCCTGGTTCGAGAAGTTCGGCTCGTTAAATCCGAGAAGGAACTCTGTCTCGGGGTGCTTCTGAACGTAGTCGCGTATTCTGGCCTCGTTGTAGCTCCCGTTCCAACACATGGGGACAAACTCCAGGAAATTCTGGTCTTCGAGATAGGTTCCGAGCGAAGGACCCCAGTTGTAGAACCATGTGACACCCGGAGCGATGGCCTCCATCTGTGCCTTGTATGAGAAATTGCTCTCGCTGACTCCGCGCTTGAAACTCTTGGCGTCAGCCCCCGAGGGGAGCATGGCGCCGACGAGCAGAGCCGAAGATATGATGACTGTCTTTATGTTCATGATAGATTGAGTGTTAGTTTGCCGCCAACGGACGTGTAGGTTCCTTGACCGTGAACTTCACGGGAGTCCCCTGTTCGGCGTTGGGCGCTACCCAGACGCTGAACTCGCCCGGTTCGACGATGGTCTGAGAATCATTGAGATAGTAAGCGAGGTCGGCCGGAGTGATGTTGAAGGTGAGCTCACGGCTTTCGCCCGGAGCGAGGGTCACCTTGTTGAAGCCTCGCAGTTCGCGCACGGGACGGATAAGGGTCGCCACATGATCGCGGATATAAAGCTGAGCCACTTCGGCGCCCGCTCTGTCACCGGTATTTGTCACCGTGCAGGTCACTGTCAACGAGCCGTCGGGTTCGATTTCGGTGGCCGAGAGAGTAGGCTCACTATACGTGAAATCGGTATAGCTCAGTCCATAACCGAAGGGGAAAAGCGGACCGTCGCCACAGTCGAGATAATAGCTCGTGCAACCGGTCGAAGTCTGACCCGCTTCGAGCTCAATGTCATCGATGAGCGTGATGCCTTCGGCCGGGCGACCGGTGTTCTTGCGGTTGTAGTAGAGGGGAACCTGAGCCGAAGCCTTCGGGAACGAAACGGGGAGACGACCTGAGAAATTAGCAGTTCCGTCGATGAGGTTGGTGAGACCGGGGCCGGTCATCGTGCCTCCGTGGAAACAGTAGACGATAGCGTCGGCGAGATCCTTCTCCTCGGTCAGAACCAGCGGACGGCCCGCTTCGACCACAAGGACAACGGGTTTGCCCGTCTGGCGAAGAGCCTGAAGCAATTCGGTCTGGGCGCCGGGGAGGGTGAGGTCGGTGCGACAGTGAGCCTCGCCCGAAAGGACAGCCTCCTCGCCACCGAAGAAGAGAATCACGTCAGCCTTGTCGGCAGCCGCCACAGCCTCGGCGAATCCTTCGGTCTTGCGGTCGCGGGTGTGTTCCAGACCGGGGGCGAAATAAACGTTTTTCTTTCCGAAACGCTCGCGCAGAGCGGTCAGCGGAGTCACGCAATGATCTTTCTCGAGGTCGAAGACCCATGTCCCGGCCTGATCATGCTGAGCGTCGGCCATAGGACCGATGACAGCAATCTTCGTACCCTTGGACTTCAGGGGGAGCACGCCGTTGTTAGTCAGCAGTACGGCAGATTCCTCGACAGCCTTACGCGCGGCATCGAGCGATGACTTGGCGTAGAACCTCGACGCATTCTTCTCGTCAACATATGGATTGTCGAACAACCCGAGTCGATACTTGAGGCGCAGGACATTGGCCACCATTTCGTCGACACGGCTTTCGGGTACAATACCCGACTTAACGAGGTCGGCAAGGTGCTTGGTATAGGCATAGCTCTCCATATCGATGTCGACGCCCGCCTTGGCACCCTGTTCGGCCGAGTGGCAGAGGTCACGGCTGTAACCGTGGGGAATCATTTGGCTGATCGAGCCCCAGTCGCTGACCATCACGCCGTCATATCCCCATTCGTCACGGAGAATATCCTGGAGAAGGTGAACGTTGCCCGAAGAGGGGACGCCGTTGATATCGTTGAACGAGCACATGAATGTCGCCGAACCGTTTTCCGCAGCCGCTTTGAACGGCGGGAGATAGACGTCGCGGAGAAGGACGTCGGGAATCCAGGTCGTGTTGTAGTCACGTCCCGCTTCGGCGGCTCCGTAACCTGCAAAGTGCTTGGCGCAGGCGGCCATCGTGTTCGGTCGGCTGAGGTCGTCGCCCTGATAGCCCTTGATCATCGCCACTCCGAGCGTAGTCGTCAGGAGCGGATCCTCACCGAAACCCTCGGCGATACGGCCCCAACGTGCATCGCGGGCGATATCGATCATCGGCGAGAAAGTCCAGCGGATACCGACAGAACTGGCCTCGTCGGCCGCAATGCGCGCCCCCTCTTCGACCAGCGTCGGGTTCCATGTCGCGGCCTGTCCCAACGGTATCGGGAAGATGGTCTTGAAACCGTGAATCACATCGCGCGCGAAGATCAACGGTATCCCGAGGCGCGAATTTTCTATCGCCTCGCGTTGAAGTTGGTTGACGACCTTCGGATCCGTCTCGTTGAGGATGGAGCCGACGGCACCGGTTTGAATCTGAGTGATCATTTCCGGAGCGTAGCCGAAGCCCGAGAGCTGGTTGAGCTGACCGACCTTCTCTTCGAGAGTCATTTTGGATATCAGCTCCGCGATATCGGCTTCGATCCGGTCAGCGGGACGCGCTGCGGTCATCGGAAGCATCGCGCAGACTGCGAAGGCGGCACATAGTGCTTGCTTAATCATATTTGTGTTCTGTTATTAGGGACAAAGGTAGAGGATGCGGAAGCTCACTTTCCGGCTACGAGAATCTTGCGTGTCGAACTGCCGTCGGTCGCGAGATAGAGGCCCGGAATGAAGTCGGTTGTCGAGAGGGCGCCGCTTTCGGTGCGGGCAATACACGACCCGTCTGAGGCGTAGAGTGAGAGAGAGCCGAGGTCTGAGCGTACTTCATTGCCGTTGAAGTGGATCGTGTCGGGTTGCTCGGCCATTTCGAAGACGTTCGAGTTGCCGATGCCGTCACCCTTGGTGATCGCGTCGAGATGGTCTGCCAGATCGCCGCGCTGATAGATCTTCACATAGTTGACATACATAGAAGCCTCCTGTCCGTTCTCCTCGTTGAGGCCTGTGATGTTCTCTTTCTCATGAATTCCGGTGAAGTCACCACCCACGGCGAGGTTGAAGAGGATGAAACAGTCCTTGTGGAAATAGTTTCCGGCCGACCATTCATTTTCAGGGTCGTCTACCGGGATGTTGAGTGTGTAATATGGGTTCTGGACCGGCTTCTTGTCGAGGTCGACATACATCCGGAACTTGTTTTCGTCCCAGATGAGGGTGAAGAGGTGGAACTCGCCGTCCTGAAGGCTATAGGCTTTGGTCGAAGACTGAGCGTGAGAAGCCTGAGGCCATTTCGGTCCCCAGTGGGCCGCTCCGTTGAAGAAACGTTCCTGAGTGCCTTTGCTGATGCCTTCGGCATTGCCCATCTCGACGATGTCTATTTCACCACAGCGGGGCCAACCCACTTCTTCATAGTCGTTACCCATCAGCCAGAACGCCGGCCAGAGACCGTTGGCGGTTTTCGGGAGCTTGATCGAGGCTTCGACCTTGCCGTGGGTGAAGACGGTGCGGTTCTTCGAATTGAGGCGTCCGCTGGTGAAGTTCTTGCCGTTATATGACTCGCGTCGAGCAGTCAGGATCAGACAGTGGTTACCGAAACCGTCGTCGCCGAGGCGGACGTTTTCGGTGCGGTCCGTATAATATTGGAGCTCATTGTTTCCGCCGCCGTTGCCGTTGACCTCGATATACCAACGCTCGGGGTTGAGCTCGGCTTCATCAAACAGATCCTGCCAGACGAGGACGTACCCGTCCGTCTCGCCCGATCCGACCTGAGGGTCTTCGGCATTGATGTTAAGCGCCGCCATCGGCAACAGAAGAAGAGGGAGAATATGCTTCATGGGGTAGGAAAATTGATTGGGGATATGTTGGAGTTTATAGTGAGACCGGAAGGCCGGCCGTTGGTGTCTGTTTTGGGGAGGCTTGCCATGTGATGGCCCCAGTAGAGACGCGATTCATCGCGTCCCCCCAGCCACCCCCCGGGGGCAGCCTGTGAAGAGAGGGAAACGAAGAGAGGGGGGTGAAGGTGATGGAGAGGGGTGTTGGGGAGGTGAGAGGTAAAAGGAATTCAGGACGGGCGGCGCTTAGGGGTTAGGTACGTCCCCCGTCCTGATCCATAGAACTAACTTATTTGTTCAATTCTAACGCGTATAGCTTGGTATGAAGGAATGAGAGTAGGGTTAGCGAACAACGATCTTCTGGGTCTTTGAACCGCAGCGAACAACGTACACGCCGTTGTTGAGGCCGTCGAGACCGAGAGTCGAACCGTTGGCAGACTTCACGAGCTTGCCGTCGAGAGCATAGAGCTCGATGCCGTTGCCGTTCAGAGCGTTGACGGTCTTGTCAGTCACAACGAAACCTTCAACGTCAGCGCCGAACTCGTTGACACCGCTGCCTCCGAGGTTGTAGAAGTAGGTGGCGTCGAAAGCGAGGGTCTGACCGGTCACACCGCCGCCGAGGATCGAAAGGATGTTGCCCTGCCAAGCGGCTGTGTTGGCCAGATTGAAGTCGTTCCAGATCTTGCGGAGATCGCCCAGAGAGATATCGATAGCCTGCCATTCGTCGGTCATCTTGGCGCCCACTGCGGGGTAGATGACATTGTTGTCGTTGAAGGCTGTTCCGAGCGCAACCTTTGCGGGTTTCGAACCGAAGTCGCCGCCGTCGAGGATGACCAGAGCCACGGATGCGGGTGCGTTGTTGGTCGGGCTCATGTATGAGCAGTGGAAGCGGGTCTCGTCGGTGAAGTGAGCGAGGTTAGCGCCGGGAGCGCCGATGTTGAAGCCTGCGCCAGACCAACCCACACTGAGGATTTCGAGAGCTACATAGCCGCCCTCCTCCATGTCGACGCGCGGATTGCTGCTGTCGCCCGCTCCGTAAGTTGACTCCCAGATCCAGAAGTTGCGGTCTTCTTCGTTGGGGCCGAGGTCGGTTACTTTGGCGCCGGCTTTTGTGAAGTCAGCGATGGCACCCTCGGAGAGGAGTATGAAGTCTACTGTTGAGACACCCTTGTCGACAACGAGTGAAGTAGCGGGATCGACGTTGTACTGTGCCGAAGCAGCCAGGGCCATCATAGCGGCCGACGCGATGAGGATAGATCTTTTCATGAGATAAGTGTTTTTTATGGATTAAAATTGTTGGATTGTCATTCGGAAACAATAGCCGGGATCAATAGCCGGGATTCTGGACCATCGGATTGAGGGCGATCTCCTCGGCCGGAAGGGGGAAGAGCTCGTGTTTGCCTTCGATGAACATAGCCATCTCCGCGCGGGCCTCTTTAGACTCCTTCGACGCGTAAGAGCCGGTCTCCTTGTTGAGAAGGGCGTTGGCGATTCCCCAGCGTACGATGTCGAACCATCGGTGACCCTCCATGGCGAGCTCGACGCGGCGCTCGTGACGGATAGCCTTGCGGAGCGATTCGTTGTCATCCTTCAGATTGAGGTAGTTGGGGAACTCGGGGAGCGCACCGGCTAACGTCGCGTTTGCGCGGGCACGGCTGCGGACCTCTTCGAGAGCCCATTTGGCGTCTGCTGTCGATCGGCCACTTTCGAGAGCAGCCTCGGCGAAGAGAAGAAGGACATCGGAGGCGCGGATCAAACGGTAGTTGAGCGGTCCGCGGCTGTGATGGTCGATTGCCGGGAATGTTCCCCCCTCGCTATAGCACACCTTGTTGTTGTAGTAGGGCGAGCCGAGGTAGTTGACTTCCGCCTCGTTGAGCGATTCGGCGTCGGGGGTGCCGATAGTTGCCTCGCGGCGGCTGTCTCCGGGCTCGAATTCGGCATAGAGGTCGTTTGTCGGGTGGTTCCAGCCCCATCCGGAATTGGCTCCGAGCGAGCTCATGCGCGGGCGGGTGAGGATAATCGAGAAAGTGCCGCGGGTGAAACCCAGACCGCCGTAGTCTGAAGTGGGGTCGGCCGTATACTGGATTTCGAACACGCTCTCGGGGCCGTTCTCGCCGGCGAGGGTGAAGTTGTCGGCATAGTTGGGGCAGAGAGAGTACTCGCCCTTGTTGTATTCTTCGTCGACGAAAACCTTGCCCCATTCGTAGGCCTTGTCATAGTCCTTGCGGTAGACATTGACCTTACAGAGCATCGCGCGGGCCGCTCCCTTTGTGGCGCGTCCGAGATCTTCGTCCGGATACTCACTCTTTTCCCAGAGGAACTGCTCGGCTATCTCGAGGTCGGCGATGATCGAGTTGTAGACATCCTCGACCGATGCGCGGGGCTGTTTCCATTTGTCGGAAGAATCGAGCACTTCGTGAACGAGAGGCACACCGCCGAAGACTCGCACGAGCTGGAAGTAGTAGAAGGCGCGCAGATAGTGGGCCTCGCCGAGCAGCCGGTTCTTCAGGCTCTCGGGGAAGGCCTCTTCGTCGGTCTCGAACTCGGCTATCTCGCGGAGCGCGAGGTTGCAGCGGATGATTCCCTGGTATTTGGCGCGATAGTAATTGAGGACGATCGTGTTGTTGGGGTTCACCTTGAAGTTGTCTATGTCATAGGCGTCGGCACCGTCGGCGATGTTCTGGCCCCCTTTGAGAGCGTCGTCAGAGGCGATGTCGCCGAAGAACCACTCAGAGAAATAGGTGTCGCCGTATTCCCACGAGAGGGGAGTGTAACAGCCGTTGATGGTCTGAACGCAGGTCTCGGCCGAGGTGAAGAAGTCTTCGAGTTTGGTCGAGCCGGGAGAGGGTTCGCCGAGCCAGTCGTTACAGGACACGAGCCCGAGGGTGGCCACGGTTGCGGCCCCATAGCGGAAGATATATTTTGAGAATGAGAATTTCATTGTCAGGTTGGCTTAAATGTCAAACAATCAATAGGTGATGTTCACACCGAAGAGGAAGGTTCGGCTCTGGGGATAGTTGCCGTAGTCTACGCCGCCGTTGACCTCGGGGTCATAACCCTTGTACTTGGTGATGGTGAAGAGGTTCGAGCACTGGATGTAGAAGCGACACTGCGATAGGCCTTTCTTGCCGAGGACCGATTTCGGAAGCGAGTATCCGAACTGGAGGTTCTTCAGACGGAAGTAGTCACCCTTCTCGAGGAAGCGGTCCGAAACGTAATAGTTGATCGAGTTTCGGGGGTTGGGGATCGAACCGTCGGGGTTGTCGACTGTCCAGGCGTCTGCCATGATGGGGGACATGACCGAAGTCGTGCCGTTCGATTCGAGACGGTGGCGCATCTGGTTGTAGATTTTCGAGCCGCCCACACCCTGGAAGAAGAGCTGGAGGTCGAAGTCGCGATAGTAAGCGGCGAGGTTGATGCCGTAGTTGATCTTGGGGATCGAGCTGCCAAGATAGACGCGGTCCTGATCGTCGATTCGTCCGTCGCCGTTGTTGTCGCGATATTTCGCGTCGCCGGCGTGGAAGGGGGTGTCTTCGGCGGTATAACCGGTCAGATAGCTGAGCACCTCTTCGTCCGAGCGGTAGATGCCGTCATACTGGTAGCCCCAGAAGTAGTAGAGGGGGAAGCCCTGGTTGACGACCTGAACCTGCTGGTAGTTGGTATAGATGGGTGCGCCGCCGTTCAGCTTCACGAGTTTGTTGTCGATGAACGAGATGTTGCCTCCGACCGAGTAGCGGAAATCACGGGTGACCTCCATCTGATGGTCGAGCGAGATCTCGATACCTTTGTTGCGTACCTTGCCGACGTTGGCCGTTGCCGAATAGCGGTTGCCGACCTGTGCGGGGGCTACGACAGACATCAGCATGTCGTTGGTGTCGCGGAGGAAGAAATCGACGTTACCCGAGAGGAGGCCGTTCCAGAAGCGGAAGTCCACGCCCGCGCTCCACTGTTCGGTGTTCTCCCAGTGACCGCCGTTGTTGATCCATGTGAGGACGGCGGCACCGTTGACCAGTTCCTGATTCGGACCGAAGACGTAGTCGACGAATGTCGGGCCGTTGTTGAACATGTTGAGGATGAAGGCGTCGTTGGCGATGTTGTCGTTTCCGACCTTACCCCAGCCTGCGCGGATCTTGAGGTCGGAGAGCCATGAAACGTCCTGGAGCCAAGACTCGCGGCTCATTCTCCAGGCCAGAGCGGTCGAGGGGAAGTAGCCCCAGCGGTTTTCGGCGAACTTCGACGAACCGTCGGCGCGGAAGTTGACAGTCAGCAGATAGCGAGAGTCGAAGCTGTAGTTGACGCGGCCGAGCCATGACTGGCGGCGGTTGCGCGAGACACCGTCCGAGGGAGTTCCGAAGTCATCGGTCACCTGCGAGAGATACCAATTGCGGTCAACCGGATTGAGGATCGTAGAGCCTGAGTTGCCGATCGAGTAGTAGTTGTATTCCTCGACGGTGAAGCCGGCCATGGCTGTCAGGCTGTGTTTGCCGAAGTCGTTCGAGTAGGTGAGGATGTTGTCGTTGTTCCAGTATGCAGAGCGTGCGAGAGAAGAGCTGAGGAAGTTCTTGTCGCGCTTGTCATAGGCCGAGACCTCATAAGAATCGGCGAAGCTCTTGTCGCGGGTGATTCTATAGTCGAAGCTGAAGCTCGAGTGGAGAACGAAGTGCTTGATCGGAGTGAGGTCGAGGAAGACGTTGCCGACGAAGCGTTCGTTGTTTACCTTGGGGTGGGAGTATTCGACCATCGAGAGGGGGTTGGTCACGTTCTTGTAGGCTGAGCCGGCTGAGATACGACCGCCCATATCCTCTCCCTTGCGGTTAAGGTAGCCTGCGGGGTAACGTGTCGGATCCCAGGGAGCCATGGCGAAGGCTGCGGAGATGATGTTTGCTCCGGCGCTCTCAGAGTTGTCGCCGCTTTCATAGGCGTTCTTGGCTACCGACGACATGAAGGTCACGTTTTCGCCGACCTTCAGCCAGGGGAAGGCCTGGAAGGTGGTGTTGAGTCGGCCCGTGAAGCGGTTGTAGTCAGAGCCGATGATGATTCCCTTCTGGCCGAACCATGAGCCGGACATGGAATATGTGGCGCGCTCTGTTCCGCCGTCGATTGCGAGATGATAGTTCTGGATCAGACCTGTTCTGAAGACCTCGTCCTGCCAGTCGGTATTGACCGCCGAGAAGTCGAAACCGTCGGGGTTGGTCTCGGCGTTGAAGACAGTAGGGTAGAAGTCTGAAGTGCGGAGGCTCTGATAAAGGTTGAGCCAGGCGTTGAGGCCCTGTTCGGCATACAGCTTCTTGGCCGAGGCATTGCCGTTGATCGCCACGTAAGTGTCGGCGTATTCCTTGGCGTTCATGACCTTGAGCTTCTTCCAGCGCTGTTGGAAACCGATATAGCCGTTGAAGGTGATGTGGGTCGGCTGAGATACGGAGCCGGTCTTGGTGGTCACGATAATCACACCGTTGGCGCCGCGCGCACCGTAGATGGCGGTGGCCGAGGCATCCTTGAGGACCTCGATGTGTTCGATATCGTTGGGCGAGAGAAAGTCGATGTCGTCAGCGATCACACCGTCGACAACGTATATGGGGCTCGAGCCGTTTACGGTTCCGACACCGCGGATGCGTACTTCGGCTCCGGCACCGGGACGTCCCGTCAGTGAGTTGACGGTCACGCCGGCGACCTGGCCCTGAAGTGCGTTCGAAAGCGACGCAGCCGGGGTCTTGTTGAGCTTGTCGGCGTTCACGCTGGCGACAGAACCCGTGAGGTCGCTCTTCTTGACAGTGCCGTAGCCGACGACCACAACCTCGTCGAGAAGGTCCTGCTGAGGATTCATCACTATGTTGATCTCAGAAAGCCCTTTGACGTGGCGGTCCACAGCTTCATAACCTACATAAGAATACTGGAGGGTGCCGTTCGGGTCTACCTTAATTGTATAGGCACCGTCGATGTCTGTTGTCACACCGTTTGTCGTGCCTTTAACCTTGACGGTCGCCCCGATCAGAGGCTCTCCATCTTCGGATGAGGTCACGCGTCCGGTGACTGTCATCGTCTGCGCTACGGCTCCCAGACTAAGAACCGCTGTCAGAAGAAAAAGAAGTATTGATCGTTTCATGTCAGTTAGATGTCGTTTATGGAGAATCAGATTCCGTTTGAGTCGATTCGGATATCGATTTTGAGGAATCGGATTGCGTTTAGTGGAATCGGATTTCGATTTCAATGGCGCAAAATTAGTGTACTTTTGGGAGTCTGTCAAGAAAATTGTCCTCTATTCTACCTCTACAATCGTTAAAAAATGCTACTACATATCCTTTACAGATTTTTAACAGACGTTGACACTCAGCGATTTATGAAATATATGTTGTAAAACATATTCTCTTTAACCCCTCTACATCTCCTTTTTTGTGATATTTGCAGAGAATTTTTTATATGTCGATTTTCTCATGAAGCAGTTCCCACAGTCCGATGCCTATGGCCTGAGCCGGTTCGCTTGCGCGTTGCGGTCGGCGGCGGTCCGAGTTTTAATCACGCTGGCTTTGGTGATGACAGGTTCGTCTGCCGTCTTGGCGGCCGGATTCCTTCAGTTGAGAAACTTCTCCCACGATGACTATAATGGAGGACCACAGAACTGGGCGTTCGTTCAGGACTCCATAGGGCGCGTCTATATAGGAAACCGCGACGGGATGCTCTCGTTCGATGGCGAGAGATGGCGCAAGTTTCCTCTCGCAAACGGAACGACGGTGCGTGCGTTGCTTTATGTCGCCCCCGAAGATCGTATTTATGCCTCGGGCACCGATGAGTTCGGTTATTTTGAGTCTGAACCGGAAACGGGAATCCTAAGGTACAAGTCGTTGAGGAGGACTGTCCCTTCAAACGCTCCGTCGTTTACCGAGATCTGGCATATCCATCGGCTCGGCGGGAAACTCTACTTCCAGGCCGACAACTATCTGCTCTGTTATGACGGAAAGCAGACAAGCTTCATCAAGTCGCCCGGAAGAATATCTACCTCTGCGTTGATCGACGGTACCGTGTACGTCGGCCTTGAAAACGGCACGCTGCTCTATCTCTCAGGGCACTCTCTGTTGCAAGTCAAGGGAGCCGAAGCACTTCTGGGTAAGCGTATACAGGCCATCCTTCCGGGACTGGGCAAATTCCTTGTCGCCACTCCGGTCGACGGTCTGTTCCATTATATTGACGGCAGGATCGAGCCGCTGGGTTCTGATATCAACAGCTTCCTGAAAGAAAATCAGTTGTTCTGCGGCACCTCTGACGGTCAGACCTTTGCCTTCGGCACCGTGACGAGGGGTGTGGTCATCAAGAACTTCACGACCGGGATGACGCGCTATGTCAACCGGGAGTCGGGAATGCTGAACAACACGGTGTTGAACGCCGCTTTCGACCGAGCGGGTAACATATGGCTTGGTCTGGACAATGGCCTCGACTATATCTTCTTCAACTCGCCGGTCTCGACACTTGTGGGGCCTGGAAACGACATAGGAGCCGGTTACGCTTCCCTCCGTCGCGGTCCGAAACTCTTTCTTGGTACAAATCAGGGTCTTTACTCTACCCTCTATCCCTTTTCGGTCTCTCCCGAGCCGATCAAGCTGGCCAAGGAGCTCCAGGGTCAGATATGGTCCATGACCGATATGGGCGACAGTTTCTTCGTGGCCGGTGACGGCGGCATGTTTGTCAATGAGGGCGGCGGTTTCTATAAGATTGCCGGTCTCGGAGGAGGATACCGTATCCGGCCGGTCGTCGGCCAACCGGATCTTGCCCTGGCGGCTTGTTATGACGGCTTTCATCTTCTCTCCCGCTCCGGTGGCAGATGGCAGAAGGTCGGTGATATTCCCGGCAATCAAGGGATTCAAGGCGATTTCGTGATCGACAGGCATGGAAATGTGTGGGTTCACAACTGGCTGAAAGGCCTTTACCGTCTGCATTTCGACGCTGACCTGAGACGCTTTGACAATGTCCGGCTGTATGATAAGGAGAGCGGAGCGCCCGAGGTAAACGGCAACTCGATCATCGACTACAAGGGGGAGATGGTCTACTCGAACGAGGATGGCTTCTATATGTGGTCGCCTTCGACCGACAAATTTGTACTTCATCCCCAGCTTAATTCCCTTCTTCAGTCAAGTCCACGGGCCACGCTTTACAGTAACGGCCGGGATGGCCTCGCGTTGCTGGACCGCAGGGGGATTCAGGTGTCGACCGTAGACAGCGCCGGTGTCAGACGCAAATCATCGGTGACCCTAAGGGGGTTCAGAAGCCTGTTGGTCAACGGTTTCGAGCATGTCAACATCCTTTCGCCGGCCGAGGTCCTTCTCAGTACGCAGAATGGGTTCTGGCTGATCAATTCCTCATCGGTCTCGTCGGTCAGACAGAAGCATATCGTGCCCTTCGTCAACACGGTGGTGGCCAATATGGACTCGATTGTCTACCGTGCCCCCTTGAATGGTGCGAACGCCAATCTGAAGCTCCCCTTCGGTATCGGATCCCTGCGCTTTGAGTTCGGTTATCCCGACTATGTGGCTCCGAGTGAGCTCGCCTTCTCAACTTTCCTTGAGAATTACGAGAAAGACTGGTCGCCATACTCTGTGGAGGCTTCGCGTGAGTACACTCAGTTGAAAGAGGGGCAGTATATCATGCACATCAGGGTGAAGAACCAAAATACCGGTGAGGTCGAGGAGTCTGAGTTTCGTTTTACTGTCACCCCGCCGTGGTATCGCTCGGTGGCGGCCATCATTTGCTATGTCATTCTCTCTCTGCTTGCGATCGGGCTGATTGTGTGGCTGACATATCGCTGGAAGCTCAGGGCCGAACGGGAGGTGGAGCGCGAAAAGGAGGAGGAGTTGATGAAACTCAGGCGTCAGGCCGAGCAGGAGGCGCTTCAGAAGGACTATGAGATCGCCTCGCTTAAATCCGAACAGCTTGAGATAGACATCAAGCACAAGAGTGGTGAGTTGTCGACGGCTACGATGAACCTTATCCGTAAGAACGAGATACTTACCGACTTAGGGTCGAAGATCTCCAAGATACAGTCGACCGAGAAGCTTGATCCGGGGGTGAGGAGACAGTTGGAGCAACTTCAGGCGAAGATCCACGAGAACATCAGCCACGATGATGTGTGGACCGACTTCAACCGCAACTTCGACATAGTCTATCAGAACTATACGAAGCGGCTTCACGAGCAGTATCCGCAGCTGACGGCCTCGGACATCCGCCTCTGCTGCTACATCAAGATGGGTCTGACGAGCAAAGACATTGCGCCTCTGCTGAACATCACCGTCAAGTCTGTCGAGATGGCCCGTTACCGCCTCCGCAAAAAGATCGAACTCTCCCCGGACATCTCCCTCACCGACTATCTGACAAAATACTGACTCTTGAACTGACTGATGATAGACTGCAAATTAGATCCCAGATAACACCCAAAACGAACTTTCTTGATTTTATGATGTTTTTGTGTTATCTTTGCATTCTAAAATGATATAACTATGGCATTACCGATAGCATCTATGCCGGTACTTACCGGAGAAGTCGCTCAGCGATTTGAGTCGGAGGCACAGGCCAACTATCAGAGAAGTCTCAATCGCACGGAGCAAGAGAAAAAGGCTGAGGCAGAAGCTCTAGAAAGAGCATTCGCCAAGTTGCGCCGTATGTTGAATAAAGCACATCTGGGTGACAAATGAGTTTTTTAGAGGAAAAATGCACTCTGTTTCCACTTACCACATCAGAGGAGATAGACGGCTTTTCGTGTGGAGATTCTGATTTAGATGAATTCTTCACACGGGATTGCTTTGCATACGCTAAAGAACTATTGGGTAAGACTTACTGCTATAAACTTGACGAAGATGTGCATAAAGTAGTTTGTGCTTTTACTCTGGCTAATGCAGGTGTACGTGTAAGTGACTTGCCCAATGCAAGAAAGAAAAAAGTTGAATTTAAGATTCCCCACATAAAGGCCCTTAAGGACTATCCTGCTGTTTTGTTAGCTCGATTAGGGGTGTCTAAAGATTTTCGATCGCTTGGGATAGGTAGCGATGTCATAGAATTCGTTAAGCTATGGTTTTTGGATCCTTACAATAAGACCGGTTGTCGGTTTCTGATTGTCGATGCGTATAATACTCCGTCGACTATTGCCTTTTATGAAAGAAATGATTTCAAGTTGGTTTTCGGTTCTGAGCAACAGGAGAAAGATTACCGCCATCTATCTCCAGAGACGAGTCTAAGCACACGTTTGATGTTCTATGACTTGATGAGGACGGCGGAGGATTACATTGATGAAAAATCCAACCTCGGAAATTGAATTAATGACGGTGCGTAACATCTATAAGCAAAGAAGGTCCTGCGAAAAGCGGGACCTTCTTTTGTTGGTAGATGTGAGGCGATTAGAAGATGACTTTGGTAGCTTTGCCGTTCCGGACGCGGATGTAGAGACCCTTTTCGGGGTTGGATACGCGTACGCCCTGGAGGGTGTAGAAGACGGGAGCTTCGTCGGCGGCGTCGACAGTGCTTACGAGAACGTCGTCGTTGCGCGAGCCTACGACATACTCAACCATATTCTTCAGAACCGCACCTGCGCCGGCGGGAATGTAGAACTCAACGTTGAGTTTCTCTCCGGGTTCGTAGGTAGAGGTTGTGGTCAGCACACGTTTTTCAGTTGCGCGGGTGTTGGCAAACACGAAGTTGTTGAGTTGGCCGTCGATGAATGCGCTTCCTTCAACCATGCCGAAAGGTTCGCCGTCGGTGAACTCGTAGGTAGCTTCGATGGTGAGTGTCTTGTCGTCGTTATAGCGGATAGAGTAGTCAAGAAGATAGGGATAGTTGTTGGTGACGCCTTCGAAGGTTTGCTCGACACTTCCTTCAACCTGCTCTGAGTAAACACCGCCGGTCTCGATCATCGGAGGTTCGGGAGTCTCGCCCTCGCCTTTGTAGAAGTAGATGTTGGCGATATAGCCGAGGTCGCGGTCGTTGTAGCCGTTAGCGTCGAACTTGATCTGCTTGACGGCAGACTTGTCGCAGCTGAAGTATGAGAGCTCGACGTCATAGCTGTTCCACTCCTTGAGGTTGACAGTGGGTGCGAACCAGATCGGGGTGTCGACAGTCGGGTCGAGGCTGATGGGTACGAAGCCGAAAGCGTCGCCCTCGACGGGCCAGTAGTCTACGTGCATGTGGGTGTAACCGGTGAGGTCGATCGGGTTTGACTCCATTGTCAGACCGAGGTAGTTGAAGTTGCTCAGGAGCATGACATCCTTGCCCTCGACGCTCATATATTCAACCTTGGTTGCCTGGCCCCAACCACCGATCTGATAGTCATAACGGCCGTCTGCGCTGAAGACAGACAACACGTCGGCCTTGTCCTGTGCGATAGCGGGAACGGTGGCCGGAACCGGAGTCGGCTCCACATAGGGAGTCTCCCAGGAGAGATCGATGTTCGAGTAGTAGATGTTGTTGAGATAGAGTACAGTCTCGGCCACGCCGCCGTCCATGGTGATTCCGAAGACATAGCCTGTTCCGTTTTCCTTATAGTCGTTCCATGCGGTGGCTACTGCGGGGAAGTACTCTTCGACAGGAAGGGCGATTGTAGACCATTTGTTGACGTCGGCGTCGGTAACGGTGAGCACGTAATCCTGCTCCTGGCCGCCGGTGAGTCTTATGTGGTAGACGGCCGGAGTTGTGGCGTACCAGCTGAAGTTGAGTGTAGCCGAGTGGAGAGGGCCGGTCAGAAGATTGGGCGACTGGGTGAAGAGACCCATGGAGGCGGCTGCGCCACCGTCGGCAGCCTTGAACGAGAAGACCATTGAGTTGGCGTCGGTGGGATTCTGCGCACCGAAGTTGGCTGCGTCGTTCCACCATCCGTAGACCGTGATGTCGCCGTTGAGCTGGCCGTTGTTGTAGATCACAACGTCGTCGGCATACATCCCCATGACGGACGCGGCTGCCAGGACGGCTGTAAAGATTTTTTTCATGTGATAGTGTTTTTGTAGGTTATCAGATTTGCTGACAAAGTTAACCATAATGTCTGTCGGTGTCAATAGATGAGAAGGGCTTAACGCAATATATAGGTGTGTAGAGTGTTAAAATATAGGTAATTTAGGGTGTTGGAGGGGTTTTGTAGAGGTGATGTAGGGGGTACGAAAAACCGGCTTCCCCGTGGGGAGGAAGCCGGAAGAGCAAGTATTGGGTGTGTGGAATGTCGGCTTAGATCACCGGAACGACGATCTCGGCTGTGTGGCCTTTGGTCGTGTTGGAGCCGGTCTCGCGCATGAAGGCGCGGTAGCGACCCGGAGCGACTCGGTTGCCCGAAGCATCGTTGCCGTTCCAGACAACTTCCTGACCGGCCTTGAAGGGGAGGGTGGTGATTTCGGTTCCCTCGGCCGAGGTGATGTAGATCGTGGCCGCGTCCGGAGCCTGGCCTTCGACGAAGAAGGTGGCGCGGTCGGTCAATCCGACTTCGCGGAGGGCGAGAGAGAACCGGGCGGCATCGGGCCCGGTGGTGAAGGTGATCTCACCTTCAGTCTGGTTGCCGGCCGCATCCTTGACTATCACGCGGGCCGAGTGTTCGCCGGCGGTGAGGGCTCCGATATAGAATTCACGCTTGTAAAGGCGGGGACCGTCGCCGTACAGAATAGGATCGGACGCGGAGCCTTCGGGAGCGTACTGGCCGTCGATCGAGGCCTGGAAGCTTCCGGTCAGCATGTTGCGTGAAAGATCGAGGGCAACGTTGTCAGAGACGAGAACGCTGATAGTCTTCGTCTCCGGAATGTATGCGAGACTTTCGATTACAGGCGCCGTGACGTCGGCGGCGGGACGTACTGTCTGTGACGCTGTGTTTATTTCCGAGGTCTTCGTACAGCTCGCGCCGGTTCTGGTCTTGTGATTGTAGGCGCAGAAATTGAATCTCAGGTTGCGGCCCTCGAACTCTGAAACCTGCTGGGGAATCACGACCTCCATCTCAAATTTGCCGTTGACGACGCGGGCCGAACTCATTGTCACCTGATTGTCGCCGTAGGTGACCTTAAGCGGATCGTTGCCCGAGCCTGACAGCAGATCCTCGGCAACCATGTCGAATTCGGGCTCGAAAACGCGAAGTACGATCTCGCCGTTGAAGTCAGTGTCGATCGATGAGCTACCGACTTTCTGGACCGAGCCACTGTACTTGAGCGTCTGGCCGGGAGCCACATATTTGGGGGCCGTGCAACTTACACGCTGAAGAGCGACGGGCACGATGAGGCCCGGGTCGGCGAGAAGCTGATAGGTCATCTCGTTGGCATAGAGGGAGATATTCTTTGCTTTCTTGACGACTTCGCCCAGAGTTATCGATTTTTCTTCGGAGTTGGAGACGGTCGAGTTGGCGCTCGTGTTGTAGAAGCTTGTGAAGAGGAGCTTCGAGAAGTCGAAGTTCTGGCCCGACCATGTGCTTCGGGTGGCGAGCAGAGTGCCGATCACACCATGTTCGGTATCGAACACCATGCTCTCGCCGAGGCCGCGGATTCCGAGGTCACACTGTGAGATCGTGCAACCGAAGAAGAACATGAAGGGGAGGGGTGTGTTTTTGAACTGATTGACGTTGGCGGCGGTGAAGAACATTCGGTTCTGTCCCAGGTAGCTGGCGGCGCCGTGGCCGAAATAGGTCGCGAAATGGCGGCCGTTGTTGAAGGCCTCGAACCATTTGTTTCGGCTCTGCTCATAACCATACGCGTCGATGGCGATCACGGTGCTCACGGCCGAGCTGCTCATGACGTCGTTGTTATAGCTGGCGAGGTTCACAGCCTGGTTGTCGTGGATATGGTTGTCGCCGATGCCTCCGATGTGGAGCGAAGATGTCAGCCGATAGGCATAGGATTCGTCTGTCATATACTTCTCCAGTTTGGCGACATAGCGTTCAAGTTCCTCGGTTGTATAGACCGGGAGGATGCCGACTCCGACGTGCTGTGCCTGTTTCTCGATGGTCTTGACGTTGAAGTAGTCTGTCATCATGCCCAGGATGTCGTTGGCGTTCATGGCCGTAGTCTCGAGGTTGAGCTCATTGGTCTGGTATGCGATCAGAACGTTGTCGGGGTCGACGGGTGTCTTCATTCCGCGCGCGTCGGCATAGATCGGGCCGATGAGCATCAGGTTCTTAATCTTGCGTCCCGGAGAGCTGTAGAACATCTTGACCATAGAGCGGTAGGCCATCGGGTCGGGTACACCTCCCGAGAATTCGTTGTAGACCTGGTCGGCGGTCACGACGACAACCTTGTCGCCATATTCCCGCTCGTGAAGTGCGGCGATCTTCTTGGCCGAATCAAGCAGTTTGGGGAGCGTGATGATGGCCATATCGCATCCTTCCTGCTGAAGGGCGTGGATGTCCTGATTCTCGACGGGAGTCCAATTCTGACGGAAGCCGGAGATCTGCTTCTGCGAAGAGGTGCGGTCGAAGACTGCGATTGTCGGCACGGAATCGCCCGCACCGCGGGTGACGGCAACCGTCCCCTTCCCTCCGGATACGGTGATCTGAAGCTCGACGGGGTTGAGCGGGTCAGTCACATCCCAGACTGACTTCGACCCAGGGTCGTTGAGCTCGAAAATCCTTGTCTCTCCGACGACGGTCATCTCGGGGAAGGCGATCAGATCCTGGTTGATCTTCTGGCCTTTGGCGTTACGGAGCGTCGGGATACCCTTGGGATATGTAAGCACCCAGTGGTCGAGGGCCGAGAGGTCGAAGCTGCGCGTGTGACCCAGTTCGTACTCGACGAAGACCTTGTCGGTTCCGGCCGGGATCGTGAAGCCGCTGAGCGAAGGCTCCTGCGGAATGTAGTCTGATATATTGGTTTGGTTTTCGACCGGGAAGTGTGCGGCGGGAGTGCCTTCCTTGACATTCTTACCTACACCGTAGCCGAGCCATATCTGTTCGTCGGGCTTGGTGATGTTGCTGTTCAACCCTTTGGATGTGTAGAACTTACATTCCATCGCGCCCGCTTCGCCTCCGAGAAGGTCATGGAGCTCGACGTTCCATGTGTTGAGGTTCGGACCCTTGAAATAGTCTTCGCCCCAGTAGAGCTGGCCGGTGTTTGTGCTGTTGTGGGCGAGATCAAGCTCGTGGTAGACATATCCGACACCCTTGGTCAAGGGAGCGGCGCCTTCGTCGGCAGACGCGGCCGACTTCTCCGGCGCTACGGGTTTGGCCGCATCGGTCAGGAAGTAATATCCATAGCTTGAGTAAATGTTGCGACCCTGTTTGAGGAAACTGCCGCCTATCTGAAGACTCTCGTTGGCAACGAAGCGGACGTCTTCGGTTCCGAGGCCGTAGAAGTATATCTTGTTGTCGGCATGAAGCACGCGGACACTCGGGATGTCGGAGAAGACGAGGGGATTTCCCGAAGCGTCGGTGAACATCTCGGACATCTGCCGGCCGCCTCCGCCGTAGACGGCGACTGCCTGAGGGTTGGAGAACCCCATCTCCCGAAGCTGGTCATAGGTGATTTCGTAGACGCCGGTCTGTTCCACACCTATGCGGACCCATTTACCTTTGGCCATCAAGGAAGTGGGTGAGTAGAAGGAGGTGGGCAGAGCCGTAGCGGCAACCGGGGAGATCGACAGCGCGGCACATGCGATTATAATTTTATGATTCATTTCGTTGATATGATGTTCAAAGGTTGGTCATTTTTGGGGAACCGAGGGAGGGGAGATTCATCTGATCGGTATCTCGAGCGCGAGCTCTCCGAAGCTGTCGTCTCCTTCAGATTTGAGTGTCGATCTGAGGGTGTCGCCGGGATTGAGGACGAGTCCGCTGTGGTGAAAACCGGGGAGGATGACGTCGCCCATCTTGAGGATATTCATCTGGCTGACGGCTTCGATTACGCGTGGTAAATCGAAAATCAACTCCGAAGGGCGCCAGACAATCGTCGTCTTTGAGGGAACGGATACGGCGATCTCGGTGGTTGCCATTTTCTCGAACGGCATTTCGACCCAGTCAGAGAGGAGGAGCGAGCGGTCATATCCCCAGGCGGGGTCTATCGGGAGACCTTCGTCTCTCAGCCTGTTCTCAAGCGTGAGGTTGCGGATATTAACGGCGAGGGCGACATGGCCTGTATAACGCGACGCGAACCGTGGGGCAATGGATTTGCCAAGCCGGTCGATTCTGAGCGCGAGAGTGGCATAGGCGGCCGTCAGGTCAGTCTCCTCTTCAAGAAAGAAGGGATTCGGCGCACGGAAAATCGAAGAGTCCGGCAGGAATCGCCATCCGGGCGCCCGAAGGTCAGTTTTGTCCCCGCCCCGATAGTTGTCTGTTATCGCAAAAATCTTCATGAGTAGGCTGAAAGTCAGATTGTCACGTCTGCAAAGTTACGAAAAATTTTCCAATAAACCTATCCCTTAACCATTTTTAGGAGG